>CAZNPL010000042.1:0-63483 GCA_964574815.1 uncultured Phycisphaeraceae bacterium
GAATCCCCATCGGCGCGCGACCTGAGTTAGCTTGAGCCTCTTTAGCGCTGTCATATTAGTGTAACAGAAGAGAGTAGAGAGTTGAAAGTAGACCGCAGGAGAGGGCGGCTCTGGCGGATGACGGCCGTGGTGACCAGAGGGTGGCTGTGCCTCTTCGACTCTCTACTTTCTACTTTCTCCTGCTCTCGATTTTTGCCCGCTTTCGCGGGCAAAAAACGGAGAGGGCGGGATTCGAACCCGCGGTACCGGTGTTACCCAGTACGACGGTTTAGCAAACGGGCGCACACTGCCGGTAAAGAATTGTGCCAGCGGGACTTAGAAGCGCCCGAAAAAATGTTGCACGCATGTTGCACCCCAGCCGCGCCGCTTGGCGCGGCTTTCTCTTGCGCTCGAGCTGTGCCAGCAACCGCGCGACCGCGAGAATTGCCGCGTGGCGCCTTGGCGGGTCCAAGGACACCACCGAGCGCCGTTGCGTGGCGTGGCGCCCGGTTTCTGCGTGCGGAAACGCCATTGACGGCGGCGCCGGGCGCCGGACAATTGGCGGCGCCGGGTGCGAGCGACGGCTCGCGAACGTGGTCCCCGGTCGTGTGCACGCGAGTCCCGCATACGGCCGGAGGCCGCGGCTCGGCGCGAGGGACTCGCACAATGTCGCTACCAACGTTCACCGAAGAGTGCATCATGCAACTAAACGCCATGCTGGACGCTGTCCAGCGCACCGTGCCGGACTCGCATGAGCGCCGGCAGGCACTCGCGCAGGCTGACGGCAACCGGCTAAGCCGGTTCCGTTCGGCGGCTGTGCGTGACGCTTTGCGTTTTGGTGACCAGACGGGCGCCATCATCATGCAACGCATCGAGACCGCGGCGGCCGCACTCGCCGACGCACGGGAAACCGCGGCGCGTACAGACTTGTACAGCGACCGATGGACGGGTGCGACACGCCGAGCCTGCGACGCCATCAATAGTCTGACGCCGTACGCTGAACTTGACTGGCGAGACGCTGACGCAACGAAGCAATGTCCGTGGAATGACACGGACCCGCGGTTCATTCCGCTGACAGAAGCCGTCAAACTCTCAGACGGCCGACTCGACCTGAAGACGCTCAGCAAACGGCTAAAGCCGGACGGTTTGATGCGCTACATGCGTTCCGCGAAGCGGTGCAGAGTCCACAAAGGGGACCTTGAACAATATCTTGAAGCCGCCGACACGGCGAGTCCGGTCGTTCAAACGGCGGTAAGGCACACCAAAAAAGCTATTCGGCGCACCTAGTCTATTCGCAACCTATTCGCACCCGTTGCCGAAACTCACGCCATAGCCGCACATTAACGCGGTTTCCGCGCATCGCCTATTCGCTGCCTACTCTTTGTACTTTACGGGCGCAGAACTGGTGACCAAAATTAAGGCAATGGCTGCCACCGAAGACAAGCAAATTGAAAGCGCCGTCCGACGCATGCTTGCAGCCGCGCGCGAGCTTGTCGAAATTGAGAACCGCGCACGACGGCGCAGGACCCTACCAACCAGGGAACATTCTTCAACCAAACCAGGAGCGCAGACCAATGAAGCTGGACTCAAAGACGGTAGCGAGCGTGCGCCGGACGCTTGAGGAACTTGCCGCGACCATCAACGCGGCAAATACTGAGCGCGTGCGCCACTTGCCGGCGGCGGCAAAATACTTCATTGACACGGCGAACGTACAACGCCGGCACGCAAACAAAAAACAGGGCGACGTTGCAGAGCAGGAGCGACTGTACCAGAGTCATGTCGCAATGGGCTATGCTGCGTCACCGAAGCGCCCGACCGAGTTTAGCGCTGAGCGTGACGTTGTTGGGCGGCGACACGCCGAAGCGAACGAAGTTGACCGCTTTGCGCACCAGCTTTTTGATATTCACGAAACGGCGTCGCAACTCGGCTTGCTGAAAACGTGGACGACAAAAACACTCGAGCGCCTGGATCGAATAGAAAACCGCGAGCCAAGGGAAGAGGACACGCGCCAAACCCTTGCCAAGCGGCGTGAGCAGGTCCGAAAGTTGCGCGAGAACCAAAAGCAAACAACGCGCATCCCAATTGCCACATCGGCGCAAATATAACGGAGCACAGTGATGGAAACCGCGACACGAAAAGGCAAGCACGACGAAGCGCGACAGTCGTTTTTGCGGCATGCTGACGAGACCCTGGCTGCCGACATTGCGAAGTACCAAAACCAGGGAACGCTCACGCGCAGCATGGGCGCGCGAGCGAAAACGGCGCAGACAGAAATTCGCGAGCGCATTGGCAAAGGCGACCGCGCGGCGATTGATGAGGCGCAAGCAAAGCTAGAGACTTTTCAACGCGAGCTGTGGCTGATGAGCCGCGAGAGAAAACATGCCGACAATAACCGGTGATGCTATTGTGTGGGGAAGCCTGTCGCACGACCTTGGCGGCTTTCGCGAGCGTATCGAAGCGGGCGCGTTTGATGTTTCGCTAAGCAACCCGAACAACGACATTCGCGCGCTTATCGAGCACGACTTGTCGCGAATGATCGGCCGGCGCAGTGCGAACTTGGACCTGAAAGCCGACGAAACCGCGTTGCGTGTTCGCATTGACGCGCCGAATACGAGCGCCGTCCGCGACCTCGTAGAAAACATCAACGCGCGGCTCGTGCGTGGTATGTCGTTTTCGTTTTCCGTGCCGCCGAAAGGCGACACCTGGACGCGCGGCAACGACAACCTGCCATTGCGCATTGTAAAGCGGGCAGACCTGTTCGAGGTTTCGCCTGTCGCGGACCCTGCCTATACCGCAACGCAAGTTGCCGCGCGTTCCGTGGATAGCGAGCCTTGCGACCGAGTTTTCTTTGGTGTGCCTGCGACCTGGAAGGTGGTGCCGTGATGCCGGCCAGGGCGAACGTGTTTCCTGGCGCTGTCGCGCTTCGCACCAAGCGTGGCGCCGGCGTGTTGTATGGCGTCGGCGCCACGCTGACGAAGCGGTGCGCTGTATTTTGACACAGTGGGCGCCGAGCCGTGGGGTGTCCCCGCGGCTGCCAATAAAAAACCGCCGGCAGCGGACCGGCGGCGGACGACTGGACGACAACAATGTTCGACTTGCGACATTCTAAGGGAACCTTCGACGCGGCGTCAAGACGCCATTTCCTACCGTCGCGATACCAGACGCCGCAAACCGTCTTCCTGGACGTGGACAGCCGCGGGGCCGCGCACGACCTACTGAGTGCCGCGTGCCGTGCGGCAGTCCGCGGACGCCGGGACCTGGCGATACCGTTCATTGAAGCCGCCTGCGACTTATGCCAAGGACCACCGACCCGATGACTACTGCGACCACCACCTTATCCGAACGGCACCGCGCCGAACTATACGCCAGCGGACTGAGTGACGAGACTATCGAAGCCGCCGGCATCTACTCGACCGACGCGGCTGGCGTAAAGGCTATCTTGGGTTGGGCGCCGAAGGATGCGGACTGGGGAAACGCGATGGTCTTTTTCTTTCCGTCCCGCAACGGCGAGGCGGACGACTACCGGCGTGTCAAGCCGGACTTCCCGCGAGAGCGGGATGGCAAGCCGGTAAAGTACGAAACACCGAAGGGCGCACCGAACCGTGCCTACTTTCCGCCGGGTTTCTGCGATGCGCTCGAGGGTGCCGGCGTTGTTGTTGTCACCGAAGGCGAGAAAAAAGCACTTGCCGGCATGCAAGCTGGGTTTCCGACTATCGGCTTAGTTGGCGTCTGGGGTTGGCAAGAACGGCGCAAACGCGCCGACACCGGGCGCGCCTTTGGCAAGCGGCGACTCATTGACGACCTGGCTGACATCGAGTGGAAGCGGCGACGTGTAGTCATCGTCTTCGACGCGGACGCCGGCACCAAACCGGAAGTACAGTTAGCCGAGACCCGGCTTGCGGAAACACTGAGCGCCGCGGGCGCCGATGTTCGCGTTGTACGACTGCCGGCGAATGGCGATGGCAAGGTAGGACTCGATGACTTTCTCGTGGCACACGGTGACGCCGGACCCGCCAAGTTGCGGGAACTCATCGACGCTGCGAAGAAACCGGAACTGCCGGAACACCCGACGCCGATGGATTGGGCGCGGATGTTCGTGGACGAACACTTTACCGCACGACACGGGCGCACCCTACAGTGGCATCGAGACGAGTATTGGCGGTGGGATGCCACAAGATACATCCGCGTCCCTGAGTCTGAGTTGGCGGCTATCGTGCTAAAATGGCTGGACAAGCGAACCAAAGAGGCGACGCCACGACGTGCGGCAGACGTTGTGAAGGCGCTTGCGGCGGTTTGCCGAGTGCCATACACACTTGAGCAGCCGGTTTTTCTCGATAACAGGCGGAAGCCGGCGCCGGACAATGTTATCGCATTTGCAAACACACTGTTGGACATATCGCAAACCGGCGGCGACCTGAAGCTGTACGACCATACACCCGCGTGGTTTTCGCCAACGGCGCTTCCGTACATTTTCGCACCCGATGCCGACTGTCCACAGTGGAAGGCGTTTGTTGATGAGGTGCTGGAAGACGGCGACTGTATCGACCTGTTGCAACAGTGGTTCGGCTTGTGCCTGACACCGGACATGTCCTATCAAAAACTATTGATGCTTGTCGGACCGAAGCGCAGCGGCAAGGGAACCGTGTTGCGTATCCTACAGCACGTCATCGGACCGGCCGCGTGCGCGTCGCCAACATTGTCGAGTCTCGCCGGCGAATTTGGCTTGTGGCAACTTGTCGGTAAGACGGTGGCGATGTTTCCTGACGCGCACCTGGGTTACCGCGTGGACTCAATGCGCGTTCTGGAAATTATCAAGAGCATTGTCGGCGAGGATCCGGTGAGCATCAACCGGAAGAACCTGCCGTACCTTACGAACGTGCGGCTGCGTGTGCGGTTTATGGTGACAGTAAACGAGCTGCCGCGTTTCTCGGATGCGTCCGACGCACTCGGTGCGCGGCTGTTGCTGTTGCCGTTTGAAAAGAGTTTCGCCGGCCGCGAGGACCGCGAGCTAGAGGGACGGCTGAAGCGCGAGGCGTCCGGTGTTCTGAACTGGTCCTTGCGTGGACTGCACCGGCTACGCTCGCAAGGACGGTTCAAGGTGCCGGCGAAAACCGAAGAGACGCTTGAGAACTACCGGCGGATGACCGCACCCGTTGCCGGTTTCGTCGAGGACCTTTGCACTCTTGACCCGCAAGTTGAGGTGCCGTGTGCCGACTTGTTTGACGCCTGGCGTGCATGGGCGCGGGACAACGGACACACGCCGGGCGCCATCGCGACTTTCGGCGAGCACTTGCGAGCGTCCGAGCCGGCAGTCCAGCGGCGGCGACGGCGGGACGACGGCGACCGGACGTATGTCTACTGCGGTATCGACCTGAGTGGCGACGGTTTGGCGGCGCTCGAGCGGTACCGGACAAAACGCACTGAGAACGGCAAAGACAACGGCTGTCCCTAGCTGTCCCCAGGGCTGTCGTAATGCACGCGAAGCGAGAAAAGACACGATGAGCGCAAGCGCATGTAAAGGGCGCATTAGGGCGGACCTAGGGACAGGGGGGGACACCGGGACTCGCGTCGCCTTTAACTGGGGTGACGGCGGAAAAGCGGGTGACGGCACAACCGGGACGACACGGCGCGAGCGTAAACCGTCCGTTTACTCGGACGGAAAGTACCGGGCGCCCGGGTGTGTTCCCTGCAAGCGGTGCGGCCGTCCAATTACGTTCGGCCGCGTGGAACAGATTTTCGACACGCTGCACCCGGAAGGGCGCCGGCCGAAGAACAGGCAGGAACGCTGGGTGATACTAGAGCCGACCTTATGGCTGCATGCGTGCGTGGACTAAACGAAAGGAAGCGGTGCGAATACCAACGACGGGGCGCGACCGCAACCGCTATGGTACAGCGACACTTATTAAAGGGGGGCTGCACGAATAGCTACAGCCTGAGCGACGTTGACCGCTGGCCAAACACTTTTGCTTGTCTGCCGCGCACGGTTGAAAACAGAAATTGAGGTGACCCATGCCAGAAGGTAAAGAGACGCAAACCGTACCCAAACACCTGCAAGCCGCTACACGCGCGTGGTACATCGACGTAACTGAAAGCTACGAGTTGGAACCGCACCACTTGCGCTTGCTACAGCTTGCAGCGGAAGCCTGGGACAGGTGCCAAGAGGCGCGCGCTGTACTGTCCAAAAGCGGGCTCACGTACGAAGACCGTTTCGGCGCACCGAGAGCGCGGCCGGAAGTTGCCGTAGAGCGCGATTCTCGGCTTGCGTTCGCGCGGCTTGTGCGCGAGTTGGGGCTTGACCTGACCGAACCACCGGACACGCGACCACCCTTTACTCAGGGAAGGCGCCAACAATGAGACGACCGAAACCGCGACGGAAGAAACTGAAGCCGGAAGCCGGCTACAACGAGGAACACCGCGAGCACTTGCTGAGGGGCTATTCAGGTTTGGGGCGCGGCTTTGGCAAAGACGCACCCGACGACGTTCTACAGCAAGCGTGGGTTGACTTAAAAGCGGAACTACTGCCGACATTCATCGCCGAGTTTCCGGGCGCGAGGCCGTGGGCTTGGTGGCGGTTTGATGCACCCTAACGCCGGCGGCGCGTCGGTACTGAGCGTATCAAAGCCGGTCGTGACCCGTGGGGTGAAGACTTCGGCAAACCGGATAATTGGGAAACTGTACCGGGCGGCGTGCATCCGCACGACAAGCCGCAATGCGACGCCGAGGACAAGCGGCTTGAGTTCGGCGCGCCGGCGGTGTTCGCAACCGAAGACGACGCATGCGCGGTTTTCGAGACGCAAGCGGAATATCTCGAGCGCTTGAACTTGTGGGCGCCGGGCGAGCGCGAGGCGTTCGCGCGGGTGCCAAAAGAAACGCTGCGGTACGAACCGTACCATTAACGCTATGGCACTACTACCGAAAACCGTAACGCGAGAAACACTCGCCACCGTGTTCGACCAGGGGCGCCACCGTCGCGTGGTGGTAGACGTTGACCCACCGGCGGGTGTCGTCGTCTTTCGCCTGAAGGGAACGCGGCGGCGCTACAGTCTTCCAGTACAGTACCTTTACCTGCATGCACTGAAGAAAGCCGTCGCGCTCGAGAAGGCGAACAAGGCGAAAGAACGGAAGGCGCGACGAGGGAAGGGGCGCAACCAATGATTCGACCGGCCTTCAAATGGCACGGCGGTAAACATTATCTCGCGCAGCGCATAGCGGCACTATTCCCTGAGCATCACACGTACTGCGAGCCGTTCGGTGGTGCGGCGTCCGTGTTGTTGAACAAGCCGCCGGCGCCCGTTGAAGTCTACAACGACGTGGACGGGCGCTTGTGTCGGTTCTTTCGCATACTGCGGAACCGCGAGAAATTCGCCGAGTTGCATCGGCGGCTACAGCTCACACCGTATTCGCACACCGAATTTGACTCGGCAACCGAGCCGGACGGCGACGAGATAGAGCAGGCGCGGCGCGACTTTGTCCGGTGGCGCTTGTCCATCGGCGGACGTGGCGACGCCTTTAGCTGCACGTTGCACCGCGAGCGCCGCGGCATGGCGGACGTTGTGAGCGGCTACTTGTCGGCGGTTGATGACGTGTTGCCGGCGGTAGCCGAGCGGTTCCGGCGTGTGCAAATGGTGACCTGCACGCCGGCGACGGCTGCCGTGTTACGGTGGGACTCGCCTGAAACGCTGTTCTATTGTGACCCGCCGTATCTCGCGGAAACGCGCACGAGTCCGCAAGTCTACGGGTGCGAAATGAGCGAAGACGACCACCGGCGCTTAGCGGGTGTGTTGCGTGCGTGTGCCGGCAAGGTGGTGTTGTCCGGTTATCCGTCCGACCTGTACGCCGACCTGTACGCCGGCTGGCGTTCGGTTTCCTTCGATATGCCAAACCACGCGGCGGGTGGTAGCTGCAAGCGCCGCGTGTCGGAATGGGTGTGGCTGAACTGGTGACGCGGTGACGAGCGCCGACGGTGACAACCTGACGCCGTTTGTGGTGCAACGGAAGGCGGCGGCACGGCTGCTGGGTATCGGCTGCCGGACGTTTGACCGGTGGCTGGCGGCGGGGCTGGTGGGTCCGCAACCGTTCAAACGCGGCGGCTTGCTGCTGTTCCGAGTGCGTGAGCTAGAGGCCTGGGTTGACGCCGGCATGCCGGAACGGGCCGCGTGGGCGGCGATGACGGAAGCGGCTTGCAACAGGCGCCCGGGCGCGGCATAATGGAAGCGGTTGAACAGTACCGCGTACCAAGCGGCAGAAATTCGAACGGGACTCACTCGGCTCAGCTCACTTTGCGTGGTGCTGTTCAACCACCGGGTGGGTCCCGACCTGTTTGGAGTCACACGCCATGCTCTACAAACCGATTGTGACACGGCGGCGAGCGGACGGGACGAAGTACCGCACCCGTTCGCGGATCTGGTGGGGCCGGTTTCGGCACCCGAAGACCGGCAAGCCGGTTTACGTCAACTGCAAGACCACGCAGAAGACGGCGGCGAAAATGGTGTTGAACCAAGCCGAATTAGAAGCCGTTGGCGAGGCGGCCGGCAAGGTTGACCCGTTCAAGCGGCACACAACTCGAGCGCTCACGGAACATATCGAAGACTGGCGGCGGGCGCTCGCCGGCGCCGGCAACACCGAGCGGTACGTCCGCGAGAAAACCGGCAAGGCAACGCGAGTCTGTAAAGGGTGCGGTTTCGCGTTCTGGACTGACGTTGCCGCGGCGGACGTGTGGCGGTTTCTCGGCGCGCTCGAGTGCAAGAAACGCACACGCAACCACCACCTGGACGCTATCAAGGCGTTCACGCGGTGGCTGGTGGCTGAACGCCGGGCGCCGTTTGACCCGCTGGCGGGCGCCAAGCCGTTGACGGTTGACGACGAAGGCGAGGCCGGCGTCTTCGAACCGGACGAACTGGCGACGCTGTTCACTACCACCGAGGCGGGACCGGACCGGTGGGGTATGAGCGGACTTGAACGGCGGGTGTTCTATCAACTCGCAGCCGACACCGGTTTCAGGTCGAAGGAATGCCGCACGTTGACGTGGGGTGACCTGGACCTGGACGGCAAGCCGCCGTGTGCCACCGTGACGGCGAAACGCGCGAAGAACCGGAAGCTGTACGAGCAGCCGTTAACGCCGGGACTCGTGGCGCTCTTGCGACGGTGGCAGGACGCAGCGGACAACACCGAACCGGCCGACTTGGTGCTGCCGGCGGCGCCGGACGCTACGAACGTGGCGAGGCTGTTGCGGCGGGACTTGAAAGCGGCTGGCGTGCCGGACCGCGACGGTAGCGAACGGCTGCGGAATTTTCACAGCTTGCGGCACACGTTCGCGACGAACCTTGCACGCGGTGGTGTCTCGCCGAGGGCCGCTATGGAACTGATGCGGCACTCGAATATCAACCTGACGTTGCGGCGGTACTCGCACGTGCTGCTGCCGGACCGTGCGGCGGCTATTGCGGCGCTGCCGGACTACGCTTCAACCGACGCGAAAACCGCGACCGGAGCCGCCTGAAATGTTGCACGTATGTTGCACTCGCCAGGGGCGACGGTTGGCGACGATTGGCGCCAATTGGCGACCGGACACCGAAAACACGCGGTAACCGTGGGAATTGGGAAATGCGAGGAAACCGACCTGTACTTGCCGAATTCGGCACTCTGAGGCACCAAAGGGTGCGAATATCGGAGAGGGCGGGATTCGAACCCGCGGTACCGGTGTTACCCAGTACGACGGTTTAGCAAACCGTTGCTTTCAGCCACTCAGCCACCTCTCCATGCGCTTAGATTGTGATCGCCCTGACTGCTTGCGGGCGAGCCGGACCACCACGCCGTCGTCCGATCCGCGCCTGCAACGCAACGTCGGGTCGGACGCGGGCCGCGCGGGTAGCGTTCCCTCCGCACAGCCAGGACAACTTCGCACGGCCCGATGCCCTTCGTATGGCCGGACGCCCTTGGCGCGGCCGGATGCCTTTCGCATGGCCAGGACGCCTTCCGATTCTACACGATGCGACGGCAGCGGCAATGGTCGAGATGTCGCACCCGCCCCCTGCGATCCCGCAAAGCCGGGCGGTTGTCGCCGCTCACGCGAGTAGCTCGCCTCGCAGGACCGTTATGGCCTGACCGATGAGGTGGACGCGATCGCCGACCACCCGCACTCCCAATCTGCCGCCGCGGGCTGAGGCCTGGTAGGCCTGGAAGGTCGATCGGCCCAGGCTTTGCTGCCAGTACGGCCCGAGGCAACAATGGGCGGAGCCGGTGACCGGGTCCTCGTCGATACCGGCCGCCGGGGCGAAGTAACGCGAGACGAAATCGAACGGCTCGGTCGACGCGGCGGCCGTGACGATCAGGCCCTGCGCGTCGAGCCGCCTGATGCGTGCCATGTCCGGCCGCAGGTTGCGAACGGCATCTTCCGATTCCAGTTCGACGAGGTAGTTCGTGCGGGTGCGGCCGACCCATTGCGGCGGTTGCCCGAGGGCGTTGGAGATTTCGGTGGGCACAGGCGTTTCCTTGGGGGTTTCCGACGGGAAATCCAGCCGGATGCCGCCTTCGTCCTTATCGGCGGTGAGCCGTCCGCCGGCGGTATGGAAGACCGCTGTGCGGTCGCTATCGAGGTGTCCTTCTTCCCATAAGACGTGGGCCGAGGCCAGCGTGGCGTGGCCGCACAAATCAACTTCGATCGCCGGGGTGAACCATCTCAGGTCCCACTCGCCGCTGCGCGGCACGAGGAAGGCCGTCTCGGCGAGATTCATCTCTCGCGCGACGTTCTGCATCCACTCAGCGTCGCGGGCCGCGTCCAGCACGCATACGGCGGCCGGGTTGCCCGCAAACGCACGATCGGTGAACGCGTCCACCTGGACTATCGGGACGGTCATGGGTGCCTCCGATTATGACTTCGTGCTCGTCGGTCGTTGCCGTCTGTCACACGGCCGTATTCTATCGGACATCGGCGCGCGTGGCGAACCTGTCACGTACCAGGGTCCCATAGTACATCATCGCAGCGACGCAGTCTTCTTCCGATGTTTGCAGCATTCCTGACGAAAAAAGCGCGCGCCAAGGCCGGCGGATGCATTATACTCAGTCGGGGGCATCTTGTAGCAAGCGACCTTCCGAGACAGGGGGAGAGTCCGCACGCGATGAGAACACGCGCGCTGTATCCAAGGACCATGCCAACGGCACGAAGGCGACTGAGGCGGCGTTGTTGCGCGGCATGGCTGGTCGTGTCATGTCTTGCAATAGTTGCCCGGGCCGGCGCATCGACCGTATTGCCTCTGACGATCGAACAGCTCTCCGACGCGGCGGGCCAGGTGATCGAAGGGACGGTTGCGGCCACCGAAAGCTCGTGGTCCGCGGACGGCGCGACCATCGTCACGCGGGTTCAGTTTGAACAGGTGGATTACCACAAAGGGAGCCTCGCGGATTCCGGCGAAACCTTCGAACTGGTCGTCCCGGGCGGAGTGGTCGGCGATGCGTCTTTGCAAATCACACACGCGCCGCGTTTTGAACCGGGTGACCGCTGGCTGCTCTTTCTTCATCCCGAGTACAGCATTCACCCGGTCGTGGGTATCCATCGCGGGGCGTTCCGCATCGAAACAGATTCAGACGGCCGAAGGACGGTGCACGCGGCGAGCGGCGCTGCGCTGACGGGTTTCGATGACACAGGTCTGCCAATCGTTGCGCATGCATCGTCGGCCGATTTCGATACGCAGCGGCCGCGATGCGTTCTCGGCAGCACAACCGGATCGGTGATCGGCGTCAGGCCGCTTGCTCAGGCCGGGGTGCAGGCGATGTCGTACGACGAGTTCATCGGGCGGGTCCGGCCGGTGCTGGAGGCCAGCAGAGACCATGCGTTAAGCGTGCCGGCGGGGCGAGCAAAGCTGATGCGCATGCCGACGGCGGCGCCTTTGAGAATCCGGTCGCCCGCGCGAACGCAGCGTGACCGCTCCGAGCGCGTTGAGGAAGCAAGCGAGGCCGCCCGGAGTCCGAAGGAGCAACGCCGTGGCCGGTAAGCTGCGACATCACACGAGACACCGCTCGTGCGCTTGCAGCGTTTGCATGCTCGCGGCAATCGCCGCCGGCGTGCTGTGCATGGTCGCACCGAAGGCGTCCGCTTACTCATGGTACACTGTAAACGGCGTCCCGGTGATCTGGCCGACGGCTACCGACACACGCTGGCTCTCGGCCGCGACGTTTCCGCCCGGCTCCGAGGCCGAGATAATCGTCCTCGCCGCGGCCGGCGCGTGGAACATCACTGGGGGATCCTCCTGGGTTTACACGGCCGGGCCGGCCAGCATCTCGCCGCCCGACCTGTTCGACGGCTACAGTTACACGGAGGCCGTCCCCGGCTCGTATTTTGGTGACCCCGGCATCCTTGCGGTCACGCTGTTGGGCAACGATGGCTACTACTGGGCCGATATGGACACGTTGATCAACGCGGAGGCGCCCAACGGGTGGGGATGGAACCTCGACCCCGCGCCGTCGCCCGAAGTGCTCATGAATCCGGGCCTGTACGGTTTTTCGCTGCTGCAGGTCGTCATGCACGAGTATGGCCACGCCTTCGGACTGGGGCATGAAGACGCGGTCGCGGCGATGATGAACTCGTTCTATCCAAACGGCGGCACGTTTGGGCTCGAGAACGTCATTGAGCCGCACGCCGACGACCGCCTCGGCCAGCGGGCGCTGTACCCCGGCGGCATCTTCACCGACCTGGGCAACTGCAACTTCTACCTCGCCGATTACGGCTGGTCCGCCCCGCTCATTTTCACGCCGACCACGGTTGATCCCGGCGGGCAGATCGCCGCCCGCATCCAGGTCGAAAACCTCGGCACGACGTTCGTGACCGACATTCGGCAGGGCTTCTATATCTCCGAAGACCCGGTGATCGACACGGGTGACCGACTGCTCGGGACGCTGATATGGAGCAGCATGGGCAGCGGGGCTTCCGGTCAATACGACATCATCATCGACATTCCCGACGATGTCGCGTCGGGGACGTGGTATCTGGGCTCCATCCTGGACGACACCGATCGCGTCGTCGAGGCCTTCGACGACAACAACGCGGTGGTCTATTCCGATTCGCTCAGGATCAACTTCCTTGCACCGGTGATCGAGGGGCTTTCGAACGTCAACGTCACGTGCGGAGAGCCCGCAACCGGGCCGACTCCGACCCTCACCCGGCCCCAAAACGTTGGCAACGTCAGGTGGACGCTGGAGACGGCGCCGTCCGGGGCACTCATCGATTCCGCGACGGGCGTTGTCACGTGGCCCCGGTCCACGGGCGTGGAGGAGCCGCACATCGTCACGATCCGTGCCACCAATTCGGCCGGTTTCGACGAGGCCTCCTACGCCATTACGGTGGACCCGATTCCGCCGGAGATTGCCCCGATCACCGATCAGACAGCCGGCTGCGGCGTGCCATACACCGGCCCGGTCCCGGCTCTGATCGAGCCCGGCTGCAGCGGCACCGTCTACCCGTGGACGCTGGACAGCGGGCCGGCGGGCATGACGATCGACTTCAACACCGGCGTTGTCACGTGGCCCTTGCCGAGCCACGCCGGCGGCCCGCAGGAGGTCACGATCCGGGCCTTTACGCCTGCGGGCAGTGCAACCGAATCGTTTCACATCGAGGTAGTCAAAGGCGACGCCAACGGAGACGCCCGGGTGGATCTCACGGACTTCGTGTGGTTCGCCGTGTGCCCAGCCGGTCCGGGCGGTCCCGTAGCGTCTGACTGTGCGTGCACCGACCTCGACGCCGACGGCGACAGCGACTTACTCGACCTCGGAATGTATCAGGTTGAAGCGTCGCGCTCCGCTCCTTGAGAAGCAAGGGCGGAGGTGTCGTGACCATCTCGGCCCATCGCCGCTCGTTGCAGCTCTTTCGCGCAGGCAAGTGCCGTCCCGGCGGCGGCTCTATCACGCCCGCACCAGAATACGCGAGAGAAGTGCCGACGGCACTTGAACCGGACGTACCATTGCTTAGCGCGCCGCTTGATTCTCATCTCGGTCACGTCGCGCCAGGGAACAATGCTAACCACACGCATGTCACCAAAGGATGCGATGCCCTCTGATCTGTTCCCCATGGCTCCCCGGCCGATCCATCGTACAAATAATTTGTGGGAAAGGTGTAGAGCGGCCAAGAATCCAGCGCATCCAGTGAGGTGCCTCGGAGTCGTTCCGCTTTAGCGTGAAACATTTCAATAGCAGGGTCGCCATCCGCGTGCAAGCGATGACGGCAGAGCACTGGCGGGCGGGGTATGTGACAAGACCGGTTCGAGGCGCACGTCAGGGCCCTCGGCACGCCTCGGCCGGTGTGTCCTCCCTGATCGCCCCGCGACGCAACCGCTCCCTCACGGTCGCGGCTCGGAGCGTGCCGACGACACCTGCCTCAAGTGTCACGGACCTTGGCGGGCAAGCCGCCGGTGTCGCCCCGTGCGGGGGGCACGGATGCCAGATCGCTTAATGACTGGCGCGGTGCTGATCGGATCGGCTTGCGTCGAATTACGTTCCTGTTTCGATGGAAAGCGCGCCGTCCTTGACGCCCACGCGCACAGTTGCACCATCAGCGATGTTGCCAGCGATCAGCTCGCGGCCTACGCGCGTTTCGAGCTCCCGCTGGAGGAAACGTTTCAGGGGCCTGGCGCCGAAAATGGGGTCGTAACCCTGCTTGGCGATGAACTCGGTGGCCTCGTCGGTCAGCTCGAGTTCGATGTGCCGGTCGGCGAGGCGGTGCCGCAGTTCCTCGGTCAACAGGCCGACGATCTGCTGGATCTCTTGCAACTGGAGCGGCTTGAACAAAACGACCTCATCGACGCGGTTGAGGAACTCCGGCCGGAAGTGTGTCCGCATCTCGCGCATGACCTGGTCGCGGACATCGTCGCGGATCGTGCCTTCGCTGGTGATACCTTCCAGCAGATTCACCGCTCCGATGTTGCTGGTCATGATGACGACGGTGTTCTTGAAATCGACCGTGCGGCCCTGGGCGTCCGTGGCCCGCCCGTCGTCGAGGATTTGCAGCAGCACGTTGAACACGTCGTGATGGGCCTTTTCGATTTCGTCGAAGAGGATGACCGAGTAGGGCTTTCGCCGGACGGCCTCGGTGAGCTGCCCGCCCTCTTCATACCCGACGTAGCCCGGCGGCGCCCCGATCAATCGCGACACCGCGTGCCGCTCCATGTACTCCGACATATCGATCCGGACGATGTTCTCCTCGGTGTCGAACAGCGCTTCGGCCAGCGTCTTGGCCAACTCGGTCTTGCCCACGCCGGTGGGGCCGAGAAAGATGAACGACCCGATCGGGCGGCGGGGGTCTTTGATCCCTGAGCGCGCCCGGATCACCGCATCGGCGACCAGCCCGACGGCCTCATCCTGGCCGACGACACGCCGGTGCAGAATCTCGTCGAGCTTGAGCAGCTTCTCGCGCTCGCCTTCCATCAACCGCGACACGGGGATGCCCGTCCAGCGGCTGACGATGTCGGCGATCTCGTCATCGGTGACCTCTTCTCTGAGAAGCGTTTCGCCCTCTCCCTGATGTTGCAGAGCCTCTTCTTCCTCTTTTAGGGTGCGCTCCAGTTCCGGCAGCCGCCCGTGGCGCAGCTCGGCGACGCGATTGAGGTCGTACGACCGCTCGGCGGCTTCGATCTCGTGGCGGACCTGTTCGATCTCCTCGCGAATAGCCTGCACCTTGTGCAGCGACTCCTTCTCGGCTTCATACTGAGCCCGCAGGGCGTCCGCTTTACCCCGGACGTCTGCCAGCTCCTTCTGCAGCGCGGCGAGGCGGTCCTTGCTGGCCTTGTCCTTTTCCTTCTTGAGGGCGGCCTCCTCGATTTCGAGCTGCATGACCCGCCGCGTCGCCGCGTCGAGCTCGGCCGGCATCGAGTCGATCTCGGTTCGGACCATGGCGCAGGCTTCGTCCACGAGGTCGATGGCCTTGTCCGGCAGGAAGCGGTCGGAGATGTACCGGTGCGACAACGTCGCGGCCGTCACCAAAGCCGCGTCCTGGATCTTCACGCCGTGGTGCACTTCGTATCGCTCGCGAAGGCCGCGGAGAATCGAGATCGTGTCCTCGACGCTCGGCTGATCGACGAGCACCGGCTGGAACCTCCGCTCGAGTGCAGCGTCCTTCTCGACGTGCTTGCGGTATTCGTCCAGGGTGGTGGCCCCGATGCAGTGGAGTTCGCCGCGGGCGAGCATCGGCTTTAACATATTGCCGGCGTCGATCGCGCCTTCGGCCTTGCCGGCGCCGACGATCGTGTGCAACTCGTCAATGAACAGCAGAATGCGTCCTTCGCTTTCCTTGATTTCATTGAGGACGGCCTTCAGCCGCTCCTCGAACTCGCCGCGGAACTTCGCCCCGGCCAGCAGCGCCCCCATGTCCAGCGCGAATATGCTCTTGTCCTTCAGGCCTTCTGGGACGTCGCCGCGAACGATCCGGTGGGCCAAGCCCTCGGCGATCGCCGTCTTGCCGACGCCGGGCTCGCCGATCAGCACCGGGTTGTTCTTGGTTTTGCGGCTCAGGATGCGGATCACGCGGCGAATCTCCTCGTCGCGACCGATCACCGGATCGAGCTTGCCGTCGCGGGCGACCTGCACGAGGTCACGCCCGTAGCGCTCGAGCGCTTCGTACGTCGTTTCCGGCGTGGCGCTCTGCACGCGCTGGCTGCCGCGGACATCCACAAGGGACTGCAGCAGCTTGTCGCGCGTCACACCGAACGTCGCCAGAATCTGGCCGGCCGACGTGGACTTGCCCTCGCCGATGAGCATCAGCAGCAGATGCTCGACCGAGACGTATTCGTCCTTCAGA
This sequence comes from uncultured Phycisphaeraceae bacterium, assembly GCA_964574815.1. Lineage (GTDB taxonomy): Bacteria > Planctomycetota > Phycisphaerae > UBA1845 > UBA1845 > CAZNPL01. The sequence continues at coordinate 16,757 of CAZNPL010000042.1, forward strand.
CGCCTGGCCTCCTTTTCGGCCGACACCAGCAATTGCGACAGCCGCTGGGAAACGTAGATCTTGCCCGGCTCGATGCCCGGTCCCGACACGCTGGGCCGCCGCCCCAACTCGGCGTCGATCGTTTCGAGCATCGTCCCGACCGGCACTTCCATTTTGCGAAGCAGGCGAGGAACAAGACCTCCTTCCTGGGTAAGCAGGGCCCAGAGAAGATGTTCCCCATCCACCTCCGTGTGGCCCATCGTGACGGCCTTATTCTGTGCCTCGGAAAGCGCTTCCTGCGATTTCTGCGTCAAACGATTCAAATCCATCGTTGAAAGTTCCTGTGAAACGGTTCGTTCCCTGGTTGACCAACTCTTGCATCGGCGCCCCGTGTCGCTGGCCGATGGTCACGGCCGCGAGTTGCAACGTGACGTTTCCACAAAAGAATAATCAGTGTTACTTCCCCGAGAATCAAGCAAGCTGGACGAATGGGGCGTTCAACCCGCTTCCCAACACTCGCCCCCCTGCCTAGAATCCACACCACCGTGCCGCTTGTTACCTTATTCCACCACGAGACTCGCCCATGAATGATACCAACGTGTCGCGACGCGCGTTTCTTGCGGCCACTGCTGCTGCCACGGCCACGGGACGGTTGAATACAGGCTTTGCACAACAGGAAACGCCCGCGTCAAATCGTAGCGCGCCGCCAGTAGTGATCAGCAGCTTCAACGGTCTGCCGGCCACCGAGAAGGCGGCAGAGATGATCCGCGAAGGAGCCGACGCCCTCGACGCGGTCATCGCCGGCGTCAATCTGGTCGAGGCCGATCCAAATGATCATAGTGTGGGCTACGGCGGGTTGCCCAACGAGGAGGGCGTGGTCGAGTTGGACTCTTCCGTGATGCACGGGCCCAGCCACAACGCCGGCGCCGTCGCCGCTCTGCGCAACATCATGCATCCGTCGCGCGTCGCCCGGCTCGTCATGGAGCGTACCGACCATGTTCTGCTCGTGGGTGAGGGGGCGCTTCGTTTCGCACGGGCCCACGGCTTCGACGAGGTTGAGCTGCTTACCGATGCGGCCCGGCGTATGTGGCTGGATTGGAAGGAGCGACACTCCGACAACGACGACTGGCTTCCGGCGGCCGAGTCCAACGAGGGCAAGCGGGGTGCAGGAGGCCATCGCCGATTCGAGTACACCTACGGGACGATCCACTGCAGCGGGCTGGACCACAACGGAAACCTCAGCGCTGTTACGACCACCAGCGGGTTGAGTTACAAGATTCCGGGGCGCGTGGGCGACTCGCCGATCGTCGGGGCCGGGATGTACGTTGACAACGAGGTCGGCGCGGCCGGCAGCACGGGCCGAGGCGAAGCGGTCATCAAGAACTGCGGTGCGTTTACCGTGGTCGAGCTGATGCGCGGTGGCATGGGGCCGGCTGAGGCGTGCCTCGAATTGCTCCGCCGAATCGTCCGCCATACCAAAGAACCGCGACTGCTCGATAAGCAGGGCCGGCCCAGGTTCGACGTGAAGATGTACGCCCTCTCCAAAGACGGGCGTTTCGGCTCGGCCTCGATCTGGTCCGGAGCGAAGTACGCGGTCTACGCCGGAGGCCGCAACCGGCTCGAGTCCTGCCGCTACCTCTTCGAGCGCCCGCCGGAAATGCGAGAGTCCAACTCGTCTGAGCCCGAGGGATCGCAGTAGGCGCCTTGATCATCTGATCGCTTAGGCCCTGGACATGAAGCCTTCGCTGACGGCCTCCGGACTGTTGATCTTCGAAGCGTTGGCGTGCGTCTGGGTCCTGAACCAGCACGTACCCGGCCTGCTGGTGGCCCCTTTGCCGATGCCGCTCTGGCAGCGGGTCGCGCTGTTCGTGGCCCTGATCATCGCAGTCCTACCTATAGCGATCGGACTGGCGGCACGCCGCACCGCCGAACGATTGGTACGGCTCTACCTCGTCCTCGCTGCCGCCGTCGGAATCGTACTATGGGCTGTGTTGCTGGCCGTACATCCGCTGGAGGCCCCACCCTTTGCGATCCCGAGAATCTGGGTTTCTCTAGCTTTGCTCGTGCCGGGTTTCGTCATTCCGGCTCTGCTGCTTCGCGAGCGCGACGAGCGCGATCCGCAGGCCGTATCGAGAGGCCGCAGGGCACTGTATGTCTGGTGGCTGCTGGTCGGGACATTTTCGTTGGGCGAGGCGATCGGCGGGGAGTTCGTCCGGCTGAAGGAGTGGCGGCTGATGAGCGTTGAGAGCGAGCGATACGCGATCTTCGTCGATGATCCCCGGCGGTTTCGCATCGCCCCGCACGCTCACTGGATGCACCATTATTCGTCCGACCCGGGCGGCTATTTCGGACCGCGATTGACCATTGAATATCGAGCGAACTCACGGGGCATACGCGAGCGCGAGCTGCCGATTCCCAAGCCGCCCGACGTGTTCCGCATCGTCGCCCTGGGCGACAGCTTTACGCTGGGCGAGGGCGTGCGGGTGGAGGATACGTGGCCCCGGCAGCTCGAGGGCGTTCTGCGGCGTTACTATCCAGGCCGGGTTCTCGAGGTGATCAACGCCGGGGTTAACGCGTACGACATAAGGCAGGAGCTGGAGCATTACCGGCGTAACATGCGTGAGTACGAACCGGACATGGTTATCCTGGCCATGGTCTGGAACGATGCCCGGCCCGGGGATGCGGCCCGGTTCGGTGCCGGTGTCCTCGGCAGCACTGCCGCGCTGGCACAGTACCTTCCGGTCGGCGACCGCGTCCTCCGCGCCTTGGCCGCCGCACTTGGCCAAACCGGCGTTCCCTCGCAAGCGAGGGATTGGCAGGATGCCTTCGATGCGCTCGTGGAGCTGAAGGCCGAGACAGCGGCATCGGGAATACCACTGATCGTGGCGATTTACCCAAGTGTGCGCCACCTGGGAAACCAGCAACTCTGGGCCCTTTACGAACTCCAGGAAAACTTTTGCAGGGAGCACGACCTGAGAGTTTTCAACGCGGCGCCTCTTTTCAAGTCGCAGCCGGCGCGTCGATGGCACGTTCATCCGGCGGACAATCATCCGAACGCAGAGGCTCATCGCCTGTTCGCCGAACACCTCGGGCGGTTTATCGCACCGAACGTGGATGGCACGTTTTCGCGGACACCGTCCGCCGAGCGACCTTAGCCCGGATAGCGTCACCACTTGTGGGGGATGCCGCGACGGGCACTGTGGCTCACGGCGGCGGGGACATGCCCCGACGGTACAACGCACGAAGCGCCGGGGACAATCCCCGACGTTACATTTACGTCGCGCCACCTGCGCGTGGTCCCGCGAGGAGTGAGGGTTAGTGGATGGAGTTTGCTCAGGACGCGACGAAAGGCCGTGGACCATAATGGATGGAACGGCGCTGAGTTGCGGTTCGGTCCGAAACGGTCCGGCGGCGCTTGTGGGCAAACTGTGAGTTTTCGCTTTTCTGAAAAAAACTTAACGCGCATGACTTGTGTGTAAGTTTTTTGCCTGTCGATGCCTCGCGGATATCGTCGTCGCGTAAGTCTCGTTCAACAGGCTGTTGCATCCGAATACAGTTTGATATCCGGATAATCGCAAGGTAAGTTACCATCAGCGATGTGAGTGTCGCTGTGCTTGGGTGCCAAGGGCGCCCCAGGACGACTCCGGTAGAGTGGGTCGTGTTGCCAAAGAGCGCGGGCTGTCGGCAGTAATGTGCGGCGCCGTGCGAGGTGAACACATAGCCCGGCAGCAGTCCCGCTCGAATGTTCTGGAGCGCACCGGTACGGAAACCCTACGAGGGTTGTCCGGTCCGGCCGAGACGCCTTGCGTGTCTTCGCTCGGATCGGGCCAGGCGAACGCCGTTTGATACTCTGTGGCGCTGGCGGAGAGTTCCTTTGGTTCAGCTCCGCGAAGCGCGTGAGAGGAGTCCGGGCGAAATCCTGGACGACGCGTTCGCCGGAAGACCCTGGAAGGGGCGAACCCCAAGGGAGCAGCCGGTGGTCGGCGTGTTAATCGCGCGTCCGGCCGCAAGGGACTCTCGAAAGGGTCAAAGCCCAGGAGCCGCGGCCCGGCGGTCCGGCCTGAAGCTTCGGCCGAAGGAGCAACGCCGGGAGAAACGGCAAGTGGGTCCGCTCGGGTGGAAACACTCGCGCACCTTTCGAGAGGGGAAAGCTCCGAAGGGGGAATCCCAGGAGCGCCGCCGGTACGAAACAAGACCGGCAGGGCCTCGAAGGGAGTAAGCCGTCGAGAGGGTAACCAAACCCTGAGGGCGGAACGTAGCGGGTCGGGCATACCCGCGAGCAGTGGACCTTCAAGGCCTGATGTGCTTTAGGGAGCGGAAGCCCAAGAGAGGTGTCGGCCTCGCTCAGGCAGGCTGGCTAGAGTTCGTCGGTCAAAGCTCTAGACGGAGGCGAAACTCGAAGAGAGGGCGTGACGGGATCTGGATGAACCCGCCACAACCCGCTGGGGTAAAACCGCAGAGCCGGGGAAACGGCCTGACGGCAGAGTGGTAGCGCCTAACCAATGAGGGCGCGGCTTCGGCGGGCAAGGAACTCTGGACGAGCAGCTAATCCGATAAGAGAACGGTCGAGCGTGGTAACACACTCGACCGAGCGGCGATCTCGAATACTCTGAAGGGCGCACCAGGCAGGCGGAAGCTCACATCGCTTTTTTTATGCGCCGGCTTTGCTTCCCTTGGTCTACCCCCCTGGCGTGCTCCCGGCTATTGGAGACGACGCAGCATGTGCCCCTGCCGAGATTCGCAGCAGCCCAGGTGATCCGCCCGCCGTAGGTAGTCCGCTCCCCGGACCGGATACCCCATCTGAAGGCGATTTTCGAGTGAATCGCAACACGGCTCCACGTGCCCCGTGCCGGCACGAATCGGCCAGATAAAATAAATCCCGTTTTCCGATCGAATTCCGTGTTGAGAGCGGCGCGATCGCGCTTCGTACGGCGCGGCGTCTTTATCTGGTCGGGATCGGGAGCGGCGACCGGCCTGGCACCGGGTTATCTGCCCGGTTGGACTGGTCGCCGGCGCAGGATAGCATGGTGCTGATATGCGGCACTCTCGGAGGTTAGGTCGATGTTCAGCCGATTGTTGAACGCTCGTCTGCGGGCGGCAGAAAAAGCCCTGAAGGGCGGACGTCTGGATGAGGCGTTTCGGCTGGCGACGGCACCGGACCTTCGTGACCAGAGCAGTTGTAAGTCAATACTGGAAAAAGTAGCTATTCAGTTGATCGAACGGGCCCGTGGGCACTTTGCGGAGGAGCGGTTCGCCGAGGCGCTGGCCGACCTCGACAAAGCCGAGGCGGCCGGCACTCAACACGAGCGGATCGCGGAGTTGCGGCAGAACATACGGGTTGTGGCGAACGAGGTGAACCGCAAACAGCAATCGCAGCGCCGGCGTCTGGAGGAGGCCCGCCGGAGGATCGAAGCGGGATCGCTCAAGGCCGGTAAGGACCTGCTGGCCGGCGCTGGCGAGGGTGATCAGGAGGCCAAAGCGTTGGCAGCGGATATCGCCGAGCGCGAACGGAAAGCGGCCGAGGGCTTCGCCCGGATCGAGAAGATGATCAAAGACAAGCAGCTCGTTGCCGCCCTGGACCGGTTCCGGAAAGTGCGCCCATTGTCTCCGCATGCTCCTGAAGCGCTGGCCATCGAATCCACGCTATGTTCCCAAGTGGTCGGCAACGCCCGCACGGCTCTGGATGCCGGCAGGATCAATCGGGCAGCTGAGGAATTGATGTCGCTGGGCGACATTGGCCGATCGCTGCCCGCACGGCGTGACCTCGAAGATCTCATCGGCGTCGCACAGAGCGCTTCGCGGGCGCTGGGCGAGGGCGATTTTGAGTCGGCCCGCCGGCAGGTCATGCGTCTCCAGGGCTTGGGATTCAACGCCGGCTGGGTCAAACAGGCAGTCAAGCAACTTCAGGCGGTCGATGAGTTGCTGACGTCGCTGCACGGAGGTCCGCTGGGCGAGAACGCTCCGAGCAGGGCGCGCGCGAAGGCGGTGCCCGCGGTCGCAAAAAGGGTTTCGCTTGACGAGACAGTGGCCTTGTCGGATCGGACGCCGGCCGGCGAGGTGCTTCCGAGTCGGTTGCTGGTCCTCGTGGACGGCGGGGGCAGTTACCTGCTGCTACGCAAGGACCGCATCGCGGTGGGGCGGGCAGTGTCTCAAAACCCGGCCGATATTCCCATCCGCTCGGATCTCGCGGAGCGGCACGCCGAGATCGCCCGAGCGGAGGATGATTACTTCTTGTTCAGCTCTCGGGATATAGACATCGACGGGCGTGCCACCCGGCATCATCTGCTGCGTAACGGCGACCGCGTGACGCTGGCCCGAAACGCCCGCTTCACGTTTCGCATGCCGCATCGGCAGAGCCCCAGCGGCCTGCTCGATATGAGCAGCTCGACGCACATGCCGAACGACGTGCGGCGAGTGGTTCTGTTCCGGCAGACGGCCATGATGGGTTTCGGCAAGAACGTGCACATCATGTGCAACACGGCGGTGCACGATCTTATCCTTTTTGAGAGGAACGGGCGTCTCTGGGTGCGTCCTCAGCGGAACGGGCGCATCGATACGGAGGCGACACCGGTCGAGATCGGCACCCAGATGGAGCTGTTCAACATCAGCTTCATCGTGGAGCCGTGGACGGTGCCGACGTTCGGGCCGAGTTTTGGATAACGAACGCCGCCGTACGCGGCGTTTTGCAGGCGTTCTTTTGAGCGTCTTGCAGGAGTTCTTTTGAGCGTCAGGGGAGGCAACGGTGGCCTACACGTTTCGACATGGTGATCGCCCACTGGAAGGCTTCACGATCCAGCGTGGAATCGGTCGAGGCGGATTCGGCGAGGTGTATTACGCCATCAGCGACGGCGGCCGCGAGGTGGCATTGAAGTACCTGCGCGACAACGCGGAGATCGAGCTTCGCGGCGTCTCGCACTGCATGAACCTCAAGAGCGCCCACCTGGTCACCATCTTCGACGTGGTCAAGAGCCGCGAGGGCGAATACTTCATCATTATGGAGCACGTGTCGGGGCCGTCGCTCCGTGACCTGTTGATCGCCGAGCCGAAAGGCCTGGGCGTGGACAAAGCCGCCTTCTTCCTGCGGGAGATCGCCGCCGGACTCGGATACCTCCACGACCGCGGCATCGTGCATCGAGATCTGAAGCCAGCGAACATCTTCTACGAGGAAGGCCGCGTCAAGATTGGCGATTACGGGTTGAGCAAGTTCATCTCGGTGTCGCGACACAGCGCCCAGACAACCAGCGTCGGGACGGTTCACTACATGGCCCCAGAGGTCGGCAGCGGAAACTATCACCGCGGGATCGACATCTACGCCCTGGGCGTGATGTTGTACGAGATGTTGCTGGGGAAGGTGCCGTTCGAAGGATCGAGCATGGGCGAGATCCTCATGAAGCACCTGACCGAACAACCGGAATTGGCAAACCTTCCCGAACCATTCGGCCACGTCATTCGAAAAGCGTTGGCCAAGGATCCTAACGATCGCTACGACACGGTCTACGAGATGATCGACGACGTCATGGAGGTTGGCGCAGTGCGAGACAGCCTGGCCGGCTTCAACCCGTCGACCATCGCGGCCGTGCCACGGCAGCCGGTCGGCGATATGACGTCGCCGATTCCGTCACCGAACCCGGTGCGTCCGCCACCGCCGCCTCCCCAGCCTGCACCACCGTTCGCCCAGCCGGTGCATCGCCCACAGGTTGATCTGAAGGGCGCGTTCCGTGACTTTGGACAGGCGGTCGGGCATGCTGCCCGCGACGTGGCCCGCACGCCACGGCAGGGCGACCTTGTTTCTGAAATGGCTTCGGGGCAGGTGCATTACGCCGGCTTCTGGCTGCGGTTCGTGGCGGTCGTCATCGATACCGTTCTGGTGGGGCTTATCTGCGAGGGCCTGTTCCGCATGGAAGGTGCGGGGGGCGGTGTACTTCTGGTGTACCAGGGTTTGCTCATCGGCCTCTGGAACGGGCAGACCATCGGGAAACGTGCCTGCGGAATACGCATCATCAGTGCGGACGGCCGGCCCGTAACAGTCTTGCAATCGTTTGGGCGGGCGTTCGCCAAACTGTTGAACATCGTCACGTTTGGAATCGGATATCTGATGGTCGCGTTTGACAGGCAGAAGCGGGGATTGCATGACCATCTGGCGAGCACGGTAGCGGTCTTCGCGGAAGAGCCCGCGCACGCGGTTCGGAGAGCGGCATGAGACGTCGGTCGCCCCTTGGCAACAGGTGGCCCGCGATTCGGTAGGAACGATCATGGCATTCACATTCAAACATGGCGATCGTCCCCTCGAGGGTTACACGATCCAACGCGGGATCGGCCGGGGCGGCTTCGGCGAGGTGTATTACGCCGTCAGCGACGGCGGCCGCGAGGTGGCGTTGAAGTATCTGCGCGACAATGCGGAGATCGAGCTTCGCGGCGTGTCGCACTGCATGAACCTCAAGAGCCCACACCTGGTGACGATCTTCGACGTCGTTAAAAGCCCGGACGGCGAGTTTTTCATCATCATGGAGCACGTCTCCGGCCCGTCTCTGCGCGACGTGCTGATCGCCGAGCCGACGGGAGTGGGCGTTGAGAAAGCGGCCTTCTTCATGCGGGAGATCGGCAAGGGGCTGGGCTACCTGCACGACCGCGGCATCGTCCATCGCGACATGAAGCCGGCGAACATCTTCTATGAAGAAGGCCACGTCAAAATCGGCGACTACGGACTGAGCAAGTTCATCTCGGTATCGCGCCACAGCGCCCAGACGACCAGCGTCGGAACGGTGCACTACATGGCCCCCGAAGTCGGGAGCGGCAATTACCATCGCGGCATCGACATCTACGCCCTCGGCGTGATTCTCTACGAGATGCTGCTCGGCAAGGTGCCCTTCGAGGGCTCGAGCATGGGCGAAATCCTCATGAAGCACCTGACCGAGCGGCCCGAGATCGAAGGCCTGCCCGAACCGTTCGGCAAAGTCATTCGCAAGGCACTCGAGAAGGACCCCAAGGACCGATACCAGACGGTTCACGAGATGGTCGATGACATTCTCGACGTCGGCGCGGTTCGACAGAGTCTGGCCGGCTTCAATCCGACGACGATCACGGCAGTTCCGCGGCAGCCGGCCGGCGGCGTCGCCTCGCCGGTTCCGTCGCCGAATCCGCAGCGTCCGCGTCCGGCAGCGCCGGCGGGTGTCCCCAGCGGTCTGGATGTCGGATGGCCGGGCCCGTTGCCGCGCACTCTCGAGAAACGCCTGCGCCGAATCAGCGAGCGCGTGGATCGAAAGATGGACAAACTCGCCGGCCGGCCTTACCGGCCGAGGCCACGCCCCGAAGCTGCCCCGCCGCCGAATGCGCCGGGCATAGCCCAGGCGCCAACGGCGTCCGCTGAAACAACGGTTCAGCGAAACCTCGGCCGGTCCGTCAAACGGTTTTTCGTTTCGACCGTCCTAACGGCGGCGGTCTCTGTGGGCATCGCAATGCTGATCGGTTCAGCGACGGGCAAGGGGGAGATCGCGGCGTCCGCGGGTCTGATGATCGCGGGCATGACGCTCGGGCTGACGGCTGCACCGCGTGTGATACGAAGGCTGGGCGAAGGCGCAGAGCCCGAATGGGTCCAGAAACTGATCCTGATCGGCTGTTGCGGACCGTTGATGCTCATTGCCAGTATACCGATCGCAACCTACAGGGGTGAGGCCGGCATTGCCTTTCTTGTCGCTATGCTGGTAACGCTGGTGGTGGCGAACTGGGAGGAACGCTGGCGAAGCGGGGCTTCAGGCGAGCTCTCCTTCTGGAACGCCATCACGTTGGGTGTGTTCGGCGGGATCGCGATGGAAGTCAGCGCGGCAATCGCAGACTTCCACTCAGATGCAAAACTCCTGCTGGTCGGCGGGGCCATCTGCGGCTCGCTGTCTTTGCTGACTCAGGCGCTCTCGTGGTTCCTTCGCCCGGCCGCAGCATCGTCGTCAGGGCACGCAGTGCCCGGGCGGACGGACACCGGACCGAAGCAGACGGGGACGCCACCTCCGCCATCTCCGCCGCACGACGGGGCCCCGGAGGCGCGGTACGACGTGGCCGGCGCCGCCGTTCCATTCGCATTGCCAGTCGGTTCCGGAACGCCCGTGAGCAGCGTCGCGTCAGCCGGCCCGCCGCGCAAGGCCCGCTCGGTCTTTACCCGCGCTTGCTACAGCGTCTTTGCATTCATCATGCTGTTCGGCATCGTGGCGAATATCATCTTCGCGGCATTGGTCGGTGACGAGGTACTCGCCCATGTGATCGCGTCCGTTGCCTGTTTCTCCCTGATGCTGTTCGCGTTACAGAAACTAACGTTGTGGAAGCGCTACGGCTTCTGGCGGGAGACCTTACTTCCGTTTCTGATCGCAGGGTTCATGACAGCTTTGGGATCGAGCATCGCGGCGATCGCGACGGGCGCAGCCGACGGCGGGGAAGATCTGGCTGCCGCGGTGATCGGGATTGTCTTCTCCGGGATCATGTTGCTCTGTCTGTTCGTCATGCGCGTCTGGCCGCACCGGCCGCCGGTCAAGTACAATCCGGCAATGGGTTCGGGCGACGGCGGAGGAGTCAGCGCCTTTGTGATCAACTGCTGCGACGACCCGAACGACCCGGCTTGCGGTTCCGACGGAGGGGATGAGCAGTTGGGCGTGCGCCCCGGAGAAGCGAAGGCATGAATCCGTCGCTGGCTGGCAGCGCTTCGGGCACCCGCCGGGCTGCCCGCGCGCCGACGTGGCTGGCGGTGCTCGTGCCGTGCCTGACGCTCGTGGTGCTCGCGGTTTTGTCGCTTTCGCGATCGACCTTCAACGGCGTGCCGGGCCACGTGGTCGTCGTTGAGAAAGCGCGCACGTTCGGACTGGACGCGGCCAGGAGCGCCCGCGACGCAACACACCAGATCGTGACGCCGAGCCACGTAGTTACGGCGAAAGCCCGGGCACCAGAGGTAAAGAAGAGCATCACAGCCGCTCGCATCGTCGCCTCCGGAGGGGCGGTCGTGCTGTTCCTCTATCTCGTCTACGTGCTCGTCGACGGCGCCACGCGAGGGAGGTTCCGCGGCCTCGCGTTTACGCTGGCCGCGGTGGCGTTCGTCGGAACTTGTGTGGCCGTGGCAAGGCTGTCGTAGAAGCTTGTGGTCGGTGGTTCGGGCGGGCCGATTCCATTATCATGTGTTTTGATGTTCCGGTATGAGCGCCCGAACGATTCGGGAGCCGTTCGCTCCCGCGTTGAGGGCGCGCCGAGGGATTGCGTGCGCGATCGCCCCAGCAAGTCCGCCCATCCGCAGGGTCCGATCTGATGCAAGCGGAAAACGCCGACCAATACCTGGTGGAGCAGATTCTTCGAGGCGAAGAATCCGCATGGCGTCAGCTTATCGAGCGCTACCAGGGGCGTCTGACGGCGTACGCCCGGATGCGGACCGCCAGCCTCGCCGATGCGGAGGATCTGGTGCAGGAGACGTTCATCGGTTTCGTGCAGTCGCTTCAGCATTACGATCCGAATCGGGCACTGGAGACGTACCTGTTCACCATTCTTCGGTACAAGATCTGCGACCAGCTTCGCCAGCGGAAGATCGTGCCGCTGAATCCCCCGGCCGACGCGGACGACTGGTGGGACCAGATCAGCCCCCAGGAAGGCGAGACGCCCAGCGGGCACGCCGTCCAGGCCGAGGCGAAGAAGTCCTTCGAGCACGAGCTGGCCGGGCTGTTGCGGCGGCTAATCCACGAGCTGCGCGACCGCGGAGCCTTCGATGATCTGCAGGTGATCGAGCTGATCTTCTTCAAGGGCATGCGTAACCTGGACGTGGCCAACCTGCTCGAGATGGATCAGAAGGCGGTGGCCGGGATCAAATTCCGCGCCATCCAGAAGCTGCAGAAGTACATCGACGAGCTGACCGGCGGCGTTCCGATGAAGCTGAGCGACACCGAGGCCGAGGTCACGGTGGCCAGCGTCTGGCGCCAGCATCGGCTGACCTGTTTGAAGCGCAGTACGTTAGGCACGTACCTGCTGGGCGTTCTCGAGGAGCCGTGGAAGAGCTACACCCAGTTTCATCTGGACGTGGTCGGCTGCCCGATGTGCCTGGCCAACCTGGCCGACCTGGAAATCGAGGAATCCGAAGAAGGCCGCCCCGCGGCGGACGAGATCTTCCAGTCCAGTGTCGGCTTCTTATCCCGAGTGTCGGGCGCCGATCGCACGAAGGCGAACTGAGCTTCCGCAGCCTGAAAGGCTGCTCTGTAGCAGCCGTGGGCAGAGTCCGCCGCAGGCGGACGACGCCCACGGATGCGAGGGCCCCAATGTTCTGTTCGACCCCAGCGGGGTCGCATAACTGTCTGCCCGCCCCGTGGGTTCGCCGCTAGAATGTGCCCATGGCGCAAACGCTGACACGGCTCCTTGTCCACACCGTGTTCTCCACGAAGGAGCGCCGTAATCTGATCTCGGCCGCGATCGAATGCGAGTTGCACGCGTATCTCGGGGGAATTTGTCGGAATCGAGCATCGCCGGCACTCGCCATCGGCGGGACCGAGAACCACGTTCATCTGCTGATCAGCTTGTCGAAGACCATCGCACTGAGCGACCTGATGATGACGTTGAAGAAGGACTCGTCGAAGTGGATCAAAACGAAGGGAGCCGTGTTCCGAGATTTCCATTGGCAGGATGGCTACGGGGCATTCTCAATCGGCGAATCGCAGGTTCGTGCGGTTGAAGACTACATACGGGGCCAGAAGGAACGACATAAGACCATGAGCTTCGAGGATGAGCTGGTTGCGCTGGCTGAGCGGTATCGCGTGCCTTTCGATCCGCGCTATCTGTGGACGTGAAGACAATAGGCGACCCCCTCCGGGGTCGATGTACTTTAATACACACAGATCCGGCGGCGGGCCGCCTGCGGCGGCCAGCCGCCGGCTACTATCGAGCAGGCTTTCAGCCTGCATCGTCCGCGACTCGCCCGGAATCCGCAGTCCAATGTTGCGCTCGACTCGGACCTGGCGCGGCTGTGCGACGCTCTGGATCTCCAGCGACGCCGAATTGTCAGTTGCTCCCAGACAGGAATTCCCCGAATTCGGCAAGATTGAGCACCCGAATGAAATTCCATTCGATGGATTCCGCGATCCGCTTCAGCGTCCTGTCGCACGTAACAAGGGCATCGCTCATGGCGGCGTAGCTATAGTGCATTCCGTCATCGCGATCGCCACGGCGGACTTTGGACAAATCAGCATGGTGCCGGCGCACTCTTGCCAGAAAGAATGAAACGAACGCCCTTGTCATAGGGAGGTTTCGTACGGGCGCCCACAGTCCCGTGGGAATCGGCTCGCCCATCAAGGTGCTAAAGCCTCTAAAGGAATGTTCGTACCAATCTTGCACCGTGGGCTCATTGATCGTCATTCTCGCGAGTTGGGAGCGGGCCTCACTCTCGTCGCCGACATGTGCGATCAACGCCTCATGGGCGGCGGCTACGGTTTCCTGAAACTGGTTCGCTGTGTTCTGCTCGTCCGTCATGGCTTCCATTGCAACGTCGGCGCACGGCGGCGGTGCGAGAGTCAGATTTTGGAGCTCAACTGCTTCAGATTCTGAAAGAATTGCCTCGCTTAGCCTCAGGCGCGCACTCTTCCGAATCTCGTCGGCGAATAGTTCGGCAGCATCCCTCAACACGAGCGAATCCACGAACTCCCAGTACAACTGAAACGCGGCTTTGCGCTTCCTGGCGAACTCGTCGGGAATACACAAGATTTCCTTGATGACGCTGTGAGAACCCAGGATTCGGCAGCGATTGCTGCGTTGACGGGTGCGAACCAAGGCACGCAACGAGCTGTTGCGCTCTGGTTTGTCTACGAATTCGCAGTACGTGTTTGTGTCCAAATAGAAGGTCTTTAGCGACATCAGACTCACATGGCCAATGGTTCCCGTAACCTTGTGGGGCTTCTTTATCCCATTGCCGTGAGTCTAGCGGGGCAAGCGCATTTGGGTAGAGCTGTTGGTGCGTCACAAGGCAGACGGCACGCTCTCGAACGGAGCCCATGGCGGCGGAGGCGGCGTTTATGTCGGCGAGGGGAACGGCTTATTATCGGCCAGCCAGAGGTACGCGAGACGGGGGCGAATGCTGGGCGGCAGGAGAATCGTCACGGCTGCTCGTGCGAAGGGACGACCGAGCAAGACGCCCAGGATGCCGCCGAACAGTTGCGTACCTGCGTGGGCGACGATGTGCTGCATCCCCCAGATCCACAGGTCCCGTCCTTCATTCCGCCAGACAACGGTCGCGATCGTAGCTGCGATCAACGGAAACGCGAACACGAGTGCAATGTAGGCCGACCGTCGCCAGTGTGGAAAGACCACGACGGCCAACGTTCCCGACGCGAACGCGACCAGAAACGAGACCATGTACATGAATCCGATGAAGAGATTGTCTTCAGCACTTCGTGGGCGCAGTTGGAGGGGGCCGTAACTCCGCGTGATCGTAATAGCGCTGATCCCGGTCGGAGTCTGGATCGTCCGGTAGGTGCCGGTCAGGGTAAGCTCGTTGAGCATGCCCACGCTCACGCCGACTTCGGCCGCGCCGAGCATGAAGTACAGCCACACCAGACTCACGATCCAGCCGATCAACAGAAGCGAGGTCACGCGGAGCATCCAGGGCTTCATGGCCGTTGAGGCGTCATTGGCGGGATGATATTGGCCGCACTCGGGGCAACGCGCCATCGCCACCCCCGTGCGCTCGTCCCGATAGACGGGGAGCGTTCGCAGGTTGTAGCCGCACGCTTCGCAGAAGCGGTCCAGCTCGATACAGGCGACCGGGGCCGGGGCCGTCTCTTCAGAGGACGACGCAGGCCGCTCCACAAAAGTTGCACTGGGTTGCGTTACCATCTACCGCGCTCCAACGCCCACTTCTTATTCGTCAAGTTGGCGTGGAGTATTTCAGCTTGGAGAGCAGCGCGGCGGCGGCTTCCTGTGGCCACGTGGTTACGGCGATTCCGGCTCTACCCACGGCTCGCCCCGCCCGAAGTGGATGCGGCCCCAGTGGATGGCCTCGTTGAACATCCGGATGTCGGCCTGTCGGTCGAACGCCCTGAAACGTGCGATCGCCACGGGAACGATGGGATCGGCGGCGGGCTTGTAGAGCGCAGCGGCTCCGATCACGGCGATCGACCAAGCGGCCAGCCGGGCGCGGCGCGACAAAGGAGCGAGACCTGTCCGCAAAGCAGCGAAGGGCAACCCGCTGAGCAGGACGAACGGGACGCACGTCAGCACGTAGTAATGGGCGGATCGAAGCGGCAGCTTGGTTAACAGTGCGAATTCGGCGATCATCCAGAGGAGGAGGAATGAAAGGTCGCTTGCGTGTATTTGCGTCCGTTGATGGTCTCCTCCCGGCGTGCCTTCGGGATGATTCCCCGCCCTTTGCATTGCAACTGACGGGGCACCGCTCGACGGGCGCAGGCGGTGTTCCAGCAGTGCCACCAATCCCCACGCCATCGCGATCAGCGGCCACTGGAGCGGAAGGATCTCTTGCCAATCGTCCGGCACGGCCGTCCCCTTGCCGACCATCTCGGCCGCGTCGCTGGTCAGCAGGTTCCACGCAACCGTGAGTGTGCCTTGCAACGCCATCATCGCGATGAGCGGCGCCCAAGCGACCAGCCCGCCGGCCAGCATCGCGACGCAGCCCATCAGGCATCGCTTCAAGGCGTGGCGCACGAACAGCATCATCACCGTCCAGTGCAGCGTGACGGCGGCAACCACCGGCAGAGCGGTCTGCTTGAACGTCGTTTCAATTCCGAACAGCAGGCCGGCGAAGAACAAGAGTGTCAACCGATTCCCGTGCAGACCATTCCGGTAAAGCAGCGTGCCCGCGACCGCCGGCAGGAACATGAAGTTTTCCGCCAGCCCGAACCCCTCGATCACGTGCCCCATTAAGGTAAAGTAATTGATCGTGACCACCGCAACGAGCAGCACAATCAGGGCGACGCCGCGGCCGTAGACCTCGCGGGCGAAGCGGTAGATCACGTAATAGGCCCCCAGCATGAAGAGCGATTCGAGCGGGATCAGAGCCGCCCGGCCGCCGGGCAACACCAGATAAGCCAGGGCAAAGAGCATGAACAGACCGGGCGGCTTGATGTCGCTCATGTCGCGGTACATCACGTCGCCGTGGGCGATGCGGTAGCCGAAGCTCGCGTAGATGTAACTGTCGTTCTGTAGGGGCGAGCAGTAGGCCCCGACGCGCCCGGCCGCGTGAAGTCCGACGACCAGGAGGACCACACCCGTGACAAGCCACCAGCGGTCAGGGGGCGATGCCGGATGCGAAGTGTTATCGAGGGGTTCGCCGCTCATCGGCCCCACAGTGCGCCCATGATCAGTTCCGCGGACGTCCGGATGGGCGTCCAGACGAGCGCCACGACGACGCAATAACTGAGCGCGGAAAAAAGCGAGAGCGTCCAGTTGGAACGCGTGAAAGGCAAACAGCGCAGCACCCGCCAGCCCGGCGCCGCCAGCAGAATGGCAGGCGCCAAGAAGATCAGCCCGTGACTGACCAGGATTTTCGGCAGGCAGATCGCCGCCACCGCGTTCAGCACCAGCCAGAGTCGAAGCGCGTACCGGGGAATCTCCGGCTCCGGTGACGGCGGCCTCTCTTCCGGGCGGCCGAACAGCTCCTCGGCGATGGCGAGCAGGGCAAGGACCATGACGGGCAGGACGATGTCGCCCCAGTCCGCGGCAAGCGTCCAAAGATACGCGGGCCCCACTCGCTCGATCTCCTCCGGCACCGGAAACGCATATGTCCAGGGCACCTCCCGCGGTGTGAACATCGGATAGAAGAAGATCGCCAGGAAGAGCGTCATCGCGAACCCGAGGAACTGGCCCGCCGGTCGAGCGAAGGCCGCCACGACAACCAGCATCGACCCGCCGACCAGGGGCGAGCAACCGCACGCAACACCGAGCATCGTGATACCAACCCAGCGCCCCGCAGGCCGGCAGGTGAAGTGAACGCCGGCCAGGCACAGCCAGAGCGCGGCGGCATCCCGCACCGTAACGGAATCCGTAGCAATGTGCGCCGCGGCAACCACAGCGAACAAGACGGCCGCGACAACCTCGCCGGTCCGCACGCGAAAGTGCAGATCGGTCGAGAGAACCCTCGATACGACGGTGTCCGCCAGGACCAGCACGAGCGTCAGGCCGATGGCTGCCGCGGCACCAAAATACAGCCTGGTGGTAGGATCCGCCCCCTCCGTCGCCCAGCGCGCCCAGGCCGTCGCTGCGATCCATGCCGCGCAGAGGATCAGCACAATCAGCGTCGCGGACGGCTGCGAGATCGTTTTGTCAGTTCCCTGCTTCATCGATGCAGCAGCCTTATCGTGAAGGCGGTTGCGACGGCATACCCAACTTGATGACCTCTCGATCCACTATGCTGCTGAAGAATGCACGGTCGGCGCCGGCGTCATACGTGCGCAGGCGGGCGATCGCAATCGGAACCACAGTATCAACCGTGGTGCGGGCAAACGCCAGCGAGAGAACTGCCGCAACCGAGCCGGCCGCAAGCATCCGTCGTGTCGGCAACGTCGGTCGCGTTGCCGCAAGCCCCGCCCACATCAGTCCCGAGAGCAGGACCAACGGCGTGCACGACACGACGTAATAATGAAAGGCTCGGACCGGCAGGTAAATGAGCATGACGTATTCCAGCGCGAGCCACAGGAGCAGAAAAAACAGGTCACTTGACGAAAGCGCCACGGCAAAGCCCGTCCCGCCGCGGCGCATTCGCCACGCGGATTCGACCCACCACAGCAATCCGAAGACACACCATGCCATCGGCACCCAGAGCGGCAGCACATTGCTCCACTGATCGGGCCTGGCCGTCGCCTTCGCCAGTTGCCCGACGGCCCCGGTGCGCATGACCTCGATCATCGATAAGAGCGTGCCCTGTGCGGCCAGCAATACGACCCAGGGAATCAGAGCGCCAACCAGGCCCGCGGCGATCGCAAGCGAACCTCTCAACCACCGGCGGGGGGCCATCGAACGGAACAAGCTCAGCACCGTCCAGTGCAGCGCGATCGCGGCCGCGAGCGGAAGAACGGTCTGCTTGATAGAAGCCTCAATCCCCAGCCACAGCCCGCACGCCAGGAATGCGACGCTTCGATCGCCAAGTACACCGCGCCGATAAGCACGGACGGCGAGTGCCGCCGGCAGAACCATATAGGATTCGGCCAGCCCGAACCCCTCGGTGCCGAAGTCCCACACGATTAGCGCGTTGTACGCCATGGCCGCGGCGGCCGTCACGACCAGGCCGATCTTCCGTCCGAACAGGTCCCGAGCCAGCAGATACGTGGCCCAATAACCCAACAGGCCGAACAGCGTATCGACCGGCACGACGGACAATCGCCCGGGCGGCAGCACCAGATACGCCAGCGCATATAGATGGTAAAGCAGCGGCGGCTTCACGTCGCTGAGCGTCGGGCTGTACAGCGCCTCGCCCTGCGCAATGCGGTATCCGATGCAGGTGTAAGCGTAGCTGTCGGCGCGAACCGGCGAGCAGAAGGAGCCGACCCGGCCTACGATGTGGATGCCGAGAATGAAGATAACGGCGGCGGCAACGCCAAGGCGACGCGCAGCGCGTGCCCGGGTCGGTTCGGCATCGCAACCGTTCTCCTGCTGACTCCGCCCCGTTTCGCCCATGGAAGGCGTCTTACGGCGCGACGCATCGCTCCGCAAGCGTTTCAAGCAGCGTCTCGATACGATGGGACCAGAGGTGCCGATCCAGGATGTTCGCGCGAGCCTGCCGGCAGGCGGTCTTGCGGCGGCCGGCGTCACGAGCGAGGCATCCGGCGATTTGTATGAATGACCGCAAATCGCGGGCATGCGGCAGTTCCGCCAGCACATCGGCCAGCCCGGGTCTGAGCGATTCGAAAGATGTTTCCGGCTCCCGAAGGACGACGCAGGTTCCTACCGCCACTACTTCGAGGCACACCTGTGGGACCTGTTGATCGAACACGGGGCAGACGACGACCGCCGCGCGGTTGTAAAGCTCGCTACGCTCTGCGGCCGTGGTCGGCGCGGGCGAAACGCGATCGGACTGAACCCGGCTCTGCTCCCATCCCGCGCCGAAAACACGCACGTCAACTCTGGAGGCCAGCAGCGACTCTACAATGATCCGCGTGTGGATCACGGGCAGGAGCCGGTCACGAATCAGCGCCGCGAATCGATCGCGCAGGTGCTCTTCTCGGATCGTCACGCCGCTGGCGCGCTGGGCCGCATCCAGAATCGTCTCCGCCGCAGCCTCCGGGCGATCGGCGGCCGTGCGGCAGACACGCTCCCACAAATGAACGTGCGTTTCGAGATCGATGTTCAAAGCCGCCGCCCGAATATCGGGAAGGTCACTGACGCACACCGCGGCAAGCGACTCATTGTGGGCACCTTCGCTCGGTGGCGCCGGCCGAAACACTTCATCATCAACGGCGACATCCAGAATGCGGATGTTCGCAGCATTGGCCCCGAATGCCCGGACCTGCTGTTCGAGTTCCGGCGTCGCCACGAAAACCGGCTGGTCATCGTCGAAACCGTCGGTCATGCCACGCAGAATCTTCGCTTCCGGCAGCAGCCACGTGACGGCCGGGTAGTGTGTCGGCACGTGCTCCCGTAGCGGACCCCAGCCGCAGTTCAGCAACAGCGCTGCATCGCCAGACGCCAGCGCCTGCATTCTCGCCAGCGCGTGGCACCGCGCCGGCAAGTCGGGCACGCTCGCGACTACTTCGATGCCGCACCGCGACGCTGCCGCACGCAGCGCGCCCGCGGCCTCGGCCGCGTTGGCCCGCGGATCGATCGACACCAGCGCCAGGCGCCTGATCGAGTCGCTCGTTCTTGTCGGCTCGCGGAGGCGCACGCCGTACGCCGCGATTCGGTCGGCCTGCATTCTGGCGACCTGGGCGGCGGTTCGCTGAACCGTCGAGCGAAGGACTTCGATCTCGGTTCGTTGCAGGTAAGGCGGGGCGAACATCCGCCGAGGAAACTCGTAACCGGGAAACGCCTCAAAGAAGGTCAGCAGCGACTTCTCGAGGTCGTCTTCGCTCAGAATCACAAGACGCCCGCTGCCCAGTTCACCGGTGAAGTCATGAAGGGTCAGCGCAAGACGCACCTCGGGCCAATTCCGATCGTGTACGAACACCGCCCCGACACCCGATCCACGCGAAAGCAATTCCCTGATCTCGTAGCCGGTTCCGATCGCGGGGACCAGGGTGCTGTTTCCGTCGGGCGTAAACGCGTCCACCAGCGCGGCCGCGCGGACCGCCGGCATCGACGTACGGCCCAGATAGTCCCGCCGTTCTCCGTGTCCGTTGATGCGGTAGGTCGCCGCGCCGTCACGTCCGGCGACGGGCAGCACGTTCTCCGGGTTGGGCATTGCGGCGATGCGCAGGCGGGCACCGGACGAATAGGCGTCCATCGCGCGCAGGTTCGCGTCGAGGTGGTCGCACTCCGTTGCGACGAGGGTTGGCGAAGCCATCGATCCTTTGGGCGATTTCAGTCAGTTCGTCACGGCCACGACGGCCAAAAACACAACCCACCCGCCCCACAGGACTCCCGAAACCACCAGCGGCCACGTCGGGTGCGGAGGAGAATCACCGGCCGGGATACTGGGATCGGACCAGTCCACGCCTTGCGACGACTTGCGGTCCCTGTCACCGTTGTCGGCTTCCCTGCTCATCATCGACTCCGGGCTGTAAGCGCCTAAAGCCTAAAACGGTTTGAGCCGGCGAACAAGGAGTCTGCCGGTGCGAACTCGGCGAACCGCCGCCTCAGGTGGCCTGGAGTGTTACGGGAATGGTCACCTCGTGGCCGCCCGCGACGTCGGTCTGGATTCGCACGACCGTTTCGTGAATGCCGGGCGGTGCGTCATCCGTGGCCTCGACGCGAACGAAGCGTATCCCGCGAGCCTGCCGGCCGGGGATTTCCGTCACGGCCGCCGTCACGTAGGGCGACTCGACCGATACGCCCGTGACCTCGAAAGGCGCGCGTGTAGCCGTCTCGAGCTTGACGGTGCGGGCCGAGCGTTCTTCGCCGCCGGACTCGCTGAGGAATACGGCCGGCGGATAAGCGTCGACGTATGAGCGAACATAGCCAAACACCGGAATGCGAATCAGCGGCTGCACAACGCTTGTCGTGCGAATGTCGAGGTAGGTTCCGAACGGTCCCGGCGGCGCAGCCTCCTTGATCTTCAGTTTGACCAGATGCTCCATGCCGTCCTTCTCCGGCGTGACGATCACTTCCAGATCAGGTCCGGCCTCGGCGCTGAGAATCTCGAACGGCCGCCCGACGTCGGAGCGAATCCGAACCGGCGTCATCCATCCGCCGTGAATCAGCGGTGAGGTTTGCCTGATCTGAAGCGGAGTATAGGTCAGTTCGCCGACAATCTCGCCATACGCCCGCAGATCCATGTGCGTACGGTCGTCGCCGATCCTGCCGGTGATCTCGATCTGCGCGGACAAGGGTCCCGGGATCGCGTCGGGCGCAACAGCCAACTCGAGCAGGCTACCCTTTCGATCGTCCTTCGCCAGCGGCTCGATTTCGTGCGTCAGCGCTTCAGACTTGACGTCCAGCGAAACGACCTCAAGCTCCTTGCCCGGCTCGGACGGCAGGATCTCGATGGTCTTGGCCACGCGCTCGCCAGGGCTGATCCTTCCAAGCGGTACGACGCGCAACGGGCGCCCGTCGACCAACACCTCCATAGGCGTCACGATCTCGGTCGCAATAAACAGTCGGAGGTTGGGCTCGATCGGGTCGTTGGTGGCGACCGTCACGGCTTTGCGCTGCTTGCCTCTGCGCCCTCTACTGTCAAAGACGGCCTCCAGCGTAATCGACGCGCCCGGTTCCACCCGCCTTTCGTCCTTGGACAGGTCGCGCGGGATGGTGCAGCCGCACGCGGCGCGCACGGACTCGATATTCAGCGGGGCGCTGCCGCGGTTTTCGATCACGAACGAAGCCTTCTTTTTCTCGCCCTGCAGCATCCGGCCGAGCTCCACGACTCTCTCTTCAACGTAAAGACGGGGCTGGCCATTGCTGTGTGTGTCGGCTCCGGCGTCTCCGCTCGGGGATTGTCCGAGAGATGGAATCGCCAGGCACAGGGCCATGGAGGCTGCAAGTCGAGGCGTCATCATGAAGAAACTCCGACGGAACAACATCTCTCTCCGGAAGCGCATCACAATGTCTAGGGCTCTACGGCGAGTAAATTTTAAGCATGCCCTGCAGAGCGGCCAAGTAACCTCGCAGTCACTATGACCGAAGGAAAGCCCCACCGGTTGCAGGCCCATTCGATCCTGGGTGCCACAGGTCCACCCCGTACGTGTCTGGCGAGAGTGGCAGGGGCAAGCGGAGCCGCCAACAGAGGCGGAGCCTGCCGGTGCGAACGCAGCTGAGGCGCACCCACGTCCCCACGTCACGGCGTCCTCCCTCGGCCTCGAACTCGTTGGCGCAATCCCGGAGACGGTTATAATCTACGGCCTACCGCGCGTTTGACAAACCTTAGGTCTCTAAGCGAGGCACCGGCATGAAAAAACTACGACTCTTCACACCCGGCCCGGCGATGGTTCCGGAAGAAGTCTTCCTGGCAATGGCGAAACCCATCGACCACCATCGCACCTCCCAGTTTCGCGAAATCTTCGCAGACGTCACGAAGCACCTGCAATACCTTCTGTGCACCGAGCAGACGTGCGTCACGGTGACCGGCAGCGGCACGTGCGCGGCCGAAGCGGCCATCGTCTCGTGCATGCCCCCGGGGCACAAAGCCCTGGTCTGCCGGGCCGGCAAGTTCGGCGAACGATGGGGCAAGGTCTGCGACGCGTTCAACATTCCCAATAGCCCATACGACCTCGAGTGGGGCCACGGCTTCAAGCCCGACGGCGTCGCCAAAATGCTCGACGCCGACCGCGAGATCGACACCGTCATCGTCACCCACAGCGAAACCTCAACCGCCGCCGTCAGCGACGTCCAGGGGATCGCCAAGCTTACCCGCGAGCGTGACATGCTGCTCATCGTCGACGGCATCACGGCCGTCGGCGCCATCCCTGTCAAGATGGACGAGTGGGGCATCGACGTGCTCATCACGGGATCGCAGAAGGCCCTGATGCTCCCGCCGGGGCTGGGCTTCGCGGGCGTCGGCGAGCGGGCCTGGAAGCGGATCGACAGCGGGGAAGCGAACGCTTTCTACGGCAACCTGAAGGCCTATCGCAAATCACTCGAGAAAGGCGACACGCCTTACACGCCGGCCAATGTGATGATCGACGGCCTGCAGGTTGTCCTCCATCGCATCAAGGAAGAGGGCCTCGAGAACGTGTGGAAGCGAACGGCAGCGTTCGCCCGGGCCACTCGTGAGGCCGCAAAGGTCATCGGACTGAAGGTCTTCGCGGCTGACCCCGTGGATTCGGTCACGGCACTGCTGGTGCCCGACGGCGTCGACGAGCCGAAACTGCGAAAAGACATGCGCGAACGGTTCGGCATGCAGATCGCCGGCGGCCAGGATCACTTGAAGGGGAAGATCGTCCGCATCGGACACATGGGTTATATGGACCAATTCGACGCCCTTTCGGTGCTCAGCGGGCTGGAACTATGCCTGCACGGCCAGGGGTACCGATTCGAACTGGGCGCCGGACTCGCGGCGGCGCAGCGCGTCCTCGCGGAGGCAGGCGGCTAACGGGTTACGCGAAAAGACCTCGACGCTGGTCCACCCAGAATTGGTTTGCGCCATTAGCGGGCTGGTCCCACGACCGATCGCAGACGCCAGCCCCTGAGTCTGGACTATCCACTCAGGCTTCATAATAGCCTGTTTCGGCTTATCGGAGACTCACTGCGCCCGCGCACCCGGCCGCGTCTTCGAGATTGATGCCGTCCGTTAAAACCTTCGGCGCAGGGGCGTCGGCCGTCGTCGGATGGTTTTCCCATATTCGCTCATGGTTGCCTCGGGAGGTTACGAAGTCGTATCATTGATCGGAGCAGCCGTTTGTGGGTTCAGGCCGTGTGCGTCATGGTGGCACGGTGGGGTCATTCCAGGCATTCCAGGCGAGCAGTCACGGAGGTTTGAATGCGGCGGAAGAACTGCAGCGTCGCCGGAGCGGCGCTCTTCAGCATAGTGCTGATGTCGAGCGGCACGCTGCGAGCGGATAGACCGCCTGCACAGCACGTCCGGGGCGAGTTCGCACCGGCGCGAGCGGTTCACCAGGCCGGCACTGCCAAGCAAATCCAGTTGCACCGCGGGCTGCGCGGACACGTCCCTCCAGTACGTTGGGGCGCGGTCGATCGCGAGAAGCTTCGGCGGGAGGACGCGCTCAGAGATGGCGTCGGCGGACTGCCGATGCGTGTGGGCATCGAAAGACCGAGCCCCGTCGGATTGATCACGCCGCAAGCCGACGGGCAATGGACCCAGGCTTCGGACGGATCGCCGTTATGGACGATCAAGCTCGATTCGCCCGACGCCGAGGGGATCCGCGTGCATTTCTCTCGTTTCGATCTGCCCCTCGGTGCCCGCGTCGTCGTGAGTGATGCCGGAGGGATGCAAACCTATTCTTATGAAGGCGTCGGCCCGATTGGGAAACGACGCTTCTGGTCCAATGTCATCGACGGCGACGCCGCGTACGTGCAGTACCAGCCGCCGTCCGAAGCGGCCCAACCGCCGAACCTCGAGATCGATCGCATCTCGCATATTTATCGCGAACCGGCGGAAGGGCAGGAATCGCTCCTGCTGCCCTGCCAGGAAGACGTCAATTGCCACGATGTGGATTCGGTGGCCCAGGCTTCCGTCGCGCGCATCGTCTTTCAAGATGGCGGGTCGTTTCTGTGCAGCGGCGGCCTACTTGCGGATTCGGATCCGAACACCTTTGCCGGATATTTCCTGACAGCCAACCACTGTATCAGCCGACAATCAGTTGCAGATACAGTGGAGGCTCGCTGGTTCTACGAAACGACGTCGTGCAACGGTCCCACGACGTTCGGGCCGACGTCACTCGGAAGCGTCCTTCTGGCCACATCCGAAACGACGGACTTCACGTTCCTGCGCCTGATCGAAGACCCGGACGCGGGACAGGGGTTTGCCGCGTGGAACGCGGCGTCTTCCGCCCCGACTGAGCCGGTGACCGGCATCCACCACCCCGGCGGGTCGTGGAAGCGGGTGAGTTTCGGCAGTCTGACCACCGAACCCCCGATCTGCAGTCAATTCGGGCTGGGTCTCGACAAGTTCTGGTACCTGGACTGGTTTGAGGGCATCACGGAACAGGGTTCCAGCGGCTCGCCACTGTTCAACGCCGAGTGGGAAGTCGTCGGCCAACTGTTCGGCGCATGTCTTTTCGAAGAACCGAACTGCAACAACCAGGACCGCTACAACGTCGTTTACGGCCGGTTCGATCAGACGTTCCCCTCGATCCAGTCCTGGCTGCAGGCCGCGCCGGCGACCGACGACGAGTTCGAGGACAACGACGAAGTGGAACAGGCCGCACTGCTGGGTCAGGGAGATCACGACCTGTACCTCGTGGATTTATTCGATTACTTCGCCGTCGAGCTTTGCGAGGAGGGAGAGGGCCTTCGGATCTCGGCGACCTATGATCACTCCGAAATGGATCTCGACATGCAATTGGTGACGACTGGCGGTCTGCTGGTCGCCATCGCACCGGAGACGGGCGGCACCGAGGTCGTCGATGCGGCCCTGCCCCCCGGCACCTACGTGGTGAAGATCATCAAGGAGCGAGGATGGGGCGGGCCGTACGTCCTGAACGTCACCATCCCGAACAATTACGGCGACCTCGACGGCGATGGGACGCCCGGCGTGTCCGACGTGATGTGCGTTATCGACGTAGCCAGCGGCAACCCCTCGACGTGCACGTTCCAAGAAGCGGACGTGATTCCTTGCGGCGGCGACGGCACGGTGAATCTGTTTGACGTCCTCGCCGTGGTGCGCGCCACCGGGGGCGATCAGGCCTGCGGCGGCTGCCCGTAATGGCGGACGGCTCAACTGACAGTCCTGGGTGTTTCCGGATCGACTAGCTCACGCCCGATCCCGGCGGAATGTCCTCTGAAGTGGTCAGCGTAACAACCTGCTCGTGATTCGGCGTGCTCGCCGCCAGTAACATCCCTTGACTCTCGACCCCTCGCATCTTGCGCGGAGCCAGATTCGTGACGATGATCAGGTTGCGGCCGACCAACTGATCCGGCGTGTAGTACCCTTTGAGCCCGGCGACGATCTGCCGCTGCTCATCGCCAACGTCGACCTTCATGACCACCAGCTTGTCGGCGTTTGGATGATCGGACGCCTCGACCACTTTACCGACGCGCATTTTGACCTTGATGAACTCGTCGAACGTAATGGTGTCGGACCCGGGTTGCGTGCTCATAGTTGGTTCCCCTGTGCCGTTTCGAGCCGCCCAACGGATCGCCGCTTCCGCGCCGGGCGCCGTCTTCCGGCTCACTTGAATCTGCCCGAGACAATCTATGCCGAAAACCGGCAGCCCACAAGCCGCGCTGACGCAGAACCCCGCGATGTCCGAATTTGCCGCAAGACTCCGCGCCGAATCGCCGGGCACGTGACAGTGCGGGCAGGTGGCACTGGTCCGCCTTAGACGGGGTACGCGTTCAGAATCGGCGGCATGGGCAAGCGGAGCCGGCATTGGCGACGCAGCTTGCCCATGCGTTTCTCGCGCCGTACGACAGCACGGGCACGAATCCCTCCTGGCACCCAACGTGGAACGCCGCCTGAACGTTCACGCACCGCGAATCTACGTGCGAATGGCAACGGGATTGCGGATACGCGTGGCAAACCTAGAATACCCGGCGGTCTTGGAGCAGCGACGTGACAGTATGCCCTCTCATTTTCAAACCGATCTTCAAACCCAAGATCTGGGGCGGCCACCGACTCGAAACCGTCGTCGGCAAGAAGCTCGACACCGATGAGCCGATCGGCGAGTCGTGGGAACTGGTCGACCTCGAGAACGACCAGTCCGTCGTCCGGGACGGGCCCGCCAAAGGCAAAACACTGGGGCAACTGGTCACCGAGTGGGGGCGCGGCCTGCTGGGTGGGGCCGAGTTGTTCAAGGGCCGGTTTCCCCTCTTGATCAAGTTCCTCGACGCCCAGGAGCATCTGAGCGTCCAGGTCCATCCCGACGAGAAGATGGCCCGCAAACTCGGCGGCGACGTCCGAGTCAAGAACGAGGCCTGGTACATCCTGCACGCCGAGTCGGACGGCGCGATCTACCACGGACTGGCCGATGGCGTGACAAAGGAGTCGTTCGTCCAGGCCATCAAAGACGGCACGGTCGCCTCCACGCTGAGACGCATTCCGGTCAAGAGAGGCGAATGCTACTACCTGCCGAGCGGTACGGTCCATGCTCTAGGGGCCGGCGTCGTCGTTTCCGAGGTGCAGACGCCTTCGGATATCACGTACCGTGTGTACGATTGGGACCGGGTCGATTCGAAGACCGGCAAGGGGCGTGACCTGCACATCGACGAGTCGCTGGAATGCATCAACTTCGGTCCGCCGCCTGAGGCCCAGCAGCCGCGCTCCCACGTGGCCAGCGTCTGGACGACGGTCTCGCAGCTTGTCCGCTGCGAGTCCTTCATCATCGAGCGGGTCCGGATGGTCGAGGGCGTCGAGCAGGACATCCCCACCGGCGAGATGATCGTCTGGATCGTCCTGGACGGGAGCGGGGAAGTCTCGTACGACAACCATCGTCGAAGCCTGTCGTTCGGACGCGGCGACACCGTGCTGATCCCGGCCGGACTGGGAGCGGCCCGCATGAAGACCCACGCCGAGTGCATCTGGCTCGAGGTCACTGTTCCATTAGAAAGCGATCTGAAGGACTATCCGCGGCCCGACCGCGCCGAGCTTGCCCAACCGTCCGATCGCGGATACGTTCAACTAAACGTGCCGGGTGAAGAGGATCGTTCGTAGGCGCGGGCGCGACGCGGCCCGGCACACGGTTTTCAGCGACGAGGACAGAAATGTTTGAGGAGGGGATCTCTCAACAGTGGCTGCGCCGTGCGGCGTGGGTCACGTACCTATTTTTTGGTTTCTTCGCGTTGCTCGGCTTGGCGTACGTCTGGTATGCCGCCGCGGGAGGGGCGGTCCTGCACGCGCTGGTCGGCGCAGGCGTTGCACTGGGCTCACTCGGCCTCGGAATCGGAATGCACTGCATCGTCCAGTTGGCGCGCGTCGTGGCCGGGAACGGCCGGCAGGTCGAGGAGTTCCATCGGCGCATCGATGCACTGGAGCAGGCCCTCGAATCAAGCGCAATGTTCGTGCGGCTGCCCTCGAGCGCGTCCGGCGAACCCACTTCGCTCGTGGCAGGCGCGGTCGAGTCCTCCCGATATCCGAGATTGGCGCAAGCGGAATCAGCGCCGGACGACGTTCCCGAGCCTGAATTCAACGCCGAAACGGAAAGCCTGGAGCAAGAGGCCGAGGATACTTCCGGCGGTGCCGGCGCCCAGCCGCTCCCGATCGACGTTCTCCGCGCCACGTTCCGTGAGTCCGTCTACGCCGGGGATTTCGCCGGCGCCATCGAGGTGGGCGAAGCGATGGCGGCCGGTTACCCCGAGAGCAAGATGGCCGCTCAGTTTCGGCAGTTGCGCCCGGTTCTGGCCGAGCGCTCACGTCAAGCACGGCTGAACGCAAATCGCGAAGACAGCGCCGGGCAGCCCTCCTCGCCCTGAGAAGCCTGATCCACGCTGGGTTCAGCAGTGTTTTGCGAAAAGTCCATTTCCGCTTGTTTCGTTTTCCCGGACCTGATAAACTCGCTACTGAGTGGCTGGTGATGACCTGCCGTTCGGGCCTAAACGATCACGAAATCAGTTGATCGGTCACGCACTGCGGCGTGCCGTGCCCTTCGCTTCCCGGCGTGAGGTACGGCGCCAACGCTGAGTGCGCAATGGACGCGTCAAGCATGATGCGCGGGGGAACGATCCCCGCTCCATGCGCGCGCTCCGACCCGAACGCACGTTCATAGCGGGCCGGCCGACCCAAGTAGCCGTCGATGGAAGACCATTTACAGGAGACCGGGGTAATGGCGAGCAAGCGAGTTGGAAACTGTCAGCATCGGCGTCAATCGAGGAGCACGCTTGGAGCGGTAGTGCTCGGGTGCGTCGTGATCGGATGGGGAACGTGGGCGCGCGGCGCAGCGTCAAACGGCAACGCGGAAGCACGCCCGGCCGGCGACCCGGTCGGCGCCTGCTGCACCGATGGCGAGTGCTTTGTCGGGCCGCAGACACAATGCCCAGGCACTTTTCTAGGAGCGGGAACCGCATGCCAGGCACCGGAGGCCTGTTGCATCGATGGCCCTAACGGCTCTTTTTGCATCGACACGGATCCGCGCTGTTGCGCGGCGCTGGGTGGGACCCGCCAGGGGGCCGGCACTTCTTGCGTGGGAGACTCAGACGGGAACGGGATCGACGACGCTTGTCGCCGATGCATCCCGGACGCCGGTGGCCAGCGATGCGTCAGCGCAGACTGCGCCGGAGCCCGAACCGACGAAGCATGCCAAGCCACTTGTGTCGAATTCGATCCGGCATCCGGAAGGACTCGCGTGGTCGAATGCACCTGCCAGAGCGTTGACGTGTGCTGGGCCGTTGTCCCAACGGATGGCTCGCCGCCGTTCTGCGGGGGTTCCTGCCTAACGACCGACGAAGTGTGCACGGCCGAGACCGAACGTCTTGCGGACGGTCGAATCCGCTTGTGCTGTGGTTGCCAGACGCCGCAACTCGAAGCCTGTTGCTTCCCGGCCGAAGGATGCGCCGACCTGACCGCGGCCGACTGCCTGACCAACAACGGCGCGCCCCTGGGACCGGGAACCGCCTGCCTCGGCGACAATAACAACAACGGCACGGACGACGCCTGCGAACTGGACGAACCTTGTGAGGAGTGCGGGCCCGGACCACACTGGATCGACGAGTGCGCCGCCGGGCAGGACAGAATGCCGTCGGGCGCGCTGATCGGTTTGGATCGCGATCTCGATCCCGACTGTACCCCGGATACCAACCTGATCCTGAGCGGTCCGGTGACGGTAAGGCGATCCGACCCGCTCGACGATTCGAGTCATTTCCCCGGCACGTCTCCGGTCGATGGCCACCTGGATGTGCTCGACACTGAAATGGTCTCTCTTCATCTGACTGGCAGCGGCGTCATCATGCGGGCCGGCGCCGGGCTGGGCGGTGGCGGGGTACTGCCGGCGACACTCGGCGCCATCGTCGAGGATACGAGTGATGCCGGAAGAGCCGACAGCTTCTTCGATATCTGGGTTGAGGTGGAGTTGGACGGCGGGCAGTCCGTTTACAATCATGAACCTCTACGCGTCAAGACCACGATCGACTGCGTTCCCCCTGACAGGACCTACATTCATCCGCAGGGATGCGTGGACCTGTTTGACTCCCCGTTCCCCGGCACCGGCCAACTTGTGGCGCGCCTGGTGACGGCAGATCACTCCACTTTTCCCGAGTGCGGCGACCCCACGACCGGCGACTGTCTGTCTGCCAATCGCACTCCGTTCTGCGACGATAAAGCGTGTTGCGAAGCGATCTGCGATTTTGACCCCTTCTGCTGCGAAGGCACATGGGACGACGTATGCGCTGAGCGTGCCGCCGGCATTTGCGGTCCGCAGGCATGCTGCCTGGCCGGCGGTGACTGCGCCATCCTGACGATTGACGAATGCGCCGATCGCCAAGGGGTTCCGATGGGACCGTTCACCGACTGCCTGGGTGACGGCAACAACAACGGTCGCGATGACGCATGCGACGCTGACGTACCATGCGAGCACTGCGGTCCCGGCCCGCACTGGATCGATGAGTGCACCGCCGGCGTCGATATCATGCCATCCGGTGCCCTCGTGGGCATCTCCACGGACGGCGACTGCATTCCCGATACGAATCTGGTTTTGAGTGGACCCGCCCGGGTGCGTCGTAGTCCCGCGCTGGATATATCAATCAACCTCCCGGGCATCGGAATGCCCGACGGTCATCTGGACGTCATCGACACCGAAATGGAGTCCCTGGTCCTCAGCGGCGGCGGCGTCACCTTGACCGCCGGTGAAGGGCTTGGAAACGGCGGCGTGCTCGGTCGTTCGATCGGCACAATTCTCGAGCAGCCCGCCGACGCCTCGGTAGGTGACAGCGTCTTCGGCATCCTCTTCGAGGTGGACCTGGGCGGCGGGCAACTCGCCTATAACCACATGCCACTGCCGGTGACGGCCAAGATCGACTGCATCCCGCCGGATACGGTCTACATCCACCCGCGCGGTTGCTTCGACCTCTTTGACTCGCCGGAACCAGGCACGGGCAACATCATCGCGAAACTCGTGACGGCGAACCACTCGACGTTCCCCGAATGCGGCGATCCCGCCACCGGCGACTGCTTCAGGCCGAACGGCACACCCTACTGCGACGACGCTGAGTGCTGCCGCAGGGTGTGCGAGATCGAACCTGATTGCTGCCTCTTCGGCTGGAGCGAGGCGTGCGCCGACCTGGCGGTTGAGGTCTGCCCGAGAACACAGGCTTGCTGCCTCGCCGAAGGGGCTTGTCAGGACCTGCCGGCGGACCAGTGTCGCGAGCAGGGCGGTCTGCCGCGTGGCGAAGGCACCGCGTGCGAGGGTGATCAGAACGGCAACGGGCGCGACGACGCTTGCGATGCCGACGAACCGTGCGAGCACTGTGGCCCCGGTCCGCACTGGGTGGACGAGTGCCCAGCCGGTAGCGACATCATGCCGTCCAGTGCCTTGGTCGGCATCTCGACCGACGGCGACTGCATCCCCGATACAAACCTGGTGCTCAGCGGACCGGCCGTCATCGGACGCTCCGGCCCCTTGGATGACTCGCTTCAGTTTCCCGGCATCGCCCCGACCGACGGACACCTCGAGATCATCGACACCGAGATGATTTCGTTGAACCTGACAGGCAACGGGGTCACCCTGATCGCCGGTGCCGGCCTCGGCAACGGCGGTGTGCTGCCGCCGACGCTGGGGGCTATCGTCGAACAGTCAGCCGACCCGGCGTTGGCCGACAGTTTCTTCGGCGTCATGTTCGAGGTTGATCTGGGCGGCGGGCTGTTGGCCTATAATCACACCCCGCTGGAAGTAAAGACCGAGATCGATTGCCTTCCGCCGGATGCGATCTACATGCACCCGCGCGGCTGTTTCGATCTGTTCGATTCACCCGAACCGGGTACTGGTAACGTGGTCGCGAAGCTCGTGACCGCTGACCACTCCACGTTCCCCGTCTGCGGCGATCCGACGACGGGTGACTGCTTCAGGGCGAACGGCACACCCTATTGCGACAATGTCGACTGCTGCACACGGGTCTGCGAGTTCGAGCCACGCTGCTGCACCGAAAGCTGGGCGCCCGTATGTGCGGACCTGGCCCTCGAACTTTGCCCAAGGCCCCAGGCCTGCTGCCTGTCCGATGGGTTGTGCGATGACCTGGCACCGCAGAAGTGCCGTGAGCAGGGCGGTGTTCCGCTCGGCGAAGGGACGGCGTGCCTGGGCGACAACGACGGCAACGGCCGCGATGACGTGTGCGACGCAGACGACCCGTGCGAGGGCTGCGGTCCGGGACCACACTGGATCGACCAGTGTCCGGCGGGCGCAGACGTGCTGCCTTCCGGCGCCCTGGTCGGCGTGGACCTGGACCTCGATGAGAACTGTGAACCGGATGTGCACCTGGTGTTCAACGGTTACGCCCTGGTGGAACGAAGCGTTCCATTGGACGATTCCGGGCACTTTCCTGGTGTGGCGCCGGTGGATGGTCACTTGGAGGTCGCTGATACGGAAATCCTCCTGATGCATCTGACGGGTGCCAGCGGAAATCTGATCGCTGGAACGTTGGGAAGCGCGCTCTTGCTACCGTCCGTGGGCACGGTCGTTGAACAACCGTCCGACCCGGGGCTGGCGGACAGCTTCTTTGACGTATTGTTCGAGGTGGATCTAGGCGGCGGAACGCTCGCATACAACCATGAACCCCTGCGGCTGCGTTCAAAAATTGATTGCGTGCCGCCCGATACAATCTTCCTTGCCCCGACAAGCTGCATTGATCTGTTCGATACACCTGAGCCGGGTGCCGGACAGGTAGTCGCGCGACTGGTGCGAGCGGAGAATTCCACGTCTCCCGACTGCGGAGATCCCACGGCGGGCGACTGCTTCGCGCCGAATGGCACGCCCTATTGCGACAACTCGGAATGCTGCAATCGCGTTTGCGAGCTTGAGCCACGATGTTGCACCGAAGGTTGGGCGCGGGCATGTGTGGACTTGGCCGTCGAAGTCTGTCCCAGACCGCAGGCCTGCTGCTTTAGCGAGGGTCGCTGCGACGACCTACCGCCGCTCAAATGCCGCGAGCAGAGCGGCGTGCCACTTGGCGAGGGCACGGCGTGCCTGGGCGACAACGACGGCAACGGCCGCGATGACGCCTGCGATGCGGACGGCCCGTGCGAGGGTTGCGGTCCGGGTCCGCACTGGATCGACCAGTGCCCGGCTGGTGCAGACGTGCTGCCTTCGGGCGCCCTGGTCGGCGTGGACCTCGACCTGGATCCGAATTGCGAGCCCGACGTGACCCTCGTATTCAACGGCCGCGCGCTCGTCGAGCGCAGCGCTCCGCTGGACGATTCCGGGCAGTTCCCCGGCTCGGCGCCGGTGGACGGGCATCTGGACGTCGTGGACACCGAGATCCTTTCGATGGACCTGACGGGCGCCTCTGGGCGCCTGATTGCCGGAACGCAGGCAAGTGGCGGCATTTTGCAGCCGTCGCTCGGTGCGGTCGTCGAACAGCCGTCCGATCCTGCCCTCGGGAACAGCTTCTTCGACATTTACGTCGAACTCGATGTGCCGCAATCGAGCACAGGCGGTGTCATGCGCGCCTACAACCACGAAGCGCTGCGCCTGACGTCGAAGATCGACTGCGTTCCGCCGGACACCATCTTCTTGGCCCCGACGACCTGCATTGATCTTTTCGACCGGCCCGAGCCGGGTACGGGCGACGTCGTCGCGCGTCTGGTGCGCGCGGAGAACTCGACCTCTCCCAAATGCGGGGACCCGGCCACGGGCGACTGCTTCGCGCCGAACGGAACCCCCTACTGTCATGACGAGACGTGTTGTCGTCGTGTGTGCGAACTGGAGCCGGACTGCTGCGAGGTCGGTTGGACCGAGGCCTGCGTCAGTCTCGCCCGCGAGAACTGCGTGCCGCGCGGCGCCTGCTGCTTCGGAGATAGCTGCACCGAGCTGACACGCAAGGAATGCGCGAACCAGGGCGGAAGTTATGTCGGCGACGGCACGGTCTGCGGTGCAGTGGGCTCCTGCTGCTTCGGGCTGGACGGATGCCGCGAGGTGCATCGGGCCTGTTGCGCTGCGATGGGCGGGTCGTTCTTCCCGGGAGAGTGCCAGGCCCCGCAGGCCTGCTGCCTGCCGCTCGGCGTTCCCGGTGGAACCTGCGGCTGCGTCGAGATCGAACCGAGGTGCTGCCTCGACCTGGGCGGCGATCCGCTCGGGCCGGACTCGAGCTGCGCCAACAACGCCTGTGGTCGAGGGCCGTTCATCGTCCATCGCCGCGGTCGCCCGGATCAGACGCGTCCGTGCACCGGCTATATGGACCCGCGCATCGAAAGCGACAACGGCGTGGACCTTAACAAGGGCGTTCAGCAGTTGGTGATCGTCTTCAGCGAACCGGTGTTCTCGCCGGGAGGCGGCCCTGTCGGAACTGGGGACTTCATCGTCACAGAAACCGGCAACGCGAACCCCCCGACCGTCGCCAGCGTGAGTACAACGGACGGCATCGAGTTTGCGATTCGCTTGAGTCGGATCATCACGCTGCAGGAGTGGACAACGATCCAGGCGGTCGTGGTCGACGGGTGCGGCAACCGGATCGTGAATGTCGGAAACCTCGGCCCCGGCGAGCGGGAGCCTGACCGCGTAGACCTGGGCTTCCTCCCCGGCAACATCAATCAGGACCCGCAGGTGACGCCGCAGGACCTGATCCACCTGCGACAGTTCCTGGTCGCCGGCTCGTTCCACAATGACTGCGCCGACATCTGGTTCTTTGATATCGATCGTGACGGCGTCATGCCTGAGCCGCAGGACCTGCTCAGGTTCCGGCAGATGATCGCCGGTACGCCGCCGGCGACTCGGGCGTGGCCGCTGGCGACCATGAACTCGCCGCAGCCGTAGCGGCACCGGTACGGCTTGCGCAAACAAAAGCCCGCCGCGGGACAGCCTCGCGGCGGGCTTTCTCTTGCCCGGATCCGACGACCGACCAGCGCCTTGCGGGTTACTGATCCACGTCGAGCAGGTGCCGATTGACCAGTTTGGTCATCTGGAACATGTCGACCCGCTGCTTGCCGCCGAAAACCTTCTTGAGCGCCGCGTCGGCATTGATGATGCGGCGCTGGTTGGCGTCCTGGAGGTCGTTCTTCTTGATATAGGCCCACAATTTCTTGGTCACCTGGGTGCGCGGCATCGGACGATTGCCGACCACCTGGGCCAAAGCGTTATCCGGCTGGAAAGGCCTCATGAAAGCGGCGTTCGGGGTCCGCTTTGCCGTTCGCGACCGAGTGGTGCCGGTGCGGCGTGCCGTGGCACGCGTTGTTGTACCGGCTTTTGTTTTTGTCGTGGTGCGGCTCGTGGCGGATCGGGTGTTGCGGGCGGTCGCTCTCGTGCGGCTCCCCGCAACGGATCGGGTGCGGGTGGATGCGGTTGTCGTACCGCGTCGGCGGGCAGTCGTCGTTCCGGTCGTTCTTCTGCCCGTCGTCGTGGTTCCTCTTCTGCTTGCGGTGGTCTTTTTCGTACCCGTGGACGTTCGGTTCCGTGTGGACCGCGCCCTGACCGTTCGGCTGGTTCGCCTGGTGCCTTTTGCTGGCATGATTTCGCTCCTGAAGAAGGAAGCTTGCGTCTTACGTACAGCGGCCGTTCAACCGCGCGGTCCCACGCGGGACCTGATCTGGTTTGTCCCGTTCCCAGGACAACGCAGGATTCTTCGGTCTTTTCCTGGAGAAAGTTGAAGCAAATGCGCTCAAGGGGTCGACCGGACAACGCTTCATCGTCCATTCGACGCCCGGCATCACTGCGATGAGTTTCACATCGTCCCGCTGCCGCGAATGCCCCGTTTCCCCGGGAGTTGCCTCATCCCATGGTGACGGCGGGTGTCACAATCCCGCGCGAAGCAGCCGCGGCGGAGACAACATGACGGAACTTGCCCGTGTTCTGTCGGCCGATATGGTCGTTCACGTGGACCCGTACGGGCAATGATGCGCCAACGCACCTTCGAATCCCCTCGATGGCACGCTTCCGGACTGCTTCCCGAAGCGTACCGGCCGGGCTGATAACCAGATCAATCGAACGGTCCTCACGCTGGCGAATCTGAAACCGCCCGATGCCCTCGAGGCCTCGCAACACGTAGATCGCGGCCAGCGCGTGCCGCAGAGTGCCGTCCTCGGCCATCAAGTGGTCCGTCCGGCGTCCGCGCACGTCCGCAAGCACGGCGAGGCCCCGTCCGCATGAACACGGCTCCGCCGCCAGTGCGCCAAGGTCGCCGGTGCGATAACGAATGAACGGCGTCGCGAAGTTGTCCAGGTTGGTGACCACGATTTCGCCGAGGGAACCGGGTTCCAGAGAACGCCCTTGCTCGTCCAGAACCTCGACGATCACGTGCTCGCTTGTCAGGTGCATACACCCGGCCGGGCACTCGTGTGCACAGAAGCCCGAATCGCGCCCGCCGTAACCGTCGGCCACCGGCACCCCGAAGTATGCTTCGATCGCGTCCCGCTGTTGGGCGTCGAGGACTTCCCCGGTCACGAAGACGGCTTTGAGCCGAGAGAGCCGGGTTCGCCGACCGGCCCCGGCGGCCCAGTCGCACAGCAGCGCGATGCTGCTGGGGTAGCCGAAGAGGCAGGCCGGGTCGAACGCCTCCATCCGTGTGAGGTAGCGAGCCATCCGCTCGGGCGCAAGATCGAACGCGCTGAGCAGCAAATCATTCAGAAAAAAGTCCCTGATCGATCGCAGCCGATCCTGCCGGCGGTTTTCGACGGGAGCACCCCAGATGTAGACCTCTGTGTCGCCGGGCTTGACGCCGAACCAGCGATGCGCTCGCATTCGGGCCGCCTTGTCGAATGCCTCGCGCCGACGGTCCACCAGGAAGGTAAACGGCTCGCCGGTCGAACCCGCCGTACTCATCGTCCGCACCCCACGCGGGATATGCCGCGGCGAGACGCGGGAGACAATTCCTCGAAGTTCGACTTTGTCCACGACTGGCAAGGTGCTCAAAACGGCAAAAGGGTCGTCGTGGCGTGGGTCGGTGCCGTTCGCGTCAAACAAACGGCGATAATGCAGGCTCGCGCTAGCGTAATGCCTGAATAAGCGAGCCAGCTTCCCGACCTGCAATCTGCGCAATTCCTCCGGTGACCACCACTGTGAGGCTTCCAACTCCGCAAGCAGCGAAAACGTCGGCCGCCCGCGCAGACACTCCTGCAACGGGTAAAACACCTTTCGCACCAACCCGGCATGCATTGAGCTGAGCCCCCGCGGCCACCAACCCCGGTTCGGGCATACTGCAGCGCGCACCACTCCGACCAGTCTCACGCCCGATATGTCGGTCGGTAAGACTCTACAGTTGAGCAAGTGGATCCCAGGAGGGCTGTATGACGGGAGGCGCTCAATTCAAGAGCGACTCAATCCGCCGTTCCACGTGCGGCATGTTGCGTGCGGTAAGCTCCGACAACCTCTTGGAGACATCCCCCTCCTGATCGAGCAGGAAGTTGGCCGGCAGAAAGCGGACACCCCAGTCGTCCCCCACGGCCGCGCCACGCAGGAGGACGGGGTAGTTGATCTCATTGCGCTTCACGAATCGCTTGACCGTCTTGGCATCCTCTTCGTTCCATACCATGACCGACAACACGGTGAACCGGTCCGAGCCGTATTTCTCCTGCAGCCTCTTGAGGTGCGGAACCTCCGCACTACAGGACGGTCACCCCACCGCCCCGAACGAGAGAAGCACCACCTTGCCCCGCTGCTCGGACAGCGATACAGGTGCACCGCTGACCGAGGTCAGAGTAAAGTCCCCGCCCCCGCGTGAGCAGCCGGCGAGATTCAGTCCGGCCGCGATCAAGACCGCCGACCATGCCGAGTATCGCACGTATTCACCTCGCCTGAAACCAAGCATTCTCACGCTGACGAGTCGCTTCACAATCCACCGGCCTCTTCCGCTGCGTCTGATTCGGATTCGGGCGGGCGGATGGCCGCAGGCGTTGCCGTAACGCCACGGACCCGCTCCAGGCTTCTGATGAGCTCCGCCGCCAGCTCGTTGGCGCTGATTACCTTCAAGTGGGCTTTCACCATGAGTCGGTCCAGGTCCTTCAGTATCGATCGTTTCTTTTCAGCCAGCTTTCCGAATGCACCGCGTCCCCCATCGCCGTCCCGTGCGGCCGGCAATCGGGGTATCGCTTTCCCACGTTCGAGAATCGGTTCGAGCAGGAGCACGACCGATGTTCCGTCGGACCCGTATTTCTTATTGGCAATCTCTCGTATCACGCGCAGCCGGTCCATTACGTCCGACATCCACCGGCGGTGCTCGGGCGCCGAGGCGTCCCCTTCGGGAATGACCAGCGCCGCAAGCTCCTCGTAGTCCCCGCGCGCGGCGATCTCTGCGAGCTCCGGCACATCTGCGGCGACCGAGATCTCAGGTGACGCGTCCCGCCTCACCGGCACGCGGATTTCCACCGTCCGGCGATCGGGCTTCGTTGTGGAGTAGATCTCCATCAACGGCCCCACCGCGATGTACTCCTCGCGTTCGATCCACTCATAGAGCCGGTCGTGATACTCCGAGAGCATTCCGAAGGGAGCCTCGATAACGAGCGTCGCTGCGTCGTGTTGCGGGATCGTCCCGCGGGCGATGTCCTCCCCGAATTCCACGACTTTGTTCACAAAGAAGCCGATCTCGGTCTTCCATTGCTCGCCGCCGTCAGCCCCGCGGGAGCGACCGGGGACCAGGTATCGCGCGAAAAGCGGTCCCGACTGACCGGCCTGCTCCTGAAGGGCGGCCACCTTTTCGAACGTCGCACCCAGCCCCCACGGCGGGCCCTCGTGGACCCAATAGGCCACCTCCGCCGCGGCGACCTCTTTGACGACTACGGGAGCCTCAGCGTCTTCCTCACCAACGCTTGGGGCGCACCACGCCAGGCACAGGCAGGCCAGGCAGATGCGAATCACAGAAACCGCCCGAATCATGACCACATTCTCAGCGACGATCGCGTTTTAATCCGGGCCCGTGCCGAGCCACGAGCCCCCCCGTA
Organism: uncultured Phycisphaeraceae bacterium; assembly: GCA_964574815.1. Classification (GTDB taxonomy): domain Bacteria; phylum Planctomycetota; class Phycisphaerae; order UBA1845; family UBA1845; genus CAZNPL01. The sequence continues at coordinate 55,965 of CAZNPL010000042.1, forward strand.
TCCAGCCGCTCGGCCACTTCATCGAGGTCGGCGCACACGTCGTCCACGCCGGCTTGCCTCAAGTGCCGTGCATTTGCCGGCCCGGCCGTGATTCCGATGGCAACGAGCCCCGCCTCGCTTGCTGCGCGGGCCAATGGGGCCGTCCCCGCGGCCACCATTGCTCGACCGCCATCACTGGACAACTGCCGAAGCTGTGCCGGCCGGCGCATAGGGTCGGCCGAAAGTCCGTGCATTTCGACAAAGTAAGCGGACAGTCCCTCCTCATCGAGCCATTTCTGCCGCACGTCCCGATTTCGCCCGGTCGTTACCAGCACGCACTCGCCGTGACGCCCCAGCCGACCAAGGGCGGTGGCCACTCCCTCCTGTGCCTCGCATTGCCTCAGACACTCCTCCGATTCGAGCAACTCTGCCAGCTTTCGCTCGTATTGAGCAAGCTGTCGAGGCCTGGCGCCGGTGAACATCTCCGTGTTCCCCGCGCCGCGACGGATGGCGCGCCAGAACCGCTTCCGATCCGTTCGGGCGAGACCGACCGACGCCGCCGCCCCGGAATAGGCCGCCCAATACGCCGGTTCCACGTTCAATACGGGGCCTTCCAGCTCGATGATGATCCGCATAATCGCGTCGAAACGCTGAATATTTCGCCTGGGAATTCCGAATTCACTACCACACGACCGGACCCCGGCCGCCGAGACCGCCGCCCGCAACCATTCGGGCAGGTGTTCGAATCAAAAGGGGGGATTGTAACATGCAATCGGCCGAACGGCGTGTAGACTGATGAGAGAAAGTACTGAGCACCCGCGTCCACGGGCCAGGAGGCAATCATGAGTGGAATTGCAACATCAAACCGTCTGTTACGTGCCGGACCCCTCGTCCTTCGATGGGGTGTGGCGGGTATTCTCCTCTACAACGGCTGGAACCAAGCCTCAGGAATGTTCGGTGCCGAGACAACCGAGTCGTTCCTGGCCGACATGCCGGGCATCGAGCTTTCGGCAAACTGGGGCTCGGTCCTCGGTTGTGCCCAACTGGCCGTCGGAGGACTGCTGTTTCTGGGCCTCTTCACGCGCGTGGTCTCGCTCGGCGTGCTCGCGGGCGTCGGCTACTGCATCTACAGCGCTGTGACGGGAGCACCCCCGATTCCGGAAGCGGCCACCGCGGCAAGCACCCAACCCGCCGTCAGTGTGGCCACTCAGCTCTTCGAGTCCAGTGGTGCATCTTTGCTGCTGCTTGCGGTAGCCTGTGCTTCCCTGCTGTTCACAGGCGCCGGAACGATCAGCCTGGACACGCGAGGAGCACGGACGCGCGGGCCCAAACAGATCGAAATCCAATCCGTTTGATACTTGACGGAACAAGCGCGTCTGCGGGCTCCGGCTGGCTGGGAACCTTTAACCGGCCAGCCGGATGACGTCGTTGAAGGTCACAAACAGAAACGCGGCGCCGATGAGCACGAGTCCGATCATCTGGGTCACGACCTGAACCTTGAGGCTTACCGGCGATCCCTTGATCTTCTCGATGATCAGAAAAACCATCAGCCCGCCGTCCATAATGGGCAACGGCAGGAAATTGATCACCGCCAAGTTGGCCGAAATAATCGCCAGGAAAAAAAGCAGCCTCACGAGGCCTTGGCGTGCCACGTCGCTGCCGATCTTCACGATCCCGACGGGACCGGCCATGTTTTCGACGCCGACGCTGCGGGACACGACCATCCGCTCGATCATCGTATAAACCTGCAGGATGAAGTACCCCGTCTTCTTCAGCCCGATGACCAGCGCGTCCACCGGGCCCTCGGCTTTGAGGGTCTCCAACTGAGGCTGCATGAACACCGAATGCGGATAGTACATCACCCGCCCCAGCCAGGGGTCCATCGTCTCTCGCGTGATCGTGATGTCGGCCTCGCGCTCCTCCGCGAAGGGGCGCGCACGGTATCGCAGCGAAACGGTCGTGGGCCTTCCGCCGTTCTCCTCCAGGCGCCGCCGCATAAGCTCGTAAAACCCATGCGGAAACGAGGCGGAATACCGCCGCACCCCTCGCCGCCCCTCGAGCATCACGAACTGCTCATTGTCGACGGCGACAATGTCCGCCAGTGAACTCAGGCCCAGGATGGTGCGCGGAGAGTGAGGAATCCGAAAGTCACAGGTTCGCGACTCGTATTGGACGGCACCACCGCTGCCGATGACATCTCCGGACTTTGCGACCTCGTACGACAACTTGACGGAGCCTCCGGCATTTCGGCGAAACTGCTCGGTGAGCCCTTGCCAATTGTCCAGGCGGGTGTCGTTGACCTCTCGTATCTTCGCGCCGGCCGGTATCTCGGCCTCGAACGCCGGTGTCGGCACTCCGGAAATGCGCTTGACCACCTCCCCGATGCGAAGATTGTCCTCGGCAATGAGGACGAAAGAGAACCCTATCTTGGCGGTCTGAGCTTCTCGATCGACCTCGGGCGTCAGCTCGACCCAAAGTCTCTGTGAGTCGTCTCCGCGCTCAATGTAGAGCGGGATGCTCTCTTCCGGCCACCCCGCGAACCAGCGATAAAATCGATCACCCCAGGGCATGTCGGGCGGCAGTTCCCGCGGCTCCGCCAGCTCCTTCAACGATTCGGCGATGTAACGCGGGCTCGGATAATCCTGCTTGCCCCAACGCAGAATCACATCGCCCTCCTCAAGACCCGCCAGCGCACCGCGTCCTTTCGGATCCAGCCGCGACACACGCACCAAAGGCACCAGCCCCAGCACGTTGCTCGGATCCGGATCCGAAATCGGCCCGCTCGGATAGATCAGCATGTCGTTGATGACGTAGGTCTTGATCGTCTCGGTCGGTGAATCGGGATCGGCCGGGTCCTCAGGACGTTCGACCGTAACCGGCATCGGACTGCCGTCCGGCGTTCGCAGCAACTGCATCAACCCACCGCGCTGGGCAAGCCCCCCGAGGGTCTCGCCGTTGATCTCCACGATCCGATCGCCGGGGCGCAACGCGCGCGGATTGCTTCGGTCGTAGCGGTGCTCCAGTACCGCCCCCACGACCGGTTCGACCGCCGGCGCAATGCCGACCTTCAAGACGTTCTGCTGGTCATCCGGTTCCGGCAGCACGCTCACCGTCTGAATCTCGCCGTCACGCTCGATCTTGAAGTCTATCGGAACGTGCGGCTCGGCCAGCACGACCGAGAAACGAATCTCGTCATACTGGCGGATCTCGTTTCCCTCGATGGCCAGGATTTTATCCCCGGGAAGCAGGCCCGCGCGGGCCGCCGGCGACTCCGGGACGACCTCTCCGATTGTGGTCACCAGTTCCTGTTGCCCGTGCATGAACACGATGACGAACAGCAGGGCCGCGAAGAGAACGTTCATTACAACCCCGGCCGAAACGATAATCATTCGCTTGCCGACCGGCTTGTTCGAGAATGCCCGCGGATCGTCCTTGACGCGCAGCTCCTCCTCCTTGTCCTCGAAATCCTCCTGCCCCAGCATCTTCACATAGCCGCCCAGCGGAAGGATGTTGAAGGAGTAGCGCGTCTCACCCCACGTGAATCCGAAAATCTCCCGGAAGAACCCGATCGCGAACCGCTCCACCCTCACGTCGGCCCACTTGGCCGCCAGGAAGTGGCCCAGCTCATGGACGAAGATGACCGCACTGAATCCGGCAAAGATCAAAAGGTAGGGCCACAGCCCGTTCCAGATCGATGCGAGCATCGATTGCGCCACCAGGCTGGACATCCCGATCGTCAACACGTCGTGCATCGAAAAACCTCATCTCGCGCCCAAGCGTCGGCACGCATCAAATCTTCCAGTGTGGGATCGCTCTTCCAGTCGTGGCGATCCAGAACCCGCTCTACCGATGTCGTAATTTCTCCGAAGCTGATCGCACCGTCCCGAAACATCTGCACGGCCGATTCGTTTGCCGCGTTCAAAACCGCCCCGGCCGTCCCGCCGCGAGCGGCCACCTCATGCCCCAGCCGCAACGCCGGGAATCGCTCGCCGTCGGGCGACTCGAAGTGCATCTCACGAATCGCCGCCAGATCCAGCGGCGGAGAAGGGCACGCCAGCCGGGCCGGATATGTCAGCGCATACTGAATCGGCGTCCGCATATCCGGCGTTCCAAGCTGCGCTATCATCGAACCGTCATTGAACTCCACCAGCGAGTGTACGATCGACTCCGGATGGATGATCACCTCGATCTGGTCGTGGGGCAGACCGAAAAGCCAGCAGGCCTCGACGATCTCGAGCGCCTTGTTCATCATCGTCGCCGAGTCGATCGTGATTTTGGGCCCCATATTCCAGGTCGGGTGATTCAGCGCATCCTCCACGCATGCATCGGCGATCCGCCCGCTGCTCCACGTCCTGAACGGGCCACCCGACGCCGTCAGCACGACACGCTTCACGTCGCGGTCACGCCCGGCGTGCATCGCCTGAAACACCGCCGAGTGCTCGCTGTCCACCGGGAGCAGTTCCGCCCCGCTTTTTTCGGCCAGCGGCGCGATGATTGACCCCGCAACGACCATCGACTCCTTGTTGGCCAGCGCCACGCGCTTGCCGCGTTCCACCGCTCGCAGCGTGGCCGGCAACGCCGCCGTCCCGACAACCCCGACGATGATGCAATCGAAATCGACCTGATCGGTCAGCTCGTATAGAGCCTTGGCGCCCGTCGCCACCCGTGTTTTATCGCCCACGGCGCGACGCAACGGGTCCGCAAGGGACTCGTCGGTGAGGGCGACCATCTCCGGCTGCCACCGCATCACCTGCTCGGCCAGCTCCCGCCAACGTGATCCGCCGGCCAGCCCGACCACCTCGAACCGCTCGCGCATGTGTCCCAGCACATTCAGGCTGCTCTGACCGATCGAGCCGGTCGACCCCAGTACCACGACGCGACGCTTGTCCATCACCGTTCCAGAAACAGCCCAAATGCGGATTCGCAGCCTAAAGACCGCCGCCATGTATCCTATGTTGGATTCAGGCCGCCCTCAACAAAGCTCTGGCACACTTTTCAGCCCGGTTCGAGACAGGAGGTGCAAAGCCCGAGCGTATTTCCGGTCCAAGTTGCCCGCAAATGAAGAAACGGAGTTACGGTGTGGACCCGACCTGGCTTGCGAGGCCGTCCACCGCCGCCGCCATTGCACGCTCGAACGACTGCGCCGCCCGCACTCCGGCCGCCAGCGCACGCCGCCCCTCGGCGGATTCGATCAGCAGTCTGACATCCCGGTTGTCCCGCAACGTCCCCAGAACGTCGATCTCACCGCGACAGTCCGCAAGAATTGCGTCGATCAGGTGCCGCAGGTCCCCCTCCGCGCCATCCCGATAATGACGGAAAAACCGAATCCCGGCCTGTCTGTCCGCCGTCAGGCAGCGGGCGTAATGGACGTGCCCGCGACCATCGTCGTCGGAGACGCCGTCAACCGGGTTCTCCAGGTGTTCCAACCATAGATCATATGCTTCGCAGCCCAGGACCAGGTTCGGATCGACGGCCTGCGGCTCGCGCAACAGACTCCGAAAGCGGCCCACGGCCACCTGGAACAACTCCTCGTGCGATGGGCGGCGCAAGTGAATCTCCTCGACAACGTACAGTTGCAGCGCCGGCGTCACCAGCGGCACATCCTGACCGCGCGACCACATGGTCGTCCCCGAAAACCCCAGCCCCTCCGGACTGGTCTGCGTGATGATCCCCCACAACGAAGCGCGCGCATCGGGCCAGCCCTGCCACGCCAGCACCGGCTGTTCATGCTCCAGCGCCGCACGAATCAACGGCGCGTAGCTGGCCTCGAAGTGCTGGTCGAAAGCTTCCGACTGATCCAGCCCCACGGCCGCCTCAGGTGGATGCAGCGGGCGAAGCCGCACGCCCCACATCGCGGCCGCCTTGACCAAGAAACGATCGCTGCCATAGGTCGGCCACCAACCGGGGCTCACCGCGCCGCGCACCGCCACCGTCCGCAGCGACAGCCCCAGCGCCGCGTTGACATCGCGGTGGTGCACATTCCCACCCGCCCACCGCAAAAGCGAAACCAAGGACAAAGCCAACGACCCGAACCGCTCCTCAACGTCCCGGATCAAAAGCGAAGAAAGGTCCATGGGCGGAATCTTACCGCCGCCCACGCACGGAGCAACTGCCCCGAATGTCACTCAACGAGGTGACCGACCTCCGATGCGCCGAAGCGGCAGAAACTGTAGGGCGGGCTTTGCCCGCATGTGTTTCGCGGCGTCGCCATGTGTGTGATCAGCTCAATCCGTCCGAACAGATCATAGGTCTCACGCCGAAGCCGCGCGAGGGCCTGTTCGAAGTACGATTCGTCGACTTCGACCGAAATGCTGTCGCGTCCCCAACGCGCCGCAGCCAGGCTGGTCGTGCCCGTGCCCCCAAACGGGTCGAACACCGTGTCGCCCACAAAGCTGAACATGCGGATCAGCCGTTCCGCCAGCTCAACGGGAAACGGTGCAGGATGGTGGCGGGTCGAGGCCCCCGTGAGGCCGGTCCACACCTGCTGGAACCAGCGCTGTTGATTCTGTTCGGAGATGATGCTCATGAGGCGCGTAGGAAGGGCCGGTTGCCGGTATCCGCCCGGCTTCCGCTGCATCAGAATAAACTCGATGTCGTTCTTGATGACCGCGTTGGGCTCGTAGGGCTTACCCAGAAAGCCGCCGGCTCCCTCCACCTCATACACGGCGTTTGCGATCTTGTGCCAGACAATCGGTGCCAGATTGTCAAACCCGATCCGCCGGCAGTGCTCCTGAATGGAAGCGTGAAGCGGCACCACGGTATGCCGGCCATTGTTCTTGCGTCTCGACAGGCAAACGTCGCCCACCACGCAGATCAGCCGCCCTCCGGGCACCAGGGCGTCGAAGCACCTCCGCCAAACCTTGTCCAGTTCCGCGAGAAAACATTCGTAGTCGGAGACGTGCCCCAATTGTCCCTCGGTCTCCCGATAGGGTTTCAGCGTCCAATAGGGCGGCGAAGTCAAGACGAGGTGGACCCCGTGCGGTTCGAGCTGCTCAAACGTCCGGGCGTCGTCGCAGTAAAGTTGGTGCTTCGTCGGCAGTCCATGCAGTACGGCCTCGATCTCGCCCATGACACGCCGATCCTTGGCCAAACGCGGAATGTCCGCCTGATCAGCACCCATCCCACGCAGGGCGGCAGGCATCAGCTTTTCCAGACCATCGGGAATGCGTTCGCCCATACAAGCAGTTTCCCCGGCTTGTGACAGGGGGTCAAGATCAAGCGCCGGCATGACGGCCGTCGCGGTCGCGACGGAACATCCTTGGGAACGCCTGTCTCATGCCCATCTTGTGGTTGCAGGTGTTCACGACCTTTCTCCTGCTCGAATCATGAATGCGCGCCAGTAGGGCAGCCTGGGTCCGTTTGGTTTTTTTGGCGTTGTCCGGAGGCTGGCTGGCGGTTTGCCCCCTTGGATGTGTGTCTGCCCCCCGGGCGCACGTCTGATAATTGACAACTGATCCACCTGAGGCGGAACAACTCGCGCGGCGTTGGCTTCGTTTGGAATGAAGGCAGGCACGAAGGCACGGAGGCACGCAGGCACGAA
>CAZNPL010000043.1:0-61274 GCA_964574815.1 uncultured Phycisphaeraceae bacterium
CCGCCGAGGTTGCGGTGTTGTGCGATCTGGCCGACCCGGCGCTGGCGAACGATCTACAGACCACGCAACTGGTCTACGGGGCGCCGGTGGTCACCAACTCACAGGCCCAGGACCTCGCCGACGAAGGCGCGTACGAAAGCCGGAACAACGATCTCATTGCGCAGGTCTGGTTCCCGACGCCGGATCCGGCCAACCCCAACACCGAGCCCGACCTGCTGTTCGAGTACTACCACGACGGGCAGGTGGCCACCCGGAAGGACGCCAACGGCAACATCCTGGGGTTCGCCTACGACGAGCTCGACCGGTTGATCCGGACCGACATTCTGGAGGAAGGGCCGTCGACGGCGCGTAACGGCGACTGGGACTACTCCGACTTGATTGACCTCAATTTCCGGAAGGTGACGGGCGTTGAGTACGGTTACGATCCCGAGTCACTCGGTCTGGCCACCGTAACGTCAAAGGGTGAATTCGTTGACGGTTTCAAGACCGGCGACCCCGTCGACGTCTTCGAGACGAAGTTCACGTACAACGATCGCGGGCAGCTTGTCTCGGAGGCCCAGTCGCATGACGGGCTGGTGGTCGCTGACACGCCGACGGTGCATTATCAGTGGGACCTCGGGGCCAAGTTCGATCGGCTCAAGACGATGGTCTATCCGGTGCTGCCGGGGGCGGCGCAGGGCCGGACGGTCACGTTCGACTACGGCCACGAGGCGGGTGACGGGCTGAGCGGTTTACTCGACCGCATCACGCGGACCACGTATGGAGCCCGAGAACTGGATACCCTGGAACTACCGCATCACACTCCAACGCCACCATCCGCCCGCCAGCCCTGCTCTCTGACCGGCCGCCACTGGAGAAAAAACCCGCACGCAGCCTTGCCGCAAGGACACCCTCGTTGGTTGTGGGGCGCCGCGGCGCTGCCTTACCGCCCGGCCTCGGTAACCAATAAAGCCACCGGGGCGGTTTGGAGGATCTTGGGGAGCGGGAGGTCAGGGGTTGGGGTGGGGGTTAGTTGCTGGCCGGTGATGGCGCATTGGAAGTTCTGCTTGCCCAGGGTGGTTGGCAGGCGGAGGGTTGTGGCGGCCCAGGTTCGCTCGCCTGTTGGTGGGTGATCGAGGTCTCCGGTCAGCGCGCGGATCAGCCGGGGGACTACCGTGATTGTGGTGGTGGTCCCTGCCCTGCGCTGGAAGCCGATGACGTGCTGGGCTCGGGGGCCGGTGGCCTCCAGCGGTTCATATGAGCCGCTTGTGTACACTTCGGGAAACCTCCGGCGGGCCGCCAGCGCGCGCGCGATTACGTGCAGCTTGATGCGGCCGTCCTCGGGTTGGGCGACCAACTCCTGCACCCAGTCGCGTCGCTGTCCTTGGTCGCCGTTCCAGCGGACGACCAACTCTTCGAGAACTCGCGTTCGGCGGTCGAAGTCGACCGGCCTGCGGTTGTCCGGGTCCACCAGCGAGAAGTTCCACAACTCGTCGCCCTGCAAGAGGTCGGGCACGCCCGGTGCCGTCAGATGCACGAGCGTGCGGGCCAGGGCGTTCCAAAGACCCGGTCGAATAAGGCGCCTTACAAACGAGTCCAGGTCGGACAGGAACGACGCGCTGCCCTCCTCGTCGAGGATCGCACCGATGAAGTCGTTGACTGCGGCCTCGTACTCGGCGTTGGGGCGGAGCCAGCTTGTTCGCACCTTGGCCTCGCGCGTGGCCTTGAGCATGTACTGCCGTAGGCGCTCGCGAATCGGCTCAAGCGCGGCGGGCGCAAACCGCGTGCCGCCGCCCGGGTCGGGTGATTGGGCGGATCCCGGCGGCGCGGATCGAACCGGCCACATGCCGACGAGCGTCTGGTACAGCAGGTACTCGGTATTGGCGTCGGGCGCCCGCTTTCCTGAGATAATGCGGCGAAACCGCGCGTTCTGCCGCCGCCAGCGCCGCACGCAGGCGGACCACTCATCGGCCCGTTCCGACAGCACATCGAGCCGCGCGCGGACATCCGCGCTTCGCTTCGTGTCGTGCGTGCTGGTGCACAGAAGGCTCTCGGGCCAGCATGCGGCCCGGTGGCGGTTGGCCTCGTGCAATCTGCCGACGGAACCGCCGATTGGTTCATCGGGTTCGGCCCCGACCTCGTTGCGCGACGCGAGCGGCACGAATACGTACAGCGCGGTGTCCTCGACGCCCTTGGCCGCGGCCGGCCCGCTTGTCTGTTGCAGCCGTTGAATGAAACGCAGTCTGGCCGCGGCGGTGCGTTCGTCGGTGGTTTCGGGCGCATTGCCCAGAATGGTGCGACGGAGCAAGTCCAGTTGGGGCGAGAGATCGGGCGCGCGACGCCTGGCCTTCGCAAAGGCTCGTTCGATCACGGCGCAGTCCGACTCGTCGGGCGAGGGCGTCCGCGCGCTCATATATGTGCGGTACACGTCGAGCGCGGCGATCCACGTCATGATCGCAGCGCCAAGTCGGCCACGCTCCAGCCCTTGGCCCGGCTGCTCGGCGGGGCTTAACGATTCTAGGATGCGCACCAGCGCCCGCACGTAGGAGGACAACGGCCCGCTGAGCATCTGTCGCTTGGCATTGTAGGCCACGTCGGAAAACGCGGTCCTTCGGCCCAGAAACTCGAAATAGGTGCGTTCGAGGGCGGCGTACCCGGCGGGGTCGATGAAGACGGCCTCTAGACGATTGAGAAACTCGTACCCCGTCGTGCCGGCGACCGGCCACCCTTCGCGCAGCTTCTCGTCGCCGCTCAGGATCTTTTCCACATAGACCGGCACGTGTTCGCCCGAGCGGCGCCCGTCGGCGGTCTGCGACAGCCGTTCCAGGTACACCTGCGGATCGAGCAGCCCGTCGATGTGGTCTATTCGCAGGGCGTCGATGCAGCCCTCACGGATCCAATTAAAGATCCGGCGGTGATACTCGTCGAAGACCTGAGGGTCTTCCATACGAAGGCCCACGAGCTCGTTGATGTCGAAAAAACGCCGATAGTTGATCTCGCGTGCCGCCCGCCGCCAATAGACGAGCCGATAGGACTGCCGCTCCAGCAGGCGTTCCAGTCGTTTTCGGCCGTCGTCGCCCTCGGCGAAGGCCGCCAGGATGCGATCCACGTGCGAGCACACGGCTTCGGATTCCCGGCAAAGCGATGCAAGACGATCTTCCACTTCGGCAAGCCGCTCGGAGAATGGGTTGTCGTGGGCTTTGTTCAGATTCGACACGATGGCGTGATAGGCTTGAACATCTTGATGATTAGCTCCGAGCCGTTCGGCGAGTTCGTTCGTGCGATATGAAAGTAAATCGGCCGCCGACCGGGGGCTGATGGGGAAGCGATGCTCGTGGTAGCACAAGCGGACGCGGCCCACTTCGCGCCGCAGGGTGAGTTCGCCGCGAGCCAGGATGCGCGATCGCGTCTGCCCGAGCACGGGCAGCATGACCTTGCCGCGCAATTCCGGATGGGGCGTCGACCACTCGATGTCGAACCACCGGGCGTAGGGCGAGCGATGGCCGAAGGTCAGCATGTGCTGCCAGCGCGGGTTCTCGTTGCCGCCGGCCATGTGGTTCGGCACGATGTCCAGCAGCACGCCCATTCCGCGCTCGTGCAGTCGTTTTGCCAGTTCCCGGAGGTCGTCTTCGGCGCCGAGTTCCGGATCCAGTCGATCGGGATCGACCACGTCGTAGCCGTGGGTGCTTCCCTTGCGGGACTTGAGGATCGGCGACAGGTAGACGTGCGAGACTCCGAGCACGCTGAGATAGTCGACGAGCGCGGTTACCACGGGCAGGGAGAAGCCGGCGTGCACTTGAATGCGATAGGTGGCCAGGAGACGCGACACGTTAGCGCTCCTCTTTGCGGGCTACCTCACCGTGAGTCTTGCGAGCGTGCGTTCCCCGAGATTCCTGGGCAGAGGCCAGGATTCCTTGGATGATCAGATCGTGCTGAAGCTCTTTGAGCGTTCGCCGCATTTTCCGCGACCAGACGGGGTATCGATCCATGCCGACGCCCGGGATGTTCACCGGTTCGGTCTCCTGAGATAGGTCATCCAGCATGATGCCCGCCAGCGGCGCCGGCGTACGGAACAGGAATTCGTGCAACGCGATGCACAGCGACTCGACTGACACGTCGGCCGGGTCCGCGCCGGCGTCGGGCAGGAGCCCTTCTTCCGCAAGAAGCTCGATCAGCTTGACGCGGGCCTGGCGGCGTTCGTTCCAGGCCTCCTGCAACGCGTCATCGTCGGGGATGTGGTTCACGCTTCGGCGCAGTTCAAGGTCCCGCCCCTGCCAGAAACAGGCCAGCGGTGGATGGTCGTGCGTGGTGTTGGTGACCAGGGCGCGGTCGGAATACTGATTCGACCGACGGAAAGCGCCGTCCGGCTCGCGCTCGAAGTAAAGCACGCGGCACGACAGGATGTTCCGCCGGGCCAGCACGTCGGAGAAACCCGGCGGAACGGTGCCCAGGTCCTCCCCGATCACGATCGCTCCGTGCCGGCGGGATTCCAGTGCGAGAATGCCCATCAGCGCATCGGACGGATACGCCACATACGCCCCTTCCCCGCGTCCCTGGGGGATCCAGAATTGCCGATAGAGACCCATCACGTGGTCGATACGAAGGGCGCCGGAATGGGCAAACGCGCCGCGCACAAGCTGAATCCAGTAGTCGAAGCGCTGCTGTTCCAGACGGTGGGGATTTACCGGAGGAAAGCCCCATTCCTGCCCCGTCGAGGAATAGTCGTCCGGCGGGCTGCCCACGCTGGCGCCCTCGACGAACAAATCCTGATTCGACCACGCATCGACGCCGGAGACCGACGAGCCGAGGGCCAGGTCCTGGTACAACCCGATCGCCATCCCGGCTTCGGCGGCTTCGCTCGTGACCTGCCGGAGCTGCCGGTCGAGCTCGAACTGGACGTATTCCCAGAAGCCGATCTCCTCGGCATGTGTATCCGCAAAGTGTTGAACCGCAGCGCCCTCCGGATCACGGAACTCGGCCGGCCACTGTCGCCAGTCGCGCGGAAAGCCCTGATCGGCCAGGTGCGTTTCCAGGGCCATGAATGTTGCGAAACGCCGTAGCGAGTGACCGCTCGTCTCGACGTACGACAGGAAGTCTCGATGTCGCTGCGCCGAGTCATCGGAGGGCTCGGCGAGGAACGTGCGATGCAGCATTCGAAGCACGCGGAGCTTCAGCGTCCAGGTCTGCTCGTAGTCGATGTAGTTCGCATCGCGCAGTGCCCGGAGCCGCCCTTCTTTTTCCAGGGATTCGACCTCCTCCCGGGCCTTGCGGCAGCGTGCCAGCTCCGGGACGGCGGTCGGGTCGAGGTAGATTGCGTTTTTGTACAGCCGGCTGATCGGCGTGTAAGCGCTGATGTCCCAGCCGACGTTGCGCAGGGCGTGCAACGGGTTGAGCGCGACAAACGCACCGCCGTTGCGGCCTGCCCAGCGGCACAACTCCTCAAGGTCGCCGAAATCGCCGATGCCCCAGTTACGCCTGCTGCGGATCGTGTAGAGATTCACGCACAGCCCGAACGACCTACGCCCGCCGAGCACGTCGTCGATCGGCGTGCATCGCTCCGGCGTTACGATGAACCGCTGCAAGGCGTTTGCTTCACGGCGACTGTCGCGCAGCGTGAGCCGGACCTTGTGGTACCCCAGTCCGACATTCGCTGGCAGAGGCAAGATGATCCGACCGGACGGTTCGCCTGCGTCGAAGGTGCCTTCGCTTGCGTGTTCCGCGCCCTCTTCGGTGATCAGCTCGAGCCGCCAGTCAATCCTGCCGTGGAGCTCGGACGGCGTGCAAACCGTCACGCCTACTTCCCGGGCGTCGGTCTTCTGCACGACGGCGGCCGGCTTCAGAATCGCCGATCTCTCCTCATCATCAAGGCGGCGGATCGAATCGGCCGCGGCGCGCTCGTCGGAGCCGTTGTAGCCCATCAGGCCGACGATCGCCTCCATGACACTGTCGGAGGCGCGTTGAACGGCCGTGCCGGTGTAATCCACGTACTCGGGAAGCACGTTCAGTCTGCCGGCGAGCGTGCGAAGCGTGGGGCGATCCGTGGTCATCGGTCGCTCGGCTGATAGATGACAGCCGCAAGGGGCGGCAGGGACAGTCGGAGTGATTGTGCGTGCCCGTGCGTGGGCGCCGGTTCGGTGGCGATCTCCGGCGGTATCTCGGCGCCGCTGCCGGAGTAGCGCTCCTCATCCGAGGACAGAACCAGCCGGTAGTTTCCAGGCACGGGTACGCCCACGACATAGCCCTGTCGCGGAACGGGCGTGAAGTTCAGCGCGATGAGCATTTCGTTTTCGACGTCCCGCCGCTGGTAGGCGAGGATGGAGTTGTCGCGGTCGTCGCAAACGACCCACGCGAAGCCCGTCGGGTCCGGGTCGGATCGCCAGAGGCATGCATTCTTATGATACAGCCGCCCAAGGTCGCCGAAGAACGCGGCCAGCCCCGTCCGCCACGAGTCGGTGGCCAGATGCCAGTCAAGGCTTCGATCGGCGTCCCATTCGGCGTACGGCGCAATCTCCGTGCCCATGAACAGCAGCATCTTGCCGGGGCGCGTGAATTGGTAGGCCAGAAGCAACCGCAGGTTGGCGAACTTTTGCCAGATGTCGCCGGGCATCTTCTCAAGCAGCGAGCGTTTCCCGTGGACGACCTCGTCGTGGGACAGGGGCATCAGGAAGTGCTCGTTGTATTCATAGAGCATGGCGAAGGTGATCGTGTCGTGATGATAGCGCCGGTGCACCGGATCCTCTGAGAAGTATTTCAGCGTGTCGTGCATCCAGCCCATGTTCCACTTGAGGGTGAATCCCAGACCGCCCTCGGACGCGGGGCGTGTGACTCCAGGCCACGCCGTCGATTCCTCGGCGACGGTGAAGCAGCCCGGCTGGTCCTCCCGGATGACTTCGTTGGTGGCCCTGAGAAAGTCGATCGCTTCGAGGTTCTCTCGACCGCCGAAGGGGTTGGGCAGCCACTCGCCCGCCTTGCGGCTGTAATCCAGGTAAAGCATGGACGCGACGGCATCGACGCGCAGCCCGTCGATGTGGTACTCCTTGAGCCAGTACAGGGCATTGGCGATGAGGAAGTTTCGCACCTCGTTGCGACCGTAGTTGAAGATCAGCGTGCCCCAGTCCGGATGCTCGCCCTGGCGAGGATCTTCGTGCTCGTAGAGCGCCGTGCCGTCGAAGCGGCGCAGGGCGAAGTCGTCCTTGGGAAAGTGGGCCGGCACCCAGTCAACAATCACGCCGATGCCGTTACGGTGGCACTCGTCCACCAGGTAGCGGAAGTCGTCCGGCGAGCCGTACCGCGACGTCGGCGCGTAGTATGCCGAGACCTGATAACCCCACGATCCCGTGAAGGGATGTTCGGCCACGGGCAGCAATTCGAGGTAGTTGAAGCCGAACCGCTTCATGTGCTCGACGAGCTTCGGCGCGATGTCGCGATAGCTCAGCGGATGCTCGCCGTAATCGCCGGCGCGCATCCACGAGCCGAGGTGCACTTCGTAGACGGACATCGGCTCGCGCACCAGGTCGCGGTGCCGCCGCTGCTCCATCCACGCCTGATCGCGCCATGCATAGGACGACTCGAACACGCGCGACGCCGTCTCCGGCGGCACTTCCATGGAGAACGCGAACGGGTCGGCCTTGAGTCGGATGGCGCCTTCCTGCGTCTTGATCTCGTATTTGTACAGCGTTCCGGAGTCGATGCCGGGGACGAACAGCTCGAACACGCCGGAAGTGCCCATCTGGCGCATGGGCAGCAGTCGCCCGTCCCATCCACAGAACTCGCCCACCACGCTGACTCGCCGGGCGCCCGGCGCCCACACGGCGAACGAAACGCCGCGCACGCCGTCGATCTCCCGCGGATGCGCTCCCATGCACTCCCAGAGCCGGCGGTGAGTCCCCTCACCGAAGAGGTGCAGATCGGTGTCGCCGAGCGTTGGTAGAAACCGATACGGGTCTTCGAATTCCCACACGTTGTCGTCGGCGAATCGAAACTGCAGCCGGTATTGAAGGGGCAGCCGGCCGTTGGGCAGAAACCCGGCAAACAGGCCTCCTTCGGCCACCGGTTCCAACTTGAACGTCAGCCCTTCTTCCTGCAGGCATTCCACGCTGACTGCATCGGGGTGGTACGCTCGTACAACCACGCCGTCGATGCCGCCGAGCCGGCAGGGATGGGCACCCAGGATCCGGTGAGGTGAGGCGTATTCGCCGTCAAGGAGCGATTGCGCCTCGTGCGACTCGATTCCCGAAAGCAACGATTGCGATTCTTCTTTTTGTTTGAAACGTGATTTGCTCATGATACCTTCTGGAATTCAAGAAGCGCCAGGGAATAGGGTACCAGTTTGGAGCGCGGGGTTCGTACCGGCCGGCCACCCCAGCGCCACGTGCTGATGACCTCGCGCCAGTAACCCGGTTCGTGCATCACGGGCAGCTTGAACACAGCCCCACGGCTTCCCGCGTTGACCAGAAGAAGCAGGGTGTTGCCCGTAACCAAACGACCGCGCTCATCCAAGTCGTCCGTCGCCTCGCCATGGATCAACATGCCGAGCTGATGGCGCTTGCCCTGATGCCAGTCCGATTCGACCATTTCCGTTCCGTCCTGCCGCAGCCAAGCGATGTCTTTGACGCCATCGCCGGCGACGGGCCGGCCGGTGAAGAAGCCCCGCCTCCGGAGCACGGGGTTCCCCCGCCGTATCGCGAAGACGTTGCGCGTGAACTCGAACAGCAGCCGTTGATCTTTGGAAAGATCCCAGTTGATCCACGAAATGTCGTTGTCCTGGCAATAGGCGTTGTTATTGCCGTGCTGCGTCCGGCCCATCTCGTCGCCGGCGCAGATCATGGGGACGCCCTGCGAGAACGCCAGTGTGGCCAGAAAGTTGCGCATGCTCCGCTGGCGAATTTCGTTAATCTCGTCCGAGTCGGTCGGTCCCTCGGCACCCCAGTTGCGGCTGAGATTGTCGTCGTGACCGTCGCGATTGTCCTCGCCATTGGCCTCGTTGTGCTTGGACTCGTAGCTGACGAGGTCGTTGAGGGTGAACCCGTCGTGGGCGGTGACGAAGTTGATGCTCGCGTAGGGATTGCGTCCGTGGGCCTCGTAGATGTCGCTGCTGCCGGACAGGCGGTAGGCGAGTTCCGGCACCTGGCCTTCGTCACCGCGCCAGAATCTGCGCACCGTGTCGCGGTACTTTCCGTTCCATTCCGCCCACCCGCTGGGGAAATTGCCGATCTGATAGCCGCCCTCTCCGAGATCCCATGGCTCGGCGATCAGCTTCACCTGGGACAAGACCGGATCCTGCGCAATGATGGCGAAGAACCGGCTCAGACGGTCGACCTCGTAAAGCTCGCGTGCGAGTACGGGGGCCAGATCGAACCGAAAGCCGTCAACGTGCATCTGGCTGACCCAGTACCGCAGGCTGTCCATGATCAGTTGCAGCGTCTGGGGATGCAGCATGTTCATGCTGTTGCCACACCCGGTGAAATCCACGTAATACCGCTGATTCTCGGGGCTCAGGCGATAGTACGAGGCATTGTCGATGCCGCGCAGCGACAACGTCGGTCCGGTGTTGCTCCCCTCTCCGGTGTGGTTGTAGACCACATCCAGAATCACTTCGATGCCGGCCCGGTGGAGCTTCTTGACCATCGACTTGAAGTCGTTGACCTGCTCACCGCGACCACCGGTGGCGAACATAACGTCCGGCGCGAAAAACCCGATCGTGCTGTAACCCCAGTAATTGGAAAGGCCCTTTTCGAGAAGATGGCGCTCCGAGATCGCCTGATGAACGGGCATCAACTCGACCGCGGTCACGCCGAGCCTATGCAAGTGCTCGATGACCGGGTCCGACGCCAGGCCGAGATACTTGCCGCGCTGATGTTCCGGAACGTCGGGGTGTTTGGTCGTCAGCCCTTTGACGTGGCACTCGTAGATCACCGTCTGGTTCCACGGATGCTTCGGCAGCCTGTCCTCGCCCCACGGGAAGGACTGATCCACCACAACGCACTTGGGCATGAACGCGGCCGAATCACGTTCGTCAAAGGACAGGTCCTGCCGCTCATCGCCGATCGTGTAGCCGAAAACCGCGTCGTCCCATTGAATGTTCGAGCTGATCGCCAGCGCATGCGGATCGAGCAGCAGCTTGTTCGAATTGAAGCGGTGCCCGTTTTCCGGCTCGTACGGGCCGTGCACGCGGTACCCGTAGTACTGCCCCGGACGAGCGTCCGGAAGATACGCGTGCCAGACCATGTTGGTGCGCTCGCGCAGCGGAATCCGCTCGGCCTCCGCCGCCTCGGAACCTTCGTTGAACAGACACAGATCCACGCCCGTCGCGTTCTCGGAAAAGAGGGCGAAGTTGACGCCTTCACCGTCCCAGGTTGCGCCGAAGGGATAAGGTTCGCCCGGCCACACGCGTGTCACGCCAACCTCCTCAACAGCAGAGCCGTTTCCGGCGGTGCCTCGAAATCGAGTCTGTCGTTGCGTCCTCCGTCCGCTTCAACCGACCCCGCCGTGCCTGAGCCGCCATACCGCTGGTCATTGGTTGACACTGCGACCGTCCACGCGCTCCCACCTTGCACGGGCATCTCGATTCGACATTGTTCACTCGACAGGTTGACCGTTGCCAAGAACTGCGTGCCGCCGTCAGGCCCGTCAAATCGCCAGGCAACCCAGTGCCTGCTTTCGTCGCAGGCCGCGGCGATTCCGGCCGCCCCGGGCCGCAGCATCGGCTCGCCTCGCTTGAGTTGAATGAGGTCCCGATACAAATGCGACAGCCGGCGATGCGGCTCGGTCTGTGCTCGCGCCGGATCGAGGCGCGATCGTAAAAACGTCTCCTCCGCCTGAGGGTCCGGCACGTCCTCCGACCAGCCGAACGACGCGAACTCACTTCGCCTGCCTTTCCGAACGGCCTCGACCAGATCCGGATTGCGATGGCTGACGAAATACTGGAACGGATTCGTCTCGCCATATTCCTCCCCCATGAAGAGCAAAGGAACGTACGGCGACATCAGCGAAAAGAACGCCGCGATCTTCTGCCGCTCGAACGATACGAGCGTGGACAGCCGATCGCCCTTCGCGCGGTTGCCAACCTGATCGTGATTCTGGACGAACGTCACGATGCGATCGGCCGGGATGTCGCCGGCATTTGCCCCGTGCCGGCGCCGCCGATAGTGCGAGTACGTGCCGTCGAGCACGTATCGGTCGCGGATTGCCTTGGCGACCGAATCCACGCCGTCGAAATCGGCGTAATAACCCTGCCGCTCACCCGTCAGCGTAACGTGGACAGCGTGATGAAAATCGTCACTCCATTGGGCGTCCAGCCCGTAGCCGCCGCGCTCCGCAGGCCGGGCCAGCCGCGGGTCGTTAAGATCGCTTTCCGCAACGACCAGCAGGCGACGGTTCAATCGACGCTCCAGATCCGCGGCCGCGTCCCTGATTTCCGCCAGAATGTTGTAGGCGCTGAAATCGCAGATGGCGTGCACGGCATCCAGCCGCAGCCCGTCGATGTGATACTCGCCCAGCCAGTAAAGCGCGTTGTCGATGAAGTAGCGCCGCACCTCGTTGCTGTCCGCGCCGTCAAAGTTCATCGCGGCGCCCCACGGCGTCTTGTATCGCTCGGTAAAGTATGGGCCGTAACGGATCAGCACGTTTCCCTCCGGCCCCAGGTGGTTGTAGACAACGTCCAGAAACACGCCCACGCCGCGCCGGTGGGCCTCGTTCACGAGCCGCTTCAGCCCGTCGGGACCGCCGTACGTGCTCTGCGGTGCGAACGGAAAAACGCCGTCGTAGCCCCAGTTCCGCCCGCCGGGGAACTCCGCCACCGGCATCAGTTCGATCGCCGTGATGCCCAGTTCCTTCAAATAATCGAGCCGATCCACGACGCCGTCGAACGTCCCTTCTTCGGTGAACGTGCCCACGTGGAGCTCGTAAAGCACCAAGTCCGCCATCTCCAGGCCGGTCCAGTCGTCGTCGCTCCATTGAAACGCGTTCGGATCAACCACCTGCGACGGGCCGTCGACGCCTGCGGGCTGATGACGGCTCACGGGGTCGGCGAGCGCCGCTTCCCCGTCAAGCGCGTACACGTACCGTGCGTCCGCGGCCACCCCCTCGAAAACACCGGCAAAGACGCCGCCGTCGCCTCGTTCGAGTGGTCGCTCGACCACCGGCTCCGGGTCAAGGATGCGCACGGACACGCTCTTCGCAGAGGGCGCCCAGACCGCAAACCGCACCGCCCCGGCGCCGGCATCCACAAGACTCGCGCCACGTTGTAGCTCCCAAGCAACGGTCATGACGCCTCCTCAGCCGAAAGCAGTTCGTGAATGCCGCGAAGGGGAACGCAGATCCAGTTCGGGCGGTTGTTCAATTCGTAGCGCACCTCGTACAGCGCCTTCTCCAGAAGGTGCGCTTCCAACAGGACCCGCAGCTCGTCCTTCGTCTTGGGCAGAAAAGCGGCGTCCCCCGCCACGTCGAGGTAAGACTTGAGAAACGCGGCCGACACCCATTCGTACCAGAATCGCAGCGACTGCACCGCCTTCTCCGTGTCCTCCTCGTGCAGAACCGCAGAACGGGTGGCCTCCAGATACACCGTCTGCGATGCGTAATGGAACGACCGCAGCATGCCGGCCACGTCCTGCAACGCCGGACGCTTGATTCGCCGCTCGCTGATCGGCCGGGCCGGTTCGCCCTCGAAGTCGATGATGACGAAGTCCTTCCCGGTATGCAGCACCTGTCCGAGGTGGTAATCACCGTGACACCGGATGCGCATCGCGGTGATCTTCCTGCGCCGGATGGCCTCGAAGCGCTCGAACACGTCCGCCTCGTGGTCGAGCACCCATTGGGCCTCGGGACGACTCACCTCCGGCAGTTGATTCAGCCGCCGGCGCAGCAGCCGAAACGTCTGGGTGGACTGATTCCGCATCATCTGGAACAGCGAACGCTGATAGAAAGGCGTGAACGACTCCGGCACAAAGTTCGGGTCATCGCTTGCTGACGCCATCCCGATGTGAAGCTCCGCCGTCCGCTGACCCAGGAAACTCGCCGAATCGAGAAAATGGCCGATCAGCGACTCCGCCTCGGGCGGCGGCTCCTTGTCAATCAACGACAAGGGGGCGTGCGGAACGGATGCACGGATCTCCTGGCCATCATGCTGGGCCATCGCCTGCTCGAAGAAGCCGCCCAGTTGTCGCAGCGTGTACTGCCAGGCGTCCCCCTCGTTCCGGACGAAGCCCTGAAACACGGCGATGGTCCGCGGCTCCTGGTCATTCGAGCGGTACTCCAACGCCCCCGCGAGCGGGGGAATCACGTCAAAATCTCTTCGCTTGGTCAGGACGCGACTGATCTCGAGGTCGGGATTGACGCCTTCCTTGACGCAACGGAACAGCTTCATGATCAGCCGGTCGCCGTACATGATCGACGAATTGCTCTGTTCGGCGCCCAGGACCGACGTGTCCACCTTTTCAGACGGAATGAGCTTTCGGCTGCCCCTGTGCGGGCTGGCCACAAGATGCCCGAATCGACCACGGAACGAGCGTCGACGGGCCAATGCCGACAACGCCTCCTCAGCAAACGCAGGGTCTACGATGGCGTCGTAAACCAGTCCCTCCTGCGGATTCGATCGCCCGCTGGCCGACAGCCGCGCCAGTACCGACGAACGATGGTGCTCGCGGACCTCCTCGGCTTTCTCGCCGGACGCGAAGCCGATCGGCACAACGTAGGTCTCGTCACCACCGTCCATGAAGAACACCTGCACCAGCGTCAGATAGTGCGACACCGGCTCCGACCCGAGGGGAATAAACTCGGAGATCTTCGCCTCGCGAATGTTGCGTGTCTGAGCTCCGAACCAGCGGCGATTTGCCACGTAACCCGGCAGCACCTGCTCCAGGACGGGACGGCCCGGACCGCGAAGGCACTTGTCCCACGTGCCCGTGACCGACAACTGCGGGATTTCCTCGCGGCCCGCCGGGGCCGTACCTTCGCCGACGCGCTCCGGCTCCAGGGCGAACCAGAGGAAACTGTGCGGCCCCATCGTGATCGGATACGGCCGGTCGGTGACTTGCGGAAACCGCGTGCGCCCAAAAACCTCCACGGGGCATATCCCCTCAAACTCTGACAGATCGAGCTCGGCGAACTGCGAGAAGCGCGAAAGATTCGCGACCACCAGGATGCACTCGTCCTCGTATCGCCGCAGGTAGGCGAGGATCTGCGGGTTTTCCGGATGCAGAAACTCCATCGTGCCGCGGCCGAAAGCGCGGTAGCGCTTGCGCGTGGCGATCAGCCGCTTCATCCACCAGAACAGCGACTGCGGGTTGTTGCGCTGGGTTTCGATGTTCACGGACTCATAGTGGTACTCCGGATCGATGATGACCGGCAGGTAGACGCGCTGCGGGTTGGCCTTGGAAAACCCGGCGTTGCGGTCGGGACTCCACTGCAGCGGCGTGCGCACGCCGTTGCGGTCGCCCAGAAAGACGTTGTCGCCCATCCCGATCTCGTCACCGTAGTAAAGCACGGGCGTGCCCGGCATCGAAAACAGCAGGCCGTTCATCAGCTCGATCTTCCGCCGGTCGTTGCCCATCAGCGGTGCGAGGCGGCGGCGGATCCCGAAGTTGATGCGCATCTGCTGCTCGTGCGCGTAGGCCCGATACATGTAGTCGCGCTCCTCGTCGGTCACCATCTCCAGCGTCAGCTCGTCGTGATTGCGCAGGAAGATCGCCCACTGGCAGGGATCTGGAATGTCCGGCGTCTGCTCGAAGATGTCGATGATCGGGAACCGGTCCTCCATGCTCAACGCCATGAACATGCGAGGCATCAAAGGAAAGTGAAAGTTCATGTGGCTCTCGTCGCCGTCACCGAAGTAGGCGATGGCGTCGTCGGGCCACTGGTTCGCCTCGGCGAGCAGCATGCGGTCTTCGTACCTGGAATCCACGTACTCCCGCAATGTCTTGAGGAACTGGTGCGTTTCCTCCAGGTTCTCGCAACTCGTCCCATCGCGCTCGAAGAGGTACGGAATCGCGTCGAGCCGCAGCCCGTCCACGCCCATCCGCAGCCAGAAGTCCATGACCCGGAACACGGCTTTTCGCACGGCGGGGTTGTCGAAGTTGAGGTCGGGCTGGTGCGAATAGAACCGATGCCAATAGTAGGCTTTGGCCGCCGGGTCCCACGCCCAGTTCGACGACTCGAAGTCCTTGAAGATGATGCGGGCGTCGCGGAACTTGTCGGGCGTGTCGCTCCAGACGTAGTAGTCCCGCTTCGACGAATTGGGTGCCGCCCGCCGCGCAGCCTTGAACCAGGCGTGTTCGTCCGAGGTATGGTTGATCACCAGTTCGGTGATCACCTTCAGGCCGCGCCGGTGGGCCTCGCGAAGAAACGTCTTGAACTCCGCAACAGTACCGTAATCCTCGTGAACTCTGGTGTAATCGGCGATGTCGTACCCGTCGTCGCGAAGCGGCGACGGATAAAAGGGCAGCAGCCAGATCGCCGTCACGCCCAGGTCCTGCAGGTACTCCAGCCGCTCGGCCAGCCCGCGAAAATCACCGATGCCGTCGCCGTTCGTGTCGCAGAAGGCACGAACATGCAACTCGTAAATGATGGCATCCTTGTACCACGTCGGATCGCTGCCCACACCGGTCCTTTCTTTCGTTTACGCCCGCACCAGCCGCAGCACGTGACCCGGTTCGCGCTGCGGATCGAGGCGAACGTAGTTGCGCGACCCCTGCCACGTGTAACGATCGCCGGACAGTAGATCTTCGACCACGTAGGGTTCCGAGTCGCTCAGCCCCAATCGGTGA
The DNA here is from genome assembly GCA_964574815.1 of uncultured Phycisphaeraceae bacterium. GTDB lineage: Bacteria > Planctomycetota > Phycisphaerae > UBA1845 > UBA1845 > CAZNPL01. The sequence continues at coordinate 15,741 of CAZNPL010000043.1, forward strand.
ACCGGGACATGCACCATCGTTTCGCGTATATCGTGCGGCTGCAGATTGACCGCGATAAACAGGTCGTTGTCCGGCGCCGATTTCCGGTAGAAGAGAACGTCCGGATTCTCCGATACCTCGAAACTCAGATTGTCGAGCAACTGCAGCGCCGGATTGTCCCGCCGAATCCGGTTGATCCGCTCAATGTCCGCGTTGATGTTGCCCGGGGCGTTCCAGTCGCGCACGCGTATCTCGTATTTCTCCGAATGCAGGTACTCTTCGCTCCCGGATCGTTGCGGCGTGTTCTCGCACAGTTCGAAACCGCTGTAAATCCCGTACGACGGCGACAACGTCGCGGCCAGGAGCAATCGTACCCGAAAAGCCGGCCGGCCTCCGTGCTGAAGATACTCGTGCAGAATGTCCGGCGTGTTCGCGAAGAAGTTCGGGCGGAAAAACTCCCGCATATTCGTCGTGGTCAGCTCCGTCAGATAGTCGCGAAGCTCCAGCGCGCTGTTCCGCCACGTGAAATACGTGTACGACTGCGTGAATCCGAGCTTGGCCAACCCCTTCATCCGGGCCGGCCGCGTAAACGCCTCCGACAGGAAGATCACATCCGGATGATCGCGTCGAATCTCCCCGAGCACCCACTCCCAGAACGCATACGGTTTCGTGTGAGGGTTGTCAACGCGGAAGACCTTCACCCCCCGCTCGATCCAGAATAGAAAGATATCCCGGCACGCCTCCCACAGCTCCGCGTAATTCTCCGACCAGAAGTTGAGCGGGTAAATATCCTCGTACTTCTTGGGCGGGTTCTCGGCGTACTTGATCGTCCCGTCCACGCCGATGAAGAACCATTCCGGATGCTCCATCACCCAGGGATGGTCCGGCGAACACTGCAGCGCGTAATCGAGCGCCACCTCCATCCCGTGCGACCGCGTCGCTTCAACGAACTGCTCGAAGTCCTCGATCGTGCCCAACTGCGGCTCGACCGCGGTAAAGCCGCCCTCCTTGCTGCCGATCGCCCACGGGCTGCCCGGATCGCGGGGCTCGGCCTGAAGCGTGTTGCCCCGACCTTTTCGGTTGGTGTGACCGATCGGGTGGATAGGGGGCAGGTAGATAATATCGAAACCGCGCTCCGCGAGTTCCGGCAGACGCCGCTCGGCGTCGCGAAACGTCCCGTGCTGTCCCGGCTCGGTGCCCTGAGAGCGCGGGAACATTTCGTACCACGATCCGAACCGCGCACGCTCCCGATCTACGACCAACGGCAGCATGCGGTCGCAGCGCGTCAGCGTGTCCTGGTCCACGTATGTGCACATGGCCGCAGCGAGCTCTTCGGACAACGCGGCACCCACCCGCTGTTCCACGGGCTGCTGCACATCGCGAAGATCGCTCGCATACCGCTTCAACGTCGCTCGCCGTTCGCCCTTCTCGCGCCGCATCGCCTTGTCGACGAGCTCCGCTCCCTCTGTGAGCTCCATTAAAACGTCCCGACCGGCAATGTGCTTCTTTTCCAGCGCCACACGCCACGTAACGAACACGTCCACCCACGCCTCGACCGTGAACGTCCAGGGACCGATCCGATCGACCGGAAACACGCCGGCACACCGGTCGAAGTTGATGTCGTACTCCATCGGCGCATGCCGCCACGCACGATCGTCCGGCCCCTTGTAGCAGATGCGCCCTGCGATCAAGTCATGTCCGTCCTTGTAGATCGTCGCTTGAACCGTAACCAGATCGCCCACGACGCGCTTGGCGGCGTATCGCCCGCCGTCCACGTTGGGTTGCACGTTCTCAATCACGAGCTTCGGTAGCGCCCCGCGCGTGGGGCGCGGGCCTTTGCTTCGTCCTTTGGCGGGCTGACGGGGCGACGCCTTCGAACTGCTGGTCGTCGTCTGTGTCGTTGTCGCCATACTGATGCCTTCCCTTATGATGAACTCGAATGTTTGGCCCCGTGCCCCAAAGGTAAAAACCTTCAGGACCGGGACCCGATTCGAGAAACTGGTTAAGATCTTTTGAATCCGCAGGGAGCGGCCGCGCTACTTCAGCCACTCGTTCAGGCGTTGAACCGACTCCTGGCTGATCCGTTCCCAGCCTTCCTTCAGTATATCATCAAGCCGTGAGAGCTTGACTTCCAAGTTTTCCACTTCGTCGTTCACTGCGCCTTGTGTATTCGCCTTGAGCCGCTTGAGGCGGGACTCGAGCTCGCTGCGCCTGGCTTCAATGCGGTTTTTCAACTCTGTGGTCCGGTCGACCATGCAAACAACTCCGAGTTCCAGCTAACTGACACCACACGAACGATAACGGCCCGCGCCCGGCCCCGGCGCGAAACTCACACGGTTCCGCGCTGCAGTTCCGCTCATGCGGCTTCGTAGACGCTTTGCGTACCGGTCGCAATCACGTCCCACTTGAATCGCGTCTCCGCCTCGTGCCGGCCGTTTTGCGCGATCCGGCCGGCGTTTTCCGCGTTCGCCAGCGCGACTCCGAGGCCCCAGCCAATGGATTCCCGGTCGGTTTCCACAACCCACCCGGTTTCCTGGTCCCGAACAAACTCCGAAGGACCACCGCTGCGGGTAACGACTACGGGCCGCGTTGCGCTCCAGCCCTCCAACACCACGATGCCGAACGGCTCGTTCCGGCTGGGCACGCAGACGACGTCGGCGCTTCGAAACAGCCCGACCAGCCCACTGCCGTTGCGATAGCCCAGGAAACGCACCGAATTGAACAGGCCCGCGGACATCGCCCTGGCCTGCAGGGCTGAGCGCATGTCACCGTCGCCGACAAATGCGATCTTCGCGTCAGGATAGTGCCCAAGCAGCTCCGGCACCGCCTCGAGCAGAAGGTCCGGCCCCTTCTGCACGCACAGCCGACCGACGAAAAGGATCAACGGATCGCCGCCCTGCACGCCGATGCTCTTTCGAATCTTACTCGAATCCACTTCGGCGTCAAATCGATGCACGTCCACGCCGTTATACAGAACCGAGATCTTCGCCGGCGCCGCCGAGTAAATCTGGCGCACCTCCTCCGCAAGCGCCCTGGAAACACAGATGACGCGATCGGCCACGTCCGTTCCCAGCCATTCGATATCGCGTATCGACCTCGACAGCCCGTCTCGCATCTCGTTGCCACACCGCCCGTATTCGGTCGAGTGCACGGTGAACACGACCCGGCGCCCGAGCTCACGCCGGATGCGCGCCAACGCCTGTGCAGAGAGCCAGTCGTGACCGTGCACGATGTCGAAGCGGCAATCGTAGAAGTCCTCAGCCGCCCTGAAGCGATCGACAAATGCGTCGCACATGCGCTCCGTGTAACCGAGAAAGTCGCCGTTGGCACCGAAGGGGCAGCGGTGGTAATGCACACCGCCGATGCAGTCGTACCTCGCCTGACCGGCGTCCATGCGCGTGAACACGTGCACTTCATGTCCCAGAAGGTTCAACGCCGCAGCCAGCTCCGACACGTGGGCCGCCAGTCCGCCGACCGCGATCGAATGGAGGGATTCCCACGACAACATTGCAATACGCATTGCTTTACTCCAGTAGTTTTGCTCGTAAGGCGTCTGCTTGTCTTGACGTTTGCCCTATTGCCGCGGGCATTCGCCAGAGCGGACGCTGAAAACATCCGTACCACTCTTCACGTCGCGGGCGATGCCAGCCGCGCGGTGCGCACGCCCTCCGGCGGAATCATCTGGCATGCAGCCTTCCCGTGCGCCCTCCCCGACGGTGGTTCGCACGCACCCCCTCTTTGCGGCTCTTGTTACCCGATCTGCATTACTATCGGCTGAAAAGCGGATGACGGATGCGTCATTGCCATGTGCTCCTGGTGCAAACCCGCGGCCACTGCCCCATCCGTTCCTCGCAACCTTCGCGCCCGGCCGGCTCACAAGCGAAACGACCCCCCTGCGAACCGCCCCCCTGGGCACCTTCGGGCATCGCTGGCGCCCCCCAGCCATTGCGACGCCCCGGCCGCTTGTGCTTCGCTCAAGACCGAGACGGCGCCTCAGCCGAGATAAACCGAGCTGTCGACCCCACTGCCAACATGCTGGAGCTTCTCCACGTCCTCCGTAACCGCCGGCATGACTTCCACGCTTCGAGGTTCGCTCCCCGACAGCAGGGCTTGTTGAACCGAAGGACCCCCGACGCCCACAGCGTCCCCGGTTTCCCAGCTTCGTGCCGAGAGCGGTTTCCGAGGATGTTCCTGGTTCTCCGGAACGAGCAGCACCAAGCCCGCCCGAGCTAGCGCCCGCTCGGCAGCCCGGCCGGTGCGCTGTGGAACGCGCACGTACAGTGCCGGCTCCTCGCCGTCGTCCCGCGAACATCCAAAGACCACACTAAACGGTTCAATCCCGGCTTCCCGAAGCGTGGCCAACGCGGTCACCGGGTCGTCAACCCGGTCAATCAAGGCCAGTTCGATACAGCAACCGGGGCGGTCCAACCCGAGAAGGCGGTACGTCGCCCGGAGCAGGTCGCTCCTTGTGATGATGCCTTCAAGCCGTCCTGACTCACACACGACAGGAAGTGCCGAGACCGACCGTTCGGACGTCAGGCGTAATGCCGCAATCACCGACGTATCCGCATGGACAGTGGCTGGATGGGGCGTCATGAGTGCTGCGCAGATCGAGTCGTCGGATGCTTGCAGGAGCTGGCGCTCCATGATCAGCCCCACAAGCGTCCGCTGCTCGTCCACAACGGGCAGCTGTTCGACCTTCCCCGTGGCCATGACACTGCGAGCTTCGGGCGCGCGGGATGTCGGCGATACCGTCATAGGCTCAGTTGTCATGTAGCTTGCGACAAACATGTGAGGGCCCTCCATGCCATGACCCGTTCGATCCGGCGGCGCCCCAGCGCCCGCTGCATCTCGCCGCAAGAGAGGCGGCAGCCCAGCGGCTACGTCTGCGCCCGCGAAGACAGGTGTTCCTATCCGCCAGCCGCTCCAATGTCTTCGCGCAACGCAGCGGCGCCTATTGGGCGGCGACCTGAATGAAGAGATGCTCGAGCCTGAAGACGCTGTCGGGAAATTCCCCACCTACTGCAAGACGAAGCTACCAAAACCCAAGCGTCGCCGCCGACGGATACCATCGTTGGAGCGGCCCGAATTACCGTCAATTCACGTGTTTTTCAGCTGCTGACAACTTCGAATCGATCAACTATCATTTTAACCTCCGAAATGGGCGAACTCAACCAACGACATGGATGATTCTTGATGTACGACGCGGTCATTCTTGATATGGACGGGGTCATCACACAGACGGCCGACCTGCACGCGGTCGCGTGGAGGCGCATGTTCGACGATTACCTCAAGCAGCGTGCCAAGGAGCGGGGCGAGCCGTTTCGCCCCTTCGACCCCGACAGGGACTACCGCGCCTATATAGACGGAAAACCGCGATACGAGGGCGTCAAGAGCTTTTTGGCGTCTCGCGACATCGACCTGCCCTACGGCGAGGAATCCGACACGGGAGGCCGTGAGACAATTTGCGGGCTGGGAAATCGAAAAAACGAGCTATTTCTCGAACTCCTCGGGACGAAGGGTCCGACCGTCTTCGACGACGCGGTCGAACAGATACGAACCTGGAGGCACGCGGGCATCAAAACGGCCGTCGTCACTTCCAGCCGCAATGGAACCAAGATCATCCGCGACGCGGGCCTGGAAGATCTGTTCGATGCCTGCGTGGACGGCCTGCTCGCCAGCAAGCTCGAGCTTCCCGGGAAGCCGGCGCCGGACACATTTCTCGAGGCCGCCCGACGTCTGGGCGTTGACCCGTCAGAGGCCGTGGTGTTCGAGGACGCCATAGCCGGTGTCCAGGCCGGCGTAGAGGGGCGTTTTGGCGTTGTTGTGGGGGTGGCCCGCGACAGCAATGCCGATGGGCTGGCGCAGGCCGGTGCGGACGTCGTTGTTGCGGACCTTCGTGCTCTCAGGCTGCACGCCGGGCAGTCATCCGGCGGCCCGACCGTCCGCAACTTCGCCGATCTGCCTGACGCACTCGATGACTTCGAGCGATTCACGGCGGCCATCGCGAAGCGCAAACCCGCCTTCTTCTTCGATTACGACGGCACACTGACGCCCATCGTCCGCCGACCCGAAGACGCGATATTGACCGAAAACCGGCGCGAAACGCTCAGACGACTCGCTCAGGACTATTTCGTGGCCGCCATCAGTGGCCGCGATCGGGCCGACGTCCAGCAGAAGGTGGGACTCGACGAAATCGTCTACGCCGGCAGCCACGGGATGGATATCACCGGCCCTGGCGGTCTCAACAGGGCGCACGACGAGGCGGCCGCGATGCTCCCCGACATCGACGCGGCCGAGCACGCGCTCAAATCACGGCTGGCAAATGTAGAGGGCGCGCAGATCGAACGAAAGCGGTTCGCCATCGCGGTCCATTTCAGAAACGTGCCCGACAACTACGTGCAAGACGTCGAAACGATCGTGAACGAGGTGAACACCGAGTGGCCGGGCCTGCGGCGAAGCGGCGGCAAGAAGGTCTTCGAGCTGCGACCGGACGTCGATTGGGACAAAGGTCGCGCCGTGCTGTGGCTTCTCGATACACTCGATTTGAGGCAAGGCGATATCGTACCGCTCTACGTTGGCGACGACCTGACCGACGAGGATGCCTTTCGGGCACTCCTTGATGTTGGCGTGACGGTACTCGTTGGCGATCACGGCGCGCCCACGACGGCCGGATTCCGCCTTGCAGATCCGGCGGAGGTTTACCAACTGCTCGAACGAATGCAAACCGCGGAAGGCGGACCGTAACCGATGGATACCTGGAAGCTCGTCTACGATCGATGGGACCCGGAACAGGAATCTCTGCGCGAATCGCTCTGTGCCCTTGGCAACGGGCACTTTGTCACGCGCGGCGCAGCCGAGGAATCGACCGCAGATGAGTTCCATTACCCCGGCACCTACATCGCCGGCGGCTACAACCGCCTCACCACGCACATAGCCGGGCACGACCTCGAGAACGAAGATCTCGTGAACTGGCCAAACTGGCTGCCGTTGACATTTCGCATGGATGACGGCGACTGGTTCGACCTGCGCAATGTCGAGGTCATCCGCTACCGGCAGGAACTCGACCTCCAACGCGGTCTGCTCGAACGTGAAATCCGATTCCGGACCTCCGATCAGCGCGAAACGGAACTGAACGCCCGCCGACTGGTGCACATGCGGCACGCGCACTACGCCGCCATCGCATGGCAACTGACCCCAATCAACTGGAGCGGCAGCATCGAAATCAGAACCGGGATCGACGCATCCGTAACAAACGCCGGCGTGGCACGATACCGGGCGCTGGAAAGCCGCCACCTGGAGGTGCTCGACACCGAGCGTTATGCGGAAGACCGAGTCGATTGCCTGGTGCGGACCCGTCAGTCGCGCGTCGAAGTGGCCCAGGCCGCCAGGACGATGGTCTGGTCCGGGGAGCAACTCCTGGAACCGGAATGGAAGGCCGTGGGCGAGGGGGGCTTTGTGGGATTGGCCGCCACCGTGAAAGTGGAGCAGGACCAGCCCCTTCACGTCGAAAAAACGGTGGCCCTGCACACCAGCCGTGACAACGCCATCGCCGAAGCCCGCCACGAAGTCCGCCGCGCCGTGGAACGTGCCGGCACATTCCCCGACCTGCTCGCATCGCATGCCCGCGCCTGGGAGGAACTCTGGCGACGATGCGACATCGAGTTAGTGGACCAAGAAGAGACGCAGCTTGTCCTCCGCCTGCACATCTTCCACCTGCTGCAGAGTTTGTCGCCCCACTCACTCGAGCGCGATGTCGGCGTGCCGTCGCGCGGCTGGCACGGTGAAGCCTACCGCGGGCACGTATTCTGGGATGAACTTTTCATCCTCCCGTTTCTGCGATTTCGGCTGCCCGAACTCGCCCGTGACCTGCTGCTTTATCGATATCGACGGCTCGAGCAGGCCCGCCGCAACGCCCGCGAGGCGGGGCTCGCCGGCGCCCTCTACCCGTGGCAGAGCGGCAGCGACGGACGCGAGGAATCGCAGCAACTGCACCTGAATCCTAAGTCCGGCCGGTGGATTCCCGACAACTCATGGCTGCAGAAGCACGTAAATGCAGCCATCGCCTACAACGTCTGGCAATATGTTGAGGTCACCGACGACCGCGAATTCCTGGCAACATACGGCGCCGAAATGATCCTCGAGATCGCCCGGCTGTGGGCCAGCCTCGCCACCTACAACGACGATCATCAGCGCTACGAAATCCTTCGCGTCATGGGCCCCGATGAGTACCACGACGCGCTGCCCGACGCGGAGCAGCCCGGCCTGGACAACAACACCTATACCAGCGTGATGGCCGCGTGGACGCTCGACTGTGCCGAACAAGTATTGGAGATGGTGCAGGAAGAGCGCCGGGACGAATTGCTCGCCGACCTCGACATCACCGAGCAGGAGCTCGAACGATGGCGCGACATCACGCACAACCTGCGCATTGTATTCCACGAAGACGGAATCATCAGCCAGTTTGAGGGCTATGAGCAACTCGAGGAGCTGGATTGGGAGGCATACCACCGGCGCTACGGCGAGGTGCTGCGGTTGGACCGCATCCTCGAAGCGGAAGGAGACACGCCGAACCGTTACAAGACCGCCAAACAGGCCGATGTCCTGATGCTCTTCTATCTCTTCTCGACCGAAGAGCTGCAGCGCCTGTTTGAGCAGATGGGCTACAGCTTCGATGCCGAGGCCATCCCGCGCAACATCGACTACTACCTTCGTCGCACCTCTCACGGCTCCACGCTGAGCCTGGTCGTGCATTCGTGGGTCCTGGCCCGCTCCCAGCGCGAAGAGTCCTGCGAGCACTTCAAGAACGCTCTGGAGAGCGATATCTCCGACATTCAGGGCGGCACGACCTCCGAGGGCATCCATCTGGGCGCCATGGCCGGCACCGTCGATATCGTCCAGCGCTGCTACACCGGCACCGAGGTGCGCGACGGTGTCCTCTGGTTCAATCCCGCTCTGCCCGGCCGCTTTTCACGAGCGCAAATGCGCATTCGTTATCGAGGCCAGTGGATCGACGTCTTCGTCTCACAGGATCGCCTGCGCCTCACGGGGACTCTGGAGCGCGCCAAGCCGGTCAAAGTCGGATTCGCCGGCCGCATGTACGATCTGAGACCCGGCGAGAAGCTCGAGTTCGAGCTGAACAAGTAAATGCGGTCAGCGGCGGTTGCGCACCACCTCCCGGCTGTGGCAGTCGCTTACTCGTCGCGGCCTGATACCCGCGCCGGAGGAGACGTCGTCTCGATTGCTGTGAAAGGCTCCAGCACGTGGTAGGTGTGCTCGGCGTCCGCCGGAACGAGCCATGCGTCGCCGGGTTCCAGCCGCACCGTCTGGCCGTTGAGCTCCAGTTCGGCCAGGCCCTCCAAGACGTAGCCCACCGTCTCGTACGGCCGGGACCGGGCCGGCTTCTGATCGGTCGGAGCCATCTCTTTCCACATGCGCATGCTCATCCGCTTGCCTGCCACGAGATAGATCTGGCCCATATTCCCGGCGGGTGACTGGGGTGCGTTCACCTTCTTGACGGTTGTATCTGCCATCAGAACCTCCTATGGGATCGTCATTATGCACCGGGACAATTGCCCCTGCATCGGGTAAACCAGTTTTCCCGCTTCGACTGACATCGCTCTGAAACCGACGTGAATTCGGCGTAACTTGCACGCGCCCCGATTCGGCCGCACGGCATTGGAGTTGATCGCCCCGATGGCGTAAAACGACCACCGCAGCGGCTTTCGCCCGGAACGGTCTCCGGCAGCCGCCTCCATCCGCCGAATTACAGTCTGCTCATCCCGGTTTCATCAGCCGTTCAGAACGCACCTAGATAATCCCGGTGAGGAGCGACAGATCGGTTCCGCCGCGTGGCGACCGATCATCCTCGGCGACTTGAGAATCGCTCAAACAGAGAGAAACGGGAGTACTGAACCATGGCTGAACGCTTGGAACCACAGGAAGTACGGCAGCGGATGCAGGGCGACGACGGCGCTGTGCTGGTCTGCGCGTACAACGATACCGAGAAGTGCAGGAAACAAGGGATCAAGGAGTCGATCCCGTATCCGGAGTTCGAATCCAAACTCGACTCCATCCCGAAATCGAAAGAAATCGTGTTCTTTTGCGCTTGACCGAACGACCAGACAGCCGCCCGGCGGGCGGAAGAATTCGAGAACAAGGGCTACGAGAACGCACGCATCCTCAACGGCGGCGTCGAAGCCTGGAAGTCAACGGCTTAGCGTCCGGCTCGCAGACCTCTGTTGCGTTTCGTTGCGCACGGCGCTCTGCCAAACCAACAAGAAGCGTCACGATCGCTGTCCGCGGTAGTTACGGCAGCGGCTGCGCCGAAAAAGTTTCATGGGCAACGCGGTACCCGCCGGCCGGAAGGTTCCGCGTTGCCCGTGCCCCCGTCGAAAGAGAGAAAGCCCATGGCACCTTTGGTAAGCACGTGCGGTGTAACACGTCCCGCGTGGTCACCCGTTTTCTGACCGCGTCGCCGGCACTCGCAGCAGCAAGCGAACGCGACCGCCGCCAAGACAACATCCGCGTCGGAAAACCCACGGCTGTTAAGAGCGGACGCACTCAAGTTGCTTATCGATGGATTAATCTGCGAGTCATCCGGCATTCAGGGTATGGCGCTCAGATTAATGATGAGTCGCGCCACAAACGGCTCACCGGAAACCGGTCGGGCGCGGTCGAGCGTCCAGGCCCCTGCGAAAGCGAGAGACCATGCCTTCTAAAGAACTGTCGGTTAAAGAGCTATACAGACATTGTGACGAAAACCAGTTTTCATTCAATACGACTGAGGAACTCGATCCATTGCGTGAAATCGTTGCCCAGCCACGCGCGGCCGAAGCCGTTCGCTTTGCCATCGCAATCAAACACGAGGGCTTCAACATCTTCGCCCTCGGACCGCCGGGCACCGGCAAGCGCAGCCTGCTTCGTCAATTCCTGGAAGCCCAGGCGCCGCGAGAGGCCACCCCCGACGACTGGTGCTACGTCGAGAACTTCGAGGAATCACACAAACCGCGCGCCCTGCGTCTTCCGGCCGGACGGGGCAAGCGCCTCCGCGAAGCAGTCGATCAACTGCTCGAGGACGTCGTCGGGGCGCTGTCCGGTGCGTTCGAAGGGGAAGAATACCGCGCCCGCCGGCAGGCGCTCGAGGAGGAAGTCTCGAAGAAACACGAGCAGGCGCTCGAAAGCGTGCGGCAGCACGCACGGGACCGCGGCTTCGAACTCTCGCAGACCCCGCTGGGCATCCAGCTCGTTCCGACACGAGACGGCAAGCCGATGTCCAAGGAGGAACGCGAGCAACTCTCCGAAGGGGAGCGGAAGGAGATCGAGGCGAAAAGCGAAGAGGTTGAACAGGAAGTCAAACGCCTGGTTCGAGAAGCGCCTCGCCAGAAACGCGACGCCCAGCGCAAAGCCAAAGATCTCGGGCGCGAGACCGCCGAGCGGACGCTGGAACCGTTGTTCGCCGAGCTCCGCCGCGAATTCCAGGATCTACCCGAAGTCGCCGGTCATCTCGAAGCGATGCAGCAGGACCTGGTGGAGAGCAGTCAGAAGATCCTCAAGGCCCACCACGCCGAAATGGAAAAAGGAGAGGGAGAGTCGGGCCAGCAGTTGCCCATGGCGATGGCCGTCGCCGGACCGGATTCGCTGCTCAAGAAGTACAGCGTCAACGTGCTCGTTGCGCACGAGCCCTCCGAAGGCGCTCCGCTGATCTACGAAGACAGCCCCCGCTATCACAATGTCATCGGTCGCGTTGAACACAGGGCGCAGATGGGCGCGCTGACGGCTGATTTCAGCCTGATCAAGCCCGGCGCCCTGCATCGCGCCAACGGCGGCTATCTGATCCTCGATGCGCGCAAGATCCTCACCCAGCCGATGGTCTGGGAGGGACTCAAGCACGCTCTGCGCGCCCGCGAGATTCGCATCGAGTCGCTCGGCCAGACCCTTGGTCTTATCAGCACGGTGTCGCTCGAGCCCGAGCCGATCCCGCTGGACGTCAAGGTGGTTCTGCTTGGAAGCCGCCTCCTTTACATGCTGCTCCGCGAACTCGACCCCGACTTCTCGGAGTTGTTCAAGGTCGCCGGCGACTTTGCTTCCCATATGGACCGGCAGCCCGACGATGAGCAGCTCTACGCCCGGCTCATCGCGACCGTCGCCCGCAAGGAAAAGCTGCGCCCCCTGGATCGTTCGGGCGTTGCTCGGGCCATCGAACAGGCCTCGCGCATGGCACAGGACGGACGCCGGCTCTCGCTCTGCGTTCGCGAGGTGGCCGACCTGCTCTGTGAGGCCGATTACTTTGCCGGCGGCAACGGTAACGGGCACATCACCGCTGACGATGTCCAGCGCGCCGTCGATGCGCAAATCTACCGTGCCGACCGCCAGCGCGAGCTCGTGCAGGAGCACATCGCCCGCGGGACCCTCCTCATCGACACTGAGGGTAAATGCGTCGGGCAGGTCAACGGCCTGGCCGTGTCGCCCTTCGCCAACTTCATGTTCGGACGACCGACCCGCATCACCGCGCGCACCCGGCTGGGCAAGGGCGAAGTGGTCGACATTGAACGTGAGGTCGCCCTCGGCGGTCCGGTTCACTCGAAGGGAGTGCTCATATTGGCCGGCTACGTTGCGGGTCGCTACGCGGGCGATCAGCCGCTGTCGCTCTCGGCGAGCCTGGTGCTCGAGCAGTCCTATTCCGATATCGCCGGCGACAGCGCATCCTCGGCCGAGCTCTATGCCCTGCTTTCCTCCATTGCCGACCTGCCGCTGCGCCAGGACCTGGCGGTGACCGGCTCGGTCAACCAGCACGGTCAAATCCAGGCCATCGGCGCCGTTAACGAGAAGATCGAGGGCTTTTTCGATACCTGCTACAACCGCGGACTGAAGGGCACGGAGGGCGTGCTCATCCCGGCATCAAACGTCGAGCATCTGATGCTTCGCAGCGACGTGCTCGCGGCCGTGAGCGAGGGGCGGTTTCACGTCTACGCGGTCGAAACCGTCGATCAGGGCATGGAACTGCTCACCGGCATGCCGGCCGGAGAGCGTGACGAAGAGGGCAACTACCCGGCCGACAGCGTCAACGGGCGCGTGGAAGAGCGGCTGCGCGAATTGGCCCGGCGACGCCGGGCGTTTATCCCGACCGGCTCCGGTTCGGAAATGACCGAAGCGCAGAGTTGAGCGCCCGCTGATTCAGTGCGTGACTGCCCGGTGCCGACGCTGAGCGCCTGACGAACGGCCGCCGCTTGCTTATACTTCGCTCGCCAGTGCGGCGACACGCCGCCGCAGTTCGCCCGCGATGTGCTCGGGTACCACACCCTCGCTGGCCTGGGCAACAAGCTTCTGCCGATACACCGGTTCGCCGAAGACAAGCGTGACGCGCGCCAATCGCGGGAACCACTGCCCTCGAGGCCACGCTTCGTACGTGCCGCGGATGTAGACGGGCAGCACCGGCACCTCGAAGCGCTCCAGAAGCATCCCGATGCCCGGCTGAAAACGTTGCAGCTCCCCGCTCGGCGACCGCTCCCCCTCCGGAAACCACACCAGACTTTCGCCACGCTGCAGCACGGCTGCGGCTGCGGCCAGGCTCGATCGAACGCCGCGGTTCGGATCCACCGGCAGAACGCGGGCACATCGGCTGAACGCCCGCGTCAGCGGCCCCTGGAATACGATGCCCGTCCAGCCGGCCCAGTAGATCCATCGCAGCCTGCTGTACTCCAATGCCGCGGCGATCGCGAACGCGTCGAGGTAGCTGACGTGATTCGGCGTCAAAATGACTGGCCCGTTATCGAGCGCCGGCAGCGCCCGCTCCAGCCCCTTGGCCCGTACGCGATAAAGCGTCCGCATCAAGAGCCGGTCCAATCCGTGGCCCGCAGCGGAGACTGCCGACAGTGCCGGCCCGAGCGGCTCGAGCCATCGCCGCTGGTCCGGTCCCATGAACTCCTCCGGCTGTTCAAGCGGCGAAACGGCGCGCCCGCCACCAGGTCGACCCTGGTGCTCAGCCACTTCCTGGAGAAGATCGCGAACCTTTTCGATCCGCTCGATCGCCTCCTCGCGAAGCTCGACGCCCGCTCGCTCCGCGATCTCCATCGTGATGTTCAACCACTCGAGCGAGTCGACGCCCAGATCGAGTCGAAGATTGCTGTCCGGTGTCACACGCCGTTCCGGGTATCGCCGGGCAAGCCACTGCCAGACCGTGCGCACCGGCCTGGAATCGAGAAGACTCTGGTCTTCCGGGGACATTTCCTCAACAGCCATTGGGCCGGAGACGTCGCCCGCGTCCTGCGGCTCCTGCAAGGCCTGCTCGAAACGTTCGGCAAGCAAGTGGCGCCGAACTTTGCCCAGGCGCGTCCGCGGCAGCGACTTGTCCGTAAGCACGAAATCGGAGATCCGCTGATCGGAGGCGAGTTGGCGAGATTGCCTCTCGACGGCCTCGCGCACGCCTCCTTCCGGATCGACGCCCCGGCGACGAATCTCCGCCCGTTCCGGAACGATGACGGCGACGAGCTGATGGTCTCGCTCGAGAACGCCGACTTCATGGATTGCCGCATCTTTCTCGTACGCACGCTCGACGTAAGCTGGCTGAACGTTGGTCCCTCCTTCGGTCACAATCAACGTCGACGTCCGCCCCGATAGATGAAGAAACCCGCGATCGTCGAACCAACCCAGATCGCCTGTTCGGAACCACCCGTCCTCCGTCAGTACCTCCCTGGTCTTGTCGGGCAGGTTATGGTAACCGCGAAACACATTCGGCCCCCGCGCCATCACCTCGCCGCCAGACTCGTCCGCAGTGCCGTTGCCGGGGCCCTCTTCGTCCTCCTCGCCGCGCGCCGTTCGCCAATTACGGTCGATGCGCAGTTCAACCCCCGAGACCGGCCGTCCGGCGCTTTCGTAGTCGGCGTTGCCCGGAACGTTGAGCGTCAGCAGCGGGGCCGTTTCAGTCAGGCCATAGCCCGTCGCGACGTCCCAACCCAGGCCCTGGAGCTTCCACGCCAGCTCCGGCGCCAAAGCCGAGCCGCCGGACGCCACGATCCGGACCCGCGGGCCGAGCTGTTTGTGAATCGGGCGGAAGAGGAGCCTGCCCAGCCGCACGTCGAGCCGGCGACGCACGTCGATGCTCACATCCATCAGGCGTGAAAACATCGCGCCGGCCCAACGCCCCCGCCCCGCGAACCGGGCCTCGATCCCTTCGTACAAGGCTCGATACAGCCTTGGGACCCCGGCGATCGCGGTCACTTGACCTTCGCGCACCGCCCGGGTGAGCTGACCGCCCGTCAGCCCGCTCGGAACAACGATCGGTATGCCTAGTGCCAGCGGGGTCAGCATCGCGAAGACAAACGGATACACATGGTGCAGCGGAAGTGCCAGCAGCACCCGATCTGCTTCGGTGGCCAATCGCGTCGTGATCAGCGTCTCGATTTCAAAGGCGATGTTGCGATGACTGAGCGGCACGCCCTTGGGCGCTCCCGTCGTGCCGGATGTGTAGAAAAGGACCGCGATGTCATCCGGTGAAACCCGTGGCGGGTCGCGCTCGGCACGTTCTTCGTCGTCGCCGCTCCTTCTGCTCTTGTCGTCAAACTCCTCCAGGGATAACACCGTCGGTGCATGTTGCAGATCGAGACGGTCGATCCGATCCACGTGGTCCGGCGCGGCCAATATGACGCGCGCCTCGCAGTCGCCGAGGATTTGGCCGAGTGTTTCATCGTCGAACTGCACGTCGAGCGGCGTTGCAACGGCGCCGGCCCGAAGAACCGCCAGACAGGCGCCGATCCATTCCGGGCGGTTCGGACCCAGCAGCGCCACGCGGTCGCCGGCGCCGACCCCGGACGCCAGTAGCTCCCGCGTCACCCGCGAGACATGCCCGCACAGCCTGCCGTACGACCACCGGCGGACGTCGTCAGTTTCGAACGCCAGAATCGCCGGGTGTTCATCGCCGGGTTCGAAGCTCGCGGGCAGGGATTGAAGCGTTTCGTTCAGCGGCACGACAAAGCTGCTCCGTGAGATGGTCTGCAATCGAAGTTTTCCCTGCGCCGGCCGCAGCTTTGTCATCCACACCGGACAACTTGCGGCACTCGCCGAGGTATACGACAGCGGACTGACAATGGGCTGAACGCCGCCTGAACGTCCCGCAAGAAGACCGCCCAGTGGGCCGGAAGACCCGGTTCGATCATGCCGTTGAACGTGCCTTTGTCTAGCGTTCGTCCTCGCTTCTTGATGCGTGCAACTCCCGCTCGAAAGCGTCGCGCGTCTGCCGTGCCTCCTGTTCGTTGACCATGAGCAGCAGGACCAGCCCGCCGACAAAGAACACCGCCAGCGACACAATCGAGCCGCGTGCCGAGCCCGTGACACTGTCGATGATGCCGAACAACAGCGGGCCGAGGATCGCCGAGAACTTGCTGAACACCGTGTAGAACCCGAAGAACTCGGCGCTTGCCGACGGCGGGATCAGAACGCTGTAGTAAGAGCGGCTCAACGCCGGCGACCCGCCCAGGACGAACCCGATCACGACGCCCAGCACGAAAAACGTCGTGCCGCTGTACACGAAATAAGCGGAGATCACCACGCCCGTCCATATCAGCAGGGTCAGCATCAGCGTCCGCTTCGTCCCCAGCCGGCCGGCGAGCCGGCCGAAGAACAGCGCACCGACGATGGCCACCCCCTGGATCACCAGCAGCATGACCATGAGAAACACGCGGCTCAGGCCCAACTCCACGGTGCCATACACTGTCGCCATCGCAATGACGGTCTGTATGCCGTCATTGAACAAAAAGTACGCGACCAGGAACAACAGGAGCTGCCGGAGTCGGCGGACCCGTCTTGTGGTCGTCCATGTTTGCCGAAGACCGGCCGCGATGCACGCTCGCCAGCGCGGGCGATCACGATACCGGGCCGGCAGGGACAGCATCGCCGGTTGCTCTGCGAGGTACACCCGTGTCAGAATCATAAACCCGGCCCACCAGAGGCACGCGGTCAACATCGCGATCCGCGCCGCCAGATCCTCGCTGATCCCAAACGTTTCGTGCCAGGCCACCAGCACCAGCGACAGGCCGAAATGCAGCCCTCCGCCGAGATAACCGGCCGCAAAACCGTAACCCGAAACGCGATCGAGCCGATCCTCCGTCACCAACTGTGGAAGAAACGCGTTGTAAAAGATGTTGGCGCTGATGAACGCAAACTGTACGACGATAAAAAGGACCAGCGTCTGCCAGACGTCAGCGGTCCCGGAGAAATACAGCAGCCCGCCGAGCAATGCGCCGCCCCAGCCGAACGCCAGCAAAAAACGCTTTTTGGCCGCCGTGAAGTCGGCGATCGCCCCCAACAACGGTGCCGCCGCGAAGCCCAGAAAGGCGGCCGCCGCAACCGCGAAAGCCCAAAGGCTGGTCGCCCGAAACGTGTGTCCGGCGATCGTCACGCCGTCGGGAGCGACCACGTCCGCAAAGTAATGCGGCAGCACCGCCGTCAGCACAGTCGTGACGTACGCCGAGTTCGCCCAGTCGTACGCACACCAGCCGAATACGGATCGCCGATCGTTTTTGCGTACGTTCTGCATGGAACACGGATGACGGGCCGCTCCGTAGCGTCACTCCTTGTGGGTGACGCCGCTCACCAATCTGTCGTCCACATCAACTACCTGCTGTGGTTAACGCCGCCTGGTACATTTTGTACTCTCACCCCTCGTATGGGTCGTGCTTGAACGAGGGCGCCCGTGGCGCGCCGGTCCGACGACCGCCCGGCACACACCTCGACGCTACAGTACGCTCCCGCCGGAGTCGAGCCAAACGGCTCAACAACCGGCGGCCGGCGATGACAGGTTATCACATGAGAACGTGCGGATAACGAACCGTTCATGTCGCATTCACTCACCTGTAAGCCGTCCCTGCTACCAACACACCGATCCGCATGAAATGAAGAACCAAACCCGCCGAAAGGCATGCAATGAGCACGAACCCAAGTGGCAACCGCGCGACGCCAGGCAGCGGCCGTCCCTCCTTCCTCGACCTGCGTTGCCTCACCTCGGCCGCCATCATCCTGGGGAATGTTTCATGGATAGCCGGGAATAAGCCGCCCACCAGTTCGGAAGGCCGCATCGCCCGGTTCCGCCCTGCACCGGCTTCGCCGCTCGAGGTGGGAATCACGGCTGGTATGCCGGCCACCGCCGATCTCAACGGCGATGCCCGCATGGATATCGTGCTGCCCTGCGCCAGGCCGGACGCGCTGGAGACCGGACGGCTCTGTATTTACCTCGGAGATGATGATGGCGGCTTCGAGCGGTCAAGTGTTGCACTTCCACTCCCCGGGCGCGCTTTGCGATTCGACCTCGGCGACATCGATGGCGACGGCAAAGTGGACGCAATAGTCTCTCAGCACGACACGTATGACGTGGCGATCCTGCTCGGCGACGGCCGTGGGGGATTCAGGCCGGCCGCTGAACCGACCGTTTCCGTCCATGACGGGACGAGCCCCCACACGCACGCGGTCGCCTTGGCCGACGTCAACGGGGATAGCCATCTCGACGTTCTGGCCACCTGCGCCGACGACAACGCGTTGGCTGTGTTGCTTGGTAACGGAAACGGAGTCTTCAACCCAGCCCCCGACTCACCGTTTGCGGCCGGCCGACACCCGTACGAGGCGATCAGCGTCGGCGACGTAAATGGGGACGGCAACCCTGATGTGGCCGTGCCGAACCTGCATGGCCGCGCGGCCAGTCTCCTTCTCGGAGACGGCAAGGGACGATTCGAGCATACGCCGGACTCGCCGATCCAAGTCGGCGTTCGCCCCGGGTACGTGACGCTTGGCCATCTGAACGGTGATGCGGCGCTGGACATGGTGGTGACTCACGACGGAGAGCCGATTGTGGCCGTGCTCCTCGGGGATGGTCAGGGCCGACTGAAACCGGCCGCCTTCTCACCGATCCGCCTCGAGCAGCGCGTGTGGACTGCTTCCATCGTCGATCTCGATGCTGATGGACACAACGACATCGTGCTTGGCGGCGTCGTGGATAACGTCTTTGTTATCTTCGGCGCGGGGCAGGCCGGCGTGCGGTTGCCGCCGCAGTCGATCGCCGACGGCGATAAGAGTTCCGGATACCTGACGCTGAGCGACCTTAACGGAGACGGCAAGCTCGATCTGGTCGTTGCGCACTTCAACGGCAGCATGCTTGACGTGTACGTGGGTGAGTAGAGCGCGTTCGCCATCGGATGCCAAGGAAGGGGAGGCTCCGTGGCGCGCCGCTTGCTCCCCCAACAAGTACGCACACGTTGGCGTTCGTTCCGCTGGCGGCACGGGATCGTAGCTGACCGAAGGATACGCACATGCCTGACAGCAGCAACTCGGAACAGGCAAACGACAAGAGCTTTCTTCCCAAGGAGGCCTTGCCGCAGATGATCGACGCCCTTCATGACGAGGGCTTCAAGGTCATCGCCCCCGTAAGACACATGGACGTGATCGCGCTGCGGCCCATCGAGCGCGCCGCACAGATGGCCGTCGGCCTGATCGACGAGCAGGACGGGGGAAAGTATCGCCTTGCCGACGGCGACCCGACCATGTACTTCGAGGCGGTCGTCGGCGCGACCAGCCCCAAGAACTACTTCTTTCCGTCGCGACACCAACTGTTCGCCTTTCACACAAAGGGCGAGCAGTTCGTCCTGGATGAGGGGCCGCCCCAGCCGCCGAAGCTCGCTTTCATCGGCGTGCGCGCCTGCGACCTGGCTGCGATCGGCGTTCAGGACCGCGTCTTCGGCATCGCCGACCACCAGGTGACCATGCGGTGCGAGTCCGAGACCTACTACCAGCAGACGCGCGAGCAATCCTTCCTGGTGGCGGTGGACTGCACCCGTCCGGGAGGCACGTGTTTCTGCGCCTCGTGGGGTACGGGACCGGCGGCCAACGAACTATACGACGTGGCCATGACTGAACTTCGAGGCGGTTTCGTGGTCCGAGCCGCCTCCGAAGCCGGACAGCGGCTGTTGGAGCGACTGCCTCTGCGCGAACCCTCCCTCGCCGAGCTCGAGCTTGCGGCTCTGAAGCTTCAGCTCGCCGCTCAGCAGATGGGCCGACACCTCGACACCGACGGCGTCAAAGAGGACCTCGACCGCACCATCGAGCATCCGCACTGGGACGAGGTGGCCCAGCGCTGCCTTTCCTGCGGCAACTGCGCGATGGTCTGCCCCACGTGTTTTTGCTCGGTTGTGATCGATCAAACGGAGCCGGGCAGCGAGAGGATCAGTCGCGTCCGCGAACTCGAACCGTGTTACACGCACCGGTTCACTTATCAGAGCGCAGGAGGGCCGTCGCGGAACACGATCCGCGGGCGCTATCGTCACTGGCTGCGCCACAAGGTGTGCACCTGGTGGGACCAGTTCGACTGCAGCGGATGCGTCGGCTGCGGGCGCTGCATCACCTGGTGTCCGGTAGGGATCGATTTAACCGAGGAAATCCCCGCCCTGCGGGAAACCCACGCCCGCGCGGCCCGCCAGCGCGGGCGGCCTGGATAACGGCGACTGTACCAATGAGCATCACGGCCCCGACAAAGCGGCACGAACCGATCTGCGGCATGGACACCTGGCTGCCGGTCCCCACGCGCATCCTGGACGTCCGCGAGGAAAACGCCACGACCTACACTTACCGGATGGAGATCGTCGACGAGTCGATTCGGCGTCAATACGGCTTCGCACCCGGACAGTTCAACATGATCTACGTCCCAGCGGTAGGCGAGGCTGCGCTTTCTCTCAGTTCCGACCCGGACGACCCCTCCGTGCTGGAGCACACGATCCGTCTCGTCGGGTCGGTCACCCAGGGCATCGACCGAATCGCGCGGAAGGACCGGGATCGCCTGATCGGCATCCGCGGCCCCTTCGGCCGAGGTTGGCCGGTCGAACAAATCGACGGCCACGACGTCGTGCTGGTAGGCGGAGGCATCGGTCTGGCGCCGCTGCGCCCGATGGTTCACTGGCTCATCAACCATCGCGAGCGGGTCAAACGCGCCGTGCTGCTGTTCGGCTGCCGCAGCCCGGAAGACCAACTGTACGAAGACGAACTGAAGCAATGGGAAGAGCACATGGACGTGCTGGTGACCGTGGACAAGCCGACCGGCGGCTGGACCGGCCCGGTCGCCCTGGTCACCGAACTACTCCAGCGAATCAAGGTGGACGCCCAGCGCACGATCGTGATGGTCTGTGGCCCGCGCGTGCTCAATCAGGCTGCGGCCTGGGACTTCCTCCAGCTCCAGGTGCCGCCTACGCAGGTCTACGTCTCGCTGGAGCGGAACATGAACTGCGGCTTCGGACGATGCGGGCACTGCCAGTACGGAGAGTTCTTCGTATGCACCGATGGGCCGGTTTTCTGCTTCGACGACATCTCGCACATCTTTGGCGTGAAGGATATCTGACATGGGCGGACGACTGGGCGACAACCGAAAACCGAAACTGGCCGTCTACAAGTTCACCAGTTGCGACGGCTGCCAACTGTCGCTGCTCAACCTCGAGGACCATCTGCTCGAGCTGGCCGACGTCGTCGAGATCGCCCTCTTCCGCGAGGCTCGACGGCGGGAACTGCCGCCGCCCTATGATCTCGGGCTTGTGGAAGGCAGCGTCTCGACTGAGGAGGAAGCCGAACGCATCCGCCAGATCCGCCGCGATTGCAAGATGCTGGTGACGATCGGCGCTTGCGCAACCAGCGGCGGCATCCAGGCCCTGCGCAACTGGTCCAACACGGAGGAGTACATTAACCAGGTCTACGCCACCCCGAAGTACGTGGAAACTTTGGACACCTCCACGCCCATTGCGGCTCATACCTTCGTTGATTTCGAATTGCGCGGCTGCCCGATCAACTCGATGCAGGCGCTGGAGTTGATCAGCGCACTTCTGGCCGGCCGGCGACCGAACATCCCGACCCACAGCGTGTGCGTCGAATGCAAACGGCAGGGCATCCCCTGCGTCTGGGTCAGCCAGGGCAAGCCGTGCCTCGGTCCGATCACGCAGGACGGTTGCGGCGGGGCACTCTGCCCGGCCGGCAATCGCGAGTGCTACGGCTGCTTCGGTCCCATGGAACAGCCCAACATCGACTCTCTGACCGCGTGGTTCAAAGGCCGGCTTGACCAGGACCATCGTGACATCATGAGAGCGCTGCGGACATACAACGGCTACATGGAGCCGTTCAAAACGGCGAGCGACAAACATGAGCGACTCAGACGATCGCAGCAAAACGGGAACGAGTAAGACCCGCACGGTGGAAGTGGCCAACCTTGCCCGCGTCGAGGGCGAGGGGGCGTTGCACATCACCATGCGCGACGCCGAAGTCGAGCAGGTGCGCCTGAGAATCTTCGAGCCGCCGCGTTTCTACGAGGCGTTTCTGCGCGATCGAGACTTTCGCGAGGTGGTCGACATCACGGCGCGCATCTGCGGCATCTGCCCTGTGGCCTACCAGATGAGTGCCTGCCACGCCCTCGAAAAGGCCATGGGCATCTTCGACCGCATGGACGACGGCATTCACACGCTGCGAAACCTCCTTTACTGCGGCGAATGGGTCGAAAGCCATGTCCTCCACATGTTCATGCTCCACCTGCCGGACTTCCTCGGCTACGAAAGCGCCCTGAGTATGGCCAAGAACCACGGCGACCTCGTGCGCCGTGCCCTACAGGTCAAGAAAGTCGGGAACGAGATCGTCGCCGCGCTCGGCGGCCGGTCGGTTCACCCCGTCGGGGCGTGCGTCGGCGGCTTCTACAAGTCGTTGGAGAAGGAAAGGGCCGGCGCCCTGCTTCCGCAAGTCCGAGCGGCACGCGATGACATGGTCCAGTTGACCGAGTTGCTCACCGACCGCGTCGAGTTCCCCACCTTGGATCGAGACTATGAATTCGTCGCCCTGTGCAGCGACGACGAGTACCCCATGAACCTGGGCCGCATCTGCTCCAGCGAAGGTCTGAACATCGAGCCGGAGGACTTCCTCGACCATATAGAAGAACGGCATGTCGAGCATTCAACGGCCCTGCACGCGGCGATCAAAGGACGCGGTCCATACCTCGCCGGACCGCTCGCCCGCCTCAACCTGAACCACGAAAAACTGCATGCCACCGCCGCCGAGCTTTTGCGCAAGGTATGCGACCGAACCGGCCGGCAGTTGCCCTGGCGAAACAACTACCTCAGCCTCCTCGCCCGCGGCATCGAGTCGGTTCACGCCCTGGCCAAGGCCACTGATATCCTGGAGCAATACGAACCACCCGACCGCAGCCGCGTGTCCGTGGAGCCGGTCGCCGGCGAAGGCGCCCACGCGACCGAGGCCCCCCGAGGTCTGCTGTGGCATTCCTACCGCGTGGCGCCGGACGGCTCCGTACTCGACGCGCGAATTATCCCGCCCACCAGTCAGAATCAATCAATGATTGAAGAAGACCTGCGCGAACTGGCCGGCCGAATCACCGACCAGAGCGACGAGCAGGTCCAATATCGTTGCGAGCAACTGATCCGCAACTACGATCCCTGCATCAGTTGCTCGACGCACTTCATTCGACTGACTCGGACCCGCCTCCGGCCGGCCGGCCGGCGCCAGTAACGCGCCTCGCATAACAGGCAATTCAGACGGATTTCAAACAGCCTTCAGGCCGGCATGGCATAAGTTAGTCGAATGTTAATAGAACTCCGGCTTACCACGGTTGGCGGCGCGACGTCCTCGCCGGATCGTTCCGCGAGTTGGATCGGCTGACTCTGTCCGTTCGATTGCCGCGTACCATGCCTCCGGCCGTCTCGAGCGAGCCGATGAGCAGTGCTGTATGATGCTACGGAGCTTGGCGGATCTCAGGAACTACAGGATCTACGCTTTTGACGGAGAGATCGGCGTCGTGCAGGATCTTCTGTTCGACGACCGCGGCTGGGCGGTTCGCTACCTGATCGTCGATACGACCCTGTGGTTGCCCGACCGCAAAGTGCTGATCTCTCCGCTCGCGGTCGGACGCGCCGCTTGGACCGCGCGTCAACTCCGCGTCTTGCTGACGCGGGACCAGATCAGGGATGCTCCGTCCATCAATGCGGATTCGCTCGTCGACCGCCAGCAGGAGGAACGGCTTGCCGAGTATTACGCCTGGCCGAAGTACTGGAGCGCTCCGGCCCCTGCTCGGCAGCTGAACGACTCGTCCTCCGACTTACAGAGCCGGGATCCCACCCTGCATAGCTTGCGCGACGTTACCGGATACGCCATCGAGACGCACAACGGGTCAATCGGACACGTCGAGGACTTCGTCGGCGAAGACTCGGATTGGATCATCCGCTACGTGGTCCTTGACGCCCGAAGCGCACGCCCGGCCAAACGAGCCCTGGTGCCCACCGCGTGCGTCGACGACCTGGACTCGAGCGGAGCGCATGTACGCGTCATCCTCGACAAAAAGACCATTGCCGAGGCGCCCGCGTTCCATCCCGCTGTGCCGATCAACCGTGAGTACGAGGCTCGCCTGCGACGTCACTACGACCGGGCGGTGCGGAGCAGGGGTGTGCCGTTGGATATCGAGAAGTAGCGTGGTGCGCCCGAGGTTTGGTTCGCGACGGCTAATGGTGCAATGACGCGGGACGACCCGAAAGGCTGTCAGCCGGCCCGCCGTCCCGGCCCCACGCGCCGCCCGCATCCGTCACGTCGCAAGGGTAGTCCAGTAGCGAGAGTTCGCACAACCCGCAATATCGGACGACGCGTGGTTCATACGACGCGTCGACGCGACGGGCGCCGAAGACCCCCCACCGGCCGGAACTCTCTCGGCCGAACATTGGCTTCACACACGCACGCGTATCCGTGGTACCATAAAGGGAGGTCGGCCCTCCGGATGGCCGGGGCGGCTTCGGATGGCCCGCGTCCGCGGCGCGGGCGGTCCGCATATGAGCGGAAGAGCAAAGCGCGCGACCTGATCAATACGAACATGAGCACGCCGCAACAATCGGACGAAGTGCGCGAGCAACGGGTGCTTCTGTTGACGGAAGACGCCCCCGAGCGGGAGATGTTACGCGCGGTTCTGGACGCAGCGGATCTGGCGGCTGATCCCTGTGCCTCCGTAGCTGAGTTGTGCACGAAAATCGCGCATGGGGCGGGGGCGGTCGTCATCGGAGAGCACGTTTTAAGCGAGAATCGCAGGCGCCAGCTCGAGGCCGCCCTCGACGATCAGCCTGAGTGGTCCGATGTGCCCCTCATTGTTCTCACCGGCGGTGAAAGCACCGAAGACACGAGTTGGTCCGTGCTGCAGCAGATGGAGTCGATCGGAAACGTCACGCTGCTCGAGAAACCGATTGGCGCGCGAAGCCTCGTCAGCGCCCTAAGGGTCGCCCTACGCAGCCGTCAGCGCCAGTACCAGCTTCGACACCATCTCGCCGAACATGAGCGTACTGAGGGGCGGCTCAGAGCCACCGCGTCCTCCATGGGAGATCGCGCACAGGAACAGGCCCAGGCGCTGCGCCTCCTCCGCGACGTAGCCACCGCAGCAAACTTCGCAGAGTCGGTGGACGAAGCGCTTTCCTTTGCGCTTGCGCAGGTCTGCCGCTACACCGGCTGGGCCTTCGGTCACGCCTTTCTCCCCGCCGCCGACGACTCCGCGACCCTCGTTCCGGTCGATGCATCCTACGAACAGGCCCCGGGGCGCTTTGAGGTGTTTCGCACCGCCACGCTGGGCCTGCGCATCCCGCGCGGTACCGGCTTGATCGGCCGGGTTTATGCGACCGGACAACCGGAGTGGACCCGCGGCATCGACCGCGAACTCCAGGAACGCCGCGCGGAACTCGGCGAAGACCTGGGCATCGTCACCGCAGCGGCCTTTCCCATCATGGCCGGTGTCGAAGTGGTCGGCGTGCTGGAGTTTTTCTCCGAGGAGGTCGCCGATCCCGACGCCGCGCTGCTGGACGCCATGACCAGCATTGGTACCCAACTCGGCCGAGTGATCGAACGCGATCGCATGGACCGGGCGGTGCGCGACAGCTACCGCCTCCTCGACAAGATCGCCGAAACCTCCCCGACCATGATCCGGATTCTCGATCACACCGAAGGGCGCTACGTCCACGTCAACGAGGGCATGGCCAGGTTCTTCGGCACGACGGCGGAAGAGGCGCTGCGCGCCGGCTTCGATCACCTCCCGGAAGCCATTCATCCTGACGACCGGGCGCACTATTACGATGCAAAGGCGGAGCTACGCAAACCGGAACATGACGCGCGTGTCACGTGGCAGGCGAGAATGCGTAATGCCGCCGGCCAGTGGCGGTGGATACGCACCTGGAGCGTCGTCTTCACCCGCGACGAGGAGGGCCTGCCGGCGCAGATTCTCAGCATCTCAGTGGACGTAACCGATCAGGTCGAGATTGAGACGAGGCTGCGTCAGACGGAGCGGTTGACATCCATCGGCACGCTGGCCGCAGGGATCGCACACGAGGTCAACAACCCACTCGCCTCCATGATCATGACCGCACAGCTTCTGCGCAGGAAGAATCTCGGGCCTGAGATCAACCGAATGCTCGACGACGTCATCCAGGACGGAAAACGCTGCGCGAAGATCGTCCGCAGCGTGCAGAAATTCGCCCGACAAGAGCCTTCCGATCGGGTCCCGCTCGATCTGAATTCCGTCGTCCGCGCGGCCGAAGAGCTCAGCCACACACAACTCAGACATTCAGGCATCGAGCTCCGATTGGAATTGACCGACCGCCTGCCTCCCGTTGTCGGCGATGCCACCGAGCTCGAGCAGGTTCTGCTCAACCTGATTACCAACGCCGCACACGCCAGTGAGAGCGGACAGGCCGTCGTCGTCAGCACTACCGTCGGAGACGGCTTTGCCCGTTTCCGCGTGAAGGACGAAGGTCACGGTATGTCCGAAGAAGTTAAAAGGCACGTATTCGATCCGTTCTTCACAACACGCGTCCGACAAGGCGGCACTGGGCTCGGCCTGAGCATCGCATACGGACTCGTGCAGGATCAGGGCGGAACGATCGACATCGATAGCGAAGTCGGACGCGGAACCACCGTCACCGTTTCGCTGCCGGTCAGTTCGGAGTCCCGGTAGCAGCCTGGAAACCGGCCATGGCACAACGACCGACCGTGTTCATCGTGGACGACGACGCCTCGATACGGCGTGCACTCACTCACCTGCTTGAGAGCGAAGGGCTGTCCTGCGACAGCTTCGCTTCGGCCTCCGAATTCCTCGATCGTTACGACGCAGACAGCCCCGGCTGCCTGCTGCTGGACGTGCGCATGCCGGGAGCCAGCGGCCTCGAACTCCAGGACCGTCTCGCCGAGCGCGGCATCAGCCTCCCCATCGTTTTCATGACCGCCTACGCCGACGTGCCCATGTCGGTGCGGGCCATGAAGGCCGGAGCGGTCGATTTCGTCGAGAAACCCTTCAACGAACAGCTCCTGCTGGAGGCCGTGCATCGAGCCCTGGAGCGGGACCAACGCGATCGAAGCGCCGCCCGCAACCAGGAGGAATGCCGCCGCCGCGTCCAACGCCTCACGCGACGCGAGCGACAGGTTCTCGAACTGGTCGTCGCCGGCAAAACCAATCGCGAGATCGCAGATCAGTGGGGCATCAGCGAAAAAACGGTCAAGATTCATCGCGGACGCGTAATGCGAAAAATGCGAGCCGGTTCACTTCCCGAACTCGTCGTTCTCGCCCAACAGGCCGGGGTTTGTACGACCAAGGCCGTATCAGGCTAGGACGGTGGCCCGATTGAACAGTTCAAGACTTTTTCCAGAATGGGAAGATCGTAGAAGCCTTCACATGATCGAGCGGCGTGCCCGGCGCGCAGGAGGAAAGCGATGCGCTTCCTGGTGGTTGAAGACAACGAGCGACTTGCAGACACGCTCAAGTTGGCCCTCGAGGAACAGGGATACACGGTGGACACGACCACCTCCGGCCGAAGAGGCGAGGAGATGGCCGCCAAGGGAAGCTACGACGTGATCATCCTCGACCTGATGTTGCCCGATCACGACGGCGTCCAGATCTGTCGCAATCTGCGCCGGCGCGGCATGTCGAAGCCCGTTCTGATGCTCACGGCCCTCTCCTCGACCGACGAAAAGGTTTCCGGGCTCGAGGCCGGCGCGGACGACTATCTCACCAAACCGATCGATCTCGATGAGTTCATCGCGCGCGTGCGCGCATTGCTGCGCCGCGCCCAATCGACCGAGGGGGCCACGCTCAGCTTCGGCGGGATCGAGCTCGACCTGGTGGGACGCAAAGTAACGCGTGAAGGGAAGCGGGTCGACCTGACGACGAAGGAGTTCGCGCTGTTGGAGTATTTCATGCGCAACCCCGAGCGCGTGCTGACGCGCACCAACATCGGCGAGCGCGTCTGGGACCTGCTCTTCCCCGAGGAAAGCAACGTCATCGAGGTCTACGTGTCGCGCCTGCGAAGCAAAATCGACAAGGGCTTCGGCCAACCCCTGATCCACACTGTCGTCGGGACCGGATACACCATGAGCACCGAGCGCAACGTCGGTGCCCCTGTGGACTGATCCCGACCGGCGGAAAATCAGCGACTAAACGCCATCTCCCGCCGTGACGACCTGACACGGTTGTCATCTGCCGGTCAGTCCAGGTTCAGTCTCGTGCCCTACATTGCATGTCCGGACGAGGTAGAGCGAGTAACACAGGACGCACGGCGTGCAGAGAATTCTGACCATGACCATGAATCCCGCGGTGGACAAATCCGCCGCTGTTCCGGAGCTTGTCGCCGGCCCCAAGCTCCGCTGCACGAAACCTCGGCGCGAGCCCGGCGGCGGAGGCATCAATGTCTCGCGTGCCATCCGCAAACTCGACGGACAATCGACCGCCTTGTTCCCGGCCGGAGGCCCGACCGGCGAAATGCTCGCCGACCTGCTCGACGACGAGGGCGTCGCATACGACCGCGTGTCGACCGAACAGTATACCCGGGTCAACGTGACGATCTTCGAGAAATCGACGGAACAGCAATACCGCTTCGCCATGCCCGGCGCCGCCCTCCAGGAATCGGAATGGCAGGAGTGCCTCAAACGCATCGATTCCCCGGAATCGCCCCACTACGTCGTCGCCAGCGGAAGTCTGCCGCCGGGTGTGCCCGAGGACTTCTACGCCCGAGTCGGCCGCACGGCCAGAGAAGCCGGCGCGCGTTTCCTGCTCGACGCCAGCGGCGCCGCGCTCCAGCAGGCCGCATGCGAAGGACCTTTCATTCTCAAGCCCAACGCCCGCGAGTTCGCCCAGTTGACCGGTGAACCGTTCGAATCAGAACAGCAGCAGGAGCAACTGGCTCGCAACCTCGTCGAAGAAGGCTGCTGCCAAGTCCTGGTGCTGTCACTCGGCGCGGCCGGTGTCCTGATGGTCACGCGCGAAAGCAGCGAACGCATCCGTTCGCCTTCCGTGCCCATCAGGAGCAAGGTCGGCGCCGGCGACAGCATGGTCGCCGGCATCGTGCTCGGCCTCGCGCGCCAAATGGACGTTCGAACCGCGGTGCACCTCGGCGTCGCCGCCGGGGCGGCCGCCGTGATGACGCCCGGAAGTGAACTCTGCCGCCTCGAAGACGTGAAACGGCTGCACAAACGCCTGATGACCGCGTCGGAGGAGTCGTAAGCGAAAGAACGCCGCGCCATCATGGAGCGCGTCGACGTAGAACGCGACAAGATCGGCCGAAAGGAGCGATACCATGTTACGCAGTGCTTTGGAACTACGCGGATACCGAATTGACGCAAAGGACGGCCACATCGGCAAGGCGAGCGACCTCTTCTTCGACGACTCTCGCTGGCGCGTGCGTTACCTCGTCGTGGATACGCGCGCCTGGCTGCCGGGTCGGCACGTACTCATCTCGCCGGTCTCACTGGGGCGCCCCGACTGGATGCAGCACCTTTTCCCCGTCGAGCTGACCAAGGGGCAGATCGAGAACAGCCCGGATGTCGAATCCGACCGCCCGGTCTCCCGCCAGATCGAGCGCAACATCGTGAATTACTTCGACTGGCCCATCTACTGGACGCCCGAGACGACCGCGCCGGGGCCTCTCACGGGCGGCACACCGCCTCCCCCGCCGGCGCGACCCTCTGCAAGCGAGCGCGCCGCGGATCTCCCGGAAAAGCCACCGTCCGACCCGCATCTGCGCAGTATGCGCGAGGTCTCCGGATACCACATCCAGGCCCCCGACGGCGAGATCGGCCACGTCGAAGACTTCATCATCGACGACGAATCCTGGGCGATCCGCTATCTCGCCATCGACACGCGCAACTGGCTTCCCGGTCGAAAGGTCATCCTCGCGCCCGACTGGTTCGAGCGATTCGACTGGCGCACGCGAACGGTCCACACCGAACTCAGCAAAGACGCCATCAAGGACGCCCCTGCATATGATCCGGCGCAGCCCATCAACCGGGACTACGAAGGCCGCCTCTACGACTACTACGGGCGGCCCGGATACTGGACCGAGATGGCCGCCACGAGCATGCAGTGGAAGATGTGACCGTTTGCGCTGTGCCGGATCACTGTGGACCAGAATGCTGCGGGCGGCGCGGGCTCGACGCTTGCGGAGCCCGGCTGCGGACGGCCGGTCACCACCGGTGTGAATGCGGATCACGGGCCCCGCGAAAGAAGGTGAACCTGCGTGAACGAGCGATCAGAACCTGCCAAGCGCAAGCCGCCGCGCGCCCTGCATTTATGGGAGATCACCGCGGTGCGCGAGGCACTGTGGCTGGCACTCATTGCCGTGGCGCTCTGGGTGGCCTATGCGCTCCGCGCTCTTCTCGCCCCGTTTCTCATCGCCTTGGCGCTGGCTTATGTCGCCGACCCCGCGGTCAGCGCACTCAAGCGTCGTGCCCGGGTGCCCCGCGTTGTCACCGCGCTGTTCCTGCTCTTGCTGCTCGTCACCGCCGTGTCCGTCTTCACGGTCTGGCTGATGCCCAAGCTCCTTCAACAGTTGTCCGAACTCTCCGAGCAACTCCCCGTTTATTGGGACACGCTTCAGCAGCGATACGCCAGACTCGAAGCCACGCTGGCCGAAACGCCGGACGACGCCGCTCCCGAACTGGGCGCCATCGAGCCGACGTCCGTCGTCCGCGGCGCTTTCAGCGGTGCCGGGCCGCTGTTCGGCGTCGTTGGCAGCGCAGTCGGCACCGCAAGCTACCTCGTAGTCGCCGCCATCCTCCTGCCCATCCTCTTCGTCTTCTTCGCGACTTACTACGATCGCGTCGCCGACCTCTCCCGGTTTTTCCCGGCCACTCGGCGCGACCGCATGTGCGAACTGCTCGGAAAGGTCGACGCGGCCTTCAGCGGTTACGTGCGCGGACAACTCGTCGTGGCCGTGTTCACCACGATCGGGTTCTGCATCGGTTTCTACCTTGTAGGCGTCCCCTACTGGTTCGTCGTGGCCTTGATCGGCGGCACACTGAGCCTCGTCCCGTACGGCCAGTGCACAGGATGGCTGCTCGCCATGGGCCTGAAATACATCGAAACGCAGGCCGGACCGGCCGACTTCGGATGGTTCAGCGTTTTCATCGCACCCACGCTCGTCTACCTGGTCACCCAGTCCATGGAAAGCTGGGTCATCACCCCTCTGGCGCAGGGAGAGGCGACCAACCTCCATCCTGTCGTTGTGCTGGTGGTTCTGATCATTGGCGGCGCGCTTGCGGGAATCGTCGGATTGATCCTCGCGGTGCCCGTCACCGCCTCGGCCAGGATGCTCTTTCGAGAGCTTGCCGTCCCGCGGATCGAGCGATGGGCCGACGCTCATTGAGAAGAAAACGTCCAGCCCCGGATATCCCCGGGCGCAGGCAACCATGCAATCTGGAGATGAATCATGTCGAGTACGGAATACCGGAAGCGGCGCCAGGCGCTGAGCGATGAGTTGGAACGCCTCCGCGCTGAACTCGCCGCCGGGTCGCCCGAGCAGCACGAATCGATCCTCGAAAACATCAAGCGGGTCGAGCACCAGCTCGACGACCTCGAGGTAGATCAGCGGAATCGATCGAGCATGGACGCCGACAGCGAGGCGTAGCCCTAGGTAACGTTATTCTTCAAAACGACCGCCCCTTACTGGTATGTAACCCCGATTTCACCCGGCTTTCAGTCTCGCCCATCATCATTTTTTTGTATGGCAACCGGTTAACGATCGAAAGGAGACCGGCAGATGAAACGGGGACATTCAGATTTGTTGAAACGCGACGGTCGGGCGGCGGGTGCCCGTTTGCGGCGGCTGGAACCCGCGGTGCATCTGCCCCCGCCTTCGGCGCTGGGACGGCTCAGCGAGCAGGATCGTCAGACGCTCGATCGCTGCGTTACGAGAACATCGGAATGCCTCTACGATCCAAGCTTCCGAAACGCTGATTTCCGCAGAATGACTCCCGGGTCCGCGGTGGCCCACCAGCAGGACGCGAGCGGCGACGAGGCGCTTTCCCGTGCCGAAGAGGCGGCGCTTTTCCTGCGTTTCAACTACTGTCGCCATTGTGTCATGCGCATCCTGCGGGCGCACAGCAACCGCCGACTGCCGCTTCGCGCCTCCCGCGAACTCATCGCGTGGCAGGGCGCCGCCGAACGCTTCCGCGCCCGCCTCGTCCGCAACAACATCGCCCTGGTCAAGGCAATGGCCCGGCGCTTCGGCAGCGACCTTGTCGAACCCGCCGAACTCGAAAGCGAGGGCAACCTGACGCTTCTCCGCTGCGTGGACAAGTTCGACGTTGCACGCGGGTACAAGTTCAGCACCTACGCCTGCCGGGCGATTCGGTCCAGTTTTTCGTACCGCGCCGCATGCCGGGCGCGCGAACGCAAGCTCGCTCCGGTCGCGTACGCCCCATCGTTTGACCCGAACGATCATCTCGAACGGCGTCGCGAAAGGGTCGAACAGGACATGGTGGAGGAGCTGGGAGAGATCATCGCGGACAATACCGCTCAGCTCACCCATGCCGAGCAGCGCGTGCTCAAGGCGCGATTTCCTTCAAAGGTGTTCGACGGCGGACCGCCCAACAGCAAAGGTTGGACGCTGCAGAGAGTCGGCATCGCGCTCGGGTTCAGCAAGGAAAAAGTCCGTCAGATTCAGTTCCGCGCCCTCGGAAAACTGCGCGACGTCCTTGACGAACGGCTTGCACACGCCGAAAGAGCGGCCGGCTGACCGAAGCAATCCCCAACCGCCCGTGCAGCGTCACCCCCGTGGGTGACGCGCCTCTATTGCATGAACCTATCCCGGAACCGGCGACCGGTACCACCAGTCCGGTTCAGGTGGATCGTCCAGTGCACTTCCCCCTTCAAGTGGCTATGGGGACAGGTTCTAACACTGTTTTCATCAACAAGTAACGCCGCGCTCAGGAGGCACGTCTACGGTGTCAAGGACGCGGCAGGAACCGAAACGAAACGGACACATGCACAGAATAAAGGAGAGTACCAAGATGACAACAGCGCAAGCGAAAACCGGAATCGGGCCAGCGCGAGCCGCCGTGATCCTCGCGGCGCTCCTGCTGGCGGGACCGAGCCTTACCCTGGCCCTCGACAGAAACGTCACGGACGAAAACGTCCGCGACGCCGTCGAGGACGCCATCTTCTTCGACAAGGCCGTGCAACTCGACCCCATCGACGTCACGTGCGTGGACGGCATCGTGACACTGAGCGGCACCACCGACAACATCCTCGCCAAGAAACGGGCCGCCCGGCTCGCCGAAACCGTGAAAGGCGTCCGGTCGGTCGTCAACCGGATCTCGGTCAAACCACGCGTCGATCGATCGAGCAGCGCACTCAAGAACGCCGTCGAGGTTGCCCTGCTCGCCGATCCGGCCGCGGACTCGTACGAGATTACGGTCGAGGCCGATTCCACCGGCCACGTCACGCTCACCGGCACAGTGGAATCCTGGCAGGAGAAGCAACTGGCCGAAAAGATCGCCATGGGCGTGAGCGGCGTCACCGGCATCACCAATAACATCGAAGTCGAGTACGAGTCCGATCGCGCTGACCACGAAATCAAACCCGAGGTCGAAGAGGCGCTCGAGTGGAACGCCCTCGTCGATCATCAGTTCGTCGAAGTCTCCGTCAATGACGGCAAGGTCAAGCTCACAGGAACCGTCGGCACCGCCGCCGAGAAGCGACAGGCGCGTTACGCGGCATGGGTTGCCGGCGTCGACGAAGTGGACGACTCCGGGCTCAAGGTGCGCAAGTGGGCGCGCGACGAGGAACGGCGCAACACCACCTACACCGTCAAGCCGGCCAGCGAAATCAAAGACGCGATCAGGGACGCCAACCTGCACGACCCGCGCGTCAAGTCGTTCAACGTCGATCCGAACGTGAGCGGGAGTGTGGTGACGTTGCGGGGCGTCGTGGACAGCCTGCGGGCCAAACGGGCCGCGGCCCAAAACGCCCGTAACACCGTCGGCGTGTCGCGCGTGAAGAACCGTCTCAAGATTCGCCCGGCAGTCGCCCACACCGACGAGAAGATCGAAAACGACGTGCGCGACGCTCTGCTGCGCGATCCCTACGTCGACCGATACGAGATCACGGTCAACGCGATCAACGGCACGGTCTACCTCACCGGGTCGGTGGACTCGTACTTCGAGAAGGCCCAGGCCGAGGACGCCGCGGCCCGCGTCAAAGGCGTCGTCGAAGTGAGCAACGCCCTGACCGTTACCGAAACCCAGCGCCCGATGATCCGCGACCCGTACGTCTACGATACGTATACGTACGACTACGATTGGTACGACTACGAACCGGCCAACGCGGTTAAACCCGACAGCCAGATCCGCCAATCGATCGAGGACCAGTTGTGGTGGAGCCCCTTTGTAGACTCCGACGAGGTGATCGTCACGGTCGAGGACGGCGTGGCCACGCTGACCGGCACAGTCGACAGTTGGTCCGAGTACCGCTCCGCGACGGAGAACGCGCTGGAGGGCGGCGCGATCGCGGTCGACAACGATCTGGCTGTGATGACGCAGTAGGGCATGGGGCCGCTCCAGGGCAGACGTCCATTGAACGGTGTCCGAACAGCCATGCTTGGTGTGTTAAAAGGGTGCCATGGGCAAGCGGAGCCGCCTTTGGCGGCGGAGCTTGCCCGTGCGTTTCCCTCGTTCGACAGCGTCATGGGCAACAGGGGGCTTGCCTCCCGGCAAGCCCCCTGTTGCCCATGGCACCCTTCTCGGCACCCTAAACATGTGCTACCGACGCCGCTCTATAATACGAGCGTCAGGGGGCTTCGCCGTGCTGCTCTCTGGCGCTCTTTCCCTGCTCTCGGGTGCTTTCTTTTTGCTCGCCGCTTTCTTCTTCGGCCTTGCGGCGTTTCTCTCTCTCGTTCTGCTCGCGTTCCGTGTCGCGTTCGATTCGGCGCTGCTCGGCCACCGCGTCCAGATGCTCTCTCTGCCCACCGATATGCCCGACGCGCTGATCGAGAGCGGCGAGGTTCTTCTCGCGCCCGTAGAGCAGCACGGTGTCGCCCGGCCCGATGCGCGTGTTCGCGGTCGGTGCTCCCACGTACGGCCCGTCGGTCGGCTGCACGCCCAGGACCAGCACTCCTTCCTCGCGCAGGCGCAACTCCTCCAGCGTGCAGTCCGCCATCCAGTCCTCCGGCTCGACCTGCAACTCCGTAACGGTGTACTCACCGCTCAGTCGCAGCAGGCTGGCGTAGTCGCGCACGTCGAGGCTGGTCCATCGCGCCAGCGCCCAGCGGATCAGCCGGGACAGGCGCTGATCCAGCCACTGGCTGTAGGCGGCCGTCCACAGGATCGCGACGCCCCCGATCAGCAACGCGAACCGAAGCAGCCAGGCGCCGGCCCCGCCATCGTCCTTGTCCACGAACGTCAGAATCATCGAGGAGATGGCCGTGACGATCCCCGCGTTCCCGAGCAGCATCAGCAGCATGAGGATGCGCCGGCGGACGGGATGGCCCACCACCTTCTCGGCCTCGTCGGTGGTGAACCCGACGCCGGTGAAGGCGGAGCGCGCCTGGAACCGCGCCGACTCGCGCGAGAGACCGGTATGCATAAGCGCTACGGTCGCGATCCGGGTGATGAGGATCGAGACGGTCAGCACGATCAACAAAGAGACGGCCGCGACCATCGTTCAGTCTTCCCTAAGTACTCGGCCAGATACTATGGGAAAAGAACAGCCTACGGCAAACCCCCCGGCCTCGTCCCGGCCTGGACGGAACGACCCGATTCCTCCCACGCCCGCATGCCGCCGGCGTAATGGTAGACTTCGCCGAAACCGGCCGCCTCCAGTTTCGCCGCGGCCTGCTGCGACGCCTCGCACTCCTTACTCGCGCTGTAGACGATGACCGGCGCATCGGGTCCGGCGGCCGCACTCTCCACCTTTTCCACGAACCGGGGATCGGTTAACGGGATGTTCTGTGAACCGGGTATGTGGCGCTGTCGGAATTGCTCTTGGGACAGCACGTTGACGATGGGCACCTCGTCGCGGCGACGCTGCATGTCTGCGACGGTCTCCGTGTTGATGGTTTGCACTACGGCTCCCTCTCTGCTTCTCGATCCCTTTGCTCCCACAAAAAGGGTAGACGTGCGGAGTGACACCGGCCTGAATCCTCCCTGAAACTCGCGTTATGCACGTCCGCGCAACCGCCGGCCTGCCCTAGCGGGGCATTTGATAATAGCCCAGCGATTCATCGCTGGGCTATTATCACCGCGTCCCTCCGGGACGCATCGGTGCCGCCGCACGGTATTCGCGGCTTGCCCGGCCGTGCACTCGCTCGACTCGTCCAGAAGGTACAAACACTGACAGGAATTGTGCGGGCCCCTCCATGACTGTCGCGGTGGTGATTGGGTGGACAGTTGCCGGAACCTGTCTCAGTGCCCGGTTGAAGCAGCGAAGGACTGGCGAGTCCGTCCGAGGCGGACGCGTGGCATGCGATAACGGTTCCGGGTCAGGCTCTAGGATGACATGTTGTTCCAGAGGGTTGCCTGCTGGCGCAGCTCGGCGATGTTTTCCACTTTCAACTTCGATTTGATGTGCTCGCGATGCGTCTCGATCGTCTTGGGGCTCAGGCACAACTTCTCGGCGATGTCGCGCGTGCTCAAGCCGCGGCCTAGCATTTCGAAGACTTCGAGCTCCCGGTCGGACAGGCTCTCGACGCCGGTCGCGTCGCCGGACATGCCGACCCCGAGCCGCATCAGCCGGTCGGCGATCGGCTGGCTCAAAGCGATCTGGCCGCGGGCGACCTTCCGCACGGCCTCCAGCAGTTCGGCCCCGGGCCGCGACTTGTTGATGTACCCGAGTGCACCGGCGCGGAGTGCACGCTCGGCGAACACCGCATCATCGTGCATCGACACGAACAGGACGCGCAGCCCCTCGCACACCGTCATCAGCCGCTTGGCCAGTTCCAGGCCGCTCCCGCTGGGCAGTGAAATGTCCACGAGCGCGAGATCGGGCTTCGTCTTGCGCGCCTGGTCGATCGCTTCCCCCGCGTCGGCGGCCTCGCCGCAGACTTCCAGGTCGGGCTCGGCCGCCAGCGTCTCCCGCAGGCCTCGACGGATGAGCGGATGATCGTCGACGATCAGAACCCGCAGATTTGTCATACTATTCACCCTCCCAATGACTAACGCGCTATTCGTCGCCGGGCAACGTGCACCGGACCACGGTCCCGCCCTTCGATCTGCGGCGAATGTCCAGCGTCGCCCCGACCACGTTCGCACGATGTTGCATAATCCAAAGCCCCGAGCCGCCCCCCGCGTCCGCCGGGATCCCTGTCCCGTCGTCGCGCACCTCCAGCACCAGCATGCCGTCTTCCAGGGCCGCACGCAAGTCAATACGCCCCGCCTGCGCATGCCGGGCGGCGTTGGCCGTTGCCTCCGATGCAATACGGTAAAGATGGACCAGGACCTCCGCCGCGTCAACCAGGACCGGCTCGGGGCAGTCCACCTCGCATGTCAACCCGTACCGCGCGCGCACGGACGCGGCGATCTCCCGCAGCGCGTCCGCCAGATCCTCTGCGCTTGCCGCCGCCGGCGACAGCATGTCCCGCACAACGCTGCGCGTATCTTCCAACGCATGACGCAGGCCGCCGCTCAGCTCGACCAGCGCGTCCGCGTCCGGCGGCTTGCCGACTCTAGCGCGCTCGGCCATTTGCTCGGCGATCATTGCCAGGCCGGCCATCTCCTGCCCGACCGCGTCGTGCAGGTCCCTCCCCAGCCGCTGTTGCTCGGCCAGCACCGCCCGAGCGAGGTTTCGTTCGAACTGCTGCCGTTCGACCACCCGGCCAACCTGCGTGCCGATGCCGGCCATCGATTCCAGCAGCCGGCTCGTCGGTTCGACATGCTTGTCGGAGAAGAACTCGAGCACTCCGACCACCTCGCTCCGCGCAAAAATCGGAAACGCCGCCCCGCAGACGATGCCAAGTTCCTTGCCGACCTCCGCCCGCCGGGCAAGCAACTCCTCTTCGATGTCGTCGGCCCACTGCACGGTCTTGGTTTCCAGCGCCCGGCCGGGCAGCCCCTGACCGCTGCGCAGCCGCCGCAGCTTCAGCGTCGCCGCCCGGAAGAGGCGAAACCGCCCCGGAGCCGACTCGTAATACGTCCTCACCGGCACGAGCGTGCCCGGCTCTCCCTCTTCGAGCAGATAAGCGTGGCCGAAGCACCAGCCGTTGTGTTCGCTCACCCGCTTGAGCGTGTATTCGATCGCCGCCTCGACGCTGCGGGCCTCGTTCGCCGCCGTGGCGACGTCGTTAAGCAGTTTGAGCATATCGGTGTGCTCGGCGAGGCGCCGCTCGGTCTGCTTCCGCTCGGTAATGTCGGTGACGAGCCCGAAGAACCCCTGCACCTCGCCTCTTTCGTCGCGGTCGGGCACGTAGTGGAGGCGCATCGCGTACTCGCGATCCGCGTGCTCGAACTCGGCCTCGTACACCACCTCTTCACCCCGCAGGACGGCCTCGATGTAGGGGCGGGCAATGTCAAACAGCTTCGGGCCGAAGACCTCCGCGAGTGTTTCGCCAACGATCTCGTGTACGGGCCGCTGCCAGAATGCCGCGTACCGGGGGTTCACGAAGCGGTGGCGCTGATTACGATCGGCGTAGAAAAAGAGTGCGGGCACGTTGTCGGCCAACGTGCGGAATTCGTGCTCCCTCCGCTGCAATTCCTCCGACTGCCGGGCCAACTGATCGGTACGCTGGCGCAGGGCGGCGGTGCGGGCGTCGACGCGTTGCTCGAGCTCCTCGTTGAGCCTTTTAAGCTCTTCCTGTGCGACGTGAACCTCGCTGACGTCGATCAGCGCCGTCCGGCAACGGGGGCTCTCCAAAGTCGGCGGCTCGTGGGCGATGCTCTCGATCCGGATCGCCAGCGGATCGCCGTTGGCGGTCTGCATGGCCAGTTCGCAGACCTGTTTCGAGTCTTCGGCGAAGACGGCTTTGAGGTGAAAGTACCACTCGTCTGCAAATCCCTCGGACACGAAGCGTGTGATGGGGATGCCGATGAGGTGTTGTCGCTCGACACCAAGCATGGCGGCCGCCGCGAGATTGGCCTCGATGACGTGTCCTTTTGAATCCAGCGTCAAATAGCCGATCGGAGCGAACTCGTACAGGTCGGAGAACCGGTCGCGCGACTCGGCCAGCTCGAGCTGGGCGTCGCGGAGGTCTTCGTTCTGAAGCTCCAGTTCGATCTGATGGACGCGCAGTTCGTGGATGAGCGCCTCGACGTCCTTGGTGGGCATTTTTGAGATGTCGGGGTAGTCGAAGCGCAGCAACTCTTCTGCCCGCCGGCGAAGCGGTTGTGTTCGTTGTTGGTGGGCCGGCGGTTTCTTGCTTGCCATGTTTTAGATCTGGTCCTCGACGGAGACCTCGGCCTCGATCCTCAGGTGGAGGATCTCGTCAGGCGACATGAAAGACTTCACGCGACCGAGGAGATAGTTGATCAGGCGGTCGCGGGAGACTTTGTTGAACACGCTTTGGCGCACCAGGATGTCGCTCACGACGTCGTCCTCATGCTCGCCTTTCAGTTCGATGTGCTCGAAGGGAGAGACGTGCAACAGGGTGAGTGCCCGGCGCATCGCCTCAGACCCGATGGCCGCCTTCTTGCCGAGCACGAGGGCGTCGTGGATCGGCGGGATCTTCAGTTCCTGGCAGTGCAACCAGATTCGGACGGTCTTGCCGTCAGTCTGATGTTCGGGGTGATCCGGCATGTTCTTGGATTCTCCACCATTCATGGCAGTTCAGACCACATGCCCACGCGAGCGTGGGCATGGCACGCGGGGCTTCTCCGGCCCCCGTGGCCTGAAGTGATCTGTTGTTCTCCCGACGATTGTCCATGGTCTGTTCTTCGCCCGTAGGGCGCGCGTCCGTTGGCAGGGGCTTTAGCCGCTGGTTTGATGGCGCCTCTCCAGCCTCTTGTTGTTTGCTACTCTTCGGCCCGGAGGGCCGACGATCGTACACGGGTCGCATTCCGTCCGCCCTCCGGGCGGAGGAGGGGGAGAGGGTGGCACTTGTCTCCAGGGACTGAAGTCCCTGGCTACTATCGCCCGCCCTCCGGGCGGAATCATGACACGGTCCTCGCCGATGCACAGACCGGTTGAATACCGGCTGACGGCATGCCCACGCGAGCGTGGGCATGGCACGCGGCGTTTGATCATGGCAGCTTGCGCATGTCACGTGATTCGTCACCATCCAGCGTCAATCCTCGTTGTCCGTCACGTCATTCTTCGTTACGTTGCTCTCCGTCACGTCCTCCATGGCCAGGAGTATCAACTCGGGGACGCCGGCCTCGCGGTCCATTCGGCGGGCGTTGAGCAGTAACTGGCGCCGGCCGATCCGCGGGAAGTCGCGCTCCACCTCGAAGTCGTTGAACGCGGAATCTTCCGGCAGGATCTTCTCGAGCAACTCGCGCAGGCGCGGTATGTCCCACTGCCCGTCGCCGAGTTCGTAGATGCGGCGGCCCTCGACCTGCCCGGCGCCGTCCCCGAACGTGCGATAGAACGTTTCGTTGGCCAAGCGGACCTTCAGGTCGCCTTCCAGAACGACGAGCGGCTCCCGCACGGTCTCCACGATCTCTTGGAAGTAATGCAGCGCGTCACGCGCCTCCTCTTCGGCCTTTTTGATCTTGTCGATGGGAACGAACGTGACGACGACCCCGTCGATCACGTTCTCCGACGTGCGGTACGGCAGAATCCGCATCATGAGCCAACTGCCGTCGGCCGCACGGACCTCCTGCTCGCTGCGCTCCAGCGTCCTGAGCACGCGGCGGCAGTCCTCAATCAGTTTCGGGTGCTCGACGTGCAGCGCGAGGTCTTCCAACGGGCGCGCCACGTCGCTCGGCCTCAGGTGAATCCACTCGCGGGCCTGTTCCGTATAACGCTTGATGCGCAGATTCTCGTCCAGGAAGACGCTGGCCACGTCGATCCCGTTGAGAAGGTTCTGCATGTCATCGTTGGCGTGCGACAGCTCCTCGATCTTTGTGTTCAATTCGGTGTTGACCGTGTTGAGCTCTTCGTTGAGCGACTGCATCTCCTCCTTCGAGGTCTCCAACTCCTCGTTGGTGCTCTGGAGCTCCTCGTTCATCGACTGGAGCTCCTCGTTGGCGGAGCGCAGCTCCTCGTTGGCCGACTCGAGCTCCTCGACGGTCGATTGCAGCGATTCCTGGCTGTGTTTGAGTTCCGCTTCCAGCTCCGCGACGCGCCCCTCGTCTTCGTCAGCGGCCGGCTTCGACGGCCCGCGTTTGGGCAGGAGCTTGGCCGCCGGGCGAAGCGTGATCACGAGCAGCCCGCTCAGCGACTCGGGTTCTTCGACGGGCATGACGCTGACGTCCACCGCGATGGTCTCTCCGTTGGTCTTCACGGTGACGCCGCTGCGCGACACTGTGCGTTTCTGGTGCGCCGCCCGGCGCATCGCCGCGGCCAGCGGCGTGGACAGACCTTCGCGGGCCATTTTCAGGACGTTGTGACTCGGCTCTCCCTCGGACGGTTCGAGATACATGCCGGTGCGGCCGTGGATATGAACGATGTCGCCGGAGTCTTCCACGACCAGGCACGTGGGAGCGAAGTGCCCCAGAAGAAAACGCTGGATCTGCCCCTCGGTGCGCGGTGCGGGCGGCCGACGACGACGCCCCTCTTCGGCAGCGGCGGCCCGTTCGCTCGGCACATCCACCTGCGGCCGCGCCGGCATTTTGAGCAACTCCGGGTGCACCCGCGTCTGCGTGTCCTTCCGGCG
The DNA here is from genome assembly GCA_964574815.1 of uncultured Phycisphaeraceae bacterium. Lineage (GTDB taxonomy): Bacteria > Planctomycetota > Phycisphaerae > UBA1845 > UBA1845 > CAZNPL01. The sequence continues at coordinate 57,767 of CAZNPL010000043.1, forward strand.
GTAGATCTTCCACTTGCGGTCGAGCAGCTCGAACAGCCCGTCGTGGACGCCGATCGTTTCGGAGGGGCCGAGAAACAGCATACCGCCCGATCGCAATGCATAATGGAAGGTCGGCAGGAGGCGTTTCTGTTGATCCGTTCCGAAGTAGATGAGCAGGTTTCGGCAGACGATCAGGTCGAGTCGGGTGAAGGGCGGATCGCTGAGGACGTTCTGCGGCGCGAAGACGACCATCTCGCGGATTTCCTTGTTGACCCGGTAGGTATCGTGATCGTGCGTGAAGTAGCGTTTCAGCCGGGCCTTGGACACGTCGGCGGCGATGCCGCTGGGATAAACTCCGGAACGGGCCGTGTTGATGGCCTGGGGGTCGAGGTCGGTCGCGAACACGTGCGTCTCGAATACTCGATCGATGCGGTTCATGCATTCGTGGAGCACGATCGCCACGGAGTAGGCCTCCTCGCCGGTGGCGCAGCCGGGGACCCAGGCGCGAAAGATCTGGTTTTCGGGGCGGGAGCGCATCAGATCCAGGACGCAGTCGGCCAACGCCTCGAAAGCAGGCGGGTCGCGAAAGAAGCTGGTCACCGTGATCAGCAGCTCGCGAAAGAGCAGCGTGGCCTCGTTCTTGTTCTCCTTGAGGTAGCGGGCGTATTCCTCGGGCGACTTGATCCGGTGGACGTTCATGCGGCGCTCGATGCGCCGGCGGATGGTGCTGGTCTTGTACGAGGCGAAGTCGTTGCCCGTGCGCATCCTCAGCACGCCGAGGATCTGCCGCAACGACTCGGGCGGAAAGTTTGGGGCGACTTTCGTGGGAACGTGCGTCCGCTTGCGCAGCTCTTCGACGTACGCAACGAGCTGCCCCGGCATGTCAGCCGGAGGCAGGGTGTAATCGACCAGCCCGGTGGCCTCGGCGCTGGAGGGCATGCCGGCAAACTTGGCGGACTGCGGCGCCTGCACCATGGCCATGCCGCCCTCGCCCTTGATTGTTTGCAGACCGAGCGTGCCGTCGGTGCCGGTGCCGGAGAGGATGATGCAGATGGCGTTCTCGCTCTGGTCGTCGGCCAGTGCCCGCAGGAAGTAGTCGATCGGCAGCTTGACGCCGCTTTGATGGTCGGAGCGGTGGAGGATGCGGCCGGCGATGGTCAGGTCGTCGCCCGGGGGCGCGACGTAGACGTGATCGGGTTTGACCTTCTGGCCGTCGCCGGCCTCGACGACCGGCATGCTGGTTGTGCGGGAGAGCAGTTCGGGCAACATGCTGGTGTGGTCGCGATGCGTGTGGGTGACGACGACGAAGCCGACGCCGGAGTCGGCGGGCATGTGGTTGAAGAATTCCTGGAGCGCTTCGAGCCCGCCGGCTGAGGCGCCGATGCCGACGATGGGGAACGGGGTGCGCTCGCGTGCGCTGGCCGGACGGGTTTCGGCTGCGGTTTCCTGTGCCTGGGCTTCGGTCTGCGGCGATTGAGCGTGGTGTCGTTCCGTTTTGCCTTCCGCGTCCTTTTTCGAATCGGATGCTTTCTTCCTGGCGGTGCCTTTTGTCTTGCGTGACGACTGGGCGGTCGACTTCGCCTCGCGCGTCTTGTTCTGCTTTTTCTGCGCGGGTTTCTTCTTCGTCGCCTTGGACTTGTTGGATGCCATGGTCATCGCCCTGAGCGTTCGCGAAATGTCGGCCTTCGCGGCAATCCTGGACCGACCAGATGCCGCGCACAGGCGAGGCAGGGAAATCGGCTCGCGCTGGGCCCACGCGACGCGACGAATGACCCTACCACAAACCGCGCGCCGCCGCCAGTCGTGACAACGTGGCAGCAAAAACAGGGCATGCGTCAGCTCGTGCACGTGCCACTGACAGCCTGGCCGGGCCGCCGCCGAACGGAAGGACCGCGCGGGCAAGCTCTGCCGCCGAGGTCGGCTCTGCTTGCCCATGGCACCCTCGCCAAAGACGCACCCCAGCTTGCCCGGCGGTGTGACTGCCTGAAGCGGTATTCCATGAACCGCACCGGCGGATCCGGCTGGGTTGGGCCAGTGGCACCTGTTTGACGTGTGATGCCCCCGGGAGGGGCGGGGCTCGCATGGAGCCGCAACCGGCTTAACCACCTCGCGGAACGCGCATTCGGCCTCAAATCGCCACCATCCCCATCGGGGAATTCCCCATGCGTTTCTCAGGACCATTCGCGACAAGGATCGGCAATCGCCCGATTGTGGCGACCGCTCCCGCGCGGGATAAACGATTTGTCGGCTTGCTGCAGGCGGCGCGGATCGCCGAACATTGCAGGGGCACAGACCGTCATAAGAATGGCGGACCTGCAACCACTCTTCGCATGTAGCGGGGGGTGTTCTTATACGGGGCCGCGGCCGGCACGCGGGTGCCGGTCGCGCGCCCCCGGATTCGGCGCCGTTGAAACGAAGACAACAGCCCGGGCGCGGCCCGGCCGGAGCGCACATCATGAACGTCGGGACATGCATGACGTTGAACCCCGTTACGGCACAGCCGCTGACTCGCTTGAAAGAGGCTCTGGAACTGATGTCTCGCCACGGCGTGCGGCACGTTCCGGTCATCGAGGACGACGGCAAGTACATGGGCGTAGTGAGCGAACACGACATACAGTCCGTGCTTTCGGAGGGCGGCGACGAAGCGCTGGAGCGGAGCGTTCTCAGCATCACCAAGCTCACCGGTCCGACGCTGGACTCCGGTAAATCGATCGACGATGCCTGGGCGATGCTGAGCCGATCGCCGGGGCTCAATCCGCTGCCGGTCGTGACGAACGGGAAACTGGAGGGGACGGTCTCCCAGCACGACCTGCTGCGCGCCATGGCCGGGCTACCGCCGCAGGCCGAGCCGCCCATCGACGAAGAGCCGCTGACATTCGGCCAGACTCCAACGTGGCCCGCACCGCGCGTGTCCCGGACGACCCCACCGGCCGTCAAGGGTGCTGAAGCGCCGCCGGTCGTCGGCGACGCGAACCAGTCGGGCCCGCCGACGGGAGCCGGCCCGGGAGCATCATAGTAAATCAGTAGCTGCCGACCCAAGCCGGTGTGGGCATGAGACAACCTGAGGCGCGCAAGAGGCGCATTGCGATACCGCCCACTTTGACCCAACCGCGGAGCCGTCGAGAGGACCCGCACCGCCGCGCTCCGCTAATGCCGCACGTAAGATTGCGGCCCCGTCGCCCCCGACACGGTCAGATCGTTGATCACGCGCGTCACCCCGTCGACAACCAGAGCATCGTACAGCGCTAACGCCCGGGCCAGGTCGTTCGGGACCGTGCCGTCGGGCCGCACGACGGCGTCCTCGACGTCAACCTCAACGGCGCCTTTGACACGGCGGTCGCGGCCCAGTTGTTTGAGCACCTGTCAGGGATGGAGGCACGAAGGGACGGGGGGACGGAGGGACGAAGGCTTGCCTGCGGGGCGGGGCTGGCGGCCGGGGGTTTTGGTGGCTTCGTTTGGAAGGAAGAGGCACGGAGGCACGAAGGCACGGAGGCACGTAGGGGAAAGGGGCAGGGACGAAGGGACGGGG
>CAZNPL010000044.1:0-54784 GCA_964574815.1 uncultured Phycisphaeraceae bacterium
CTGCACCTTGCAGGTGAACAGGTGGGCAGGAGGGCGGGAGCAACGTGCCGGCGCCCTGGGCGCGTGCTGTATGAAGAAACGGCGATCAATTGGCCACGGCTTGCAGCGGAAGCGGTGGATCAGGGAGCAAGTGCAATCGGACTGTATTGATGTGATTTGTTTTCAAGCATAAGGGATAACGTGCCACCCCTTTCCAGAATGAGCTGCGACTCTTCCTAACTCAGGTTCGAAAAGGTGTTTACGCGGCGCAGCGCTCGTGCGGCGTGGTGCAGGACGAAGAGTTTTCCAGAAGGTTCTTGCCTTAAGGTCCGCAATGGGTTATCTTGGCGGAGTCGGAGCCTGTTCCGGCGAGCCCGCGTAAGAGCGGGGGTCAGACGGACGCGGAAGGTTGGAGCGTCCGGCGGCGTGGCGAGTTGTCGGCCCTCGCAGTCGGTTCACAGCTCCGTCGCGGCCCCTCGGGGAAGTGAGCGTTGTCGTGGTCGGGAACGCAACAACTCTCGTTTCGCAGCCATTCATGGCGGCGGCCTGCCGAAGAATTTCGTTGTGTGCGCCTGGAGTTTGCGCTATGAGCGATAGGGGGGGGGGCAGGCGGGCGTAACCTCTCAGATTCCCATCATCATTCAAGGACGAAGGGGGGTGAGGCCGGGGTAACGTTCTTGTTGTCACAGACGGCCTCGAGCGCCGAGCGAGCCGGGACGAGCCGCGCGCTGCGGTGCGCCCGGGGGCTCGAGCCAGTCCAGTCATTGACTTTGTCGCGGCATCCAACGGTGCGTCGCGTGAAGCGAGCGCACAAAAAGGGGCCCATCGCGGCCGCACGCCGACAAGCAAACGGCCGCGAGGGCCAATACGGACACCTGTAGTGTAGCGGAGTTTGGCCAACGATTCAATCCTTTCCTCGCAACAGCCGGACGCGGGAAAGGGCGTGGCCCCTCCGTGTGCAGGAGCGAAGAGATGAAACGAAGCATCTGGATACTGACTTGCAGCGCCTTGCTGCTGGGCGGCCTAAGCGCCCGGAGCCTTGGCGACCTGAATCCATGTACTTGGACGGGCGCGTCCACGATATGCGACCAGGCGACGCCCGATAATGAATGGAGCGATGTGGCGAACTGGACCGAGTGCGGCTCTCAGGCACCGGGCACGGACGACGATGTGGCCATCCAGGCGTCGTCCCTGTGCGATCCGTGCGACGACGGGATCTGCGTAGGAGAATGGTGCGGCGATCCTCCCTGCCCCACGTACTGTTCGGGTGGACCGCACAACGGCGAATCGTGCACCACGAATGAGGACTGCGAAACGGACTGCGCGGGCATGTACACGATCGTGTCTTACGATTGCAGCGCTGACACGACGTATGGCGACGTCAGCATCACGGCCAACGCCGATTACGGTATGGAGCTGCAAAAAGACAGCACCGCGGAGATGGTGGTTGACGGCAATCTCAGCCTGACCGGCTACTCCAGCAGCAAGAAGGCCGTCCTGGACGTTCCAACCGATGATCTGAGCGCGCGGAATGTCTATGCCTGCGGGGACGTGGACATCACGATCTCGACCGGTCGCATCGTGACGGTCATCAATCTCTTGAACGTGGGCTGCGCAGGTAGAGACACAACCACGACGTTGACCGGGGGAACGCTGGACGTCGATGGGCAGAACCAGACCGTGCGTGTTCAAGGCTACTCCTCCGCGACCACCGACTTCGAGATGGACGGCGACCGGCTCGAGCTGGACTACCTGGAAGTCCTGGGCGGCGGCGACGCCAACGGACGAGCGACTTTCCACCACAAGGCGAATCGCGTGGTGTACGGGCTCGATGACGTCCTGATGCGTGGCGATTCGGTGATCGACGTGGATGCCCTGGTGGACTACTCGCTCGACGAGTTGAAGGTCGAGAGCGTCAGCACCGGCAGCGACACCGACGCGAAGATCTACATGGATTCCTCGAAGACCCTCACTGCGACGGCGTGCAATGTCGTGGTGACCGGCGACCATTCCTACGACGCCAAGTTGACCCCGAAGAGCGGCACGCTGAGTTGCGGAACGCTCACACTCACGGGCAACGACGGCACGTATTCGGCTGACGCCGAACTGGTCATTCCTGAGACAGGGGGAAGCGTATCTTTAACTAACGTCACCCTGAACGAGCGTGGATATTTGACGGCGAACGTTAACGCCACAATAACCGGAGAACTCACACTGGCGGCGGACTCCACAACAGGCGCCGAGTTGTGGATACGTGACAACAAGAGCCTGACCGTGGATCAGTTGGTCGTGAAGGCCGGCGTGACCTACACGCCGGACTTCGGAACGAGCGCAGACCTGAGAACGCAGAACTAGTCGATCTTGCGTAAGTAGAAAAAACGTACCGAACCTCGGTACGGAGGCACGAAGTGAAGCGTCTCGAGGACAACTGTTTGAACAGGACGTTACGCCGTACGAGACCATTAACCTCAGGCGCAACCGATCGAAGGATCAACCCGCCGGAGCTCTGCGCGGGCTGCCAGCGGTTACGCCGAGATCATCACAGGAGTATTGAGCCATGAGATGTTTTTCGAACACTATCATCCTGCTGATTGCGGGACTGCTGCTGGTCCCAGCGCCGCAGGAGAGTCAGGCCGATGTATTCGGCAGCGTGCAGTCCGGAAGCTGGAACACGAACACGACTTGGGAGATATGCCAGCTTCCTGGTGACGTGTGCGGGGGCGGAACCTGCACGCCGTCCCCCATCGGCGAGTGGCCCGGGCAGAGCGACGATGTCACCATCTGCCAAAACGACGTGGTTTACGTGACGAATTCTCAAGCCGTTGACGACCTCGCGATCGAGGCGGGAGCGGCCGGCGGCAATAACCCCGGCGTGCTGGAGTTGCGGTCGGGCGGCAGTCTGACGACAGGGGTGCTCACCATCGGGGGCGGTCTGACGCAGGCCACCGATCCCACGTACGGAGATGGCAAGATCACCTTTACGGGGTCATCGACGTACCCGGGTGAACTTGTCTTTGATGCCAGCACGACCGCCGCAGGAAAGGTCCTTGTCTCCGGGTCCACCGGGGGCAAGATTACGGTCAACAGCTCCTACACGCTCACGCTTACGGGCGACATCGAGGTGAACGGCGGCGACTGCACCGTCAACGGCAAGCTGTTGAATAACGGCGACATCGACATCAAGGGCGCCGACACGCTGGAGATCCAGGGCGGCGGGATACAGGCCGCATCCTCCGGCAACATTACGATTGATAACGCCAGTGCCGTCTTCAAGCTCAACCAGAGCGCCAGCACGCACGTGACCAATGGCGACGGCAAGGTGTGGCTGAAGGCCGGCACGATCGACGCCGATGCCGAGTTCATCTTCAACGGTGAGTTCGAAATGCGGAGTGGCGCCCTGGACGCCGCAGGTCTCACCGGGGAGGAGGAGTTGCGCTTCTGCGATGGTGATTGCCCTTCGTAAGCGGGGCGAAGGATGCAGGATGACCCAGGCGTGAATGGGTCTGCTTTACGTGGTCGCAGCGCCGGGGGCGCGCCCCCGGCGCTGCCTGACGGATTCGAATGACTGTGCATTTGCCGTAGCGATACTCGGGTCACCCCGCGGTGGCTGCCGCCGAGACGATTTGATGGTATTGGGTTGCACTTCTGACAAGTCAGCAAAGGAAGCGATCATGGGCCGCTATAGACTCATGCTGATTGCAGCTTGCGGTTGGTATCTGGCCGGGGCCTCGTTCACACTGGGGCAAAGCGAACCCTGCCGTTACTTCGAATTGCAGAAGCTGGTCATTTCGGATGGACAGTGGTCCGAGAAACTCGGCGTTGCCGTCGCTATGGACGGCCAACACATTGCGGGTGGTGCACCGGAACGTGACTTTGCCACGTTCAATGACGGCGCTGTGCATGTGTTCTCCCGGTTGGACAACGGGACTCCCGACGATCCGACCGACGACTCGTGGACATTCGAGACGGAACTGAACGGCTGGGACGGGCTCGGCGGCGGTGTCGGCACAAGCGTGGCCCTCCGGGACCACCGTTTGGTTGCCGGGTCCCCGGCCAGCGGTGATGCGTGCGGAGGGGATCCAGTTTGTACTTCGGGGGCGGCTTACGTCTTCCGCTATAACGGGGAAGAGTGGCTCCCCGAGCAAAAGCTGCTTGCCTCGGACATGGCGGCCAGAGCGAGGTTCGGCGGCTCCGTTGCGATTGCCGAAAGATGGATCGCGGTCGGTGCGCTGCCGAACGGGCGTGACGACCCCGAGACCGGCGCCGCCTATGTGTTCCGTCTGGATGACAACGGCACGCCCAGCTCGACCGATGATAGCTTGATCGAGCACGCGAAGTTCATCTCGCCGCTGGGAGACCCGCAAGACCACTTCGGCAAAGCGGTGGCCGTCAGCGAGGACCATCTGGTGGTGGCCGCGCCATCAGTTCCTTTCCACGTTCTGGTTCAGCCATGGGACCCGGGCAGGGTTTACGTCTACCGCCGCGAAAGCAACGGGACTCCGGCGGATCTCAGCGATGACGTGTGGCTTCAGCAATCCACGCTGACGGCCGCGGACGGCGACGCGGGCCACAACTTCGGGCAGGCGGTGGCCGTCAGCGGCGACCGGATCATCATCGGTGCGCCGGAGGACACGAGCGTGGGGCTGCGCGGCGGTTCGGCGTACATCTTTCGGCGCGACGACGGCGGCACTCCGGCCGACGGCGCCGACGATTCCTGGTACCAGGAAGCAAAGCTGATCGCTTCCGACGCGGAAGCCTTCGACCAGGCAGGTTTTGTCGTGGGAATTCACGGCGAACGGGCGGTCGTTGGCGCGTATGGAGACAGCAACATCCTGGACGTGAACGCGGGGTCGGCGTACGTGTTCCGCTTCGTTGGCGGGCGATGGGTGCAGGACCAGAAGCTGCTCGCCACTGACGGCGGATTTGACCATGAGTTCGGCTACTCGGTTGCCACCGACGGCACTTGGGTCGTCACCGGGGCCGACGAGGACGATCAGATGGCCTACGACGCCGGTGCGTTGTACGTCCATCTCGCCGTGGAGGACTGCAACGCCAACTGCGCGCCCGATGACCAGGACATCGCCAGCGGCGTCAGCGGCGATTGCGACGGAAATGGCGTCCCGGACGAATGCGAAGACTGCAACAGCAACGGGCTGGCCGACGCCTGCGACATCGCGGCGGGCGCCCCCGACTGCAACGGCAACGGTCTGCCCGACGAGTGTGACCGGGACTGCAACGGCGACGGCATTCCTGACGACTGCGCCGCGACCTGCACTGACCATTGCGAGTGCAATGACTTCAGCGCCTGCACGCTCGATTACTGTGTCGAGGGCGCCTGCTCGCACACGCCCACGGCCTACGGCGACGTGACCGGCAACGGCGTGGCGAACCTGCTCGACATCTTCTGCATGCTGGACCAGGTGGCCGGCGCCAACGGTGACTCAACGAGGCATCTGTACGACATCAAACCGTGCTTCGGGGACGACGTGGTGAACCTGTCGGACGTATTCGCAGTGCTGGACGCCATCGGCGGTTTCGACCTGTGCGGGTGCGGGCCGTGAAGAAAAGAAGGCGACAGGAAGAGTTGTTCCGCCACAGGCGGATCAGTTGTCAGAAATAGCCGTCAACCGTCAGGGCGTCAGCAAGTGGGCGTGAGGATCGGTTGGTAAGATGGGGCGTGGTTCAAGATTGGAGCCTCTTGGGATGTCGAATCGATCGCCCACCTCCTGGCTCGCAATCGATGCGGCACGGGAGCCGGTGCACGAACAAGGGCCCATCGCGGCCGCGTGGATACTCGGAAGAGGGGCAGCACTAACGACTAAATGCGCTCCGATACTATACGGCCCGGCCCGGTCAGGCCCAGCTTCGTCAGCCGTTGGGCGGGCGAGAAGAAGCCCGACCATATCGGTTCGTCCGGCATGCCGGGCTCGCGCAACTTCATGAAGCGCCTCTCGTCAGCGGTCCCGCGTCGCGACTCGTCGTAAAGGCCATTGCGACGAATCCCGCTTCTGAAACGATGCCATCGTGCGGCTGCTCCGCGGGGTTGGGGGCATTCGGCGGCGTCAGGAGGCACGAGCATGCCTCCTGAAAACCGAAGCCCGCGCCGGCGGCCAGCGTGATGACATCATCAGGCGTATGGAAGGTCGCGGCTGAGTAGATTCGATGACCCTCTGCGGCCTTGCTGGCATAGAGGCGCCCCCACGGGCTGTTCGCAGTAATCAGACCGACAACCAGCCGGCCCGTGTCATTGAGTACGCGGCGGCACTCGTGCAGCGCCTGGGCCGGTTCGTCCAGAAAACAGAACGTCGTCGTCATCAGCACACCGTCGAAGCTCTGTACCGGATAGGGCAACTTCTCGCCGACGCCATCGGTCGTCCGGACGCCGCGCTGCTCGGCCAACGCCCGCATGGATGCCACGGGGTCAACGCCCTCGCCGATACGCAGCGCGACGGCGAATCGACCGGTTCCCACGCCGACCTCCAGCCAGCGGCCCATCGTCGGTCCCATCAGCTTGCGCAGACATGCGACTTCCTGGGCGAAGATGATCCGACCGTCGTCGGATTCGAACCACGCGTCGTACTCGGCGGCGGCTGCATCGAACGGATCTGGAGCGGCAGTGGGCGCCATGCTAATGCCTTGAGCGCCTGGCGAGACGGCTCAGCGGATAGAGGAACCGTGCGACAACCCCCCGCGGAAACTCCTCAAGCCCGTCGAAGCCGAGGCGCCGTGGCTGCTGCTCGGGGGATGCCTCACGGCCCGGCCAGTACGCCGTGCCGAAGAGCCAATCCCACAGGCTCAGGGCGATGCCGAAGTTGACGCCGTGGGGCCGGTCTGCCGGCCAGTCGCGGTCGTGGTGCCAGACGTGCATCCGCGGCGAATTGACCACGTACCGAAGCGGCCCCCAAGAGATGTTGAGGTTGCTGTGGCTGAGGTGGCCGATCAGCGTCACGACAACCGCGATCATCAGGATGATCCGCGAATCCACCCCCAGAACCACGAGAGGAAGATACGTGAGCGCCTGATAGACCACAATCTCCATCCAGTGGAAGCGGAAGTTCCCGATCCAGTCCAATTCCTCGATCGAGTGGTGGAGCTTGTGAAACTCCCACAGCCAGGGCACGCGATGGAGCAGATTGTGGATGCCCCACTCAAGAAAGTCCTTAACCAGGAAGAAGCCCAGGAATTGTGCCCATGCCGGATAGGTAGAGAGCAGATCGAGTGACTTGGCGCGGTCGACTGCCGGCAGGGCCCACGCAAACAGGAACGCGGCGACATGAGCGACGAGGATGCCCGCGTAGTGGCCATTGAAGAACAACCAGAACAGGTCCTGGGCGAACTGCCCGCGGAGCATTTTCTGCCGTTTGCGCCACGGGCGGACGCGCTCCAGCAGGAGGCACACGGCTGAGACGACCAGCAGCCAGAAGAAGTACCCCCGCGTGTCCCAGATGACCTGCAACATGCCTGATTCTCCAGGTCGGGGCTGGACGTTCGCGAAGCGCCTCAGGAACGACTGGCCTTGCCCGCCAACCTTGACAGCCGTACGCCGGAGCATATTATCGAAAGTCGATATTGTCAATCGATAACCAGCGCGACATGAACACGATGCCCCCGACCACCGACCAGGACCTCTATTCAGGACTCATCCGCTTGCACATCCTGCACCATGCCAGCGAGAAGGCGGTGTACGGGCTGTGGATCATCGAGGAACTCGGCCGGCACGGGTACAAGCTCAGCGCCGGGACGTTGTACCCGCTGCTGCACCGGCTTGAAGAACGCGGGCTGCTGAAGTCCACTTCGGAGCGTGTCGGGCGGCGTTCGCGCCGGCTGTATGAGATCACGCCGGAAGGCCGCACCGCACTCGAAGCCGCGAAGCAGAAGGTCAAGGAGCTGTTCGGCGAGCTGTTCGAGTTGGAGCTGCACCAGGTGTTCGGGCATCGTGAGCACGGCAAGCGCCAGCCGCCAGTGGCAGCAAAGCCAGAAAGGCGCAAACGTGAGAAACGAAGGTTGGCTCCAAAGGAATCCAACCTGTCGAGGCGAGGCAATCGCGCCGGGAGATAGGCCTGCGCCCGCTGGTGCGCTCGCCATGCAGAGCGCGCACGGAGGTGAAGCGATGGTCACAAATCGAGCTTGTTTCCTCGGAACTGGGCCGCTCACCGCGGTGCTTGCGCTCGCCGCGCTTCTGGGGAGCATCTTTCTGCTCATCGTGGGCGGCGGGTCCTGGTCACTTGATCGTGTATTGGCAAGAGGGCCAATCAAGCTTTCCGACGAGGGTCAAAGCGGCACTGAGTCCTCGCCGTGATCATTACGGAGTTGACGGTCGTCGCCTGCGTGAAGGTGCGCGCCAGGAGTTTCCATGGAGTTCGCCGTAGTCTGTTCGGTCGCCCTGGTCGTAGCGGCTCTGACGCTATTTTCCGGCTTCGGGCTCGGAACGCTGTTGATGCCCGCGTTCGCGCTGTTCTTTCCGGTACCGATTGCCGTGGCCGCCACGGCCGTGGTGCACCTGGCCAACAACCTGTTCAAGGTCGCTCTGGTCGGGCGGAGCGCCGACCGCCGTGTCGTTTTGCGGTTCGCCGTTCCCGCCGCCGTCGCGGCCATGGGTGGGGCACTGCTGTTGGAGCTCATGTCCGGCGCGGCACCGCTGCTGGAGTATAAGCTGGGCGATGGCATACATGAGATCACGCCGGTCAAGCTGGTCATCGCGATTCTCATCGTCGGCTTCGCCGTGCTGGAACTGACGCCTCGATTCGAGAGGCTGGCGTTCAGTCCGAGGCACATTCCGCTCGGTGGTCTGCTTTCCGGCTTCTTCGGTGGCCTGTCGGGCCATCAGGGGGCCCTCCGCACCGCGTTTCTGATTCGCTCGGGATTGGCGAAGGAGGCCTTCATCGGCACGATGGTCGTGTCTGCGGTCGTGGTGGACATCGCGCGCCTGGCGGTTTATGGCGCAACGTTCCTGGGCGAGTCGCTGCACACAGTCTCGCAGAACGGTCATAGCGCCTGGGCACTCGTCGCGGCCGGGACGGCGGCGGCTTTTGTCGGCTCGTTCATCGGCGCGCGACTGGTCAAGAAGGTCACAATGCGGGCGATTCAGGTGCTCGTGGGCATCATGCTCCTGCTATTGGGTGTCGCGCTGGGTACGGGGCTGATCTGAAAACTGTCCGCGTCGTTTGGCCTGTATCGGCGGACGGCAGCGCGGAACCGCGGCCTGTCCGGGCTGACCCCTGCTCCCCAAGAGCTGACAACGCGGCGACGAGGCGCGGCCTCTCATTGACACCCTCTTGCGGTGGGCAGCACTGTCCATTAGTATTTTAGTGGCTACTGATATGGTGGACCCGACTGACAGTCTGGCAAGATTCGCGCAGGCGCTGGCGGCGCCAACGCGTTTGCGCATTGTCGCACTGCTCCGCGTTGAGGCGCTCTGCGTCAGCGCGCTTGCCGGGCGGTTGGACGTGACGCAGGGAGCCGTGTCGCAGCATCTGCGTGTGTTGCGGGAAGCCGGAATTGTCGTGAGTGAGAAGCGCGGGTACTTCGTTCACTATCGCCTAGACGAAAACGCAATTGCGGTGTGGCGGCAGGAGATTGAGATGCTACTGGACCCCTGTCGGGCGACAAAGCGGCGCGCGTCGTGTGACGCGAAGAATAAGGCGAGGAAGCAGCAGGCCGCGAGACGGCGGGTCTGACGCGGCCAACGCAAATCGCCCAGCCGTCGGCGCGTGTAGACAACGCGGAGTGCAGCGAATCCGCAGGGCGACCGAGGATGGTCGAAAACACCTTTGTCATTCAAGTGTCCGATCTGGCCAAGCGTTTCGGCGACGTCGTGGCCTTGGATTCCGTGTTTTTCACGGTTAACCGTGGCGAGTTGTTCGGTCTTCTCGGCCCCAACGGTGCGGGCAAGACCACGACGATTGACATACTCACCGGCCTGGCCCGACCGGACGCCGGGACAATACGAATCGCCGGGATCGATTGTTCGATGAACACCCGCGGGGCTCAGCACCTGATCGGCGTCGTGCCCGACGAGAGCAACCTGTACCCCAAGCTATCGGGCTTCGACAACGTGTGTTTCTGCGGGTCGCTGTACGGCTTGCGCAAGCGTGACCGCGAAGCGCGGGCTTGCGGGCTGCTCGACAAGTTCGGGCTGGCCGATGCGGCCGGGCGCAAGTTCGCGGGCTACTCAAAGGGCATGAAGCGCAAGCTGACGATCGCGGCGGGCATCATCCACGCGCCGCCTATCCTGTTCCTGGACGAACCGACGACCGGCATCGACGTCGCCAGCGCCCGCCAGATTCGTCAGTTGATCGCGGACTTGAATGCCGGCGGAACGACCGTCTTTTTGACCACGCACTACATCGAAGAGGCCAAGCTCTGCGGGCGGATCGCTTTCATCGTGAAGGGCCGGATCGTGCGCATCGACACGGTCGAGGCGCTGATGCACGAGACGGACGGGCGGCACGTCGTACAGTTCGCCGTCAGCGACAGTGCCGCCGAGCTATGCGACGCGATCACTGGCGAGTTCACGCAACTTCAGTGCCGCGCGGTTGCGGACACGGCCATCCGCGTCGAGTCGGCGGAGCCGGTGCGGGTCGGTCCGCTGATCCGGCTGCTGGAGGACCGCGGCGCGGAAGTATCGGAGGCCCGGAAGATCCGCCCCTCGCTGGAGAACGTCTTCGTCCGCATCACGGGCATCGAGGCGGCCGCGATGAAACAGGAGAAGGAGAAGATGGGAGCCGGAGCGTGAAGTCGTTGCACGCCGTACAGGAAAACGAGAGACGGCTTTCTGCGCAAGGAGAAACAGCAATTGCCGCCGCAGCGGCTCAGAAAGGACGATCGCAATGAACCGCACTCTGCCCCGTTGCCGCGCGACTCAGCCTCTCGCGTTGAGCGTCTTGTCAACGGTCGTGCTCGTTGGCTGCCAAGCCCAGCGTCCGCGACTTTCCACGGAATTCGTTCGTTACGGCGGCATGCACGAGACGATCGGACAGAAACACCACCACGGGCGCGTTGAGCTGGCAGAGATTGTGAATGGGCCAAACTTCTACGGCGTCGGCGCTTTGGAAGGACTCCGCGGTGAAATCACGATTCAGAACTCCGTGGCCATTGTCACGGGTGTCACGCCGAATGGACGTCTGCAACCGCTGGCGCCGGCAGACTTGCAGGCTACACTCCTTGTCGGCCAGTCGATCGGGGAATGGACGAGTGTGACGCTCACCGACGCCGTCTCGCACGAGCGCTTCGACGAGATCGTTGCGACCACGGCCAGCGGCTTGGGCGTCGACGATGCGGTCCCCTTTATGTTTGTCATCGATGGTGAATTCACGGACGTCCGGCTGCATGTAATCAACGGCGCCTGCCCGGTTCATGCCCGCATGAAGAACCTGACGCTGGACCAAGATGAACGCCCGTACGAACTGGAGGCGGAACACCTGACCGGCACGCTCGTGGGCGTCTATGCCGAGGACGCCGTGGGCAAGCTGACGCACCCGGCGACAACCACGCACGTGCATCTGATCTTCAAGGACCGCGAGAGCGGCCAGCTCGTTACCGGTCATCTCGAACGGGTCGGTCTGGCAGCGGGTGCGGTCGTGCAGCTTCCGGTGCCCAGCGTGTCCGCTGGTACGGCAGCAGCCCGGTGAGCGCTCGTCACAGTCGGCCACCAGCCTCTGGTTCCGAGTGCCGTGTGATGCGGAGCTGGAACGTAACGATCGGAATCAGCGCATGAAGTCCTGGATCGCGTTCTGGAACATCCCGGCGAAGGACATGCGGTCGTATTACTTCAGGCCGCCGAACGTGAGTTGGGGGCTGTTCTTTCCCATTGAGCAGTTGCCCGTCTTGCTGCGGCCGTTCTCTTACATTCTTCCGTTGACGTACGGCGCCGATGCCCTGCCCGGCTCGATCCGCCGTGCCGCCGCCTTGTCACTGCCCCTGGAGTTCTCCTTGCTGGCGGCTTTCTGCGTCGTGCTGTTTGCCGTCAGCATGCGGAACATCAGACGGAAGTGGATCGGGTGAGATCTTGGTGCGATGAAACAGGCGCCGCCTCGCCAGGGCCAGCAGGATATAGCCCACGCCCTTGCACTCCGATAGTTGTATCCGGCGATCGGGAGCGTGCGGCGGAGCGAGGGTACCGAGCGATTGGGCAGCGGCCTTTACGTCGGTCCCAGGCGGCGGTAGCATGTCAGCGGCGATGGAGTTCGCCTCCAACCGCCCCGGGCCTGGGGCTGATGACTCCTACCTTGACGCGAGACGCGCACGAGCCACGTGCAGGTGGGAGTCGCCATGACGAAGTTTCTGCTCATCTTCATCGGATCGGGTGCAGGGGGCGTGCTGCGGTACGCGCTCGCCGGCTGGACGCAGCGCCTGGCCAACGGGTCCTTCCCCATTGGAACGCTGATCGTCAACATCACCGGTTGCCTACTGATCGGTTTCCTGAGCGCGGCGTTTTCCGGCCGGCTGCTGGTTCGGGAGGAGTACCGGGTTGCGGTTCTCATCGGGCTGCTGGGCGGCTATACCACGTTCTCCACGTTCGGCCTGGAAACGTTCGCCCTGCTCAACGATGGCCAGTGGTGGCGGGCGACGGCGAACGTGACCGCGAGCGTCATCCTGGGGCTGGCGGGCGTGTGGAGCGGGTATCGGCTGGCCGAACACTGGTTGGGAGTGTGACGTTATGAAGGTTCCCGAAGACGGCCACCTGCTGCGCATTTTCATAGGCGAGAGCGACAGGTGGCATGGCCAGCCGCTGTACGAGGCGATCGTCCTGAAGGCGCGTGAACTGCACCTGGCCGGCGCCACCGTCCTGCGCGGTCCGATGGGGTTTGGGGCGCACAGCCGGATGCACACGGCGAAGATCCTGCGGCTCTCCGAGGACCTGCCCATCGTGATCGAGATCGTCGACAGCGAAGAGAAGATTAACACCCTGATGCCGTTCATTGACGAGGCCGTGCAGGAGGGATTGGTCACGCTGGAGCCTGTGCGAGTGATCAAGTACCGGGCGAACGGGCCAGCCCCATGAGCGCGCAAGCCCTGCTGGCGACATTCTGCGCGGTCCTGTTCGGCGTCGGCTTGCGGAACATCAGACGGAAGTGGATCGGGTGAATCTGCCGCGCGACGAAGAGCTCCTGCAAGCAGCCGGACGGGGCGACCCGGCGGCCTTTGAGCAACTAGTCGTGCGTTATCAGACAGAGGCCTGGCGCGTGGCGTACCGCTTTACGGGCGATGCCTCGCAAGCCGAGGACCTGGCCCAGGATGTCTTTCTGAGGATTCTCGACGCCGCGCCGCGCTACCGGGCCACGGCTTCGTTCCGCACCTACTTCTACCGCGTCCTGGGCCGATTATGCATGGATTACCGGCGAAGGAAGGGGCCTCTGCTCGGCGCACCGTTGGAGACGGTTACCGACGATGCGTGTGCGCCGGCCGAGCGGGCAAGCCTGGTGGAGCGGGATCGGTGCATCCAGGCCGCCCTGGACGCTTTGCCTGCTGATTATCGCCTCGCGGTGGTGCTGCGGTATTTCGAAGGGCTCAGCGGCGCCGAGATGGCCGTGGCCATGGGTCGGAGCGTTAAGGCCGTGGAAAGGGTGCTGGCGCGGGCCAAGTCCGCTCTGGAGCCGCGGTTACGGCGTTTTCTGGACACGTGAGTTTTTTGAGGGGGATTTCCCGACCGCGCCCGTTTGTTGAGGTAAGGAGTCAGCCGATGCGCTGTGAAGAAGTGAGAGAACAACTGGCGGCTTACCTCGCAGGGGAGTTGCTGGCGGATGTCTTTCGGGCTACGCAGGCTCATCTGGCGGAATGCGGGGCGTGTCGCGCCGAGTTGGCTCGCGTGGATGCCCTTGCCGGTGTTCTGGCTGGGATGCACATGCCGGCAGTGCCGTCGGGCTTCGCTTCGCGCGTCGCCGGAGCTGCGGAAGAGCGGCGGCCGGCGGTGCTGTCCTCCGAGCAGTCGTTGCGCCGTTGGTGGCGACTCACGTCGGCCCCAATGCGCGCGGCCGCGGCGGTTGCGGCATTTGCGGTCGGAGCTT
Organism: uncultured Phycisphaeraceae bacterium; assembly: GCA_964574815.1. Classification (GTDB taxonomy): domain Bacteria; phylum Planctomycetota; class Phycisphaerae; order UBA1845; family UBA1845; genus CAZNPL01. Next base: position 13,986 of record CAZNPL010000044.1, read on the forward strand.
GGGGAGCCACCGAACTTTCAGCGGTGACGGCGACGGAAGCCGGCGCGGACAATTCTCAACAGGCGGCGGAAGCCGTTGTCGGGGACTGGTTCGAGGCCGCCCCAGGGGAGTCGCTGGCGTCCCGATACCTCGAGGCGATCAGTCTTGAAGTTGACGGAGAGGAGTGAGGCATGCGACGTCTCTTCGCGATTACCGGCGGCGTCTGGCTCCTGCTCATTGTGTCACTGGCTTTCAACGTGGGTTTCGGGTCGACGCTCGCGGTTCATAAGGTACGGCAGATGTGCGGTGGTCGATGTGGCGGTCCGGCTATGGGGCCGGCGCTGTGTCAGTCGCATTTATTCGATTCGATCGATCTTTCTCGTGAACAGACTCAGCAATTCACCAGGGCTCAGGAAGCGCTGATGACGGATGTCGCCGCTTGGCGCAAGGCGTGTGCCGCTGAGCGTGCGAAGCTCGGCGAACTGCTGACGGCAGATAAACCTGACCAAGACGCGATCCAGGCTCAGCTTGACCGGATCTCTGAATTGCAGCGGGGCGTTCAGGCACGTGTGGTCGAACATCTTCTCAGCCAACGCAAGCAGCTCACACCCGAGCAGCGAACGCGATACGACGAGTTGATCAGTCAGCGCATTTGCCCCTGTGACGGGGCGGAGGCGGGGAAACCGTGCGAGGCACACGGTGAGCGGGGCGGTGGCGGGTTGGGCAAACCTTGAGCATCCAAGAGAGGAGACGAAAAGCATGGTGAAGACATTCGTAGCGATTTTGGGCGCGATCGGCATGTTGTCGCTGGTTGCCGCGGGTCCGAATGGTGCCGCTCCGTCGGCGTCGTCAGAGGAAGCAGAAATCACTACATCTGCAGCGGCTTGCGAGGCGATCCGCGCGGCGGGGCTCTGCGAGCGCGATCTCGGCGGCGAGTGTTCGCCCGAGCGATGCCATGCGGCGAAGGGCTGTGATGCGGCACATTGCGATCCGGCGACGTGTCCGGGGCACGGGGCCGACGGATGTGATCCGAGCAAGTGTTCGGGGCACGGTGCGGTGGGTTGTGATCCGGCGAAGTGCGCGGGGCATGGTCCGGAGGGATGCAACCCGGCCACGTGTCACCCGGACAAGCAGGCAGACTGTGCCGGCCAGCCCGCCCATTGTGATCCGGCCAAGTGCGATCCGGCCAACTGCCCTTGCCACGGTCCTGACGGATGTGATCCGAGCAAGTGTCCGGGGCACGGTGCGGTGGGTTGTGATCCGGCGAAGTGCGCGGGGCATGGTCCGGAGGGGTGCGACCCGGCCACGTGTCACCCGGCCAAGCAGGCAGACTGTGCCGGCCAGTTCGCCCATTGTAAACCCGCCAAGTGCGATCCGGCTAACTGCCCTTGCCACGGTCCTGACGGATTTGACCCGACGAAGTGTCCGGGGCACGGTCCGGAGGGGTGCGATCGCAGCGATTGTCCCGGGCACGGTTCGGAAGGTTGCGTCCCAGCAAGATGCCCCGGGCACGCCGCTGTCGACCAAGTGGGCGCGCCCGAGGACCGCGAATCGGACGCCGCTCCGCAGGCGCGCGTCCGTCACGGCGGCTGTGCTCGCAGTTGCTGCGGTCATGGAACGTCGCAGCCGTAATTACCGAGCGCCCAGGCACACTCGACACTCCGGCAATTGCACTTTCCTGCGCGGCGAGCCAGGCATACGTGGCCTTGGCTCGCTGCTGTTCGTGAACGCGTAGATCACCAACGCCGCTTCGGAGGCGACGGATACTCGATCCAACAGCGGGGAGCAGCTTTGGTCTACCACGGATCACCTGAGCAACGAGATGCTCTTTGAGACGGCGGGAATCGAAGTCACCCCCTGGGTCCCACCCTTGTTCGCGTTTATGATCTCGTTCTTCACGTCCATGGGCGGCGTCTCGGGTGCTTTCCTCCTCTTGCCGTTCCAGGTGTCTTTTCTCGGGTACACAAACCCGTCGGTCAGCGCCACGAACCAGCTCTTCAACATTGTGGCCATCCCCAGTGGGGTGTATCGCTATCACAGAGAAGGCCGGCTGGTATGGCCACTGACATGGGTCGTGATCGCCGGCACACTGCCAGGGGTCTTTATCGGCGCTCTCGTCCGCGTGGCTTGGCTCCCGAACCCGATACACTTCAAGCTCTTTGCCGCCGCCGTGCTGCTCTACATCGGGCTGAAGATGGCGTGGGAGCTGCTGAGAAGAGCCCCGGGTAAGGCCGACCAAACCAGGGATGAAAGGCGGCTCCATGAGCGTGCCCGTCGTGATCTATCGGGGACTTCCGGTCTGGAGGCGGCCGACGAGGCCGTGTTGCCTGCGGTCAGAGAAACCCACTTTGGCCTGAGGCGTTTAGGATACACGTTCTACGACGAGGCGTTCGATATCCCGCTCTGGCCGGTTTGCGCACTCAGTTTCGTCGTCGGAATCGTCGGAGGGATTTACGGCATTGGCGGGGGCGCGATTATCGCACCGTTCCTGGTTACGTTTTGCAGGCTGCCCGTGTATACCGTCGCGGGGGCTGCCCTGATGGGGACGTTCGTCACGTCAGTAGCCGGCGTGGTCTTCTATCAAGCCATTGCCCGCTTCTACCCGGACACGTCGGTGGCGCCGGACTGGATGCTCGGAATCCTGTTCGGAATCGGCGGGATGGCGGGAATGTACCTCGGGGCGCGATGCCAGAAACTCGTGTCGGCCAAGGCGATCGAGTGGATGCTGGCGGCAATCATTCTTTTCACGGCAGCCAAATACGTCGTCGAGTTTTTGACTCATTGATAGAGGAACAACAGGTGCAGTTCGTCAATAGGGTCGCTGCCGTGGATGAGTGCGTGTATCGTCGAACCAACCGGGGAGGCGGTGGATGCGCACTCCACGAAGGAGAGACTGGCTTTGGCCTATCACAGATCAACCTGGCGTCGTCGATTCTGGCGTTGGACACAGCTTCTCGCCCTACTCGGAGTTGTGGCGGGCATCGGATATTGGCTGTTCTTTAAGCCGATTTCCGTCCGCCAGCACGTCGTCACCCGCGGGGAGGTTGTCGCCGAAGTCATGGGCACCGGCACGCTGGAGGCCCGGCGCCAGGCGGTTGTCAGCCCGGAGATCTCCGGACGCATCGTCGAAGTGCACGTGGATCAGGGCGACCGCGTCCACGCAGGGCAGGCGCTGCTCCGCCTCGACGATGAAGACTTGCGCCGACAGGTCGAGGTCTCCGAGAGCAATCTGGCCGTAGCGCGGGCCGGAGTCGAACGCCGGGCCGCTGACCGTCAGCGTGCCCAAGCGGTGCTCGATCAGGCGCGAATCGACTTTCGCCGCGTTGAGGGCCTGATCGCCCAAGACGTCGCCTCGAGCCTCGAACTCGACAAGGCGAACGAAGCCTTGCGCGTGGCCGATGCCGAGCTCAGCAGCGCGGAGGCGGCGTTAATCGAGGCGGAAAAACAGGTCATCGCCGCCGAGAAGACACTTGAGTATCACCAGGCTCGACTCGCGGACACCGTGGTCGTTGCTCCGTTCGACGGCTTGATCGTGCGGCGCGACCGGGATCCGGGCGACGTGGTCGTTCCCGGCAGTTCGGTTCTGGTGTTGGTGGAGACCGACGAGCTCTGGATCAGCGCCTGGGTGGATGAGACGGAGATGGATCGGCTTAGACCCGGGCAACCGGCGCGCGTCGTCTTCCGCTCACAGCCGAACCAAACCTTCGCGGGCGAGGTTGCGCGTCTGGGACTCGAAGCGGACCGCGAAACGCGAGAATTCCTGGTGGACGTGTGGGTGCGCGAGACTCCTGCCAACTGGGCGGTCGGCCAGCGTGCCGAGGCTTACATCGAGGTGGCACGCAAGCCGGATGTCACGCTCCTGCCAACTCACCTCGTCAGCCGGCGCGAGGGCAAACCGGGCGTGTTTATCGCGTTCGACGGCATGGCCCAATGGCGCGACATCAAGCTCGGGCTGCGCGGTCGTGAAGTCGTACAGGTTACCGATGGTCTGTCTGCTGGTGACGCGATCATTCTCGTGACCGGCCCCAAAGCAACACCGCTCGCTCCCGGAAAGCAGGTGACGGTCCGATGAACCTCTCGCTTCGTGACGTCCGCCATCACGCCGGTCGCTTCGCCCTGACGGCCTTCGGCCTCGGCGTTCTACTGATGGTCGTTATGGGCATGGGCGGCATCTACCGCGGCTTGATCGACGAAGGCACGCTTCTGATCGACCGGGTCGGTAGCGACATCTGGGTTGTGCAGCGGGATACGCGCGGGCCGTTCGCCGAGCTGTCGCGCGTGCCGCGCAACCTGGTCGACCGCGTGGCCGCCGTGCCCGGGGTCGAGAGTGCCCGGGAATTTGTCACGCACACAATCCAGCGCGAGCACGCGGGGCGGTTGCTACGCATGGTCGTCGTGGGCCTGAGCTGGCCGACCGACAAGGGTGAGCGGCTGCCGCTCGTGGCCGGTCGCCCGCTGGCGCGAAACCACTACGAGATGATCGCGGACCGCAAGCTGGGTCTGAAGCTCGGTACGAAGCTCGAGCTGGGCAAGGACAAGTACACGATTGTCGGCCTGACGCGCGGCATGACGAGCTGGGGCGGCGATGCGGCGGTCTTTGTTACTGTGAACGATGCGCAGGCCATCCAATTCGATCAGCCGGGAGAGGCCATTCGGCTGGAGCGCGCCGCCCGCCAGGGTCGAGCTGCCCACCAGGAATTCGGCCGCACACAGCCACAACTGCTGGAGCGAGCCGCCGGCCCGGCGAAGAACATCCCCGCACTCGGTCCGGCTGGTGTCAGCGCAGTGATGGCGCGGCTTGCACCGGGTGTAGACGCCGGCGCGGCCTGCGCGCTCATCTCTGCGTGGCGTGACGTGACCGCGATGACGCACGCCGAACAGCAGCATCTCATCATCAGTGGTCCCCTGGAGCGCTCCGGCCGGCAGCTGGGCTTATTCCGTACGCTGTTAACCATCGTATCGGCGATCGTTATGGCCCTGATCCTCTACACGCTCACGCTGGACAAGCTGCATGACATCGCGATGTTAAAGCTCATCGGCGCCCCGAACCATGTGATCCTGGGGCTCATCATGCAGCAGGCCATTGTGCTGGGCATGCTGGGGTTCGGCGTGGCGTACGTGCTTGGCCGTCAGGTCTTTCCACACTTCCCGCGTCGCATCGTGCTGGTCGAAGAGGACTTGATCAAGCTGGCGAGCGTTGTGTTGGGGATTTCCATTCTCGCCAGTGGGCTTGGCATCTGGCGCGCGCTGCGCGTCTCACCGGGGGAGGTACTCTCGCGATGAGACCGGACCGCCGCCATACGCCCGCCGTTGAAGCCCACGATCTGACCAAGGTCTACGGTTCGGGAAACACGGAGGTCATCGCCGTGCGCGAGGCGAGCCTCACGATCGCCCGCGGTGAGGTGGCCGCGTTGCTCGGCCCCAGCGGTGCGGGCAAAACAACGCTGCTGACGGTCGTGGGACTGGTAACGCCACCAACCGCCGGACAACTTGCCATCGCGGGCCAGCCGGTGCTGGACGGTCCTTACCCGTTGACCAACCTGCGGACGTTTCGCCGGCAGCGACTGGGCTTTGTCTTCCAGCAGTCCAATCTGATCCCGTTTCTCACGGCGTGCGAGAACGTCCGGGTGGCGATGGAGCTTGACGGCTGGCCACGCCGCGCCGCCCGCCGACGTGCACTCGACTTGCTCGACTATCTTGACGTTGCCGATCGCGCGGACTTCTACCCTACGACTCTGTCCGGCGGACAGCAGCAGCGCGTTGCGGTCGCCCGGGCGTTGGCCAACGAGCCAGCGGTCGTCTTGGCCGACGAACCGACCGCTGCACTCGACAGTCACCGTGGCCGGCAGGTCATGGAGTTGTTTCGCAAGGTCGCCCACGAAAACGGCGCCGGCGTCCTGGTCGTGACGCACGATCACCGCGCGCTGGACGTTTTCGACACCTTGTACGAGATGGAAGATGGCGTCGTCGAAATGACGGAGGGCGCGCCGTCCACCGGGCGGTAGCGCGTTAACGGCCGGATTTCGATGGCCGGCCGGAGTACGCTTCGACCGGACCGTCCTCGGGCTGCGGTCTCCCTCGATGCTGCCTCATCGAGTAGCCTCCAAGTCGGGACGACTGCCGGCTCGGCAGGGCGGACGTCGTGTCTGCCGGCAGTCCTTTGACTTGGTGTTTGAATCGTGAGCCCAGCTCCGGATGAGGTGGTCCACCGCACGGTTGAGCACGGGTTGGGGATCGGGGCGTTCGCTTGCCGGTGAGCTATTGCTTGGGGGTTGGTTCGTTGATTTCGGTTTGGTGGGCATCTACGATGCCGCGATGTTGGCGAAGGGACCGGGCGATCGAAGATGGCTGCTTTGGCTTTGTCTTGCCGCGGCGCATGTCGCCCTTGCGCTGGTTTTTCTGCTTGACCGAAGCCCCGGTACGCGGGCAGCGGTGACCGGGTTCCCGCTTGACGACGCCTGGATCCACCTGGTTTACGGGCGGGAACTGACGCAGCATGCCCTTCCCTGTTACAACGACGCGAAACCCGAGGCGGGTTTCACCAGCCCGCTCTGGATCGTTGTGTGCGGCGCGGCGCATGCCGTTTCGTCACTGACTGGCCTCAGCGTGGTCGTTGTGCTCAAGGTGATCACCGTGTTGTGTGCGCTGGGGGCGTCCATCGCGGTGGCTCGGCTCGTGCTGGCATTTGATTGCGGTACGTTTGGGGCTTTGCTCGCCGGTCTGTTGTGTTCTGTGACTCCGGCGCTGGCGTTTTCCCAGGTTTCGGGGATGGAGGTGTGCCTGGCCTCGGGGCTTTCGCTTTGGGCCGTTTACGCGCTGCTTCGGGAACGATACCTGGCGAGCGGGTTACTGCTGGCGGCGGCTTACCTGGCGCGGCCGGAGCTGGCCGTTCTGCCTGTTGTCGTGGTCGTGGGGGTCCTGGGGAGTTGGCGTGGCGAAGTACTCAAGGCTCGCCGGAAGGATTTCTTGAGGCTGGTGCTGCCGGGCATCGTGGTTGTTGCTGCGTGGTGCGTGTATTGCCTGGCGGTGACCGGGCGCCCGCTGCCGAACACGTTTTACGTGAAGTTCGATCGGGGTCGGCCGGAGGGCGTGGTGACGGTTTTCCGGGAGAACGTGTGGTCGCTACCAGCCAACTTCCTGTGGTCGGGCGCTGTGCTCTATGTGGTCGGCTGCTTTTATATGATAAAGAGGGCGCCGGGCGGGCGGTGGCTGGTGTTGTTATTTCCCTGGTTGTTCTTCATGGCGGTCGCTTCGTCGCGGGCGATGCCGCCGGGGACCGGAGATTACTTCTACTGGCAGCGTTATATCGTTCCGGGGCTACCCTTTCTGTTGATTCCGATCGGTGCGGGTTGGCACTTTCTTTGGGGCGGAAGCGCGGTACGTAAGTCCGGTGGGGGTGCATCGACAGATGACCGGGCAGTTCAGCGTGGATCCCGGAAGACCGCACGACGCGGACCGTCGGCGAACATCGAGGACCAACAACGCGGCGCGCCGCCCTGGCTGAGGACGGTTTCTCGGGTGGCGGCCGTCGCCCTGGCGGTTCTGGCGTTCGCCGGTCATCCGAGGGCGCTGGATCGGAAGCGGGAGCAGTTCGCCTGGAATTGCCAGAACATGAACGAGGTCCAGGTTCACCTGGGCCGATGGGTTGCGGAGAACACGCCTGAGGACGCCGTCGTGCTGGTGAACGACGCAGGGGCGATCCGGTACTTCGGCCGGCGGCGGACCATCGACATCATCGGGCTCAACTATCATCCGTTCGCACTGCATCCATCCGACCGGGCCAAGGCGACTTCTTCACCGGGCGGCATGCTTGCGTTCATGAAGAGCCAGGACGCAGAGTATCTGATCGTGTTTCCCAACCAGTACCGAGGCGTTCTCGCGCACCCGATGTCGGAGACTTTTTTCAGCTTCGAGCACGTTGCAAGGAGCGACCACTACACGGTTGCGCCGGCGCCGCAGGCGGTCATGGCCGTGTATCGCCTACGGCAATGACGTGCGGGGCAGCGCCGACGGGCTCAATCTGCCAGGGCCACGGCGAGCGCCTCTGCGGCCCGGTCCGCGTCCGACTCACCATCGAAGGCCAGATGGAATATGACGTGATTTCCGTTTCTGGCGGCGGCGGCTCCGCGCATGCTGATGCCGGCATCGGCGACGGCGCGTGTGATCGTGGCGCCGAGTCCGGGTCGGTCGGGTCCTTCGATTTTCAGGGAATGGGCGGTGGTCCATTTGGTCAAGCCACCGCGTTGCGCGGCTCGTTCTTCGCTTTCGCCATGAAGCGGCGACAGCAGCAGCACGCCGGTTTCCGGCATGTTCATGTTTCTCAAAGCGACCATGAACTCGAGGTTGTCACCCGCCTCGGCGATTGCCTCCAGCTTGTCGGCCAATCCGCCGGGACGATCTTCGATTTGGCCGACCCAGACATCGACGGGTGTGATTTGGTATGCCATTGTGTTCCTCCGCTGGTTCCCGGTCGCCGAATGGTCTTTGGCCAGTGCTTGCCGGCGACACGCGATCATTCTCAGCCAAACCGGCGTCATCCTCAAGGCCGTCGGGGCGTCGTGGGGTCTCGGGCAGGGCGATCCAGCGGGGGACAGGGATCTTGGCGAGGTGCGGCCGTCCGAAGCGGTTGCAGCCGCCGGTGCGTACGGGGTTTCTGTCGATGGTCGGTGCTGGGTTGTATCCTATCCATACGGGAGAGCTTGCAGAGGCCGAGATGTTTGAGTGGATAAGGTCGTACAAACCGGCGGCGCCGGCGCGCGTGCATTTGTTGCTGGCGGCGATGTTGTGGAGCATCGTCGGCGGCGCGATGCTGGCATTCGGGATCAAGTGGCTGGCGGATTGGGGGAGCGGGTACGTGTGGTTGGTCGCAGTGGGCGCGGCGGCCTTGGGATTGCTGAAGGCGCGTGTTGTGCTGAGGGAGGCGGCGGATCGGATCGTCACGCGCATACGCGAACGGGGCGACGGTCGCTGCCTTGGCGGCTTTCTTTCTCCGAAGACGTGGCTGTTTGTACTCCTGATGATTGCCGGCGGCCGGGTGCTGCGGAGCGGACTTTTGCCGGCTGCGGCGGCGGGGTTTATTTACGCGGCGGTTGGTGCAGCATTGCTGTGGGCATCGCGCCGGTTGTGGCGCGCGTGGCGACGCTTCGGCGATGCCGGTTGACGGCCGAATCGGCTGGACGCTGGCCGACTCCGTGCAGGATCTAACCCGCATTATTCAGGGCGAGCCGACGGCGCTGGACCATGTTCCATCACGTCGGGGTATGCTGCCAGCGTCTGGGGACAGCAAGAGCGTCACCCACAAGGGGTGATGCTTACTGACCTTATTGCAATGAGGCGCGGAGTCGGAAGAGCGTGGCCGGACCATCAACCTCCGGTCGGAACTCGTCCTTTCACATGCGTCTCCTTTTGTTCATCACGGGCACGGATTGGGGTCGCAGTGGACCCCGTCGCCCTGGAATACTCCGCCCAGAATCGGGCACATGGCATCCGTTGTGATTTCGCAATCCTGGCCGATGCAGCATGCTCCGCCGCCGCATGGTCCGGCGCAGGGGAAACTGCCGGGTGTCTCGATCTCGAACAGCACCTGGAACACGTCGAGGATATTCACGACCCCGTTCGGCGGGCATGGCGAGATGTCCGCGTCGATAGTGGTGCAGTCGGCAGGATCGCCGGCCAGCACTTCGAGGACGCACAGGGCATCGAGGATGTTTGTGATCCCGTTGTTGGTCACGTCGCCCCAGACGCCGGTGTCGACGGGCGTAGCGACGGTCAGGTCTCCACCGCACTCAGTGGCGACGTGGTAGGTGGATTCAGGGACGAGGTCGCTGCCTGTGACGGTGATCGTTCCCCAGTCGGTTGGCGACAGGAAGACCGGCGTTTCGGACAACTGGCCTGACGCATCGACGTATTTTGAAAGGCACGTGTGGTCCGGGGAGGTGACCAGCAGCGCCTGCAGCACGGTCGGGTCGCCCGGTGCCTGTGGTGTGACGTCGAATCTTCGAGCCCCGGCGGTTTGGGCCAGCGGCGCGGGGAACGGGGTGTCACAGAGGCCGCTCTGGCACGTATCCGGGCCGGTGCAGTCGTTGAAATCGTCACAGAAGGTTCCATCCGGCTCATGGTTGATCAGGCAGTCGCCGGTCCCGTCGCATGTGTCGGGGTGGTCGCACTGCGAGTCGCTGGAGTCGCCGCAGGGGGTACCCGCCGGCCAGTCGGGGTGGGTGCACGCACCGGCGATGCAGTGGTCGTCGGTGCAGTCGTTTCCGTCGTCGGTGCATCGGAAGAGGTCGGGTTCCCAGTTGATGAGGCAGGTGCCGGTCCCGTCGCACGTGTCGGGGTGGTCGCAGTCGCTGTCGGACTGATCGCCGCAAGCCGTGCCTTCGGGCCAGTCGGGGTGGATGCAGACGCCGGTATTGCAATGGTCGTCGGTGCAGTCGTTTCCGTCGTCGGTGCAACCGGTTGCGTCGGGTCTGTGGCTCCAGGTCTCGGTGGCGAGTGCCACGTTGCAGTCTTCGCACTCGTTTGTGGGGTTGAGCTGTCCCTGGGCGTAACAGGATTGCTCAATGAGGCAGTAGTCGGCCTGCAGCACGTTTTCGCAGGTGTCCAGATCTTCGTTACAGCTATCGGTTGTGCAGGGTATACTGTCGCTGCAGTTTCTGGCGCTGCCGTTCGCGCAGAGTCCCGACAGGCAGATCTCGCCGACATTGCAGTACAAGCCGTCGTCGCAGGTTGTTCCGGTTGGTGCGTGGTTACCGAGGCACACACCGGCTCCGCTGCAGGTGTCGGGGTCGGTGCACTGTGTGTCGTCTGGGCTTCCGCAGGGCGTGCCTGCGGGGTGATTGGGGTGCGTGCAGGCGCCGGTCTGGCAGTAGTCGTCGGTGCACTCATTGCCGTCGTCGGTGCAGGCAAGGAGGTCGGGCTCGTGGTTTTCCAGGCAGGTGCCGGCCCCGTCGCAGGTATCCGGATTGTCGCAGTCGGTGTCAGCAGAGCTGCCGCAGGAGGTTCCGGGGGGATGGAAAGGATGCTGGCACACGCCGACCTGGCAGACATCGTCGGTGCAGTCGTTGGTGTCGTCGGTGCAGGGCGTGCCGTCCGGCTTGAGGCTCCAGTCGCTGGTGGATTCGGAGGTGAAGCATCGTTCGCATTCGTTGGCGGGATTTGTCGCACCTTCGGTGTAACACGTGCCGAGTATCAGGCAGTACCCCGCGTCGAGGTCGTTGCTGCAAAGGTCGAGCTCCTCGTCGCACGTGTCGGTCGTACAGGGGATTCCATCGTCGCAGGTAAATGATCCGCCGGTGCACACTCCGGCCTGGCAGGCCTCGTTTTCGTTGCAGAACAGCTCGTCGTCGCAGGGAGTGCCGTTGGGCTCATGGTTGTCGAGGCAGGTTCCGGCCCCGTCGCAGGTGTCGGGATTGGTGCACTGGGTGTCGCTCGAGTCACCGCAGGGGGTGCCGCTGACCTCGGGCGGGTTTTCACAAAGCCCGGTGCCGGGGTTGCAGTCGTCGACGGTGCACTCGTTGAGATCGTCGCAGTCGGTGTCGAACAGGCATTCCACGCAACTATCCAGGATTTCGTTGCAGAACGGCAAGCCGGGCTGCGGGCACGGCGGCGTCCCGGGTTCGCAGACGCCATTCAAATTGCATATCTCCTCCCCGTTACAGAACAGTCCGTCGGAGCAGTCTTCGTTTGTCTGGCAGAGCACATGTACGGTGGCATTGATGATGCTGAACGGAATCGGCTGGCTGTTGTCATCGATCAGGGAGGTCAGATCCACGTCCAATCCGGTGAGTTCGATGGTGAAGTCGCCCACTGCGTCGGGGGAGACAACGTAGGTGAACTCGCCCCCATATGCCGGATCGGTGATGAGAACGCTGTCCGCCGCGTTGAACACCAATGCCAGGACCGTCGGGGGTGGTCCGACGCCGGTGGTGGTCAGAGGGTTTTTGCCGGCGAACACGAAGTCGGGGCGGGTCGTGTCGATCACCGGGTCCACGCCATCGTGCTCCACGGTGCCGAACAGGCCGCCGCTCGCCACGGGTTCCACCGACGCCTGGTAGCCCTGCAGGAGCGTCGGCGCCACGTTGCTGATATAAACCTCGACCGTCACCGTTGTGTCGGACAGTACGGTGATCTCGTTGCCGGCCCCTCCGACCGGCACCAATTCAATGAGCGCTTCACCAAAGGTTAGTGGCGCCAACGCGACAGAGAGGATCCAACACATAACGATCGGCGCTTTCATGACGTGCCTCCTGCCCCTGGGGGCATCAACAGGTGCGACCGGAGAGGGGTACTTGGCGCTCGTTGCGCGGCCATTCCGGTCTTGGGATTGTGATACCTGGGAGGTTAACGCGCTTCAGAGCCGGACGCAATGAAAACTTTGCGAATTCGCCTCCAACCTCCAGAGGCGATCTGATGGTGCGCATCCTACTGTGGGGACGGAATGCATGAATAGCTTCTGTTCGTTTGGATGACTTGTGTGAGGTGCAGTGGCCGAGCCGCGCGCCGTCGCTGTTGGCGCTGACGGCTGTACTGTGAGCGTGCAGATTCAAGCCTTATTGGAAAGGCCGCCTTCACGCCAAGTTTGACTGTGAGCCAGCTCTGAGCCGTGGAAGTATGGCGGGCGACTTTCGTTGCTTGTCGACGACGGCATGCGTCGCCGAGTTTGCCGATTGCGATTATCGTTTTTTCGTGGCTGGGGCGTCCTGCGAGCGTTCGGAGGGGCGTACGGTAACACTCCCGTTGATCGGCAGTAGGGGGGAGCGGTCGCTCAACTTGGGGCCGCTGGCCGTGGGGGCTATTGAGGTTCTGATGGTCCCGGCCCCCCCGGCACCTGGGGGGGCGTATCGGTTGCGAACAGTCCGGCCGGGCACCGTGTCATTTTGTCGTGGTGGGCTTGACGAGGTGGCAGGTCATTGTTTACGTGGTAGGCCGCTGGCCTGCGGGCGGACCGGCGCGTCGGCTCACTGCTTCGGTGGGAGAGGTTTTGTCCCGGGGCCATCACCGTCAAACGCGTTGAAGATGGAGCGTTCTCGGGGGCGGTGTCCGCCGCGGGGATGCGGGAGTGAGATCGCGATGAAGAGCATAGTCACGTTGGCACAGCGCGAGTTGGCGACGCAGTTTTACTCGCCGATCGCCTATGGGGTGATCACGCTCTATCTGCTTGTGAGCGGGGTGCTGTTCTGGATGCTGAATTTCCAGCCGGGGGCGGAAGCATCCGTTCGAGGTGTGTTCGGTCCGTGGATGCTCCTGTTGTTGATGTTCATACTGTCGATGCTGACGATGCGGGTGTTGAGCGAGGAGTTCCGCAGCGGGACGATCGAGACGCTGATGACCGCTCCGGTGACCGACGCGGAAGTTATCGTCGGGAAGTTCGCGGCGATCCTGGTGTTTTACGTAGCCATGCTGGCCACGACGATCATCTACCCGATTCTGGTGGGCGCGTTCGGGGGCATCGACGTCGGGCTGACGGTCTCGATATACGTCGGCTTGTTGCTGGTGGGGGCGTTGTACATCTCGGTTGGCGTGTTCTTCAGCGCGTGCACGCACAACCAGGTGGTGGCCGGGCTTTCGAGCTTTGTCGTCTTATCGATCTTCACGTTTCTGGCCAGTGCGATCGGCCGGGCGCAGGAGGGTTCGGTTCGCGTGGTGCTGCAGCACTTGTCGATCGTGGACCACTACGAGGACTTTTTGCGCGGGTTGTTTGACACGAGTCATGTGATTTTCTTCGTGTCGGTGACGGCGTTGTTTTTGTTTTTGGCGGTTAAGGCACTGGAGTTCAGACGATGGCGCTAGAGGGTAAAAGCCGTCGCGTTGCCGGCGGCGCGGACTTTCGAGGCCGGCACTTCACGATCGGGGCGAACGTCGTCGTGACGGTGATTGTGGCGACGGCGATCGTGGTGTTGCTGCAGTGGGGGTCGTACTACGCCAGCGGACAGTACGACCTGACGCAGACCGGCGTCAACAGTCTTTCTGCGGGGACGGAGCGGCTGCTGGAGGGGCTCGAGCAGAAGGTGCGACTGACGTCGTTGTACTTTGAGACGGACCTGGAGGAGGAGGACCAGGAGAAATATCGCAGCAAGATCGAGGACCTGCTCGAGCTGTACCAGAGTACAAACCGCACGAAGGTTGAAGTGGATTTCATCAATCCGCTCAAGGACTTTGCCGAGCGTCAGGCGCTGATCAAACGACTGGGCGAGATCGAGAAGTTCAGCGAAGAGATCGAGCCTTACAAGGAGCTGTTCGAGGATCTTCGCGAGGAGAAGGTCGGCCGGATCAACGCTTTCCTGCAGGAACAGATGGTATCTCTGTCGGCGCTTCAGACAGGTGTGGCCAATGAGGTCGAGCAGAGCGACATCGCGCAGATTCAGGCGGTCATCGAGAAGTGGCAAGAGCAGTTGCCGCTTCTGATGCGGGACGTAGAGGATGCGATCGAGGCTCCGCAGCCTCGTTTCAGCACGGCGAAGGCGGACGTGGCCAGCCTCTACAGCGGGTTGGCGCGGGACCTGAAGGCGATTTCCGGGTTCGCGGAGCAGCTGCTCGCCCAGCGGACGGGCTTGACGGAGCCCACGCGGGCGTACCTTGGGAGCGTCCCTGCGACGTATCAGCCATTGATCGAGGAGCTCGAGCGTGCGGCGGAGGAAACCCGGGAGCTCGAGCCTCTGGAGCTCGACGACATTCTTCGACAGTTGGGGGACACGTCGAACGCCCTCCTGGTGGAAACGGAGCAGGATGCCAAAGTCGTACCGTTCTCAGAGGTCTGGCCGGCGATGGGCCAGGGGTTTGGCGGGGGCGGCTTTGAGAATCGGTTGTTCAAGGGGGAACAGAAGCTCACGGCCGCAATCCTGCAGTTGACGCAGGAGGAGAAGACGGCGGTGGTCTTTGTGCGTTACGGGGGACCGCCGCTGTTTTTCGGGGGCTTTCCGGGGCAGCCTATGCAGGCGCCGTACGCCAAGATGCGTGAGACGCTGGAGGACGCGAATTTCACGGTTGAGGAGTGGGATGTGGCCTCCTCGGAGACGCCCCCGGTGATTGAACCGCCGCCGGTGCGGACGATTTACGTGATTCTGCGTCCGAACCAGCCTCCGCAATCGCCCATGCAGCAACAGCAGCAGGCGCCATTTGACGAATCTCACCGGCGTACCGTCGTGGAGGCGATGGGCGAGGATGTCCGGGCGGTGTTCCTGGCGGGGTGGGAGCCGATGGGTCCTGGCTTGTTTCCCGCTCCGTATCCTTACGGCCCGTACCTGGAGGATGATTGGTCGATTGAGGTTGACGTGGACACGCTGATCCTGGAGGCGATCGGGATCGGGCCGGAGACGTATACCCTGGGGCAGCAGAGTTTCGCCGTCACCGAGTTCAGTTACGGTGATCACGTGTTGACGCAGAACCTGCCAGGTCGGGTGATCGAACTTCGGCTGGCGTCGCCGATTGAGGAGGCGGAACCGGTGGCGGAGGGCGTCGAGATTACGCCGTTGTTGACGTGCGAGCCCCGGGAAGGCCTCTGGGGCGTCAAGCAGATTTCCCCCTATCTGCAGAAGGCACGGATGCAGGAGGACATCGTCAAGGAACCGGGCGACGAGGA
Organism: uncultured Phycisphaeraceae bacterium; assembly: GCA_964574815.1. GTDB lineage: Bacteria > Planctomycetota > Phycisphaerae > UBA1845 > UBA1845 > CAZNPL01. The sequence goes on from CAZNPL010000044.1 coordinate 29,542, forward strand.
GGGGCCCTTCACCGTGGCGGTTGCCGCCGAGAAGGGCGAGTCGAAGATCGTGGTCATCGGATCGAACGACTGCATGACCGACCAGGCGGCGCTGGCTCCGGTGATGATGCTTACCTCTCGCGGGTTCACGCTGCGGCAGCGCAATCCCGGCAACGTGGCCCTGTTTCTTAACACGTTGCACTGGCTGAACGACAACGAACAATGGATGGAGGTGGGGCAGCCGGCGGAGTTCGGGGCGATCGAGGTGGCGCGAGGCCCGACGTTGAACGTGGTGCGTGCGTTCGTGGTGGGGGTGTGGCCGGGTCTGGCGATCTGCTGCGGGCTGGTGGCATGGTGGGTAAGACGGAGATAGCTGACCGATGAACTTCAAGACGAGCATTTTCCTTTGCATCGTGTTGGTCGTCGTGTTGGTGGGTTTTCTCACGTTGCGATCGCAACAGGCGCAAGAGGCCGAGCCGGAGACGCCCAAGCCACCGACGGCCGAGTTATCCCAGCCGTTATTTGACGAACCGCCCGAGGAAGTCGTTGCGGTGACCTGCACGCAGGGCGAGCAGGGGCCGTGGCGGTTCGAGCGGGCAACTGACGAGGACGGTGGCGCGTCCGGGGATTGGCAATTGGCGGACCCGATTGAAGCCAAGGTCACCGGTTACCTGGTGGACGGCATCGTCAACCGCCTCAAAGGCCTTCGGTATCGGGTGAAACACGAAGCGGGGGAAAGCGGCGGTGTCACACTGGAGCAGGCAGGATTGAGTCCGCCGCGCGCCGTTGTTGAGATGAAAGCGGAGGATGGCACGGCCTACACGGTTCAGGTCGGGAAACCGGCGTCCGGCCGGGAAACGTACGTGGGGCTACCTGATTCGGACGCGGTGTACGTCGTTCAAACGTCGCTCGATAACCTGGTGCGCGACCGTCTGGTCGAGTACCTCGACAAGTCGATGCTGGAGTTCGACGCCAACGACGCGGTCAGCATACAGGTTACGTACAAGCCGCTTGATGCGGAGGCCACGGAGTATCGGCTGACCAAGGCGGAGCGGGCCGATTGGGTGTTCGAGGCGCCGTTCGATGCGGACGCCGACGACGAGGCGGTTCTCGGGGCCATTCGGGCCATGGCCCGGCTGCGTGCTGCGGAGTGGATCACTGCCGATGCGTCCGTGGATGTCGGGCGTTACGGGCTCGAGCCGCCCGAGCTCGACATTCGCGTGACCTGTGAGGTGGTCACGGAGGTGCCGGTGGAGGACGAGGAAGGGGGCGACGTCGAGGAGGGCGAGGAGGCGGCCGAGCCTGAAACGATTGAGAAAATCGAGACGAACCATTACCGATTGCTGGTGGCCGGGCGCGGACCCCTCGGTAAGGATCAGCAGGTTTACGCCAAGGTTGCGGACATGCCAGGTGTGGCCGCGATCGCCAAACCGACGGCGGAAAAGCTGAAACCGAACATCGATGAGTGGAGGAATATGGAGGTGCTTCGAGCGGATGTGTCGGGGGCGACGAAGATCCGCATTCAAAGTGGCGAGGATCCGCCCTTCACGCTGTTAAAGACCGAAGAGGGCAAATGGACGTTCGAAGACGAAGGCGGCCTAGCGGACAAAGAGGCGGTTGATGCGTTGATCAAGGACTCGAACAGCTTGCGGGCGGTGGCGTTCGTTGACGACGCTGATCCGGGATCGCCTGAATTCGGACTGACGGAGCCGTCGGTCGAGATCCATTTTACTTTGCCCGGACGGGAGGCGCCGGAGCGGCTTACGGTGGGCGGTCCAACGGACGCAACGGCCAAACGGCTTTACTACGTGCGCTATCGTGCGTCGACGTCGATTGCGAAGGTGCGTGCCGCCGACGTTCAGCCGCTGATGCGGGACGCCCTGGCCTACGAGAACAAACAGATCACGGACCTGCCGGTCAGCGATATTGACTTCATCGAATTGACGCGCCCCAATCCCATTACGGACGAGCCCGAGACCATCGAGCTGGAGCGCCGCTCCGGTCAAGCATGGCGTATTGTTGCACCGATCGAGAGAAAGACCGATCCGACCACGGTTACCGGCCTTGTGACGGCTTTGGCGTCGCTGGAGGCCGAGCGCGTGATCGCGCGCACCGCGGAGCCGACCGCGTATCGTTTCGACGCCCCGACGGCGCAAGCCGCCATCAGCTACCGGGAGTTGCCTGACATGGCCGGGGCCGGGGCCGGGGCGGGCGATTCAGGGGATCCGGCCGACCTTGGCCCGCAGGAGCGTACGCTGTTGCTGGAGTTCGTGGACATCGGTCACACGATCTACGCAAGGCGGTCTGACAAGCCGGCGGTCTACGCGGTGCGCCGGGCGGATTATGCGTCTTTGCTGGAAGAGCTTGGTGACAAGACCATCTGGGACATCGGCGATGGTGATGTGGTCGCGGCGTCCGTGAAGTCGGGAGAGTCTACTCATCGATTCGAGAAGCAAGACGACGAATGGGTGTACGCTGGTGAGCCTGACCTACCCATCGACGGGGCCAAGGTGGACGCGTTGGTCAAGCGCATCCGGGAGCTCAAGATCGATCATTTTGTGGCGTACGGCGTAGATGATCCGGCCGAGTACGGATTGGCCGAACCGGAGAGGACGATTCACGTCGAGACGAACGACGGCCGAAGCGCCACGCTTTTGATATCAGCGTCGCCATGTGCGGGGGGTCCTCGGCGGAGCCACTGCGCGATTATCGAGGGCGGCTCGAACGTATTCAGCCTGAAGGGCGATCTGTCCGGGTTTGACGTGCGGATCGCGGATTTCGAGATCTCCCCGAGCTCCTGACATGGAGTTGCTGCTGATTCGACATGGCGAGGCGGTTCGGGGCGGGCCGGGGGCGATGCCGGACCGGGATCGCCCGCTGACATCAAGGGGAGAGGAGCTGACCCGGCGTGCCGCGATCGCATTGAACGTATTGGGTGTTCGCATCGATGCGATTCTTTCCAGTCCCTACACCCGCGCCGTTCAGACGGCCGAGCTGCTGGCCAGGGGGCTGGCCCGCCGCCCCAAGCTTCGCCCGAGGCAGTTCCTGGGGCCGGATACGGATTGGCAGGCGGTCGTGAATGAACTCCGCCGGAACACTGAATTCACCACGATCGCGATGTGCGGACACGAGCCGGACCTTTCCGCAACGGCGACGTGGCTGCTGGGCGGTGATCATCGGCCGAGCCTTCTGTTTCACACCGGTTCGATTGCCATGCTACACGTCGATATGCAAGCTGATCCGCCGCAAGCGTCGCTGAGCTGGTTCCTGGATTCCCGTCAGCTTGATTTGATTGCGCAGGCCGGCTGAACCGAACCCAAGGAGTTGAACTGTATGAACATCGCCGTGACGGGGGCTACTGGATTCCTGGGTCGCCACATCGTCAATCGCCTGACGGTCGACGGACACTTATGCCGTTGCTGGCGTCGTACGGAGAGCGATTGCGGAGGCTTTGACGAGGGGCGCGGGCGCATCGAGTGGATTCCGGGCGTGCTGGGCGACGCGGACTCGGCCGAGGCTTTGGTTGATTCGATGGATGCGGTGGTGCACGGTGCGCTTCACCGGCCCGGGCGCCAGTTCCGAGGCGGCGAGGGCGACATCGTCGATTTCGCAAACGTGAACGTGGTGGGGACGCTTCGGCTGATTGAAGCGGCGCGGCGTGCCGGCGTCGGGCGGTTTGTGTTCATTTCGACATGCGCGGTGCACGAGATCATTTTGGACGATCGGCCGCTTGACGAGTCCCATCCACTCTGGGCAACGCACCATTACGGCGCTCACAAGGCCGCCATCGAGAAGTTCATCCACGCGTACGGGTTCGGCGACGGGTACGAAGTGTGTGCATTGAGGCCGACGGGGATTTACGGGGTTGCCCGTCCGATTCAGGAGAGCAAGTGGTACGAATTGGTGCAGGACGTGAAGGCAGGGCGTCCCGTGCGATCGACGAAGGGCGGGAAGGAGGTCCACGCCGCCGACGTGGCCAAAGCGGTCGCGATTCTGCTCACGGCCGACGGCGTCGCCGGGCAGGCGTACAACTGCTACGACATGTACATTGCCGATCAGGATGTGGCGGAGATCGCCAAGCGCCTGAGCGGCAGCCCCTCGGAAATCGAGCAAGTCAACAATGGTCCGAAGCATCAGATCGAAACCGGCAAGATCCGCGAGTTGGGCATGACTTTCGGCGGGCGCGATCTGCTGGAAGAGACGATCGCGGAAATGCTCGGAGCGTAAGGGCCGGGGCAATGCCGAACGCGGCGTTGGTGGCTATGGGAGGGCCAGCGTCGACGGCTTGGCGGTTCTGCGTTGTAATGGCCGGCCGTGAGAGGATTGGCCGCGATTAAAACGGGGATGTTTGCGACCGCGATCGCGCTGTTGACGACAGGCTGTGCTCCCAAGTCGGATCAGGCGTTTGATGGACCAGCGTGGCGGGCGGGGTCGTCGCGCGGGCGGGGACAGATGGCGGCCGATCTGATCGCGTCGGATCGCCTTGTCGGATTGTCGGAGCCGGAGGTACTCAGACGGCTGGGTCCGCCGGCGATTCGGTGGGACACAGAGCTTTACTCACTCGGCGCAGATTCCTATCTCCTGATTCACTACGATCGGAGCGGGCGGGTCGACCGCGTTGTCGGCCGGGCATTGCCGCCGCCGGATGCGAGTCGGGCATTGGATCTCGACGAATGGCGGACGGCGAACGCTCGCAAACGGAGGGCGATGGCTCGCGGTCTCACCACCAGCCACAGCCGCGTCCTTGCCGGCGCGTATCGGTCGGCCGTGCATCGGCGGCTGGGCAGGCCGGCCAAAGCGTGGGTCACGCTGCAGTATGACCTGGGCCATGTTTCCGACGGTGATTCGACAGGGGCGTATTCAGGGCGGCGCGGACATTTATTCGTCTCGCTCCACGGACGAAGCGTGATCTATGCGACGAAGGCGAGCGTCGGATAACTGCGAGTGTCAGCGATGCGGTTAGGGATTCTGTCCGACAGTCATGGCCGGCACGAGATGGTGCGGCGGGCGGTGGGGCTGTTCGACGAGCACGGTGTCGAGCATATCGTGCATTGTGGGGACGTGGGCGGGATGGGCGTGTTCGATGAACTGGTCGGCCGATCTTGCCGTTTTGTGTGGGGCAATTGCGATCACCCGGACGCCGCAATCATGAGGTACCTGAAGACGGTGGGCATTCCCTTACCGGAGGCTGTGCCATTGCGATTCGAGCTGAGCGGCAAGCGGTTTGCCGTTTATCACGGTCACGAACGGGAAGCGCGGCACATGGAAGCGCTCGACGACGTGGACTACGTCCTGCATGGGCATACGCACGCCCGGCGTGACGAACGGGCCGGCCGCGTGAGGATCATCAATCCGGGCGCTCTTTTTCGGGCGCGCCCGGCGTCGGTGGCGATCCTGGAGGTTGTCGACGATCGGCTGGAATTCTTCGAGCTGAGTCGGAGCTGAGTCCGGAACGGTCTTGGAGTGATTCCGGGCCGAAGAGTGACACGGCGGCGTTTTGCAGAGTCTCGAGTCGGGACGCGGGCAGGCCGCCCCGTTCTTCAAGGAGTTCCCGCCACTGACGGACGTGCCGGTCGAACAAGGCGGGGCTCAGCAGCGAGGCCGTGGGGTGTTCGAGGCGCAGATCGGAGGCCATCTGACGAAGAAGCTCGCGTTCCATCACGTTTAGCCCGAGTTCCCGCAGGACTTTGTGGAAGAGGCGTTTTGGGTCATTGGGCGGCGGCTTGCGTCCACGCTGTTCCTGGAGGCGGTGAACGATCAGCAGGAGGGCGGCCAGCGCAAGGATCGCGAGGACCGCGTAAACGGCTGCGGAGGGGGAACCACCGCGCTGCAGATGGTCCCGGACGGCCTCCCAAGGGGCTTGGCCTGAAACTCCGCCGATCATGGGCTGATCCCTCTGTCGTTAAAGGCGACCAAAGATTCCGGCGTCGATGCGGCCATGCTTGAGAACACCTGCGCGGCACGTTCGCGCACGCGATGGTCGGGGTCGCCCTGAGCCAGGTGCTGCACCCTGGGCGACAGCGTTGTGAGTGCGAGCTGTTCCACGACCCACAAGGCGCTCAGCCGGTAGGCGGCCGACTGGTTCTGCAGCATACCGATCAACACGACGGCGGCCTGGCGATGTTGACGGGCGAGGAGGGCTTTGACGGCATTGGCCCGGACTCTCTGGTGGTCGGCTTTGAGCTTCCGAGCGAGAGCATTGATTTCCGCGTTGCCGGTTCTGTTTGCAAGTGCTTCGACGGCGTTGGCCTGGACGCGGTCGTCCGGGTCGTGGAGGGCCTGTCGCAGGATACGCGCGGCCGTGGCGCCCTCGAGTTGCGAGAGCATCGCGAGCGCGAGACTGCGTACTTTTTTCTCCGGATCGTGGCTGAGGGCGTAAAGACGCTCCTCGAAATCCGCTGCCATTTGGAGGCTGCGGACGATGCGCAGTGCCTGCAACCGATTCTCCGCATTTGCGCTGCCGAGTTTGACGCGGAGTCTTTCGACGAACGTTCTCGAATGCGAAGCCAGCTTTCTGCCCTCGATCACTCGCTGCTGCTCTTCCATAACATCGAATCGGTCGCAGTACACGGCGAACGCGTTGTCGCCGACGTCGCCGGCGCCGGCGTCATCCGGCGCACCGATTGGCTTAACGCCACGGGTGTTTCGCTGCGGATCACGGCGGAAGAGTTCCATAGCCGCGAGCGTTGAAAATGGTTCGGTGTTCCAATTGGCGACGCGAGAGAGGAGGTCGGTGGCATCGGGCGTACTCAACTCCGTCAGGCGCCAGATCGCTGCCTCCTGCAGTTCGCGCGAGCCTCCGAAGATCATCTTGCGGTAAATTGCGAGCTTGTTTTCCGTGTTCAACCCGCTCAGGTGAACGAGTCGAGCTGCGGCCCGTGCGTGCCGGCCTGAGAGGGTATGTAGCATTGCTGACGGTAGCTGCCGAACCCACGAGCAAGCGTTCGCGATTTCAGGTTGAAGCGTGAGCCAGATTTCGTCCAGGAGGCGCGAGACAAAGGCGAGATCGTGCCGCGACGCGATTTCCTGCAGCGCCACAGGTCGAAGGTCGGAGTGGCCTAGTGCCCGGAGGGTAAAGGGCGCTGCGAGATCGGCGTCGGCGCCCCGAAGGAGTTCGCCCAAGGCGTGTGTGATGTGGGAGCGTTTCGAAGTGGCCTTTTCGACAAGCATCCGCTCGGTCAGGTCGGAGATCCACATGGCGGCGAGGAGCACTTCGGTGCGATGATGTGTCTGCCAGCCGTCGAGGCCGATTCTCAGCGCTTCGACCAGTTGTTCGGCGTTCTTGTGTGCAGCGTGCCGGCCCTCGGGTGACATCGCACCCGTTCGGTTTTGGGCGGTGAGCCTTGCGAGTGAGAGTAAAGCGGTGGCGGCCGCTGTTCGCGTGCGCGGGCAGCGTCGCGTCAGTGCGCTGCTGAGCAGGTAGGCCAGCCGACACTCGCTCGCCATTTGAATGAGTGCAATAGCCCCCAAGCGAGCCTCGACCACCTCGGACGACATGCATGTGCGAGCGGCCTCGAAGAGCCGAGGAGTCTGGTCGATCAGGAGGGATTGCAATGCAGGGCCGTAGTTGCGGAAGCCGCCGACCAAGCCGCTGAGTCCATTGGAGTTTGCCCGTTCGAGGATGCGTGTTGCTGCGGCGGTCTGCAGCGGTTCGTCGAGGAGCGGAAGCGCCTCCACGAATGCGGCGTCTGCGGCCAGGTTTTCTGAGCGGGCGACGACGTCGAATACCCGCTCAATCGTCTTGGGTACGGGCTTGTGCATACAAGCGGTATATCGGCCTGCATTTGCGGAAGGCGTACTTGTTTTCGTACGGCGGCGGTTCCGGCTCCGGAGTGGCCGTGGCCCGAGCGTGTCGCGCACGGCGCGACGTCCGGGCGGGCGCAGGGTCAGGCACTCCGGGCGTCGGCCAATTCGACAAGGAGTCTTGCAGCGCGGGCGGAGGCGCCTGGCTGTCGGATTGGTTCGATTGTCTCTCGGATTTCCTGTCGCATGCGTTTGAGGTTGTGGGCGGACGCGAGTAAATCGATGGCGGACGCGGCAATCGGGGCGGTGGATGTGTAGTAGGGCATGAACTCCGGGACGATGGTTCGGCCGGCGAGGATATTGATCAAGGAGTATTTCTTAATCCGGACCGTATGCCGTGCGAACAGATGGTACATCAGGCGCGACGCCTTATACATGACGATCATGGGGCTGCCGTAGTGCGCTACCTCCAGGGTTGCGGTGCCTGAGGCAACGAGGGTCAGGTCGGCAGCGGCCAGGAGTTCGGCGTTTCCGTCCCGATGCAAGGATACGTCGAGCGGGCTTGACTCGGTCAGGTCTTCGATCAGGTGGGCAACGGGGTCTCCGGCGACGGACACTCCGACATGGAGGTCGGGAAAGCGTTGGCCGATTCTGGATGCCACCTCGAGTTGACCGGGCAGAACCTCTTTGACGACGTGCCTGCGCGAGCCGGGGAGGAGGGCCAGTCGCGTTCCGCCCGTGGCTCGCAGTTGCTGGACGGCGTCGGCGTCCGGGGGCCGCGCCGCCAGCGCATCGAAGAGCGGGTGGCCCACATACGTTGCGTCCACCCCTTGGTTTCTGAAGTACGGCTCCTCGAAAGGCAGGATCACTGCGAGGCGATCGACCCGGGCTCGTATTTTTTTTGTGCGGGCAGCGCCCCAGGCCCAGACCTGTGGAGCGACATAGTACATCACTGGAACTTGCGCGCTGCGAGCGCGGCGGGCCAGCGGCAGGTGCAGCATCGGGGAATCGATCAGCGCAGCCGCATCGAATGGTTCGTTTGAGAGAAGGCTTCCGGCGCGCCGCAAGACGCGTTTGCCCCGCCGAAGGTTACCGAGGATGCCGAGCAGCATGGCTGCGTGGCTGGTCAGATCTGCGATGGGGCGGCATCCTGCCGACTGCATGGCCGGTCCCGCGACGCCGACGAATTCGGCGTCAGGTCGAAGGCGGGTCACCTCGCCAATGAGCAACGCTCCGTAGAGGTCCGCGCTGGCTTCGGCGGCGCTGATGAATATCCGGGGCGCGGTTTTCAAGGTGTGCCTGTCACAATTCTATTTCCAGTAATAGTTTACGCACCGCTCTCGGCTTGATTTCGCCGGCGGGAGGCCTCGGGTGGGCGACTCCAGCGGGTGCCGGCACGCTAGCGGCAGTCCGGGCGCGGGGCAATAGGGGTGGCAGTGGTCTGTGAAGGGGAGGTTGAACGGGGCGGAGCGGAGTTGAGGGATGTGTTTTGGTCGGTGTCGGCTTGATTTCACATTAAATCCTGCTACTGTTTGAGATTCGGCTCTGTTGCAGCCCGACGTGTTCACCATCGCCAAAGGAGGAACGGTTTGGCATCGGAGTTAGTTCGTAAACTCATCGACTCGGGAATACACTTCGGCCACCGCGCGAGCAGGTGGAATCCGAAGATGCGTCCCTACGTGTTCACCAAGCGGAATTCCATCCACATCATTGACATACGCGAGACGGTCAAGGGAATTCTGCGCGCCAAGAAGTTCCTCGCCCAGGTCGTTGGAAACGGTGGGGACGTTCTGTACGTCGGCACGAAGCGGCAGGCCCGTGACGCCGTGAAACGCAGCGCGGATAGCGTCAGCATGCCATACGTGGCCGATCGCTGGCTTGGCGGCACGCTGACCAATTTCCGCACGATTCGATCTCGTCTTGGCCGCCTGGAGGAGTTGGAGGCGGCTCAGACCGAGGGGCGGATCGAGGAGTACAGCAAGAAGCAGCGCGCGCGGATGAACAGGGAGTATCGCAAGATCAGCCGCAACTTGTCGGGGATCCGGAACATGGCGCGACTGCCCGGGGCGTTGGTCGTGATTGACGTTCACCGGGAGCATCTGTCGGTTCGCGAGGCCAAGACGATGGGCATACCGACGATTTGCCTCATCGATACGGACTCCGACCCCGATTTTGCCGACATACCGATCCCTGGTAACGACGATGCCATGCGTTCGATCGATCTGGTGCTGACGGTATTGACCGAAGCGATTCAGGAGGGTCTGCGCGCCCGGAAGGCTCCTTCGGAGGCGGGCGATACCGGTCGGCCGCGGAAGAGATCTGAACGCGAGCCGTTGGCCCGGGCGAGCTCGGACTCGGAGGAGGGGAAACCCGCTGAGGAAGGCGGACAAGCGGATCGCTCCTCAGAAGCTCCGGGGGCGCCGGATGTGGAAGAGCACGCGGTTCGGGAATCCTAAGCGGCGTTGTCGCAGCCGTACCGGCCCGGGGGAGGTGTCCCAACCGGGTCGGACGGACGGCAGGATCCTCCATACGTTTAGAACTGGCAATTTCGACGTTTAGCGAGACTCGGGGAAGGGGCCGGTCGACCGGTCGCTTCACTCGGCGAGGAGAGACGTGACATGGCAGCGATTACGGCTGCAGAGGTTAAGGCATTACGCAACGAAACGGGCCTGCCGATGATGGAATGCAAGAACGCCCTGATCGAAGCGGAAGGCGACCCGGAGCAGGCCAAAGAGATCCTACAACGCAAGTACAAAGGCAAGATGGAGACCCGCGCCGCCCGCGAGACGGGGGAAGGCCGGATTGCCACATTTATCAGCGAAGACAGGAAGCGGGGGGCCATCATTGACGTTCGCTGCGAGACGGCGCCGGTGGCGAAGACCGACAAGTTCGTCGAACTGGCCAATGCGATCGCGGCTTCGGTGGCGGCTCAGGACGAGATGAATCCGACCGCTGAACAAGCGGCGGATTTCAAGAGCGTAGCGCACGAAGGGAAGACGCTACAGGACGAGATCACCGACGTGTTCGGCTTGACGCGCGAGAACATCAAGCTGGAGCGCGTCCGCAAGCTGGCCGGGGAGTACGTTTGCGGTTACGTTCATCATGACGGCAAGACAGGCGTGCTTCTGGCTTTGGATGCCGTCCCCAAGTCCGAATCGGTCGGAATCGATTTGTGCCACCACGTGACTTTCGCGAACCCGCTGGCCGTCCATCGGGAACAGATTCCCGCGGAAGACATTGAAAAGGTGCGGAAGCTCGCAGCGGACGTTGCCGTGTCGGAAGGCAAGCCGCCGCAGATCATCGAGAAGATTGTAACGGGCAAGGTCAATGCGTTCTGCGCAGAAAACGCCTTGATGGATCAGGAGCACGTCAAGTTCTCAAAGACGAAAGTGAGAGACGTCCTTCGCGAGGGCGGCGTGAACGACGTGCTGGATCTGGCGTACTTCAGGATCGGGGGATAGTCCCGGCCGGTCGCCGCGCGGCGGCCGGACGAGCTGTGGTCAGCGGCGGTGGGCGTGCGCATGTCTGAGTTGAAGTACCATCGCATTGTGCTCAAAATCAGCGGTGAGGGTCTTTGCGAGGCAGGGGGACACGGCATTGATGCGGCGGAGCTCGGCCGCGTCGCGGTGGAGATCAAGTCAGTTGTAGATCTCGGCGTGCAGGTGGCGTTGGTGGTTGGCGGGGGCAACATCGTTCGTGGCGACACTCTGGCGAGTCAGACGCCGATCACCAAGCCGGCCGCTCACTACATGGGCATGCTTGCGACCGTCATTAATGCGGTTGCGGTGCAGGAGGTTCTCGAGTCAATCGGTCTCGACACGCGCGTGCAGTCGGCGATTAATGTGGACCGCGTGTGCGAGAGCTTCATCCGGCGACGAGCGATGCGGCATCTCGAGAAGGGGCGGGTGGTCATTTTCGCGGCCGGGACGGGCAACCCGTTCGTGACGACGGACACGTGCGCTGCGTTGCGGGCGTCGGAGATTCAGGCGGACGTGTTGCTGAAGGCCACCAAGGTCGATGGTGTGTACACCGCCGATCCCGTTACGACTCCGGACGCCCGTCTCCATGGTTTTCTGACGTTTAATCAGCTTATCGATGACCGATTGGCTGTCATGGATCTGTCGGCGGTGGTCATGTGCCAGCAGAACGGCATTCCGATCGTCGTGTTCAACATGAAGAAGCCGGGACACATGAGGGACGTGGTGCTCGGCGGGCGGATCGGGACGCTGGTGGGCGACTCAGTGTAGATCGAGAGAGGACGAACAATGGCCCAGGCGGACGTAGAGAAAGCGTGTCGGGCCGCAATGGCCAAGTCGGTGGACTACCTTAAGGACGAACTGCGGGGGGTGCGCACCGGGCAGGCGTCGCCGGGCCTGGTGGACCGCATCAAGATCGAGGTGTCGTCCTACAACAGCACGATGTTGCTGCGAGAACTGGCCTCGATCAGTACGCCGGACCCGCAGACGATCATGATCAAGCCCTTTGACCCCAGTACGGTCAAGGACATCGAGCGGGGCCTGCAGTCGTCGGATCTGGGTATTACGCCGGTCTCCGACGGCAAGATCATTCGATTGCCGATCCCACCCTTGTCAGGCGAGCGGCGGCAGCAGCTCATCTCGCAGGTGAAGAAGATGGGCGAGGCCCAGAAGGTGGCGGTTCGCAACATCCGACGCGACACGAACAAGAGCATCGATTCGGACAAGAAGAACTCGGTGCTCAGCGAGGACGAGGCCAACGACGCCAAGGACGCCGTCCAGAAGATCACCAAGCAGTGCGAGGACGAGATCGACAAGGTGGTGGGCGCGAAGGCGAAGGACATCGAGTCGGCGTAAGCCTGGGATTCCCCTGCGTTTTGTTTGTGTCAGCGGCGTGGTTCGGCTAGGATTCCTCCGTCAGGTTTACTCCAGAATTCCGAGTTGTACGGATGCCTTCGTCGGGGACTCTTGCGCTTCTGCGGTCGGTGATCAAGAAGCATTGGGGGTTCGAGCGCTTCTGGCCGCTACAGGAAAGAGCCATCTCGACGGTTCTGGACGGGCGGGATTCGGTCGTCGTCGTTCCGACCGGCGGCGGCAAATCGCTCTGCTACCAGGCCCCGGCGGCTACACGTGGTGACGGCGTCACCCTTGTCATCTCACCGCTGATCGCGTTGATGAAAGACCAAGTGGACGCCCTAACGGGCAGGGGCATTCCGTGTGCGCTGTACAACTCCAGTCTCGACGCCGGGCAGAGGCGGGCCGTGGTGGATGGGCTCAACGGGGATCGCTTCCGGCTGCTCTACCTGGCACCCGAGCGCCTGCCGGATCAGCACTTCATCGACCTCTTGCGGGCGCGAGGCGTTCGAACGGTGGCGGTTGATGAAGCTCATTGTATCAGTCACTGGGGCCACGACTTCCGGCCGGATTACCGACGCCTGCGTTCGTTGAAGGAATGGTTTCCGGGGGCTTCGGTGCATGGATTCACGGCAACGGCGACTCCGCGTGTCCGCGAGGACATTGCTCAGCAGCTATCGCTGGAGAATGCGGAGATCATCGTGGGCGATTTCGATCGCCCGAACCTGACCTATCGCGTGAGATGGCGTCGCGATTTATACGGTGAGGTGTGCGAGATCATTGATGCGCACGGCGCGAGCGCGGGCATCATTTACTGCATTCGCCGCGATGATGTGGATCAGCTGGCCGGATACCTTAGTCAGGCAGGCTATCGCGCTCTTCCGTACCACGCCGGGATGTCGTCCGAGCGGCGCAAGGAGAATCAGGACGCCTTCGGCGGCAACGACTGTGACATTATCGTTGCGACGGTGGCGTTCGGGATGGGGATCGACCGGCCGGACATTCGGTATATCGTGCATACGGGCATGCCCAAATCAGTCGAGGCCTATCAGCAGGAGACGGGGCGTGCGGGTCGCGACGGACTGCCGGCCGAATGTACGCTCCTGTACACCACGGCCGACTTCATGACCTGGAAGTCGATTGTCGAGAAGAGCGGGACGGACCATCTCGACGTGCATGTGACGCAGCTCGAGGAGATGCTGAAGTTTTGCAGGTCGCCGGTGTGCCGACACCGCCAGTTGGTCAACCACTTTGGCCAGGACTATCCTGAGTCGGAATGCCACGCCTGCGACGTGTGCCTCGGTGAGATCGGGGCACTGGGTGACTCGACGGTGATCGCCCAGAAGATCCTCAGCGCCGTGGTCCGGACCGGCGAACGATACGGGGCCAAGTACATCGCCGATGTACTGATGGGCGCGCGCAATGAGGCGGTTCATGCCAGGGGGCATCAGTCGCTCAGCGTGTACGGGCTGATGGCGGATACCAGTCACAAGGAGATTCGTTACTGGCTGGAGCAGCTTGCTGCCCAGGGCTTTCTGCAGATCGGTGAGGAGTATCGCACGTTCAGTCTCACGCTTCGGGGGCGGGAACTCCTCCGGGGCGAGCAAGAGGCGGTGTTAACGGCCGCAGCGCCACGGACGCGCCGGCCGGCGGTTCCGCGATCGGTGCGATCGAGAGATCGCAGGCGTCAACCGGCGGCTGTCATCAGCGCGGTGCAGGTGGATGACGATGACGACCTCGACGTCGAGCTTTTCGAGAAGCTTCGCGCGTTGCGCAAGGAGCTGGCGAACGCCCGGCATGTTGCCGCTTTCCACGTATTCAGCAACCGAGCGCTGGAGGCCATCGCTCGCGCCAAACCGACCAGCGACTCGGCATTTCTCGCCGTCGATGGGGTGGGCCCCAAGAAGCACGCGCAGTATGGCCAGCGCTTTATCGATTGCGTCCGCAGCCACGTAGGCGCTTGATGCAATCGGCAGAGACGTGCCGGGCGCGGCTCAGCCGCCGCACTGCTTGATCACGTCGGTTCATTCATAATGGCTGCGAGGATCTGCTCTTTCGCGGCAGACAGCGTGCCCGGGATTCTCGCGCCTGCCGCTCGCGCGTGACCGCCTCCTCCCAGTCGCGCGGCGAGAGTGGCCACGTTGACGGCGCCTTTGCTTCGGAGACTGACTTTGATCGGCGCGGACGGGTCGTCCAACGGCTCGGCCAGCAACACCGCCACCTCGACGGAGCCGATTCTCATCGGTTCGTTGATCAGGTTCTCCGTGTCGGCGGGCGTTGCGCCGGAACGTTCGTACATCTTCCTCGTGAGCGGGATGACGGCCACCCGATCGCTGTCGTACAGCTCGAGGTTTTCGAGCGCGGCCCCGATGAGCCTCAGGCGGCGAGCCGGTTCCGCCTCGAACAGACGGCAATAGATTTGGTCGGGCGCTGCTCCCGACCGGACGAGTTTTGCGGCGGCGTCGAGCATC
This sequence comes from uncultured Phycisphaeraceae bacterium, assembly GCA_964574815.1. GTDB lineage: Bacteria > Planctomycetota > Phycisphaerae > UBA1845 > UBA1845 > CAZNPL01. The sequence goes on from CAZNPL010000044.1 coordinate 44,564, forward strand.
CGGGTGTCGGTGTTTGAGAACCGGAACCAGCCGCAGTCTGTTGCAATCCCGACGAACAGTCCGTGAATCGCGGTATTGGTCAGCTCCCAGCCGCAGGCCGCGGCCAGTTCGTAGAGAATGAGGCAGGCGGCGCCGGCCGACTCATCAACGAGGTACTCGTCGGCCAGATCGTCTCGCGTGATGTGGTGGTCGATTGCGAGAATGCTGCACTCTCCCGAGTTTCGAGTGGATCTCAGCCAGTCGGCTGCCGGCTCCAACTGGCTGTACGAGCAGGTATCCACGACAAGTATGCCGTCGGCGGCTGCAACTGGTTCCTCCAACCGGCGTGACTTGTCGGGCCAGAGTCCGACGGACTCTTTTTCGGCCAACCATGCGTATCTTTCCGTGGGGTGCTCGAACAACAGCGCAGTCGGCTGCGATCCCATGTGTCGAAGGATGGAACGCATGGCGACAAGTCCTCCGACGGCATCGCCGTCGGCGCGCTCATGCGTGAGCAACAGCGGGTGTCGCCAGCGGCTTATCCGTGTACCGATCCGCTGCAGTTGATCATGGGAATAAGCATGCATGCCGTTGCTCACGAAGGCGTCGCCCGGATCGAGCGTGTGCGGTGCATTGCGCAGATGCCATTCTCGCAAGTAGGGTACGACCGCGCCGCCGATTGCTCGGACGTGCGTGGCAGGACTGGATGATCGCCGGCAGTCATTGGACGGCGCGCTAGATTGCGCATTCGCCCGGTCCCTCGGCCGCGAGTCGTCCCCACTCCCTGACCGCCGAGACGTCAGCCTCGATCTGGCCGGACAGTGATTGGACGGATTCGAACTTTCGCTGGGCTCGGAGCCAGATACCCATGTCGACTTCGATCGTTTCCCCGACGATCTCATCGTTGAAATCGATCAGGTGGGCCTCGATCTTTCGGCGGGTTCCCTCGAAGGTCGGATTCGTGCCGATGCTGATCGCGGCCAGCACCCTCTTTTCCTGGAGTCGTACCGCACCTGCGTAGACGCCGTCCGCGGGGATCAACTGTTCGACGTTTTCGAGGTTTGCGGTTCGGAACCCCAAATCCGCACCTCTTCCGTCACCCGGCGCCACTCGCCCTTCGATCGAATAGCATCTTCCCAAGCACAGGGCCGCTCGGCGAACTTTGCCCTCATTCAACAGGCCGCGGATCAAGGAGCTCGAGACGGGGACGGATTCGTCGTATTCAATCTGGAGCTTCACAGGTTCGATGATGCAGCCTGAGTAGCCGAAGCGCTCGCCGAGCAAGACAAGCATCTCGGGCGTGCCGCGACGGCCCTTGCCGAAGCCGAAGGTCGATCCCTCGACGATGTGGATTGGTCGGAACAGAGTCGCGAGCCGCTCGACAAAAGCTTCCGGCTCCATTCCCAGGAGTTCAGGGTTGCTGTCGGCGACCACCGTCACGTTGACGCCAGCCTCCGAGAGCAGGGCGAGTTTCATGTTTAGCGTTGAGAGCCGCGGCGGGGCGTTTTCGGGCCTCACGACCTCGAGCGGATGTGGTTCGAATGTCAACACGACGACGGGCGCCTGGTCATTAGCGGCCAGCAATGCGCTCTGGGCGACGAGCTGCTGGTGTCCGCGATGGAAGCCGTCGAAGTTTCCGATCGTGAGAACAGAGCGCTCCAATGCACCCTCAATTGCATTTAGTCCGCGTACGATCTTCACGTGGGTGTCGCCGTACTGGTTCACACGACCCAATCAACCGGGCGGCAAGGATACGTGCATAAGCCCGATTTGGCAATTGGGGGATTCGGATGTGCTCGGTTGACACGGGGGGCGAATCGCATTGATATTGACTCGATGTCCGATTTGGACCCTGAAGAAACGCCCGCCCTGCCGGTGGACGCGGTCGTCTGTATCGATGATGGCGCACTGAGGCGCCTGCGGCCGGTGATCCGGCATTTGTGCGTCGGCTTGTTCGATCAGAGTGTCAAGGTTCGCGTTATCACTTCATCGCCTGAAGCCCGCATGCTGGCATCGCTGGGGCCGGTCCAGCTTCTCGTTCACAAGCCGTTGATCTGGCCACTTCGGCGTGCTCGTCTCAATGCCATCATCAACTTTGTTGCGCCGAGCCGGCCCTCGATCGTGTACGCGATCGGCGGCGGCTCTTACCGCATAGCGGACCGTCTTGCCAACCACTTCGATGCGGACCTCGTCGCGCAGGTGACGTCGGGAGCGGACATCGAGGCGTTGGAGGAGGCGTTCACCAGGCCGGTGACGCATCGCATCGCGGCCAGCGAACCACTTCGGCGCGAGTTGATCGAGCGTATGGGTGTTCCGGCGGATGAGGTGTCCCTGGTTCGCCCGGGCGTTCTTCGCGGCGCCGAACTCTCCTGTTTCGACCATCCGGAGCGCATCCCGTCAATGGTCTGCACGACGCCGCTGGAGCCGTATTACGGGATCGAGTCAGTTATCGAGGCCGTTGACATGATCAGGGGGAGGGGATATCCGATCCTGGCGTTTTTTCCTGTCACGGGGAGCTTGGAGCCGGCGTTGCGCAGAATTGTTCGGGACAGGAATCTGTCTCCGAACATCAGCATGGCGTGCGCGACGGCGGAGCCGGTCGATATTCTGCGGGCTGCCGACATCTTTATCATCCCCCCGGAAGACGAAGCGGTGTGTGCGCGACCGCTCCAGGCGATGGCCAACGGCACGCTTGTGGTCGCCTTCGAGGGGGGCATGGCGGACTACCTGATCGACGGCCGGACGGCCGTGATGTGTCCGGAGCGGACACCCGAGGCACTCGCCGAGATACTCGAATCCGTGCTTTCCAATCCGGATTACGCGCGGCGGGTGGCCTCGCACGCGCGGGAGTATGTTGTCAAGAACCATCCGATGAGTGCGATGGCGGAACAGACCGGCGCGGTCTTTCGGCAGGTCATGTTACACCGTCGCGCTATTCCGCTGGCCGGTTGATCCGCGAATGATGTCCGACTTTTCAGCCCAAGTCACCGCTTTGCAAGATCGGATCGGGCAAGCGATTCGCGGGTCAGCCCGTTTCGATCGACTCGCCCGGACGCTTTACTCGGTTGACGCCAGCGTCTATGAAATCGCTCCTTTCGGTGTGGTCTGGCCGCGAGATGCCGATGACGTGGTCGCGACCGTCAACCTCTGTCGTGAACATGGCGTTCCGGTGATTCCGCGGGGCGGCGGAACGGGGTTGGCCGGCAGTGCGATCGGACGGGGTGTCGTGATCGATTGCTCGCGTTACATGCGACAAGCCGACCCGCCCGACCTCGATGCGCAAACGATTCGGGTCGAGCCCGGCGTGGTGTTGAGTGAGCTGAACGCCGCGCTGTCCGCCTACGGGCTGCAGTTCGCCCCGGACGTGGCCACTGCCAACCGCGCGACGATCGGCGGCATGATCGCGAACAACTCGTGCGGGGCACATTCGGTTCTTTACGGGCGGACCGTCGACCATGTCGAGTCGATGCGTGTGGTGCTGGCCGACGGCAGCCTTGCCGAGTGGCCGGCAAACGGTGCGAGCGTTTCGGCGCGGGCGGCCCACATCGAGAAGGAACTGCGACGAATCGCTGCGGACTACCGCGAAGAGATCGCGGCTCGATTTCCCAAAGTACTTCGGCGCAACGGTGGATACGCCCTGGATCTGCTCGCGTCCTCGGACGGTAGCGTCGATCCGGGGAAGGTGGTTTGCGGAAGCGAGGGCACGCTGTGTTTCGTGACCGAAGCCGTCCTCAAGCTGACCTCGCTGCCGAAGAACAAAGCGCTCGTGGTGGCGCACTTCTCTCACGTGCTGGATGCTCTGGGCGCGGCGCCCGTCATGCTCGAGCACAAACCGGCGGCGGTCGAACTGCTGGACCGGATGATCACGGAGGCGGCCGAGGCCGATCCGGTATCTCGCCACGCGTCTACGGTGGTGGATATGAAGGCGTCCGCGATGCTCCTTGTCGAGTTCTTCGGCGACACCGCACAGGAGGCGGCTGACCGGGCGGAGACGTTGCGCGACGATTTGAAGCGTCGCGATGTGGGCTCCGATGTCCGGGCGATTACGGAGCCCGAGCGGCAGCGAGTCGTGTGGCGGATGCGCGAGCGCGGGCTGGGGCTTCTAATGTCGCGGCCCGGGGACGCGCAGCCGCATGCGTTCGTGGAAGACTCGGCAGTCGATCCACGTCATTTGCGCGATTACATCGAGCGGTTCGGTGCGATTCTCGAGGAGGAGGAAGTCTACTCCACCGGCTATTACGCGCACGCAAGCGTCGGCGTCATTCACGTTCGGCCGGTACTGAACCTCAAGAAGGCGGAGGACGTGGCCAAGATGGCGCGCATTGCGGATCGCGTCAGCAGTCTCGCACTGGAATACGGCGGAGCCATGACCGGCGAGCACGGGGACGGCATCGTCCGGTCCGGCTGGCACGAGAAGATGTACGGTGCGGAGCTCGTGCGGGCATTTCACGAGGTAAAGCAGGCGTTTGACCCCGAGGGCGTCTTCAACCCCGGCAAGATCGTCGACCCGCTGCCGATGACGGAGAACCTTCGGTATGGGCCTCAGTATCGCGCCCAACAGGTCAAGACCTATCTCGACTTCAGCGTCCACGGCGGCATGGCCGGGCTGGCCGAGATGTGCAGCGGCGTGGGGGAATGCCGCAAGCGCCGGGTGGAAACGATGTGCCCTTCCTACATGGCCACCGGGGAGGAACGTGACACGACCCGGGCCCGTGCCAACGCTTTGCGGGCGGCGCTTTCCGAGCCGGGGCTGCTTGCGGGGCTGGACGACCCGGCGCTGGATGAGGTCATGGATCTGTGCATTTCGTGCAAGGCGTGTAAATCCGAGTGCCCCACCGGCGTGGACATGGCCCGGCTCAAGGCGGAGTGGCTTTCACATCGCAACATGCGCCACGGCGTTCCCCGCGGGTCGCGGTTCACTGCGGAGGCCCCGCGCTGGGCCCGGCTTGGCGGCCGTTTCCCGCGGCTTAGCAACTGGATGCTGCAATCTGGGCCGATGCGCGCGATCGTGGAGCGTCGCTACGGACTGGACCGTCGCATCCCGCCGCCGAGGTTCGCCGCACGCACGTTTCGGCAGTGGTACCGCCAGCATCGCAAACGCGTGGCGAACGAGCATGCGGACCGGCCGCCGGTCGTCTATTTTGCGGATACCTGGACGAACTACTACACCCCGAACGTCGGGATCGCTGCCGTGAAGGTCCTCGAGGCCGCCGGGTTTCAGGTTCTGTCGCCGTCGTTTGAGTGCTGCGGCCGGCCGCTGATCAGCAAGGGTATGCTCGCTGAGGCTAAGCATCTCGCCGAGCTGAATGTGGACGCGATGGTTCGGTTCGCCGAGCGCGGCACGCCGATCATCGGCACCGAGCCGAGCTGCATTCTTACCCTGGTGGATGAATACCCGCAACTGGTGCGGACGCTTCAGGCGAAGCTCGTGGGCGACGTGGCGGTCACGTTCGAGTCGTTCGTGGCACGCTTGCTTCGCCAGAGTCCAGATCGCATTCCTTTCGCCGAAACGGCGCGTTGCATCCTTTACCATGGCCACTGCCATCAGAAGGCGATTGTCGGAACCGGGGATGCGATGACCATCCTTAGCCATCCCCCGGGCTACCGGACGCAGGAGATCGAGAGCGGCTGCTGCGGGATGGCCGGGGCCTTCGGCCATGAGAAGCATCACTATGAAGTGGCCAAAGCCATCGGCGAGGAGCGTCTTTTCCCGGCCATTCGGGAGCGCGGCGAGGCGATGATCGCGGTCAGCGGGTTCAGTTGCCGCCACCAGGTGGAGCACCACACGGCCGTGCAGGCTTTGCACCCGGCCGAATTGCTGGCAAGCGCAATCCGCACGTAGCGAGCCGACAAGGCTGTGCGCACCATTGGCGACTCTCGTCGCGATTTGCGATATGATGGTGTTTCGTGGATGGGTGACAGGAGCGGGCGTACAGGCTGATTCTCCGTTGCGCGATTCGACAGCTCCCAAACCAATCGCGGATGATGAGCGCGACCGGCGTGTCGGCGAAATCCTCAACGCGCTGCTCGATCGGCGAAAACGGGGGGAAACATTCACTGAAGCGGACGTGCGGGCGACGTACCCCGAGTTTGCCGAGGACGTGCTGGCCCACCTGGACGTCTTGACCGATCTCAAATCGCCGAGCGACCCCGTGAAGCAGCTCGTCGCTAGGGGGCTGCTCGATAGGTCCTCGGACGCGCGATACTCGGGCACATTGGGGCCGTACCGAATCATCGGGCTCCTCGGAGAAGGCGGAATGGGCATCGTTCTGAAGGCACGCGAGGACCGTCTGAACCGCACGGTGGCCTTGAAGTTGCTCCGGCCCGAATTGGCGCACGACCGGACGGCGCTGCGGCGTTTCGCTCTGGAAGCCAAGGCGGCCGGAGGGCTGGCGCATGCGAACATCGTAGGCGTCTACGCGGTGGGTGAAGAGCGGGGAACACATTATCTTGCGATGGAGGGTGTAGAGGGAACGACGCTGGGGGAACTGATTCGGAAAGAGGGGCCCCTCGGTGCTGATACCGCCCGAAACGTTTTTCACCAAGTCCTGTCGGGGCTGGGCGCAGCGCACGATGCGGGTCTGGTTCACCGCGACATCAAGTCCTCCAACATTCTGCTCAAGCGTCGTTCATCGTGCACGCCCGCAGAAAATGCTGACGACGACGAGGGCACCGACTCGTGCCTGTGCGTGAAGATCGCCGACTTCGGCTTGGCGCGGATCTCGAACTCGCAGACGCGGATGACGACGGCCGATTCGGTTCTCGGTACTCCGGAGTACATGAGCCCCGAACAGGCTCGCGGGGACGAGAATATCGACCATCGGGCCGATCTCTATTCCGCAGGGGTTGTGCTGTACGAGATGCTCACCGGGCGGACGCCTTTCAGGTCGGACAAGCCGTCCGCCGTCGTTCACCGAATCCTCAACGAGGAGCCGGCCCATCCCCGAAGCGTCTCCAAGGGCGTTGATCCCGGTTTGGCGGACCTTGCCTTGCGTCTCATGGCGAAGGAGCCGGGGGACAGGTTTGCGTCGGCGACTGCCGCCCTGGCGGCACTACAGACGGATCGAGTGCCTCTTTCGCCCGGTCGCAGGCGCAGGCGAGTCAAAATGGTATGCCTGCCGGGTGTACTGATCGCGTTGACAGGGCTCGCCGTCTGGCTACTCGCCCCGTACTTCCGGACGCCTGGGATACAACGCGTCTGGATAGACGAGCAGATCGGGACGCGCGTACTCGCAGAGTACGTCGGCGACCTTCAACCGCATGAGTTCGTCGCGCTTCCGAATGCCGCACGCTCGGTCACGTCGGTGGCCCTGGCCGGGCGACCGCCGGCCGTCGAACAACGGATTGCCGTCGGATTGGAGTGGCCATTTGAAGGAGGGCAGGTGCTTCTGTTCGACGCCCGAAGTAGACTTCGCCACACTCTGGACTTGGCGGGCGATCGGGTGTGGCCCGACTGCGACCATTTGGCCAGGTGGTACTGCGTTTCGCTCGTGTCGGCGAACCTGCAATCCGGCTCGGTTGGGTCCCCCAAAGACCTGCTTGTGGTCACCCGTCACGGAAACTGCTACCCGACGAGGATTAGCGCAGCCGACCCTTACACCGGGCGCCTGAGCGCATCTTTCTGGCACCAGGGGCACATCGCCGGACTGGCAGTCATTGACGATTTCTTCAACGACGGGAGACCCGCCATTGTGGCGTGGGGCGTAAACAACAAGCTGGACGGTTACGGAGATCCGGCGCCGCGTCCCTATGCGTTGCGCGATGGCGAGAGACAGCCGAGAACCGAGCACAAGATGGTCCCGGTAGTGATGATTCTGGATCCGGCAAACATGAACGGGCTCGGGCCGCCCAAGACGGTGTGCGAGGAATTGGCTGATATGAAGGCGGCGGCGCCGTGGGCGTACGCGTTTCTTGATCTTCCGGTCGACAGCGCGGCGGTTCCGATCTCCGACGGCTCTCCGTCGCATTGGGCGAGTATTGGCAAGGTTGAGGAGTCGCCGGACCTGCCGGAGGACCTCGCCGCGGCGCCAAGGTTTACCGTCACCGTTCTGGGGCGGAAGGCGGACGGTGTAGATTACACGCGGCAAATGCTGATCGTCGACCGCCAACTCCGCTTCCACGCCGCCCGGGGCGGTCATTGGGAAGCGGAATTGACCACAGAAGCGCATTGGGCTGCGATCTGGAAGCCGATCATGCGCCGGGGCGTGTACGTCGAGCCGTAATATAAACGCCCCGTGCCGTTCGAGCGCGGTTACATCGCGACCCGTTCACGGTGAAACGACGGACGCCCCCGGAATCGCAGAGTCGACAGAACCGTCATTCTCAGCCACTCAGCCTTGCGGCCCTGTGCTTCATGCATACGAGCGTTACGACCGTCAGCAAAAGCAAGGTTGTGGCGAGGATACTCCATTCCGATGCGGTGGGTATTGGCGACGCACACGACGACACTGCGTGGCATTCCACCAGTTCCTCCGTAAGGGCACTCTCGAAGAACTTGACGTCGTCCAGCCAACCGGTCATGGGCGCGATCGACTCGTCGCCGTTTCGGTTTCCCGCGCCGAAGTGTATGCCGAGCGGATCGGCGACGTTGATATTGTCGAGGTCACTCGCGTCTACCTCATCAACCAGCTGTGTTTCAAAACCTGCGCCGACGATCGAGCCCACGTAGTACCGCATCGTGTTTGTGGCGCGATCAAGCACGAGCGCGTAATGCCGCCATGTGCCGTCGTCGACGAAGGTGCCACAGGTGTCCGGATGCACGATGTTGTGCCTGTCCCAGCCGTCGTCGCGAAGCACGGCGCCGGCGTCCGAATGATCGCAGGGATAACCGTAGCAGACGGATATCTGCTGCTTGCCGGATCTCTCGAGCCAGGCGAAGGCCCCGCCGGTGTTGATCGTTCCGGCGGGGAGCTTCGCCCACAGCATGGCCGTGAAGGACTGGCCGGGTGCGATGCTCGGGGCGTAGTTCGTCGCGAGGTGTGTGTTTCCATCAAATGCATACCCGCTGCCGAACATGCCATCGGGCGGCATGGTATTGACGGGCGTGCCGGTGCGGTCGCCGACGACGTCATCGGTTCCGGTTTCAAAGTCCCAGTGGTGGTCTGGCGAAACCGCCGGGGCGGCCGCCATTTGCTCCTCGACCTCGGCTTCAGTCAGGGCGTTCCCGAAGAACTTGACCTCGTCCAGCCACCCCGTCATGAGCACAATTGCCTCGTCGTTTCGATGCCCGGCGCCAAGGTAAATCGTCAGAGGGTCGGCGACGTTGATGGCGTCGAGGTCAGCGGTCGATGTCTCGTCGACCAACTGGGTATCCGTGTCGGAGCCTACGTAGTACCGCATGGTGTCCGTGGTGCGGTCGAGCACCAGAGTGTAATGGCGCCACGTGCCGTCGTCGACGAAGGTGCCGCAGGTGGTTGGGTGTGCGATGTTGTGCCTGTCCCAGCCGTCGTCCCGAAGCACGGCGCCTGCGTCTGAATGATCGCAGGGATAGCCGTAGGAGACGGAGATCTGCTGTCCGCCTGACCGCTCGAGCCAGACAAACGCTCCGCCGCTGCTGACGGTCCCCGCAGGCAGTCTCGCCCAGAACATGACCGTGAAGGACTCCCCCGCGGCGATGCTCGGGGCGTAGTCCGTCGCGATGTATGAGTGACCATTGAGCACGTAGCCGTTGCCGTATTTGCCAACCGGCCGCAGCGCGATGCCGGGTGTGCCGGTGCGGTCACCCACGATGTCGTCTGTGTGCGCCTCGAAATCCCACCAGTGGGCGGGAGCGGAGGCAGGATTGCCGTAAGAGGGTGTTAGTGGCCCGGACGCAAAGGCGAAAGGCAGGGCGGTGAAGATCGCAGAAAGTCGGTACATGATCACGTTCCTTTGAAATCTATTATTTTGTTGCTTCATCATTTGCCATGGGTTTGCGGCATGCTGCTTTCGAGATGCGCTCCACTACCCGGTCGTAAGGGACAAATGCACCGTCCTCGCGACAGTGCCAGAGCCGACCGCAACGGGAGCATTCCAGCACCACGAGCGGCCGGTCTCCGTCGATGCGGTGAGTGAAGAAGAGGCCTGTGCAGCAGACTTGTCTTCCCCGTGATGCGCCGATCTCCATCGGCCCCTCCATTAGTGAACCAATTCAGTGGCCGTCCGTTGCCGCGGCGCGGATCCGCGTCGGGCACAAACCGAGCCGGAGGTTAGCCCAAGTTGAGCAGCATCGAGGCTTGAACCGCCTTTTCGATACCTTCAGGG
>CAZNPL010000045.1:0-50916 GCA_964574815.1 uncultured Phycisphaeraceae bacterium
TGACCGGCCGCCACCGGAGAAAAAACCCGCACGCAGCCTTGCCGGAAGGACACAAACGCCGGCGATCCAATATCCAACCACTTCGTCGGAAGCAGTGTAGGCGTGGCCGGCGAATGGATCGTCGTCGGTGCATCGGGCGATGACGAAATGTGCACTGTCACGCCGGACTGCAACGCCGGAGCCGCCTACGTTTTCCGGTTCAACGGCGTCCTTTGGTTCCAGGTACAGAAACTCACGCCCTCCCTGCCCGATGCTGGCGACCGGATCGGGTTCAGCGCCGCGATTGATGGCGATGTGCTGGTTCTGGGCGCGATTCGCGACGATGAATTCGGCGAGGACGCCGGAGCTGCATATGTCTTCTCAGCGAGCGGGAATTGCCCGATCCCGGCCGAGTGTAATGAGGACGGAGTGGTCGATCTCTACGACTTCCTCGAACTTTACCTTTGCAAGTTCCAGGTTTCGAAGTCGTGTCTTTGCATGGACTTGAACGGCAGCGGCGGACCCGACCTGATCGATTTCGGGCTCTTCCAACTGGCGTTCTCGCACTTTGGCCCGTAGACAGGCAATGGCGGAGAGTTCTCAGTCGTCAGTAGCCCGGCGGCGCGTCCGGATACCCACGGGCCTCATTCGCCAAAGCTGGTCTCACTGGCGAACCGGTGACGGCTGATGGCTGACGGCTCCCCACCCTCCTATAAATGCGGCTGGCAGTCTTTTGCCCGACGGATCGCTTTCCGTATCTCGGCGTGCACCTCGTGCGGGCTCGCTACGTTGATCCAGTGGTCGGTGCGACCTTCGGGGGCGCTGTCCACGAAACGGATCGTGCCGAGCTTGGGAAAGGACTCCAGGAATCCGGCCACCACGGCCGTGTTGCGGATGTTGACCAGGGGGCATTCGAAGACGTCGGGCCGCGCCACGCCGCGAATACGCATGACGCGGCGGTTGGTGAGCACGTAAAAACGCGAGACCCAGCGGAGGATGGCGATCGCGACGCGGGCGGCCAGGGCGCCGAACATGCCGGTGAGAAGCTGAAGCTCGGACAGGCCGGGAACGGCACCGGCGATCCAATGTGATAAGGCGATCACCAGAAGGGTGGCCGCCGCCCAGTTGGCCGAATCGAAGACCACGAACCACATCGATGGCTTGATGGCGAAGATGATCGACTCGTCGCCGCCGATCAGGTCCTTAGGCAGCAACGCCACGTCGGCCACCGCGTTCTCGACCGTCGCCTCGGTAGGCGACATGGCCACGACCGCAGCTCCGGGCGAAGAGCCTGCTGCCCTCACGGCGGCGTGGTTCGATCGGCCGGCGAGGTCCAGCCGTCGGTTGACGTAGCGGAGGAAGCGTTGGCGGGCCCGCTCCGGAGTACGCGCGCGCCGTGCTCGACCACTGCTCGAGAGCAGTGGCACACTCCTTGGCGGCTTGTCAAACATCGGGCGATTCATCTGGTTCGGCCCGTCTCACGTCGGTTTGCGTGCGCTGCTCAAGAGCAGTGGCACACCTGCCGGGTCTGCCGGCGCTCTGCCCCGGAGGGGCACTTGAGAATAGCCCAGCGAGTCATCGCTGGGAGTAGGACTGCATCACCCCCGTCGTGACGTCGTTCAATTCGGCCGCACCGCTAGCCGTCGGATTCCGGTTTCAGGACGGCGATGTGCGGGAGGTTCCGGTAACGCTCATCATAGTCCAGTCCGTATCCAACCGCAAACCCCTCGCCGATGTCGAAGCCTATATAGTCGACCTGGATGCCCTCGTGATTCCGGTTGAGCCGGCGCAGGAAGACGGCCGTCTCGACCGACAGGGGTTCCTGCTCGGCAATCTCGCCTTGGACGAGGCGCAGCGTGTTGCCGCTGTCCAGAATGTCATCGACGATCAGCAGCCGGCGCCCGCGAATCCTGACGCTGTCGGCCAGCCGGTGCTTGATCTCGGCGTCCTTGGACTCGCGGGTCTGGCCGGGATAGCTCGATACGGCGATGATCCCCAGTCGCATGTCTATCGGCAGCCGGCGCATCAAATCCGCCACGAAAACCAGCGCCCCGTTCAGGATCGGAATGATCGTGAGCGGCTCGTCAACTTTCTCGTAACGGGCCGTGATCTCGGCGCCCAGTTCCACGACCCGATCGGCCACTTGCTGCTCGGTAAAAACGATTCGGTCGATGTCGTCCCCGTTCATGTCCGTCCCCGTTCAAGTTCCGGCCGCGTCCGGTTCGACGCCCCGGCGCGTCAGTTAGCCGGGATGGGTTGCGGCGATGTATTCGCGAGCATCCGGTCGAGGGCCTCGACGGCCAGCCGCTGGACCTCGGGCTCGACGGAAACCTGGTTCACCATACCACCTTCGGCGATGGCGTCGAGGGCATAGAGCAAATGGCGGGTGTCGATGCGGTACATCGTGGTGCACAGGCACTGGATGCCCGACAGGGATCGGATGGGCTTGTTCGGGTGCTGGCGTGCCAGCCGGTTGACCAGGTGGATCTCGGTGCCGATGGCCCACCGGGTGCCCGGCTCGGCCTCGCCGACCGTCTTGATGATGTACTCGGTGCTGCCGACGTAGTCCGCCTTCTGCACGACCTCCCAGGAGCACTCCGGGTGAACGAGGATGTTGCACTCGGGGTCGTTGCGGCGGATGGCGTCGCACTGTTCTGGGGTAAACAGACCGTGGACGCTGCAATGCCCCTTCCACAGAATGAAACGTGCGTCGCGCACCTGCTGCCCGGTCAGGCCGCCATCGGCCTCGTGGGGGTCGTACAGCACCATGGATTCCAGCGGATGCCCGAGGGCGTAGGCGGTGTTTCGACCGAGGTGCTGGTCCGGCAGGAAGATGACCTTGTCACCCTGGGTCAGCGCCCATTGCAGAACGAGCCGGGCGTTGCTGCTCGTGCAGCACGCGCCGCCGTGCTTGCCGCAGAATGCCTTGATCGCCGCAGCCGAGTTCACGTACGTGATCGGGATGATGCGTTCGTCCGTCGATTCGGTCAGGAAGTCCCAGGCGTCTTCGAGCTGATCGATGTGGGCCATGTCGGCCATGCTGCACCCGGCCGACAGGTCCGGGAGGATCACCTTGACCGAGTCGTCGGTCAGGATGTCGGCCGACTCGGCCATGAAGTGCACCCCACAAAAAACGACGAACTCGGCGTCCCTCTGCTGAGCGGCGATCTGCGAGAGCTTGAGGCTGTCGCCGGTGAAATCGGCGAACTGGATGACATCGTCCTCCTGGTAATGGTGGCCCAGGATGACGAGCCGCGAGCCCAATTCCGTCTTTCGCTGGCGGATGCGGCGAACGATTTCCTCGCTGGATGCCTCGGCGTAAGCCGCGGGCAGGGGCGGTTGAAAGAGCATCTGGACGACTCCCGTGTCTGGTTTCGGTTTCGGTGGGATTATAAGGCGATTTTGCAGCGATTCCCACGCTCACAAGCCCCGAATCGGGCGGCTGGGGCGGCCGCGTGTGGTGGTGACTCGCGGTCCATATGTTCTGAAACGACCCTCGAATTGGTCTCAATTGACGCACATTCGCCTTGGTTCGCTCGTAGAAATGGGTGAGGGGTAACAAAGGGGCGAACGACCATAGCGGGCGTACCGGCAGGCGGGCGACGCAAGGCCCCCATGCAGGCAAGCCGCCCGTTGGCACTCGATGCAGCCCCGGCAAACACGAGCTTGCTGATGACGGATCCGAGCGAGATATGCCTGGACGGAATCGATGCGAATTCAGGAGTGAACGATCGGCCCGCCGCACACGGCGGCGGTTCGTTGCCGGTGCAGATGTTATTGCCGGCGGTGATCGCTTTGTCGCCGCGCGGCCGCGTGGCTTGGCCAGCCACGCAGTGGCGTCGGCAAGGCACAGTGGGATGGACAGCGGCGGCCGGTTGTGCCAAGATGGTGGCAAAGCGGCGTGGGCAGCCTGTGTCGGCGCCGATTCGATTGGTGTCATCGTCGCAGACGCTCGGGGCGACGCTTCGCGACCGGCGCAGCCGGCCTGCGAAGATCGAGGCTGACCGCGATTCGGCCGAGCGACGAACAACAATGAGACATCACATCAGGTGAAACGAGCCATGATCGTACGCGTCGTAGCCGTCGTGATTATTGTGGCCCTCGGGGGCTTTGTGTTCTACAAGCATCAGGCGACCAAAGACACGAGCGTAACGCAGCTTGAGGGGCCCAAAGACACGCCGTTCGAGAAGCCCGGCGTCGAGGCGGAAGGGGTGGAACCGCCCGCGCCGCCGGATTTTGACATCGCCATCGACCTTGTCGATAAGGGGCCTCAGAAGCTCATCCAATTCACCGTGACGGAACGCCACGGTTGGTACGCAGATACGATCGAGATCCATTATTGGTACGTGGAACAGGGCGAAGACGGCGAGTGGCGGCAGGTCGGCGATACGGCGAGATTCCTTTGCCGCAGCTACCTCGATTTCGGCGGCACGCTGGTCGATTCGACCGTGCTGTACGAACTCGAATTCCCCCAGCTCGAGGACTTCGGCACGCCCGAGAACTGGCGGGCACGTGTCCACGGCCACGGCAAGGTGTTGGCGCCAAAGTAGTCGGCACGCTCGGCAGAAAATGCTTTGATGCCGGTGTACATAGCGAAGAGCGACGGGTCAGGCGCCGCGGCCCAGAACCAGCCACTGAGCGAGATTCAACAGCAGCGATAGCCCCAGAATTAGCGACAGGACGAGGATCCTGAGCCGGTAGGCCGCCATCTGCCGCTCGACGGGAATGTTCGGATCGAGATCTTCAGGGGCCGCCGTGGACACCGTCTCGCCGCTGGTGGCCAGGTTCTCCAGCACGGTGCGGTCGTATTTCTTGCGCGCCTGGAATGGTGGACCTCCGCTTACGACCGATTCGAGGTCGGCGATGAGGTCCTTGGTCGTCGAGTAACGGTCGTCGCGCTGCTTGGCCATCATCACCTCGATGACCTCGCCCATGCCGGATGAAAGGTTGCTGTTGACGTGGTCGGCCGGCACGAGCTCCTCTTTAAGATGCTTGTGCATGACGGCCGACGGTGTCGGCCCTTCGAACGGCACCTTCCCCGTGACCATGTGGTAGAACGTGGCGCCCAGAGAATAAATATCAGCACGGAAGTCGATGTTGATCTCGCCGCGAATCTGCTCCGGGCTGATGTAGTACGGCGTCCCGTAGGCGCGGCCGGCTTCCGACTGGGCGGTTTCGTAGTCGCTGACTTCCCGTGCCAGACCCATGTCAGCGAGCTTCACCTCGTCGTACTTCGACATCATGATGTTCTTGGGCTTCACGTCCCGGTGGATGAAACCGCGCATGTGGGCGTGGTTCAAGGCACGTGCCACGTCCAGGACGATCTGCGCGGCCCGGAGCTCGTTGATCGCGCCCTCCGACTGGAGCATGTCGTAGACGGTCTGACCGTCCACGAACTCCATGACGAAGTAGTGGTAGCCGCCGGACTCGCCGACGTCGATGGCCTGCACGATGTTCGGATGGTTAAGCTGGGCGGCCGCCCGCCCCTCGCGGTAGAATCGATCGACGAACTCCTGATTCTCGCTGAGCCGCTTGGGCAGAACCTTGACGGCCACGACCCGGTCAAGGCTGAGCTGCCGAGCCTTGTACACCGTGGCCATCGCACCCTGCCCGAGCTTGCTGACGATCTGGAAACCGGGGATCTGCTGAGCCGGCCGGTACATGGAGTCGTCGTCCATGCTCCGGCTCAACCGCACGACCTGGTTCCGGGTGACGTAGCCCTCTTCGACGAGCACGTCGGCGAGCGACACGGAGTTGCCATTGGCGGCGAGCTCCTTCTGCCGCTTCTCGCAGCCGGCGAGTTCGTCCGGCGTCACCAGCCGCAACTCGATCAGCTTTCGCCCAAGTTGGGTCTCGTCTTCAACCGCCATGAATTTGCCTGTACCGGGTGTGAGAGAAGCACCCGGCAAACAGTCCTGCCGAAACACGAAAAGGGCGACCGGAAGGTCGATACTTTACGCCCGTGGCGCTCGATTGCAAGCCGATCTCCCGCACCGGTGCCCGCAGCCCGGTTTGAGCGCCCTCACTCACTTGATTATACCCCCTCAATCGGCCGACTTCGCATGCGAATCGCCTTGAACGGCCGTCTCGATCAATCCCGACAGGCACTGGTGATTATCGCCCTCCAGCAGGCCGGATATCCAGTCTAACTGCCCGCTTGTGAAAAGCATGGCGACCTCGCGGTCTGTCTCCGCAATTGAAAGAACGGCCAGCAGAGCCGAGGTGAATCGGTCGATACCCTGGCGCTGCAGTGCGGAGACGCTCACCACCGGGCATCTCCAGTCACCCACCTCGTGCGCACGCCACGCCTGTTTCAGGTCAGACTTGTTGACGACCACCAGATCCGGCGAGCGCCGGTTGCACTCCGGACACCCGCGAACGTAATCGTGCGGAAAAGGGGCCGAGCCGTCCAGGACCGCGACGCTGACGTCGGCGCGGGCGGCACGATCCCGCCCTCGTTCCACCGCTACGGACTCAACACCCACTGACTCAGTCCGCACGCCCGCCGTGTCCAGGACTCGGATCGGCACGCCTTCGATCGCCGCCTGCGTGTCTACCCAGTCCAGGGTCGTGCCGGGCTGGCCGGACACCAGGTTGCGCGCGCCCTCGAACGTGGCATTGATCAGGGTGGACTTGCCGGCATTCACAGGGCCGACCACGGCCACCGTGACGCCTTCCACAAGGTAGCGGCCCGGCGCAGAACGTTTCACCAGTTCGCGCAGTGCCGCTTTCGCGCCCACGGCATCCGTCGCGGCCGTCCGGGCGATTTCCTTAAGTGCGGCGGGAAGCAGTCGGCTCTGGCGCACGATGAAACGCACCGCCCGCCGCGTCTGCGCCCGGGACAGAGCCAGTGCGATCTCCCGCTCTACGTCGAGCCTGGGCGATACGACTGCGGACGGTCCCGCCGGAACAACGGCGCCGAGCTTCTGACAGAGCATCAGCAGCCGTTCGACGATCCGCACGCCGCCATGAACCGTAACATCAATGCACTGAACGCCTGGTGTGAACTCGTGCATGGCCACGACCGCGTCGTCAATCGTCTCCCCCTCGTCGACGATCCGCCCAAGCCACAGGCGTTGCGGCTCGGTCGGGTCGGGGCACCGGCCGCTGCGCGGCCGGAAGATCCGTTTGAGAAGGTCGACCGCGCCGGCGCCTTCAACGCGCACGACCGCCATCGCTCCGGCGCCGGGCGGCGTCAATAAACGAGCGACCAATTCGCGGGCGTGAAGCGTCACAACGACACGGCCCCATTCAGCCATTTCTCGTGGGCCAGCCCGATCCCCATGAGGCAGAGATCGGGAACTACGTTGTCGAAGATGCCGCACTCCTCTGCGATTCCCGCCGCATCGCCGCCCGTCGCCACCACCGGCGGCCAGCGGCCGATGTGCGTGGCGAAGGTCTCGACAATGTGGCGCACGGCGCCGGCGGTTCCGTAGTGGATGCCGCCGCGAATGGCGTCCGCGGTATCCTGTCCGATCGTGTCGTCGGGGTGGCTCGGCTCCACATTGGGCAGCACCGCGGTGTGTTCGTGCAGCGATCGCGCCTGCATGTGCAGCCCCGGCGCGATCGCCCCGCCGATGAATGCTCCTTCGCTGTCCACGACGTCCACTGTGACCGCGCTGCCGAAATCGACCACGATGCACGGTTCCTTCTTGACGTGGTGCGCGGCGGCCGCGGTGCAGATGCGATCAACGCCGACCGCCTCCGGACGCGGGAGCTTCACCGGCATCGGAAGCGGGATCTGCCGCCCGACAACCATGGGCTCCAGGCCCATAGATCCGCGAATCCACTCCAGAAGTTCGTTCAATGCAGCCGGCACGACCGACGCGATCACGACGGCCGAGCGTGTGGGAGCTGCCGTTTGGTCGGCCAGGGCTTTGACGGCCTGACGAAGCACCTCGCGCTGGTCGTGGCGGAAGTCGCGTCGCTGCGACACTTTTCCGTCCGACCACAGCGCGGCCGCAGTCGATGAATTTCCGATGTCCGCCACCACGATCGGCGAGCGCTTCTGCTCGACGTCCTCACCGTCGGATTTCGAACCGCCGTTCTTGTCAACGGGCAGGATCATGACATCTCCCGCTTGTGAGGCGGAACCACGGGCGGCGCGGGCTCGTCTCGAGGAACCGCTTTCATTTGATCTATCATCCGCCAGATCCGTTCGGCGAGCTCCACCACGCCCTGCCGAGTCGCAGCGCTGATCGGCACGACGTCTCGTCCGACCTGCTCGCGGATATCCCGCAAGGCTTCACGGGCACCGGAAAGATCCATTTTGTTCGCGACAACGATCTCGGGCTTCTCGGCCAGCTTGGCACTGAACTCGGCCAGCTCACGCCGGATGATCCGGTAGGCGTCGATGGGTGCCGGCGATCCCTCCACCGGGCAAACGTCCACCATGTGCACGATCACGCGGGTACGCTCGATGTGGCGGAGGAACTCGTCGCCCAATCCGGCGCCGTGATGCGCGCCCTCCACCAGACCGGGAATGTCGGCCAGCACCATCCTGCGAAAACCCGAAAGCTCGGCGATCCCGAGCTGTGGCTGTAGCGTGGTAAACGGGTAGTCGGCGATCTTGGGCCGGGCCTTCGAGAGGCACGCCAGCAGTGTGCTCTTGCCCGCATTGGGCAGCCCCACCAGACCCGCGTCCGCGATGAGCTTCAGGTCGAGCCGAAGCCAGCGTTCCTGACCCGGCTCGCCGGGTTCAGCCTCACGGGGAACCTGATGCGTTGGCGTGGCGAACGATTTGTTGCCCCGCCCGCCGGCCCCGCCTTCGGCCAGACAAACCCGGCCGTGCGGCTCCGTGAGATCCTTGAGCAACACACCGCTGTCGCGATCGTAAATCAGCGTTCCAGGCGGCAGCTCGAGCACGACGTCCTCGCCCGACCGGCCCGAGCGGTCGTTTCCCTCCCCGGGACGTCCGTTCTCGGCGATCCAGTGGTGCCGCCCCGCAAAGTCCAGCAGTGTGTTCACCCCCGGCGCGGCGACCGCCCAGACATCCCCGCCGCGCCCACCCGCACCGCCGTCGGGACCGCCTTTGGGCCTGAACCGCTCGCGCCGGAAACTGACACAGCCGTCCCCGCCTTTGCCGCCGCGAACGTAGATTTCCGCCTGATCAACGAACATGCCCGAATTACGAAAAGGGCGGCCCCGTTCGACCGCCCTCCCGACTCGATACGTCTCGCCTTGGCCTCGGGGTTTCGCCAGCGGCCGATTCCGGGCAACGTCGCCGGTTTCGCTCTCAGGCCGCTGCGCGCCCGCGCGGAGACGATCAGTTTGCTTGTGGTACGACGTGTACTTTGCGTCCCTGAAACGCGACGACTCCATCCACCAGGGCGAACAGCGTGTCGTCCCGCCCCCGGCCCACGTGCCGGCCCGGGAGAAACGGCGTCCCGCACTGCCGCACGAGGATGGTGCCGCTGGTCACCTCCTGCCCGCCGCACCGCTTGACCCCTCGGAACTGCGGTCTGCTGTCGCGCCCGTTGCGACTCGATCCTTGACCCTTCTTGTGTGCCATAAACGTGATCTCCATCTTCAGGCGCCGGCCAACGGCCGATCCGCCCTACCGCATGACCCATTCCTCTTCAACGCGCTTCGGTGTCGCCTTCGGCCGCGTGATGACATCCCCCGGGATGACATAGGTCACCGCCAACGTCCTTCTCAGCAGAAAGTGCCTGGGGTTGTCCGGCGATTCTTCTTCCGACGGGTCGAACGCCCGGTTGCGTACTTTCTCGATCTCGCCCGACAGGCCGGCAATGTGCAGCGTGAAGCGATTCACATCCAGGTCGGGCGGGACGAAGGCGATGGCCGACGTCCGGGCGTGATCCTTGCCCAGAAGCAGAGGCCCCAGCATCTCCGACGGATACACGAAAAAGGGGTACGCCTTCTTGTGCCGTGCCTTGATCGCGTCGTACACGATCGGGTTGATGTTGTCGCCGCCCTCGATGACTTCCAGCTTGTCGGTGACAATGTCGAAGGTCGGGTAGAACGGCACCTCCCGATCGGTCTTGTTCGTCACGGTGTACAGCACGTACCAGTAGGTCCGTTCGGTCTCCTCCCCGGGCAAACGCACTGTAATCCGCTGCGGATCGTGATAGTCGATATCCAACTGCCACGAATCCGCGGCAGGCTCGGGTCGAGCCTCCGCCGCCGGCAGCCCGACCCCCGCCAGGACCGCCAAAACCAGGATTTCCCTCACACCAGCTCGCATGAAGCACCTCTAAACCTCAAGCCCCGTATTATCAGCCCGAAAACCCCAAACGTCAACGCCACGGCACGTCGAGGCCGACCGGGAGTGCGAGGCTCCTGCCCAGTACCGCGAGCGTCAACGAGCGATCGGTTCATCAAACGGCCGCCGGCAATCGCCCGCAGCGATAGAGTAGCCCCGAACGCGGCCATTCCCCTGTGACCTGCTCAACTGCTCTACTTTCTCCTGTCCAGCCAACTCCGTTGGCTCCGGCTGACGGCGCTCTTCTGAAAACTGAGAACTTCTGCTACCCTGGCTCCTGTCGTGCCGGAGCCTGCCCGCCTCAGGCGGGAGTCTCCGCGCCTTCGTGCCCTTCCCCCTCCACATCCCCCGGAAGCCCCTTCGTCTGCTGCAAGTCCTCGATCCGGTCGAGCTTGCGCTCCTGTTCAAGCTTTGCTTCTTCTGTTCACTCGCCGGCGCTGCGCCACGCGCCTTTCTCACAGGCTCCCGCAGCATGCATCGTAGCCCCCGATTGCATCGAGAATCGCAAACACATCGAAAAGGTTCAGGGCGCCATTGCCCGCACACGGTTCAATGTCCAGCTCATCAAACGGGCAGGTTTCAAAATTCCCCCCGATCCCATCTAGAATGCAGAAAATGTCGAAGAGGTTCAGGGCCTCATTGTGATCGACGTCCCCATAGGCATTCGGTACGCTCATGCACAAGTCGCCGATACACTTATCATACGTGCAAGGGTCGGACGGAGTCTGCTCGCAATCGCAGTCAAACTCACAACTCGATTCGTCGCTCGGGAAGAAGCGGCCGCCGTTGGCGGTCAGAATTGTGGCTCCTTCATCCAGAAGCGATCGATAATAGACGGCGGCGCCGTCCGCGACCAAGGTCGCACCTTCGCGGAGAGTGAGCTCGTTGACATACACCGCCTCGTCGCCGGTCGTGTTTACGATGCTGTCGATGAACGTCACGGTTGTGCCCGCTGCGACCTCGATCGCTCCGATCTCAAAGTTCCCGGTGAAGCCGGAGTCGATGGCGCAACGATCAACCCCCGCGGCCTCGAAGAACTGAAAGACGCCGTCCAAGAGCACAGAGGCCTCGGACCAGTCGAAGGTGAGAGGCGTGGTCAGGTAGTTGATGAAATTGACGCTTAGAGTCATCGAGTGGGTTCCCTGGAGCCGTTCACGTGCGGAGACCGATCTAGGAAGCCCCGTGGTGGTCAGTCCTCCCACGTTTACGATTGCGAAGCCGTTAATGACCAGCGAGCCGCCGATAGTCAGGGACGCGTTCTCGTAGACTTCGAGACGCGGGGGCAGGCAGCCCGCTGAATCGGCCGCGAACATGGCACAATCGGATTCCAACCGGCAGTCGCCCTGAATCGCTGCGCTCATCGAGTCTTCCAGAATCAGGGCGCCCGCCGAAGTTCCGTCGCTGGTGATCAGAACGCTTCCCGCGTTAAGCGAAGCCGACGTGTCGGCGGTTCGCGACGGGTCGGCTCGGTACGTTCCACCGCGATCGAGCTTGAGCTGGCCACTAAGCGTTATGTCTGCCCCCTCCTGCAAATCCACGGTGGCGCCTCCATCGAGACTCAGCGTTGTACCGTCCAAGTAACCGGTGTCCGAGATGGACAGCCTCGGCGGGAGGCAGCCGGTCGGGCCACGGGCCCCGGCCGTGCAGACGTCGGTCATGACCGTCTGGCCGACGGTGGTGATGCCGCGCGTGCCGGTCACGGTAATGAGTCCCTCGCTCGTGAGGCTGGCATCGGACTCGATGGTGAGATTGCCGCCGTTGATGTGAAGGGTGGCCTGATTCAGCAGGTCGAGATGATCGATCTCGGCGTCGATATCCAGATTCACCACTGACGCCGGTCCTTCGATCGTCACGACGTAAGTTTGATCGACTGTGTTATCGGGTACGGTCGGCGGATCCCAGTTGGATGCCGTGTTCCAGAGGTTGTCACCGGCCGCCCCGGTCCATTCCAGGCATTCGTCGGGAATGCCGTCGGTGTTGATGTCCTGGCTCGTTCCGTCGGCGATGTCCTGCCCGTCCGGGATGCCGTTGCGGTTGCAGTCGGGGATCGCTGCCAGACCCCCGAAATACTTGAAGGGGGTGGTGCCGACGGCGGTTACTTGACCGGTTGTGGTGTCGATTGTAATAACTTCGCCGTGCGAGGTCTCGACTCCATACAGCGTGTTCGTCCCTGGGTCGAAGGCTAGATCGGCGATTTCATGTAAGCCCCCGAATGGCCCGACAGCGGTTCCGAGGCCCGTCGCTGTGTCGATCGTGATGAGGTGCCGCGTCCACTCGGCGTCTCTCGCTAACCCATACAAAGTGTTTGAGTTCGGGTCGAAGGCCAGACCTTCCACGTCCTCGAAGCCCAGCCACCCCACGGTTGTTTCCTGCCAGGTTCCCGTGTCGATGGTCATGAGCTGGTCGGTGGCGTAATTCACTGCATAGAGAGTGTTCGTGCCGGGATCGAATGCGAGAGCGACCGCTGTGAAGTCGAGCGCCGCCACCTGAGCGGCCTCTCCGGTGGCCGCATCAATGGTAGCCAAGTGAAGTCCAACTACTCCGTACAGCGTGCTGGTGTTGTGATCAAAGGTAAGACAGCCGCCCCCGGAGCCCAAGCCGCCGATGGCGCTCCACAATCCGGTGGCAGGATCGATGTTGTGCAGCCACCCCGATCCGAAAAAGATGATCTCCGCTCCATAGAGCATGTTCGTGTTGGGGTCGAATGCCAAGCCGGTGACGCCGAGTATTCGGCCCGGTTCCACGGCGGTACCCTGCCCCGTCGCCGTGTTGATCGTGATGAGTTGCTGCCCGTCGCGGTCCGCGCCGAAAAGCGTGCCCGTGTTGGCGTCGAACGTCAGACCTTCGACCAAGGATACGCCCAGGAATCCGATGTGGCTGCCCTGTCCGGTTGACGTGTTGATGGCGATCAGCGCGTCAGTGTTGTTGTCCGTGCCGTACAGCGTGCTCGTATTGGGGTCGAAGGCGAGGCCAGTGACGTCCGAGTAACCCAGTGCCCCCACGGCGGTGCCCTGCCCGGTCGATTGGTTAAGCGTGATGAGCTGGTCTGTGGCGGTGTCGGATCCGTAAAGCGTGTTCGTGTTGGGATCGAACGCAAGGCCTTCGACCGTGTCGAAGCCGATTGGGCCGACGATGGCGCCTTGCTGCCCGCTTGTCCAGTCAATCGTAATGAGCTCATCGGCGGCGTCCACCCCATACAGTGTGTTGGTATTGGGATCAAACGCGAGCGCCATCACCGACACGAACCCCAGCGGACCGACGACCGTTCCCTGTCCGGTGGAGGTGTTGATCGTGATGAGGCGAGCGACCAAGGGGTCCAGCCCGTACAGCGTGCTGGTGTTGGAGTCAAAGGCGAGAGCTCTTACGTCGAAGCCTAGAGGCCCAACGCTGATCGCAAGGCCCGTCACCGGGTTGATTGTGATCAATTGATCGCTGGAATAGTCGCTGCCATACAGCGTGCTGGTGTTTGGATCGAAGGTGAGGCCCCCAACATAGCTAGAGCCCAGCGGGCCAACGGCGGTTCCCGTTCCAGTTACCGTATCAATCGTGATGAGCTGATCGGCGGACGTATTTGCTCCGTACAGAATGTTGTTGTTTGGATCAAACGCGAGCCCCTCCACGGCGCCGAATCCAACCGGGCCAATGACGGTGCTTTCTGCGGTCGCCGGGTCGACCGCAAGAAGCCGGTCATGGTCGTCGTCGAACGCATACAGTGTGCCGGCATTTGAATCGAAGGCGAGGGCCCTACAATAAAATCCAAGCGGTCCGACCGCGTTGGTCTGCCCGGTTGCGGGTTCGATGGTGATGAGTTGGCGGAAGCGAGATTCGCAAGCATACAAAGTGTTCGTGCCGGGATCGAACGCCGAGCCGGCGACGCCCGAATTTCCGTACAATCCCAGACCAGATGCGATACGCGCTCGCCCGGAAGCGGGGTCAAGATGCAAATAGGCGCCGAATTCATGAGTACCGACAAGCGCCGTGTTTTCAGCCGAGGCGGGCTGCGCCGGCAGAGCGATGACCAAGACCAAACCGCAAACGATGTTCCAAAGCGCCGTGAACCGCATAATCCACCCTCCGCAGGGTTGTCGATCGCCCCAGGAACCGCTGGAGGCAATGATAACGAAGCGCGGCGTCCAACTCCAGAAGAAAGTGCGATGACGAAGCGCGTTTACGATTGAGGCTGCGCTTCGAGGTGCTTCCGGGTGGATTCGCGTAACGATTCCAGATCTGCAGCGCGGTCGATCCAGAGGATGTTATTGCGACCGGTGATCAGGCAACGGCAGACGGAGGACTTTAGCTCCGGAGGGAAAGTCGCCTCGGTTTCGTCCATGTGCCGCCGCGAAAGGTCGGCGCGTCCCGTTTGCGCCTCCGCGTTGGCGATGATGAGCCCGTTTAGCGCCGGAAGATCGCCAAGTTCGATGGCCTTCATGGCTCTTCGCTCAGCCCTCTCGAAGTCGCGCTGGCCGAGATACGCCAAGGCCTGCAGGCGTGCGGCCGGTGCGAAGCGGCCCTCGGATTCTCTGAGGGCCTGGGTGGCGTCGTCGCGGGCGCTCTGCCAGTCTTGTTCGGCAAGGCGCAGCCGGGCGCGCAGGGCCAGGCTGGCGAAGTCGCGGCGGTCGGCCTGGAGGGCGCGCTCGATCGTCACTGCGGCCTCCGGCTCGCCCGCGAAGAGCTGGAGTGAGGCCAGGTTCCTCCAGACGTCCACGGTGTACGGCAGATGGTCGGGATTGATCACCTGCTCGGCGAGTTCGGCGGCCTTCTCCAGGCTTCGCCGGGCGGCGGCGAATTGGCCGTCGACGGCCTGCACGGTGCCGAGGTTGACCCATGTGAAGAATCGTGTGTCGTCGAGCCGGGCGGCCTTCGAGAACGCCTCGATGGCGTCGGCCGTTTTGTCCTGCTCGCGCAGGATGGCGCCGAGAACATTGTGCCCGAGTACGTCGTCGGGCGTAAGTTCGAGACCGCTGGTACACAGATCCAGGGCCTTTTGTAAATGCGCTTCGCGCTGTTGGCCGTGAATCGCCTTGTATTGGCTGAACTTCATGCGCGCGTAATCGATGTACGTTTTGCCGTGGGATGAGTCGATCTCCAGGGCATTGCGAAATGCCTTGTCGGCGTTGGCCCAAGCCTGCCGTTCCGTGCTCTCACGCGCCAGGTCAAGATACGACGTGAATTGGCGACCCTGGTGAAACCGGAGCAAGGCACCAATGGTGAGGGCGGCTACGACAACTACGAACGACGTGGCGGACAGGGTCCGGTGACGCCTCAGGAGCTTCCAGGCGCGCAGGAGTGGTCCGGGGCTCCTGGCTGCGATCGGCATGTCGTGCAGATAGCGGCGCAAATCCTCGGCGAGCGCCCGTGCGGTGGGATAACGATGGTCGGGTGACTTCTCCAGCGTCTTCAGGCAGATGGTCTGGAGCTCGTGCGGCACCGCGGAGGCCAGCTTCCGGGGTGGGGTCGGCTCGCGGGCGATGATCCTGGCCATGATCTCCTTGTCATCATCGCCTTCGAATGCGGAGCGGAATGTGAGCAGTTCGTAGAGCGTCACACCGAGAGACCAGATGTCGGTGCGATGATCGACACGGACGCGCTTGGCCATCGCCTGCTCGGGGCTCATGTAGCGCAGGGTGCCAAGCAGGGCGCCCGGCATGGTGACCGAGCGGTCGCCGGCGAATCGTGCGAGTCCGAAGTCGGCGATCATCATTCGGCCGTCGACGGCGAGGATGAGGTTGCTGGGCTTGATGTCGCGGTGGATGATCCCCTGCCCGTGGGCATAATGAAGGGCGTCGGCGACGTCGGCCATCCAGCGCGCTACTTGCTTGTAGTAGTATCGCCCGTGCCCGGTTGTGGAAGAGGAGACGGCTGATCCCCAATCAGGGAAGGTCTGAGATTCGCTTGGGGCGCCCAATCCCTCGAACGTCAGCAGAAAGTCGCGCAGTGAGTCGACCAGGCGGGTAGGCGAGGCGTGGGGGACATCCGACTCCGCCAGATAGCGTATGACGGCGTCGAGCGGTCTACCCGTGATCAGCTCCATCGCGTAGTAGCAGCCGTCGTTCGATTCACCGGAATCGTAAATGGGTACGATGTTCGTGTGATGGAGTCGGGCGGCTGCCCGGGCTTCGCGTTCGAATCGCTTGACGTGCTCGGGGCCCGCGGCGATTAAGCCCGCGGGCAGGATTTTGAGCGCAACGGTTCGATCCAGCGCGGTCTGGACCGCTCGATAGACCGTGCCCATGCCGCCTCGCCCAAGGATGCCCACGATTCGATAGCCCTCGATTTCGGGGAAATGGCGCGCGGGTGTCTGTGATAGGAAAGGTGATTCCCCCGCGGCGGGTGGAAGCGACGCGGTCTGATCTTGAGTCGGGCCCGGCGCCGGGAGGTTGGCTCGGCCGTCCAGCGGCGTGCGCTCGTCTTCGCGCCGGCGGCGTTGCGGCTCTCGTCCGTTCTCGCAGTTCGCCGGCAAGTCTCGCTCGTCCATCGTTTCAAACGTCCACGAGCTTCTGTGAGTCCGCTGGTTCGTCGCCGGGGAGACCCTTGGCCCGCTGCAAGTCCTCGATCCGGTCGAGCTTGCGCTCGAGCTGTCGGGTCCGCGTCGTCTGGAGCTGCTCGAAGGCCCGCATGGCCTGGTCCAATGCCCGGCCCATTCGCTCGACCACCTCGCAATACTTCTTCCACTCGCCGCGGAACGCGCCGAGCAAGGCCAGAATCTCGTTCGACGTCTGCTCGAGGCGGAAGTTGTCCACGGCCTGGCGGACAACCGACAACACGGCGTACAACGTCAACGGCGAGCAGAGAATGACCTTCTGTTTGACGGCGTCGTCCAGGAGCGTGCGGTCGTGCTCGTGAATGAAATGATAAACCTGCTCGTTGGGGATGAACACCAGCACACAGTCAACGGTGCCCTCCGCCGCGTTGATGTAGGCCCGCGTCGTGACGGCTTTGATCTGATTCCGTACGTCGCGAAGGAAAGCGGCCTCGTGATGCTTGCGCGACTGCGGATCCTCCGTCTCGATGGCACGGAGGTAATTGTCCAAGGGAAACTTCACATCCATATTGAGTTTCAGACCCCTCGGCATGAGGAATGTGAAGTCGGGGCGCTCGCCCGTACCCACAGTCGCCTGCTTGAAGTAGTTGACGCCCTCGAGGAAGCCCACCAGCCGCAGGACGTCCTCGGCCATCCGCTCTCCCCACTGCCCGCGCCGCTGCGAACTGGACAGCGCTTCGCGAAGCTGGGCGGCGGTCTCGCGAAGCTGACCCGTGGCCTCGGTGGCCTTGGCGAGCTCCGCACGCAGCGCCCCGGCCGTCTCACGCCGATCCTTGTCTACCGACTGCGTGAGCCCGGCCAGCTCGTTCAGCTTGGCGTTCATGTTGTTCAGCGCCGCGTCGATCAGCTTCCGCTTGGATTCGAGCTGCTGGTCGCCGGCCGCGGACTGCTGTTCGAGCTTGGTCGTAGCCAGCTTCAGGAAGTCGTCTGTATTTTGGGACAGCGCCTCGCGCGACAGCGCGGAAAAGGCGGTCTTGAGTTCGGCGATGATTGCGCCCAGCTCGGCCGCCTTCTGAGCTTGGAGCTCTTCGAGCAGCCGCTGCGCCGATTCCCGTTCACGGCGTGAGCGAAGAAGCACAATGACCAGCACGATCGCCGCCCCGACAACCACCCCGATCACGACGGCCAGCGCAGATAACACTACAGCCTCCCCAGATAGTCGCACAGAAGCCGCACGCCGAACCCGGTCCCGCCCGGCGGGCAATAGGGACCGGCCTTGTCGATCGACGCCACCCCCGCGATGTCCAGATGTGCCCACGGAATTCTCTGGTCCACGAACTGTTTGAGGAAGACGGCCGCCAGCGAGGCGTGTCCTTCGCGGCCCGCCGAGTTCTTGAAGTCGCAGTCGTCGCTCTTGAGCCCGTCGAAGTAGTCGTCGTGCATCGGCAGCGGCCACAGCCGCTCGTGGGTGTGCTCGCCCGAGGCCAGCAGCCGTTCGCGCAGCTCGTCGTCATTCGAAAAGATGCCGGCCAGCACTTTACCAAGGGCGACAACTACCCCGCCGGTCAAAGTCGCTAGGTCGATGATGGCCCGCGGTTGATACTGCTGCTGGACCCAGGTCAGGGCGTCGGCCAGCACCATGCGCCCTTCGGCGTCGGTGCTGATGATCTCGACCGTCTTGCCCGACATGGTGGTGATGATGTCGTTCGGGCGGTAGGCCCGGCTGGATATCATGTTCTCCGCCGCGGCGACCGCACCGACCACGGGCACGCCCAGCTCAAGTTCGGCCGCTGCCCGCATGACGCCCAGCACGGCCATCCCCCCGCACTTGTCGTACTTCATGCCGACGATGTTGTTCTTGTCCTTGATCGAGTAACCGCCGGTGTCGAAGGTGATGGCCTTGCCGACCAGGACGATCGGTTTGTCGTTCCGTACGTTGCGATGCTCGAGCACAATCAGCCGTGGCGGCGTGTCGCTGCCCATCCCGACGGCAAGCATGCCGCCCATGTGCGCCCGCTTCATCTGCTTGTCGTCGATGATCGTGCACTTAAGGCCGCTGTCCTTCGCGAGCGCCTTCGCGCGATCGGCGAGCGTGACGGGGTTGATAACGTTGGCCGGCTCATGTGCCAGGTCGCGGGCGAAGTTGGTCGCACGGGCCGCCGTCAACGCCCGCCCGATCACTTCACGAACTTCCTTGGTTGCGCTCTCGAAACCGAGCGTGACCGACGGCTCAGGCCTGTCCTTCCGCTCGCTCATGTGGCGATCGAATCGAAAGCACGCGAGCTCAAGCCCCTCGCAGATCGCCGTGACGCCGTCGTTCTCGAACCGCGAGAAGACCTCGCTCATATCAACGGTGGCGCGGCCGCCGTCGGCGTCGCGTATGGCCGTGGTCATCGAGCCCCCGACTCGGCGCAGCATTTCCGCATTGCACTCCTTGCGCGGGCCCATCGAGACGAGCACGACAAGGCTCGGGCCGGCGCCGCGCTGCGCAAGAGACAAGCGCTCGCCCACTTCGTCGGGGATCTTCAGGCCCGCCCAATTCGCGCCGAACCGCCGCGCGTTCTTGTCGGCCTTGCCCGCATAAACCGGTATAAGCAGCATGCCGCGGGGCGGCTTCTTCAATGTGCTCGCCGTGATCTGCACAGGTGTTCCTTTTCAGCGTTGATTCGATTCTCCGTTATCGGGCAGACATCGTACGTCCGCGACCACAGGGGGGCAAACAAGCGGCGCAACGACCTGGATGTTGACACAGTGCACCAACCGCGCACAGGCCGCACAAACCGCCGACCGTTACGATCCGTGCGGTCGTGAAGCTAACGCCGCTTCGCGGTACAATCGGCGTGCTCGATGGCTGGCGAACGCGGGTGGCGCCCGGCCGGCACACATTCTGATGTATGTGAAGCGGGTGCACGGCGGCCGCGCAGGAGGGAAAGAATGCGAGGCGCCTTATTGCTGGTGGTCATGCTGTTCACGTCGACGCTGGGCACAGGCTGCGTCGCGCGCGACCAGCGCGCTGACCGCGGCGCTCCGGTGCTCATCGCCGAGGTCGACAGCCCGTACGTGCTCTTCGATCGCTACGCCGGTGCGACACACGCCGAGGAACTCGCGCCCCGGCCCGATTGGCCGGCCGTCGAAACCGGCACCAGGCTGCGCGAGGCCATCTTTTTCAAGGAGCACTTCATCGACCGCCAAAGCGGCACTCGCCACGCCTTCAATACCTTCTACCGCCGTTTCACCACCAGACGCGCCGGCGTTATCGTTCGCTGAGGCGAGCCGGGCTGGCACCGAGCTTCGGGCCGGCCGTCGCCGCCGTACCGCTTTCGCACCAGAACCCGAGCCACCAGTCGCCCCCGACTCGCCCCGTCTTTCGGCTCGGCAGGAGCGTTGCGCTCCCCGGGATCCGGACCTGCCGACGGGGCGATTATGTGAGTCCGAACGGGCCATCCGGGGCCCCCGAAAAACCCGCTTGATTGCCGAAACCCATTGCAGTAGGATGACTTACGCTCGTTGCCGACTCATTGGCATTCAATCACTGGTGACCACGAACCTGCGGGGCGCCGGCGTGCGGGAAGTGCCCGGCGGACTGGTGAACAGCCGTTTCAAGTCCCCGATTGCGTCGTTTCCGACTGACGGGAGTCGTCCATGGCTACGATCACCAAGAAAGAGTTGATCGATCGCATCGCTGAGGATACCGGCACCAAACGTGTGCTCGTGAAGCGTATCATTCAAAGCTTCCTTGATAATATCGTGGACGAGTTGGGTAACGGTAACCGCTTGGAATTCAGGGACTTCGGCGTGTTCGAGAGCCGCGTTCGCTCCGCCCGCGTGGCGCAGAACCCCAAGACTCTCGAGCGCGTTCCGGTGCCTTCCAAGCGGACGGTCAAGTTCAAGGTCGGCCGGCTGATGAAGGAGCGTCTCGACGAAGAATCCGAGAAAGTGGATCACGCAACCGGCCTGCAGGTCGAGAATCCCTAAAAGCTCGCACAGGCCCAAATCCGCCGCAAGCTGGCTTCACCGACCATTGTATCGCCGAAGGGGGGAGCGCACGCACCTCGGACGATTTTATTCATTCCGGCTTTATATTTTCGGGGACTGGAGCGCAACAAATGCCAGCATGAGCCAGACTGGTACGCCGCTTGCCGCAAGAAAACTGCGACTCGGTCGCAGTTTCGTGTTGACAGCGGAAGCCGAAAGGGCGTATCGTCGCTGGTTATAGAGAGCCAGTCTCATCTGGATGATCGACACATGAAGATGCCTGTGGGTGAAGCCGGTTTCGGGGCGCCGCTGCCTTTAAGTACGGTGCCGGCCGGAGCGACCGTTACGGTGAACTGCCTGACGGACGATCCGAACACGATGCGACTGCGGGAGCTCGGCATGGACCGGGGCCGGCGCGTGCGCGTCGTCTGCGTCGGCGACCCGCTGATGTGCCAGGTTGAAGGCACGCGCATCGGGCTGGGGCGGCGGCTGGCCGGATGCATACTTGTCGATCAATAGGGGGCGTGCCTCGCCCGTCTCAACGCTTCTTCGGCACCCTTCGGTCGCGTACAGCCATGATTGTACGCTGCGTGTGACGCAGCGCCGGGGTAGCGGTGTGTATGCCAAGATTGCAGTGACGACGACTGCAAGCGGAAACGGGTGCGTGACAGTTTGGGCGGGTGCCACTGGGTGCTCGCCTGCCAGTGTGAGTGTCTGAAGCGGCACGTGATAAACCGTACGGGCGGACAAGCCGCCCGCGACACCCAAAGCCGAATGCCGCCTAAACTGTCACGGGCCCAGCGGAAACGTCTTGGCGGATGCGCTGTTCCGTGGAAGACATCCGGGCGGTAAAGTATGGCGTTGGACGTCGAGCTTGATGCAAGCGGCGTTCTGACAGAGCGTCGGGGCCGGAAATGCGGGAGAATTGGAAGGGACTCGGGGCAGTGCAGGAATTGCGGCGATCATCGACCGATCGCGGCCTGGTCACCAGGCGGATCGCTTTGATGGGCAACCCGAATTCCGGCAAAACGACGGTCTTCAATCATCTCACCGGGCTGCGGCACAAAGTCGGAAACTATCCGGGCGTCACCGTCGAATGGCGAGAGGGCATTCTGAAGGGCTGTCCCTCGATAAAGGCGCTTGATCTCCCCGGTTGCTACAGCCTGACGCCGCGGAGCCTGGACGAGCGCCTGGCGCGCGACGCGCTGCTCGGATGGGCACAAGGCGTGGACAAGCCCGACGGCGTGATCGTCATCGTCGACGCCTGCAATCTGAAGCGCAACCTCTATCTTGCGACGCAGATCCTCGAGTTGAACATCCCGACCGTGATCGCCTGCAACATGATGGATCTGGTCGAGGCACGCGGTGATCTCATCGATTTGAAGTCGCTGCAGGAGCAGCTCGGCGTGCCGGTGATCGGAATGGCCGCGTCGTCCGGCCGAGGCGTTGACGATCTGCGCCGCGCCGTGCTGGCGCTCGACGAGCAGGCGCCCCGACGCGGCCATTGGCTGGACGACGGCTCGGTGCAATCATCGATTGACTCGATCGATCAGCTCGTACGCGAAGTGGACATTGTTGACGAGTCCAAGGCGCGCGGGCTGGCCACGTTGCTGCTGTCACCCGCGGCACTCCAGGCCGACGACCCCGCATACGTTGCGCTGCCAAGGTCGGTTCGGACACAGATCGCATCAATCCAGGAGGCGTCGGCGGGCAACGGTCGCGAATCGGCATCGTCTCGTGCGATCCAGGCGCGCTACCGCCGCCTCGATGAACTCGTCGAGTCGGTGCTGTGCCGCGGCTGCCTCGAAACGGGCGACCTGATCGACCGTGTAGATCAATTCGTGACCCACCCGATCTGGGGACTCGGCCTTTTCTCGGCCATCATGGCCGTGATGTTCCTGGCCATCTTCAGTTGGGCCGGTCCGCTGATGGACGGGATCGAGTGGTTTGTGGGCGCGATGCAGAGCGGCGTGGCGGCGGTGCTGGGAGCCGGCATGCTGGCGGACCTGTTGTCCGACGGCGTGGTCGGTGGCGTGGGCAATGTCATCGTGTTCTTCCCGCAGATCTGCATCCTCTTCTTTTTCATCGCAGTACTCGAAGACAGCGGCTACATGGCCCGTGCCGCGTTCGTCATGGACCGGGTGATGGGCAGCGTCGGCCTGCACGGCAAGAGCTTCATCCCTTTGTTGTCGTGCTTCGCCTGCGCCGTCCCGGGGATCATGGCAACGCGGACCATCGAAAATCGGCGCGATCGGCTGGCGACGATCCTGGTGGCCCCGTTGATGAGCTGTTCGGCCCGCTTGCCGATCTACATCCTGATAATCAGCCTGCTGTTCGGTTCAAACGCGTGGCTGGCCGCCGGGATCATGTTCTCGATGTACGCCCTGGGCCTGGTCACGGCGTTGGTGATGGCGTTCATATTCAAGCGGACGATCCTGCGCGGCCCGACGCCCGCATTCATCCTCGAGCTCCCGCCGTACCGCCTGCCGCGGCTCAGAATGGCGTTGCGACATACGTGGGAACGGAGCAAGCAGTTCCTCACCCAGGCCGGCACCATCATCCTGACGTGCAGCATCATCCTCTGGGCGCTGGCCTACTTCCCGGCGCCGCCGGACAACGTGGCCGGCGAACCCGGGGCCCGGTTGCGCCACAGCGTGATGGGACACGTCGGTCACGTGATCGAGCCGGTCATCGAGCCCCTCGGATTCGACTGGAAGATCGGCATTGGGATCATTTCGAGCTTCGCCGCTCGTGAGGTGTTCGTGGCCACCATGGGCGTCGTCTACGGCGTCGAGGAGGAGGCCGACGAAACCTCCCCCGGCCTGAGGCAGCGAATGAAGGCATCCACCTGGCCCGATGGCAGCAAGGTCTACACGCCGCTGGTGGGCATTTCGATCCTGGTCTTCTACGTGCTGGCCTGCCAGTGCATGTCCACGCTGGCCGTCGTGCGCCGCGAGACCGGAACCTGGCGCTGGCCCCTGTTTCTGTTCAGCTACATGACCATCTTGGCCTACGCCGGCTCCCTGATCGTCTACCAGGGCGGGAAGCTGCTGGGATTCGCATAGAAGGTATCGACAACCTTAGCGGGCAGCGCTTGTTCGCGCCGAGACGGACTCCCATTCGAGTGTCGCTTTACAGTTTGCGCTCCGGCTATTCCCAAGACGCGCCTGGCGGTCCGACAGTGATACATCATCTTAGCGAAATTAGGCGGTTTTTACCTTTGATCGTATTGGGGGTTCAGTAGAATAGCGTACAGTTCTCCAGCACACCGACAGAATGGTGCCCAGGGGAGGATGAATGGTTGGCGGAGCGCTTCTATGAGTTCGGCCCGGTGCCACCCCACAGCGCAGCTAACATGGAGGATCCCCATGATTGACCGACGCCTCTGCGGCGGCGTTATCCTGGCGCTGCTTTGTACCTTGTGCGTTCAGGTAAAGGGACAGATCGTCTTCACGGACACTTTGAACAACGACGATTTCGCTCACGCGGACGACACCGGCCTGGTAAATGCCGGAACCGCGGTGCTTCTCGATGGACAGCTCGGAGAGAGTTTCCCGAGCGACTACGAGGACTATTTCTTCCTGACGGTCACCGAAGAGGCGGCGTTGCCTTTACACCTTCAAGTGACGATGAGGGGCGTGGTGGAAGACGTATGGAGGCACACGTCGCTCTATGATTCTGAGGAACTCAGGATCATGGGCGCTCAAACCAGCGAGGCGGATGAGGACATTGGGTTCGAGACGTATATCGTCGAACCGGGGTTGCACTACGTCATGACTCACGCGGTCCCGTATCCGGGGATCGAGGTGGTGACGTACGAGTTGGAGATTATCTCGTCCGAAGTCAAAGACCCGGCGGGCGTGTTCGGGACCGATCAGGACACATGTATTCCCGCACCCACGCTGCTGGCGCTGTTCACCGACCAGTTCATCGGCGATGGACCGGTCGGGCGGGCGGATGTGGACTGCTTCTGTTTCAAGACGGGAGGTCCGTCGATCGTCTCTGCCACCGTCACCTCAAGTCACCGAGGTCTCCTGGAGCCGATGCTGAAGGCAGGCCCCACGGGAGCGCTGATCACGCCCTTTGAGCAATTGCGTCCGGACCTCAAGGCGCATTCCGTCAGGGCGGCCGCCTTCGGCGCCGGCGAGGCTCGCGTCTGCGTCAGCGGTGGCGAGACCCAATCGGGGTCGGTGGGATTCTACGATTTGGCGTTTGACGTCCATCCGGTGTCGACCGGCGGCGGGCCGTTGGAGCCGAATGATTCCATTTCCCAGGCGACGCCAACGGGCCTGTCAGGGCCGGGTTCAGTGGGATTTGCGGGCGAGCTCGGCGACGGCGTTTTTGGGGAGCTGCGCGGAGACGTCGATTTCTACCGCATCGAGAATGTCCTGGACGAGCGGCTTGACGTGAGCGTGCGTCCCGCTGATGGCTCGAGCGTCATGCCGGTGGTGCACCTCTACAACGATCTGGGCATCAAGCTGGAGACCTGGGCGGCGGGCGAGGATGGCCGGGCAGGCGGGAGCTACGCATTTCGCTGCGCGGACCTGCCGGGCTTACCTCCGGCGTCGTTGGATCTGTACGTGGCCATCCAGGGCGCGGGCGCCCGCCCGCCGCGCGACCCCTTCGTGCCCAACCCCGACGTGCAGACCTACTCCCTCGACCAACTGGTGTCGCTGCACGCGGTCGGCGCCGATTCGGCAAGCACAGGGCCGTATGAGGCCACGTTTGCGGTACACCCGGCTGATCTGACCGATTGCGGTTCGGAGCCGAACGAGACGCTTCAGGAGGCCACCGACACGCAGCTAGTTGACAAAGGCGTCTACACCTGCGACCGAGGATTCCTTGACGACGGTCCCTGCGCCACGCCGGATCTCAATGTGGACTTCTTTGCGGTACACGTCGCGAACCCGCCGGTCCTGCTGAGCATCGCTGTGAACAGCGGCGGCTGTGGCGATCCCCGCAGCTTCCAGGTCTTCGACGCCGACGGTGTCCGCGTGGGCGGGGCTGATCAGGACTTCTGGGAGGACACACTGTGGACCGCCGGCACCTACTACATCAGCGTCTCGTATGCTCGAAACGAGGACTTTGATCCGCAGGTGCCCTGCTCGGGCGGCGGCGACGCGAGTGAGCCGCAACTGGGCGACTACTACTGGGTGGAGATTCGGCTGGAGCCACCGGAGGCCAGCGCGTCACCGGCCGTGGCGTCCGCCTCCGCCTCGCCAATGGCTGCAGTCGACGACGCATCGCTGTTCGCCACAAGTCTGGGTGGGTCTGATCGCAGTGTCGTGGAGTTGGATGCTGCGACAGGAGCGGAGATCACCGGATTCGTACCGCCGGAGACGATCGTGGGTGGGGGAGAGGGCTTGGCGCTTGAGGGTGATGACGTGTTCTTCCTGGGGCGGTCGCGCAACTACCCTTATCTCTACCGGCTGGACGCTGGAACCGGACGAGTGCTCGAGCGTATCACCACGTGGTTCGGCTCGGGCTTCTACGGCGACATCACGGCGATCAATAGCGTGCTGTACGTTGTGGACAAGTTGGATGACGCGATCTACGCCTTGCCGACGACGTCACTCAAGGGCGGCGTCCGGCGATTGCCCGTCGGCGAGACGAGCGGGATCTCGATGTTCGGACCGATCGCCGGCGCGGCGATACCCTATCGACTGGTCGTAACCGACGCGACCGACTCGTCCAAAGTGCACCACATCTCGCCGTTGGATGGCAGCGTGGTCACCTCGATGTCACTCGGTACGAACTGCCAGTGCAACGCTGACGCCGATGGAGACGGCGACGTGGACGATGAGGACGCGCTGCGGATTCAATCCTGCGGGTCCAGTGCCATGTCGTTCACTGGGCGACTCGCCGACGAGAGCGGCGACAGTGCCTTGGACGGCGGCCCCGCCACGCCGTTCGATTGCCAATTCGCCGATTTGAACTGCGACGGCATCCTCAATTGGGAGGACGACACGATTCTGGATTGCCAGTGGAACGGCCCGGACCTGCCACCGAACGAAGGCTGCTGCCCGGAGGGTTTACCGAGCGTTCCGGTACACGCGACGAGTCTGGCCGCAACGGGCGAGGCCGCGCTGATCGCAGGCAATTGGACGGCGCCCAATCTGCACGTGTTCGATAGGGGCGGGCGCTTCGAGGAAACCGTCGGCGTCGACGCGCCGGTGGGCAAGCTGGGCGGTGAGAGTTTTGGGTTACTCGGCGACGGGGACGGCAACGCAACCGTCGATCTGTTGGATTACGCGGTGCTGCAGCGTTGCCTGCCGGTGAACGGAGTGATGAGCGGCGACGGAGCATGTGCGGCGTTTGACTTCGACATCGATGATGACGTTGACCTCAGTGACTATGCGGAGTTCTTTGTGTCGGCCAACGGTGTTGGATCGTAGGAAAAGGGGCTGATCGTGCAAAGATCCAAGGAGCAACAACGCGCGGCGAGTTTATACGAGGTTGTCATCAGCGTCGCAGCGCTCGGCGTGTTCTCGACGCTTCTTCTGCCCACCTTGGACGAAGCGCGTCGTGATGCGGAGGAAACCAAATGCCTGTTCAACCTCAAACGCCTCGCCGAAGCGGCCTCTTCACACGCGGCCGCGGATCCGAACGAATTTGCCCTGCCGCGCCATCGTTTGATGGGGCAGTTGAGCGGCGCTGTCGGCCTCTGGGAGTGGGGCGGAAAGTCGGGCCGGGGGGAGCCTCAGCAGGGAGGGAATCCGGTTACGTCCAAGTGGGGCACCATGCTCGGCAGGGGGCCGGCCTCTCGCGGACTCAACCAATTCGTGTACGGCGATGTGTTCCCCGACTACATACGAGACCCTGGCGGCGAACAATCGAACTGGCGGCATGATATGGAGTTGCAGTTGGATGCCTTTCGCTGCCCGGCGGACGTGGGCTACACGGGGCACCACTTCACCGCGTGGCAGGAGTCAAGATACACGTCGTACGATCACTACGGGAACAGCTACGCGGCCAACGCCCAGTGGGTCGGCGCCGCCGGCGCCGGTTGTAAGCTGATGAGCAACTCCCCCTTCCTTCGTCCGATCTCCCGTGTACCTAACCCGGGAAACACGATTCTGATCATGGAGAACTGCGGGCTGTTCGCGTGGCGTATGAACTACGGTATCGATGGCTGCGAGTCCCTTAGCGGAGTGTTGGGCACCGATGTCGCCACCCGGGTGCTCGGCTGGCACGGATCGCCTTGGGTGTTCGCAACCGCATTCGTCGATGGACACGCCGGATTAACTCGCATGGAAGGCCACGAACATCCGCAGGCTCACCTGCTTCGTTACCCCGGATGCGACGGTGATCTTGACCAATGCTATGATGGATATCATTGCACCATCATCCGGGGGCCCGGGTGGCAGATGGACACGCTGCCTGCGCCGCCGATTGCCACGGACATCAATTGCGGCGGATCCGGCGGCGTGGTCACACCGTACTACCCGTAACTCTTCCATCACCTGGCCGCTCCGAAGACACTTCGCCGTATTGGGCAAGCTGAGACCCTCACGAACCGATGGGGGCGTTGTTCGCGGCGCCCCGCCGTGGCCGCAGGCAGAAAATCTCACTTTTTTGCAAATTGCGTGTAAGAAATCGGCCCTGAAACAGACTTACCTCTGAACGCTCGCTGCGGGCGGGTGTCGTGGGAGCCGGCGGGCGGGCCCCGAGTCGCGGGGGCCCGGCCGGCCCGGCGAAACACCACGAGAGAGGATGGGCGTTATGGGTAAGTCACAGGGGTTGATTACAGCGTGGCTGATTGCAACGTGGGCTGGTATCGCGCTCCCGGCGGGCTCAGCACGCGGCGAGCCCCTCCTTTCCGTGCCCGACACCGACCCGAACGACACCATCTCTCAGGCGGTCGCGACCGGGCTGGTCGATCTTGGAACCGCCATCGCATCGCGGGCCGAGATCGACAACGGGCCGCTCGGGCCGGCCGACCGCGATTTCTTCTCCGTCGAGGTGACCGAATCCGCGCCCCTGCCCCTGCTGCTGACGGTCGCCATGACCGCCGACGACCCCGACTACGACGGCTACGTCCGCCTGTTCGGGCACTTCCCGCAACTGGCGGATGAACCGGAGGGGCTCATCGAACTTGCGAACCACGACGACATAGACGCCACCCACCTGGACCCGTCGCTCCAGACGTACATCGTGGAGCCCGGGACCTACACTGTGAGTGCCTCTCACAGTCTGAACCCGGCCTTCTCGCCGGCGGACGATTCGAGCGGACGTCCGTCGGCGGAAGGCGGGTTCGATCTCGCGGTCCTTCTGTCTCAGGCGCTGAAACCCGACAGTACATACGAAACCGGAGGCTTCCCCTGCATCGACGCGGTGCCCGTTTCGGTCGAGGACGGCCCCTTGGAACCAAACGATTCGATATCGGAA
Organism: uncultured Phycisphaeraceae bacterium; assembly: GCA_964574815.1. Lineage (GTDB taxonomy): Bacteria > Planctomycetota > Phycisphaerae > UBA1845 > UBA1845 > CAZNPL01. Next base: position 29,046 of record CAZNPL010000045.1, read on the forward strand.
TCAACCCCTAGCGAACTGGCAGGGCCCGGCTCGGCGAGCTTTGCGGCCTCCATCGGTGACGGCCTGTTCGGCGTGCTCCGCGGCGACGCTGATTTCTATCAGACTCCGTCGGTGCTCGACGAACGGCTGGCTATCGAAGTCTCGCCGACCGGTGACCCGGCCAGTTTGATTCCGGTGCTTCATTTATACGACGACCTCGGCGTGCACTTGGCCTGGGGTAGCGTGGTCAACCCGACCGTTGAAAATGTCGCTTATCGCGCCGTGGAAATGCAGCCGTGAGCAAGGAGGAACCGCATGGTGCACTGTAATAAGACACATCGGCTCGTCTTGCTTTTTGCGATCGCCTCCATCAGCGTATTATGCGGGGCAGTAAGGGCCGCTGAAGTCATATACGTCAATGCTGACGCAGCAGGCGCAAACACCGGCTTAAATTGGACCGACGCCTACACCGACCTCCAGGACGCGCTCGATGAAGCAGACGCGCTGAACACAGCGGGCATCGAAATCTGGGTCGCCGCGGGCACGTACGTACCCGGTAGAGGCGAAGGCACGGCATCGTCGAGCTTCGAGTTGATCAGCGGCGTCGGACTGTACGGCGGGTTCGCAGGCACCGAATCGTTGCGCCATCAGCGCGACCCGGCCCGTCACCCGACCGTGCTCTCGGGCGATATCTACGGCAACGACGGCCCGGACTTCGAGAACATCGCCGGCAACTGCCTGAACGTGGTCCGCATCATCGACGGCGATAGCGCCACCGTTTTGGACGGCTTCGTCATCACGGGCGGCAATTCGTACTTCAGTATCGAAGGGGGCAAGTCCAGCGGCTGGGGAGGCGGATTGTACGTCGAGGGCGGAAGCCCGACGATCCGACGTTGCACGTTCTTGCGAAACAGCGCTGATGATTTCGGCGGGGCCGTCTTCATCTGGGAGGACAGCTCGGCGAAACTGGTCGATTGCGTCTTTGTCGAGAACCGCGCAGCAGTGGGCGGAGCGACAAGCGTCAGCGAAAGCACGCCTGTGCTGGCCAACTGTGTATACCTCGGCAACACGACCCATACGTCGTGGCACGGGTTCAGTCATGGCGGCGCCGCCTATTTGGCGAGCAGCTGCGCCACGGTTGTGAACTGCGTCATAAACGGCAACAGTGCCGAATTTGGCGGGGCTGTCCATATGGAAGGCGAAGCGGCGTCGACGCTGGTTAACTGCACGCTAAGCCATAACCACGCCACCACGAGTGCCGGGGGCGTTCACAGTTCGTCAGTCCCCGGTCCGGCACTCTACAACACGATCATTTGGGGCAACACCGAGGTCGGCGGAAGCGCGCAGGAATCGCAGTTTCGATGGGACTCTCGCAGGTCACCCCCCGTCCTGGAGCACTGCTGCGTCATGGGGTGGACCGGCCAACTCGGCGGGTTCGGCAATTTCGATGGCAATCCGCGGTTCATCGATGCGGACGGGCCGGACCAGGTTCTGGGAACTATGGATGATAACCTCCGCGTGCAGGCCGGCTCGCCGTGTATCAATCGCGGCAGCGACGAGCTGCTTCCCGCCGACGAGGCGGATCTGGACGAGGATGGCGACAGATCGGAACCGGTTCCACTGGACCTGGATCGGCGGACTCGCGTCATCGGGCCGATGGTCGACATCGGGGCGTTCGAGTTCTCTGACTGTAACGGCAACGGGGTCACCGACGACCAGGACATCCTGGCGGGGACGTCGCAGGACGTGAATGGTGACGGCGTCCCCGACGAATGCGAATGCCTCCGCGAGTCGGACTGTGACGACGCGAACCTGTGCACTGACGACGCGTGCGTCGAAGGGGAGTGCCGGAACCTGACGATCCCCAACTGCTGCAACGCCGACTCCGAGTGCCTCGATGCGGACATCTGTACATTGGACACCTGTGTCAATGGGACGTGCCGGAACGATCGGATAGAGGGCTGCTGCACTTCTCGGGAGGATTGTTTCGTTGACGATCCGTGCGTAACCGCATTCTGTATCGACCATTGGTGCGAATTCGGCGCCGTCCCGGACTGTGACGATGCGGGAGACCTGCCCGTCCTGGACGAGGACGGGGACGGGGTGCCCGACGCGCGGGACCAGTGCCCCGGAACCGAGCCGGGAGCGCTCGTGAACAGCCTGGGCTGTGCGGATCACGGTTCCGAGGACGACGACGGTGACAACATCGAGAATCGACGTGACGAGTGCCCCGATACGCCGCCCGGCGTACGTGTGGACCGCTTGGGCTGCCCGTGCAGCAGTTCGGACCTCGATGACGACGGCGACGGCGTCTACTACTGCGACGATCTGTGCGTGTCGACGCCGTCGGACGAGGGGGCCGACGAGCGCGGCTGTTCGTGCAGTCAGCTCGATGCGGATTACGACAAGGTCGACAACTGCGACGATCGGTGTCCGGGCACGTTCCCCCTCGAGCTTGTTGACGAATCCGGGTGCAGTTGCCGCCAGAGGGACGGCGACGAAGACGGCGTCAACGACTGTCGCGATCTTTGTCCGGAAACGCCAGAAGGCGAACGCGTCGACACGCAGGGCTGCGCGTGCGAACAGTTGGACGGCGATTCGGACGGAGTTGACGACTGCCGTGACCGCTGTCCGGGTACCCCCGATCGTGAGGCAGTCGACGAGGACGGTTGCACGTCATTGCAAAGGGATGCGGACCTTGACGGTGTACCACACTGGCAGGATCACTGCCCGAACACGCTACTCGGCGAGCTGGTCAATTATCGGGGCTGTGCGGCAACCCAGTTGGACAGCGACGGGGACGGTGTGCCTGATGGACGGGACAAATGCACGGCAACATCACCGGGGCGGGCGACGGACGGAGACGGCTGCTCGCCAGAGCAGCTTGGCGATGACGACGCCGACGGCGTGCCGAACTACCGCGATCAATGTCCAAAGACCCCGGACGGATCGCTCGTCAGCGTGATCGGCTGCTCGTGTGATGCGCTCGACGACGATGAGGACGGCGTCAGCAACTGCGAAGACTTCTGCCCCGATACGTCGTTGGGCGTCCCCGCCAACGAATATGGTTGCGCGTGCAACCAGCGCGACGGCGACGGCGACGACGTGAATGATTGCTACGATCTCTGTCCGCAAACACCGATCGGCGAACCAGTATCTTCAGACGGCTGTAGTGCGGCCGATCTAGCGCCCGCGGCCGCTCCGGCTCCGCCGGCGATGCCCTGCGGCGCGGTCGGGGTAGTACACGTCACCGTGCTCATGATCGGCCTGGCTTTCCTTGGCTTTGGTCCGGCACGGAGGAGAAGATGATTCAGACGCCGCCTGGGGCGGCAAGAGGTCTTGCCAAAATGGGTGTGAAGAACCCCGCATGTACGTCGAGCCGGAAAACATGAGCACGGTTCAAATGTATGGACTCACCGGGAAACACAGATGATCTTTCCGGGAGGTGCTTTAATGTGTTTGAACAGACCAAACAAAGTTGCGTCGCGTGCGATATCGTTGGTCATCGGTTTCGGAGTCGTGGGACTTCAAACGAGCCACGCAGGCGTTTACGACGTCATCGATCAATCCCAGGACGAGGTCGATGTGGTTGTGGGCATTCCGCGTCCGGATCAGGGGGCCGTCGGGCAACGGTTCAGCCCCCACCGTTCCGAAATGCACTTTGTCGAATTGGCGATGTTCGACGCCTCAGCCGAGGCGAACGGCGGATCGGCATTCGTGCGGGTGCGAGCCGGTACCCTTGACGGGCCGGTCCTGGGGACGAGCGAAACGGTCTTCCTGGAGGATTGCTTTCAGTTTCCTGGTGGGCCAGGATGCGGAATGCACCTTGGCCAGGTGGCCCAGGTTCGTTTCGATTTTTTCCGAACCTGTTCTGTTTCCGCCAGGGCCTGATCCCGTGTTTGAAATCGTGCATGCCGGGGGCGATTCGCTCGGAGTCGCGTTCGCCGATGACGATCCATACCGCCCCGGACAGGGGTTTGTCGAGGACCTCGGCGAACTCGACTGGGACCTGACGTTTCGAGCGGGTATCGTTGTACCGGAGCCGGCAACAGTGGCCTTGCTCGGTACCGGGCTCATACTCATTCGTCTGCGCCGGAGACGGCGAACCGGCTGAGCGCCCCTGATCCCTGAAGCCATGCCTCGTCGGGACGGTGCGGCCCACGCCGCGCTCGTCGTCGAGCGTTCGGGCGGATGCGCGTCGCGCACGCCGTATAACCCCCGCCTCAACACCTCAAAGGTGTGCGGACGTGGGTGCCATGGACAACTCGGTGTTGCCTGCAGGCAAGAGCTGCGTTGGCCGTGCCGCCGTAAAACGGAAGTAACGCATCAGCAAGCTCCGCCGCCGTTGGCACCTACGCTTGCCTATGAGTCCCTCCCTAAACACGCGCCCCGCGACCGCGGTGCGCGTTCGGGTTCGATTATCGGAGCGAGTCTGGCAGCGACGGCCCCTCGAACCACCGTCGAATGTTATGCTGACGATATAGGCCGGCGCGCTCGGCTTGTTAACGTTTCATAGGAGCTGCGACGTGTGCCGGCGGGCGTGACGGGTGACACGACAAAACGGATTTCGAACCGCACGAGGATTATGGTCCTCCAGTATTTCGATCTCGGCTTCGGCCGTACGTTCGCTCGGCTCTGGTCCGCGCGTGCGGGAAGCCTGTGCGCTTGCCTGGCAAGTATGTTGTGTGCAAGTTGTGGGCGGTGGCCGCTGGACGGAGTCGATCCCGCGGCGCCCGATTCAACGGGATCGGACGCCGCCGTAGCGGAAACGGACTTTACGTTCGTGGAGGATGACGACCCGCTCGTCAGCGCCCTGCCCTTCGTCGAAAATGAGCTGCTTGCACGCATCCTGCCCGGGGCGCAAGCGGACGATCTCGATCGGGCCTACGAACAGGCGGGCGTGGAACCCGTTCGCACGCTTGAGGACATCGAGACCGTCGCCGTCACGGTATGCGTTGCGTCGTTTCACGAGGCCGCGGCGACGCTGGCGGCTCATCCAGCGATCGAATCGGTTCACAAAAGCTATCTCTATGACGCCCAGGCACTGCCGAACGACACGGAGATCAGCTACCAGACGCATATCGAGATGGTCGGTCTGCCTCAGGCGTGGGACCTCTCAACCGGTGACGAGGCCATCGTCATCGCGATCGTCGACACCGGCGTCGACCGCGACCACCCGGACCTGCAGCAAAAGCTCCTCGCCGGACGAAACATCTACGCGAATAGCGACGACGCGGACGACGTCTGGGGACACGGCACGGCGGTGGCCGGGACGGCGGCCGCAATGACCAACAACCGCCTCGGCGTGGCCGGCGTGGCCTGGGACAACCCTCTCATGCCGGTCCGTGTATCAAATAGCCGCGGTATGGCCTCCAGCAGAGACATCGCGGGCGGCATCGTCTGGGCCGTCCGCCACGGCGCCCGGGTGATCAACGTCAGCTTTGCACCGCTGGCTTCGGATTCGACGGTGCTGGCCGCCGCCCGATACGCCCGAAACGCCGGCCGCCTCGTCTTCATCAGCAGCGGCAATAGCGGCGAGCGTTACCGCGCGCGGGACACAAGTGATGCCGTCTTTGTCGGGGCCGTTGACGGAACGGGCGAGCTCGCGTTTTTCTCGGACTACGGCGCCTTCGTCGACATCGTCGCCCCCGGCACGGACATCCGCACAACCGCAATGGGCGGCGGCTATCGACGTGCCAACGGGACGTCGTTCGCCAGCCCGATTGCAGCCGGCGTCGCGGCGTTGGTCTGGTCCGTGAATCCGGACCTTCGTCCGGTCACTGTCGAAGGCCTGATTTTCGGTCACGCCATCGACCTCGGGGACGACGGCCGCGACGAATTCCACGGCCACGGCATGGTTGATGCCTCGGGCGCCGTGGAGGCGGCGCTGAACGTCGTGGAACCCGAGGACAACGTACCTCCGGAAATAAGGATCATCGAGCCACTCGACGGAGCGGTTGTCACCGGCTACGTGCGTATTCCGGTTAGCGCCGTCGACGGGCTCGGAGTGGCGGATGTGGTCCTCTCGATAGACGGCCAGCCGTTCGCAACGGACACGGCCAAGCCTTATCGCTTCACGATCAACACGCAGAGGCTTTCGCCCGGGCGGCACACAATTAGTGCCGTCGCCACGGACCGGGCCGGCAACTCGGCCGAGGCGGAACCCGTGGATGTTTGGGTTGTGGCCGGGGAGACCGGCGGTGGTTCGGAGCCGGGAGATGCGGACGGCGGCACTCCGGCAAGCGCAGACGAAGGTGAAGACGTTACGCCCCCGACCATAACATTGATGGCACCTGTTGATGGCACTCTGGTCTTTCAAAGCGTGGCCGTCCAGGTGGAGTTAAGCGACGACTACGAACTTCACAGCGTGGTATGGCTGGTGGATGGTGTGCGGCACCATTCTCAAGCTCTGGACGGGGCGCTCGGGATTGTGACGTTCTGGTGGGACGCCGAATCGGCGGAGGCCGGGGACCACCAGGTCGTTGCCCGCGTCTTGGACTCGGCCGGAAACGAGTCGGTAGCCTCCGTTATGCTGGTAAAACAATGAGGGACCACGAGGCCGGGCCACGGCTGAGGTTTGAACAGGGTGGGTTGATTGGGAGCACGAGCTCTCGGACGGACGCGGTTGGGTTAACCAACACGCTTAAATTCTGTCAAAAGTTATCGGAACTTTGCGGGACGGCTTGACAAATACCAACCATGCTGCTAGAAGCTTTAAACTACTGTGGTGCTGGTTCTTGGGACTCGAGGGCTCGGTATGTACGAACCAGGCAAACCGGCCCGCCCGGAGGGAGAGCAACAGGCCGTCGGCGATTCGGGACCGGATGCCTGCGAGCGCCGGATCGCGAAATATTGCACGGGCCGCAACGCTGACGGCTAACCTCTCTTGCGTGCGTGAGTCTCTCGATCATATGGGGGGAATTTGCGCGACCCATCTGAGGGCAAAGAAGAAACCCGATTCAAGGACGAATGTCGGAAGCCTGGGACGTTCTGCTGAGCAGGGACGGGATGCCCTGATCGCTGCCTGAACCTAAGAGGCTCAGTCAAGAGCGGGCAAGCGCCTTGATATTCTCAATCGCTCGTCCGGTGGCTATCCGTCCAGAGGCACGAAGCAAACTGGAATTGCAGTCATCCGACTGGGCTCGTCCGAAGCCGGGTCGAGGGTGCCAAGGGGCACGGCGGCTGAACCCGCTGGTCCGGCCGGCTCAATGGCGGCCATCAAGCGTGAGGTACTCGCCGCCTGCTAATGGAATAGTGGCCAGTAGCGCACGCTTTGGGCGGCGCGATGAGGCCGTCATCGGAAGGGAGCTGACCGCGTTGCAATCGTTGGGCTGGTACGCACGACGCCTGAGCTCCATGAAGGTTCCGGAGGTGCTCTGGCGCACCCATGGCGTGGTGCGCGATTCGGCTGAGCGCCTCACGCGGCGAGCGTGGCGGCATGCGCCGCCGCTGAGTCGTATTGTTAACGGACGGGCCGGCGGTCGGCTCGTACGGCCCGCCGTGATCGGCCGGCACACCGCATCGCTGTCGGCTGAAGCGCTTGACAACATGCCGCGCCAGTGGCGTAAAGACGCCGTTGTTCGTGCGGAGGCTGTCGCGCGCCATCGCCTCGATCTCTTTGACTTACGTGACGTTCACCTTGGCGACCCGATCGACTGGAACTTCGAATTCAAAGCGGGCAAACCAACGCCCATGCGCTTCGCCCCCGACATCGACTATCGCGATTACGACGTCACCGGCGACTGCAAGTTTGCGTGGGAACCCAGCCGCCATCAGCAGCTCGTGACGCTGGCGCGGGCTTTCCGATACACCGGTGACGAGCGCTTCGCAAAGGCGGTTCTGGAACAGATCGATAGCTGGATGGACCAGTGCCCGTTCCAGGTCGGCATGCAATGGCGCAGCCCCTTGGAACTGGCGATCCGGCTGATCAACTGGGTCTGGGCGCTTTCGCTGATTGATTCAGCCGATGCCTTGAGCCGGATTCGGCTGGAACGCGCGGCGGCGGTCGCGTTCCTCCATATGCGGGAGATCAGCCGCAAGTACTCGCGCTATTCGTCGGCAAACAACCATTTGATCGGCGAGGCCGCGGGCGTGTTCATCGGTGCGGCCTACTTCTGTTCATTCAAGGATGCGGCACGTTGGCGGCGTCAAAGTCGCGCGATTCTCGAACACGAGATCGTCGCACAGACTTACCCTGACGGCGGAAATCGCGAGCAGGCACTCGGCTATCACTTGTTCGCCCTCCAGTTCTTCCTTCTCGCCGGCTTGGCTGCGCGAAACATCGGCGAGGAATTCGACCCGAACTACTGGCAAACTCTCGAACGCATGTTCGGCTTCGCCGCAGCCTTCATCGACGGCGATGAGTTCGCCCCCATGTACGGCGACAGCGACGACGGATACGTGCTCGATCTGGGTCGGCGCCTGAATGATCCGTCGACGCTGATGGGTGTCGGAGCCGTGCTGTTCGAGCGGGCTGACTTCAAAGCGTTGGTGGGCGAATGCCGCGAGCCGGTCTTCTGGCTTTTCGGTGACCACGGACTGCGACGCTTCGAAGACATCGACGGTCGCCAGCCATCGCCCGCGCAGTCACGAGCATTCCCTGAAACGGGCTGCTACATTCTCGAATCGGGTCAGCCGGGAGGGAGCGATCACGTTCGGGTCGTTTTTGATTGCGGCGAACTGGGCTTCAAGTCCATCGCTGCCCACGGCCACGCCGACGCACTCGCCGTGTCGTTGCGGGCCGCTGGTTGCGACATCCTCGTGGACCCCGGCACGTACGACTACTTCACGCACCCGTCATGGCGTCGCTATTTCCGGAGCACCGCGGCCCACAACACCGTCGTGGTCGATGGAGAAGATCAGTCGGAGATGCTCGGTTCCTTCTTGTGGGGGCGGCGAGCCAACGCAAGCTGCATTTGCTGGTCGCCCACCGAAGACGGCGGCGCTGTTGTCGGCGAACACGACGGGTACCGACGTCTCACCGATCCGGTGACGCATCGGCGAAAGGTCGAGCTGGACGGGCGGACTCAGATCGTCACGATCGTCGATGAACTGAGTGCCCGGAGGCACCATGATCTCGAACTCCACTTGCATTTTGGTGAGCGCTGCCGTGTGTCGAAGCTCGACGACCGGCGATTCGAAGTGCACTACGCAGCGGGCCGCGCTGTCGTCGAGCCCGACCTCACACTCACCGTCCAATTGGTAACCGGTTCCGAAGAGCCGATCCAGGGTTGGGTGAGCGGCGGGTATCATCACAAATCAGCAAGCACGACCTTGGTGGGGCGTCGCAGTTTTCAAGGGCCGGTTACCCTGCGGACTCGGATCACAGTTGTGCCGCAGTGGTCATCGGACGCGCGCGAGGGGAATACGGACGCACTGACCGAGACCGCGCCGCGAATCGGGCGAGCTGGGGAAAACGGCGCTGATGTGATGCGGTCTGAGCCGCCAGATCGCGAGCGCCCGGAAACGATGATGCACTCGCAACAGGACCCGATTTCGCACGTCATCACGCGCGGCACGAGGGGGGCTATGGATATGGATAACGACGCAATCGGAAACCCGGTTGCGTTATGGGGGAGAAGCAATGAGTAGCGTGGCGAGCAAAACGCTGTATCGAATCGGCGGTGGCGACCGCAACAATGGCTTCAGAGCAGACGGGGAGTCGGCCGCACATTTGAGCGTTCAGGACGAGAGCATGGCCCGGGTCGCAGGGGTGATTCTTGCCGGCACGCAGCCGTGGGGGGCGTGTGCCCTGGAGCGAGTCGTCCCGCGGGCGTTGGCGCCGATTGCCAATCAACCTTTGCTGTCGCATGTGCTCGGCTGGCTTGCGCACGCCGGCATCCGCTCGGCCAACATCTGCGGAAACACGTATACGGACCTGGTTCGTCGCCGCCTGACCCGGGGCATTTCGGGTGCTTGCAGTCCGAATTGGCTTTCGATTGACTACTATGAGGATCTGGCTCCGCGAGGACCCGCCGGGTGTGTCCGCGATGCGGGACTTGGAAGCGGCTGCGACACGGTCGTTGCCGTGGAGGGCAGTCTGATCCCTCAGGTGAGCCTCTCCGAACTCGTGGAGTTCCACCGCCGCAGCGAAGCGGCGCTGACCGTCGTCGTATCGAAAGCGCCGCGCGATAACGGAGGCGCCGAAGGCGGCCTTTGGCCGATGGGTATTTACGTCCTGAGTCGTTCGGCCCTGACCGAGATTTCACCACACGGATATCAGGACATCAAAGAAGCACTGATCCCGCACCTCTACAAAAGACAGTTGTCGGTCATGCCGTTTCTGACGACTTGTGTGACGCCGCGTGTAACCAGTGTGGACTCTTATCTGGCCGTCAACGGTTGGATGCTGCGGACTTTGGGGCATCGGCAGGAGGAGTGGCATCGTTACTGCGGAGAGGGTTACCGGACAAACGGTCAGGCGGGCGCACATTCCACGGCGGCCATCGACTCGACTGCCCGGCTCATCGGTCCTATCCTGATAGGTGAGGGCGCTACCGTCGGGGCAGGGGTGACCGTCGTCGGCCCGACCAGCATCGGTTCACATTGTCACATTGGCGAGGGCGCTGTGGTCTGCCGGTCGTCACTTTGGGACGAGTGCAGCGTCGGCTCAGGGGCTGTTCTGGATCGGTGCATCGTCACGTCGAGAGCGGGCGTGAGAGCCGACACGGCGAATCGCTACGTGGTCTTTGCGGAGCAGCAGTCGCGGCTCGCTTACTTGAGCCGCTGGTTCCGAAAGCGGAATGGCGGCTAAGGCGTCTGGAATGAACAACAGTCATGAGAGCGTCGTGAACGGGCGATGGCCTGTGCCGCGACGCGAAACTTTCAGGCAGTCACAACCGCGCAGGGGCACTGAAGCACGCGCGGACGGGGAAACAGGAGTATTCGGACAATGAAAGATCGCAACGAAGGCGCACCGATGGACGGATCCGGCTCATTCGGCGGCCCTCTGGTACGCCAGGCGCCGGGCGATTTCGCGCCGGCTCTGCTGCCGGAAGATCCGGTCATGCTTTCAGGCGCGGCGGCAGGACCGTCGCGCTCCTTCACGGCGGCCACGCTCCTTCGTTACAAATGGAGCGTCCTCGCCATCTTCCTGCTGGTGAGCGCCGTCGCGGTCCCCCTCGTTTGGGCGATGGTCAAACCGCAGTACCGGGCGACGGCTGTGGTGCGGGTGGCTCCAGTCGTACCGCAGCTTCTTTACAAGTACGAAGACAACGGTCTCGTGCCGCTGTATCAGTCGTACTTGCAGACGCAAGTCGCCATCGTGCGGAACCCGGTCGTGCTCGAGCGCGTGTTGGAGGACGAACGCGTCCAGAACACCCGTTGGTACAAAGCCCCGCCCAAAGCCCTGTTCGGCGCTCCCTTGCCTCCGCTACAGCGCCTGATGAAGGACGTATCTGCAAACCCACGCCGCGGAACCGAACTTATCAACATATCCGTCACCGCCCTTGAACCTGCCGACGCCAAAACCATCGTCGACCGCGTCGTCCATCACTATCTCAACTACTCGGACACGGCCGAGGAGAAGATCGACCAGATGCAGATGACCGTACTGACGGATAAACAGGCCGAACTGCGCAGCGCGATCGAGGGCAAGATTCTCAATAAGAACACACTCGAGGCGAAACTCGGAACGTCAGAGCCGGACGAAATCCGTACGCGCGTGGCCGATCGCCTCGTGGAATTGGAGCACGATCTGCAGAACCTCAAACTCGATCGCCAGTTGAACCGGTGGCGATTGGACTACCTGGAGCAACAGCTTGCTGATGAGAAAGACGAATCGCAGAACGGCGAATCGGGGGCGGAGCCCGTGGATCCGCGCTACGAGGACGACCCCATCTGGCAGGATCGGCGGTTGGCCTATGAGGCCTCTCGGCATCAGTTGAACCTGGCCCGCGAACACTTCGGCGAGGCGCATCCTCGCATGAAACAACTGATTTCGGATGCCGACCATACCGAAAACCTGCTTCGTCAACGTGAACAGGAACTGGACGATCCGCGACGCGCGCGAACGGAGGTCGGTGGCGGTACCGCCGGCCCGACAGGACAAGTTCACGTCCTTGATAAGGACTCGATCCAACGTGCGATTGCCGAGGCCGAGTTTCGAGAAAAACAGATTGCCGAAACCATCAAGGAGCAGAGACGCCGGGTTGACGATGTCAATGAAAAGGCCCAGATGATCGAGCGGCTCAATGCGGAGATCGACGACAAGCGCAAGGAGGCCGACGAGGTACAGCAACGTTTGAACGTCCTGCGCATTGAGAAACGGGCTGCCCGCGAAGTGGGGCGCGTCACCCTCGCCTCGGAGGCGGTGAAGCCTGCCGAGCCGCACCGGGATCGGCGCGCCTTGTTGTCTTTGCTGTTGATGGGCGTCGCGGGAGGCTTGGGCGTGGGCGTCGCCTTCCTGCGCAGCGTTCTGGACACGTCGGTGCGTGAAGTCGGAGACGTGCGCGGGACCATTCATATTCCTTTCCTGGGGTTGTTGCCGAAAGTCCGCCACGGCTCAACGTTGGACGACGAAAGTTCCGAAGCACTTCGCGAGAGTGTCCGCATGGTTCGTACGGCGTTGCTCGATCGCCTGACCGACAAGACCGGCCGATCGGTTGTGGTCACAAGCCCGGGACCTCAGTCGGGCAAGACCAGCGTGGCCATCCTGCTGGCCCGCAGCCTTGCGCGGGTCGGAAAGAGGGTTCTGCTCGTCGACGCCGACCTTCGTCGCCCCAGTTTGTCCGACCGGCTCGAAATCGAGGCGGAGCTGGGACTTGCGGATTTGCTCAATGGCCGTGCTGACGAAGCCGACGTAGTGGTCGTCGGCTCAGCGGAGCACATCGACGTGATCCTGGCCGGCTGCTCCGCGCAGGAGAAGGATTCCGAGATGATGGCGAATGGAGTGTTCACCAAGTGCCTCGAGCGCTGGCGTGAGCGCTACGATTTCATCCTGTTCGACGCACCCCCGGTGCTTCCGGTCGCCGATGCGCGTATCCTGACAAGCCAGGTGGACGGAGCAATTTTGACCTTGCGGGCGGCTCGGTGCCGCCGCTCCGACGCCGTTGAAGCCATTGAGCAACTGAGCGCTGCCGGCGGTACGACCCTCGGGACCATCCTGGTGGGCGCGGACTCTCGCCTGGCGTACGGCGCGCAGGCGTATCACTCGTAGCGGTCCGTTTCGGATGCGAGAGCTTCCGGGCGGCGGGGAGAAGTCGTGGACATCATCACGATTATCGTGGATCGCAGGCCGGCGTACCTGCAAGATGCACCTGCACGGGCGTCTCTGCTCATGCTTCCGCTCGGCACCGGCACGGTGCTCAGCGAGCTGATGAGCAAGCTTCCCGAGTCGGCCGCAAAATCCTTGCGCATCCTGCCGGCGTTTGAACCGTCGGATAAGTACAATCAGGCAATCCTCGATATAGCACCCCATGGCACGCAGTTGGTCGGCCCGAATGTGCTGACCACCCTCGCTCACGAGCACGAACCATCGGACCTGTTGGTACTCGTGGATCCCAGGCACTGGCCCACCGACGGGATCGACGTATCCCAGAGGATCCGCCAGGCGGAAGGCGTGCGGTGGGCGGTGCACGGCGTGGCCGTCGGCGACGGGGCAGATACCCGCGAGTTTGTCCACTGCGACGAGCAGGGAAGAATTCGACGAATCAGTCGCTACTACGACCACGTGACCAACCTGACCATCGATGCCAACGCCTATTCCATCGTGCCGCTTGCTTCATGCCACGGCATTCGCTTGGATTCGCTGGCCGATTTTCGCGCCGCTCTGTCGTCCCGCGGTGTGTTGAGCCGCGACGTCACGATTACGTCGGCGGTGATCGACCTTGCCGAGGAGCATGGGCTGCTGGCCCTGAACGAGCAGCGGGCCATCTCGGCGATGTCAGGCGATCCGCCTGCCGGCTACCGTTACGACGCCGCGGGAATGCTGGTCGGAAGATCGTGTCAGGTCCATACCGAGAGCCGCATCGTGGGGCCCGTCATCCTACAGGACGGCGTGACGGTCGAACGAGGAGCGACGATCTTCGGTCCGGCTGTGGTCGGAGCGGGCGCCACGGTCGGCCGGGACGCCATGCTGGCCCAGGCTGTGCTCGCGAACCACTCCAGCCTGTCCCCCCGTACGATGCTGCAGCAGCGGATCGGCGTGGGCGAGTGCGGCGAAAGCGAAGCCGACCAGACCGATAACAACGGGCGCTCCAGGATGAAGGCTGACCCTGTCTTGAGCGAACATATCCGGTTGGGGGCTGACGCGGCTGCCTTGGGCAACGTGAACATTCGGGGATCGTGGTATCCGAACATCAAGCTCGCGCTCGATGTAGCCCTCTCCTTTGTGGCGCTGGTGGTGCTTTCACCCCTGTTCATTCTGACCGCGCTTGTCCTCAAACTGGACTCGAAAGGGCCGGTTTTTTTTCGACACGAGCGCGAGGGCAAGGGCGGTAAGCTATTTCATTGCTTGAAGTTCCGTACGATGTGCCGCGACGCCCACCTGAACCAACGCGACCTTTACGTCAACAATGCTCTCGACGGCCCGCAGTTCAAGATTCATAATGACCCCCGCGTGACGCGGGTGGGAAAATGGTTGCGAGCAACCAATATCGATGAGATTCCTCAGCTCATCAACGTGTTGTTGGGCCAGATGAGCCTGGTCGGGCCCAGGCCCTCTCCCTTCCGCGAGAATCAGATCTGTGTACCCTGGCGGCGGGCGCGGCTTTCCGTACGTCCGGGAATTACAGGTTTGTGGCAAATTTGCCGAGATCAGCGAGCAGAGGGAGATTTTCATCAATGGATCGCCTACGACATCATGTACGTGCGGCACATGTCCTTTTGGCTGGACCTGAAGATCCTTCTCGCCACCATTGGGACCCTGGGTGGACTCTGGAACGTGCGCTCGCGCTGGCTGGTCGGCGACGAGCGGAACGCACAGCCCCGCCGTTTACGGCGGGGCGCCGCTCCCCGCATCAACGCCCGCGGCGGACGGCGCCGCACGGCCGCCAATCTCTGAGTCGCTCCGCTCGCCTCGCCCGCACTCGTCGAGTTCCTTCTTCTTCACTGCCTCTGACCCTGTTGCCTCTTTTCCTTTGCTTCGCGTTCGCGCCCGGCGGCTGCCAGGAACCCGAGATGATGTCGCTCGACGAGTTCCTGGTCATGCAGGAGCAGCAGGAAATCGCGAATCAGGAACGCATCGCCGACAAGGCGCCGCACGTTGATATCGATGAACACCTGGCGCCCTATCGGCTCGGCCACAACGACGTGCTCGAGGTCAGCCTTGCGGGACTCGAGGGCGAGACGGCCACCAGCGTCTACCGCGTCCGCGTAGACCGCAACGGCGAAGTCGATCTGCCGATTGTGGGGGCGGTCAAGGTCGGCGACCTCGAGATCGCCGACGCCGAGGACGCCATCAAAGACGCGTACGTGCCCAGTGTCGTCCGCGCGGCGAGCGTCAACATCACCATCGTGGATTATGATCTGACCAACGTGGTCGTGACGGGGGCGGCCGCTACGCCGGGCTTGGTGCCGCTTCGACGCTCGGAACGCAATCTCCTGTACGCGGTAGCCAATGCGGGTGGCGTGTCGAGTGACGCTTCCGGACGTGTGACCCTGGCGCGGGTGCGCAATCCGCAGGAACGAATGACATTCGACCTTCGGGATCCGATCGGCGTGGCCGAGGCGCTCGAGGCGGGCCCGTTGCGCAACGGCGACATCGTGCGTGTGGAGCCGGCTACGCCCAACGTCGTCTTCGTCGGCGGGCTTGTTAATCAGCCCGGACCGCAGGTCTTTCCGACCGGCGTGCCCCGCACGTTGCTGCAAGTGCTCGCTTCTGCCGGTGGGGCGCGGATGGACCTCGTTCCGAGGCAAGCATACCTCATCCGCCGTATGCCGGACGGCAGCGATGCGCGCGTAAAACTTGATCTCGACGCGATCCAGAGTGGAGAGGAAGAGAACATCATGATGGCCGCGGGCGACATCCTGTGGGTGCCTCACACCGCAGGAACGCGCATCCACGAGTTCATCAACCGCAACGTCTTCATCCGTGCGGGTTACAGCCTGGTCTATACGTCAGAAGGGTTGCATTACTTGAACAGCACCGCGGCGGATCAATTCCGCGGTGGCGACCTCGAGGACAGTTTCGATCCGTTCGGTTTCCTGACTCGGGGCGCTGGCATTCAGTCGCTCACCCCGAGCCCATGACAACCGTGGCGTCGCCAGGCGGCCCAACCAATACACCGGCGGTGGCTCAGGTCCTGAGCGACCTGCGGGATATATGCGTGCGCGCACTGGCCCGCATGTACGTGCCGGCCGAGGACCTGTTCGTCTTTCGCGTCCGCCGCGATGAGAGCGGCATCGTTGCCGAAGGGAGAAGCCTTCGATACACCGCCATCGTTCTGATCGGGCTGGCCACCGAGGAGGACGACGTCGCCGCACGCGCCCTCGACGGACGAACGGCTCACGCCGCGTGCGACGGCCTGCTTTCAAAGGTGACAACCGCCGAAAATCTGGGCGACGTGGCACTGTCACTTTGGGCGGCGACCTTGTTGCGTCACGAACAGCGCGAGCTCGCCCTGAAGCGCCTGATTGCCCTCGATCCGGCAGAAGGCCCCCATCCGACCGTCGAGATTGCATGGGCGCTGGCCGCGCTATCCGTCGATCCGGACGGCGTCTCAGAACCGCAGTTGGCCGAGCGCGTCGCGGGCCGTCTCTTCGAGTCGTTCGGCGAACGGTCCGCAGCGTTCACCCATTGGCCACCCGGTGTCTCCCGGCCATGGCTGCGCGCCCACGTGTGCTGCTTCGCAGACCTGGTCTATCCCGTGCAGGCGCTTGCACTTTATCACAAGGCCACCGGCCACAAGCGGGCGATGGACCTCGCCCGCCGATGCGGACAGTTCATGTGCGATGGACAGGGCCCGGCAGGACAATGGTGGTGGCATTTCGACGCCCGCACCGGCCAAATCGTCGAGGGCTACCCCGTCTACGCCGTGCACCAGGATGCCATGGCGCCGATGGCGCTGTTCGCGCTTCAGGAGGCGGGCGGGCCCGATCATTCCGACGCTGTAGAGCGCGGACTGCGGTGGCTGCTGTCCGCCCCCGAACTGGACGGCGGATCCCTGGTCGAGCCGAGGGCCGACCTGATCTGGCGCAAGGTCGCAAGGCACGAACCCGGCAAGCTTTCGCGTGGCATCCAGGCCGCCGCCAGCAGACTCCATCCGGGCCTCCGCGCTTCGCGCCTGGCATCGCTTTTCACGCCGGGCCGCATCGACTATGAATGTCGCCCTTACCACCTGGGGTGGTTGCTCCATGCGTGGCCGCCGCAGCGGCTGGAAGAATGGGCCACAAAGTCCACAACCTGACGTGCCACGGCGATCGGCGTGTCGAGCGGCTGTTCGGCGTACCCATCCACGCGGTAACGCTGGCACAAGTGCTCGACCTGGTGGACCGCACTATTGCGACCCGAGGGCGGCTGCTCGTTGGCGTGGTCAACGCAGCCAAGCTGGTCAACATGCGGCGTAGCCAACTGCTGCGGGAGTCGGTGCTCTCGTCCGACATCGTGCTGGCCGACGGCATGGCCGTCGTCTGGGGGCTACGGGTCGTGGGCCGGCGGATCCCGGAGCGCGTTCCGGGGATCGATCTCATGCTGGGGATGTTTCAGCGGGGGCAGGCTCACGGCTACCGCTTTTATTGCCTGGGGGCCACCGAGGAAGTGTCGCTGCGAACGGTGGAGCGGATCGAGCGGGAGTACCCCGGCGCCGTCGTCGCCGGCAGACATCACGGCTACTTCACGGAGCAAGATGAACCCCGGATCGTTGAAGAGATCAACAAGTCCGGGGCCGATATTCTTCTGGTGGCGATGAGTCCGCCGAAAAAGGAGCAGTTCTTGGCCCGCTGGTTCCCGAAACTGGAAGTGTCCGTGTGCCACGGGGTCGGCGGGGCCTTTGACGTACTGGCCGGTAAGACGAAGCGGGCGCCGCGAATCTGGCAGCGCCTGGGTATGGAGTGGTTCTACCGCGTGCTTCAGGAGCCGCGGCGGATGTGGCGGCGATATCTCGTCACGAATACACTCTTCGCCTGGATGCTGTTGGTGGAGTTCGTCGGGGAGGTCACCCGGCGCGGGACGCGGCGGGCGTGAGCGACGGTGTGGCCCGTTCGGGTATTCAGTGAGGAACGTGAGTTATGCGCGTGACGGTGGCGGGTTCAGGATACGTGGGGCTGGTGGCGGGAGCCTGCCTGGCGGATACCGGCAACGACGTGGTCGGCTACGACATTGACGCCGCCAAAGTCGAGATGCTCAACGCCGGAAAGAACCCGATCTACGAGCCGGGTCTGACCGAGTTGCTGAACGAGGGCAGACAAAACGGACGCCTCGTCTTCACCACCGACCTGAAGCAGGCCATCGATCACGCCCAGATCGTTTTCATCGCCATCGGCACCGCGCCGCAGCCGGACGGATCGGCCGATCTGTCCGGCATCGAAGCCTTCGCCCGTGCAATGGGGCCCGTGGTGACGCGGCCGATGACCGTCGCGATCAAGAGCACCGTGCCGGTCGGCACCGGCGAGCGCATCGAACAGTTGATCGGAATCGAGAGCAAGTACCCCGTGCACCTGGTCAGCAATCCGGAGTTTCTCAAGGAGGGTTCGGCCGTCGGCGATTTCCAGCGCCCCGACCGGGTCGTCGTCGGCTTCGAGCATTCCGAGTCCGGCGAAATGGTCCGCGACCTCTACCTCCCGTTCGTTCGGAACCAGCGCCCGATCCTCATGATGGGTCGCCGGGCGGCCGAGATGGCCAAGTACGCCTGCAACGGGATCCTCGCCTCGCGGATCAGCTTCATCAACGAGATCGCCAACCTGTGCGACGCCTGCGGCGTCGACGTGGACGACGTCCGCCGCGTCATGGGAACCGATTCGCGCATCGGATTCCAGTTCCTCTACCCCGGCGCCGGCTACGGCGGAAGCTGCTTTCCTAAAGACGTGCGAGCGTTGATTCACACGGCGCTGTCGCGGGACCTCCGGCCGCTCATGCTGTCGGCCACCCACGAGACCAACGAGGCGCAAAAGCAGGTCCTGTTCAAGAAGATCATCGATCGCTTCGGAGACGTGCGCGGCAAGACGTTCGCCGTCTGGGGCATCGCCTTCAAGCCCAACACCGACGACATCCGAGAGGCGCCGGCACTCACGCTGATCGAGCAACTGCTCGAGGCCGGCGCGTCGATCCGGGCCTACGACCCCGAGGCCCTCGTGCATCTTCGCGCCCAGATGGGCGACCGGATCGAGTGCATCGACCACAACTACAACGTGCTCCAGGGGGCGGACGCCTTGGTGATCTGCACCGAATGGAACGAGTTCCGCAGCCCCGACTTCGATCGCATGCGTGAGTTGCTCGCCCAGCCGATCGTCTTCGACGGCCGAAACCTCTACGACCTGAACACCATGCGTCGTGCGTGGCTCGAGTATCATCCGATCGGCAAGCCCGTGGTAAAATCGAACACATGACCTCCGAGCTCGAAGCGGTCATCTTCGATCTGGACGGCGTGCTGATCGACTCGTCTGACGCGCACTTTGAAAGCTGGCGGCGCCTGGCGCGCGACCTCGGCCGGACCGTGACCGAGGAACAGTTCAAGAGCACCTTCGGCCGGCAGAACCGCGACATCATTCCCATGCTGTTCGGCGAATCGCTTAGCCCCGAACGTATTGAGGAGCTCGGCGAGACCAAGGAGCGATACTACCGCGAGATCGTCCGCGACAACGTCCCGGCGCTGCCCGGGGCAGCCGACCTCGTCCGGGCCTGCGCCGACGCCGGCCTGCGATGCGCCGTCGGCTCGTCCGGCCATCCCAAGAACATCGATCTCGCCCTCCGCGCCCTCGGCATCGACTCGATCATCGCGACGGTCGTCTCCGGCCACGACGTCACCAAAGGAAAGCCCGATCCCCAGGTCTTCCTGCTGGCCGCCGAACGCCTCGGCATCGCCCCGGAAACGTGCGCCGTCATCGAAGACGCCCCCGCAGGCATCGAAGCAGCCCTCGCCGCTGGCATGACGGCCGTTGCGGTCACGACGGAACATCCTCGCGAACGCCTGTCTCATGCCCATCTTGTGGTTGAAGGTGTTCACGACCTTTCTCCTGATCGAATCATGAATGCGCGCCGGTAGGGCCGCCTGGCTTCGTTTGCAAGTAGAGAGGCAGCAAGTCGGGTGCGTCTTCAATGAGTAGCTGCCACTGCCCGCCAGGACTGCCCCTGCCGGAGGCAGGATTGAGAATAGCCCCGCGTTTCAACGCGGGGAATCCGGTGGGATTGTTTGCGTTGAGTCCCAGCGGGACGATCGAGGAATTCTCGCGATGGTGCGGCGGAGTTGATTCCATGATCTCAGTCGGCCCTCCGGCCTCGGGTGTTGTATCGCGAGGGGTTTGCCCGACCGGGGTCTGGTCTTCATTCGAATCTCGCTCCCGGGTCGCCGGCGCGACCTGTGATCGGCTGTGACGACCGGCCAACTGGCGATTTCCACGCGGGCGGGCGTGCGGAGGGCCGATTCACATCACGGGACCGGTTTCTTGCGGACGCCGCGGGCGTACGGGAAGGCGTTCGGAGCGAAAAAACCTCACTTTTTCACAAATCGCGTGTAAGAAATCGGCCCTGAAACAGACTTACTTGTGAACACCCCGCGCGGCTCGATCGTAGTTATCTGCAAAGGCAACGCGCGGGTGATGCCGCGCGGGCCCGGCCAAGGCCCCAGGCCACGGTCGGACTGCGACTTGACTATATTGAAACGTCTACACAGAAACCAGACCGTGGGGCTACAGTACGGCTGACTAAGGCCGGGCTGCCCAAGGCTCAGGCGGCCATGTTCGCAAGCTTCACGATTGACCCCGTCGGTTGGGGAGTCCTTGTCATGCATTCATCCCTCCCACGCGCGCTGCCCGTGATCCTCGCCATCCTACTCCTGTCGGCAACGCTCTCCGTTAAGGCCCAGAACATAATCCACGTGGACGACGACGCCCAGCCCGCAGGCGACGGGGCCACCTGGGCGACGGCCTACAACTCGTTAACAGATGCGCTCACGGCCGCGCAGTCCGGCGACCAGATCTGGGTGGCCGCAGGCCGGTACGTGGGCAACTTCACGCTGGTGTTGGACGTCGAGCTCTACGGCGGCTTCGCCGGGACGGAAACCAAGCTCAACCAGCGCGACTGGGTCGCGAACGCAACGATTCTCGACGGAAATGAGGCCGGCAGCGTCGTCACGTCGCCGCCCGGAGCAACCGAAACCACCCGGATCGATGGCTTTACGATCACCAATGGCTTGCGCTTAGGGCTTGGTTGGTATGGAGGTGGCGGCGGGCTGTCTTTGTCCGAGGCCTCGCCGACGGTCGCGAACAACACGATTACGGGCAACAGGGCTAGGCACGGCGGTGGGCTCTACACTCATGACTCCGCGCCGACCGTGGTGCGTAACACGATCATGGCTAACGAAGCCTTCGAAAGCGGTGGCGGGCTGTCCCTGCGCCTCGCTTCTGGAACGATCATGAACAACACCGTCGAGGACAACCGGGCTCACGCCGGCGGCGGAGTCTGTCTTTACGGGTCTTCCCCGACGATCACAAACAACATTATTGGAGCCAACCGGGCTGACGCCGGCGGCGGACTGTCCATGTACGCCTCCTCCCCAAGCATCGGCGAGAACATCATCACCGGCAACAGCGCCCTCGCGGGTGACGGCGGCGGGATCAAGTTGAGCTCCTCGGAGCCGACGATCATAAACACCATCGTCGCGGGCAACAGCGCGTTCGGCGGCGGCGGCGGGCTGTACATGGACGAATCCTCACCGATCCTGGTGAACAACACCGTCACGGCCAACAGTGTCCTTCCGGTAAGCGTGCATGAAGTGGTTTGAGCGGGCCGGTATTGTCA
>CAZNPL010000046.1:0-46782 GCA_964574815.1 uncultured Phycisphaeraceae bacterium
GAACCGGGCCGCCAGGGCGCGAAAACCCAGCTGCGCTCGCTTAATTTGGGTCTAGGCGGCAGCAACCGAACCATCATCAAGCAGGCATACGAGATGCTCGTTTCGAATCGAACGGCACTGGCCAAAGCCGCCGTCGGCACGATGGTCACACTGGATCGCGTGTACGAGCTTGTAGAGGGCAACCTCTCCAACGAGAGGCGGACCGACATCCACGAAATCAGCGAACGCTTCAAGGATGACCCCGAAATTCAGGGCTGGGTGCTCCGTGCAGCGAAGGCGATCTGCCTCCTGGAATTCGTCCGTGACCTTCCGCGAACGGAGGCAAACATCGCGGCCTTCCTCGTGGACAAGGTGGGTGACGCAGCCCCGGCATCTGAGGTCGAGGCCGCCATTAAGAAGCTGCAGGCTGCGCAGTTCATCCGCGAAACTGAGGATGGGTGGAAGCTGCAGACCGCCCAAGAGAAGAACTGGGAGACCGAGAAGCGAGCCCATGATCCCAAACCTCGTGACCGCCATGAAATTGTTCGTCACGCCCTGCGCGACATCTTTGGCGAACCGGCGCTCCGGACCTACCGTCACAAAGACTATCGCACCTTTCGGATCGGCATCCGTGTGGATGGCACGGTCGTCGGCGACGAGGGCGATGTCACGTTGTCGTTATACAGGGCCGAAGATGACCAAGAAATGCCCAAGCGAATCAATGAAGCGCGAGACGAAAGTCGCCAGAAGGACCACGAGAATGATCTGTACTGGGTGTTTTCGTTGACGCCGGAGATTGACGAGTTGGTGGCTCAACTGTTCGCTTCCAAGAAAATGGTCGAGAAATACGATCAACTGCGGGCACAGAAAAAGATCACGCACGACGAGGCTACTTGTCTTCAAGACGAGAAGAATGCCGTTCTTGGCTTTGAATCGCGACTACGGGACAAGCTAGCGGACGTTCTTGAGCAAGGCACGGGCATGTTTCGGGGTGTTGCGCGCGACGCCTCCTCACTCGGGAAGAGCCTAGGAGAGGTAATACGCAAGCTCCTTGATCAGATCGTTCCCGACCTCTACCCGAAATTGGAGATGGGCTCGCGTCCGCTGAAAGGCGACGAAGCCGATGTTTTCCTAAAGGCGGCCGACCTTACTGCGCTTCCGCAGGTGTTTTACGTCGGCGATCGTGGATTAGGCTTGGTTACGAAGGAGGGTACGAAGTACCTGCCCAATCCTAACGCGGACATTGCCAAAGAGGTGCGGGATTATCTGGCCAGTCAGAGCGAGTACGGAAACCTCGAAGCCTGCCTCGGCAAGGCCCTGGAACGCCAATTCAATAGCACGCCTTACGGATGGGAACGCGACATGCTGCGCTTGGTTCTGTCCGTCTTGTTCCGTGCGGGCGTGATCGATGTCTCGTTCGGCGGCCAGAAATTCGACTCCTATGCCGACCCCCGAAGTCGTGACCCGTTGATCAACAACACCAAGTTTCGGTCCGCGCGTTTCACGCCGGTCAAACCCATTGACCTCAAGACACTTACCCAGGCGGTTCAGAGTTACGAATCACTGACAGGCAAAACGGTGGACGTGGAGAAGAATGCCATCGCGGCAGCCGCCAAGACATTTGCAGGCGAGGAACTGAAACAGGTTATGCCCGTCGAGGCCCAGGTGCGGGCGCACAGACTGCCGGTCATCTCCGTCGTGCAAGAATATCGCGAGGAACTTACCGGCATCGAGAACGGCTCCGCGGATGACTGCGTGAACCTGTTGGCGACGGGGGCGGTCTCACTCAAGGAGGGCCGCGACCGCATCCGGAAGATTGCGGATTGCCTGACCGAGCAGGGGATGCTGGTTCTACAGAAGGCGCGCCTGGCGGCGAACGAGATGCGCTTTCAGCTCGAGGCACACGGCCAGGCCATACTCGCTGAGAAGGGAAAACAGCTTCACGACCTGATACAGTCCGAGACCTTCTTCAAGTCGATGCAGGAGATCGAGGCGGCGACGCAGGACGTCATGGCCGGATATCGCGATCTCTACAAGAACGCCCATACCGAACGCGCCGCTCAGTACGAGGAGGCCGTCGAGAAGCTCAAGGGCCGCTCGGAATGGGAGAAAGTACCCGAGTCCATGCGCGAGCCGGTGCTGTACGCACTGACTTCGCGCTGTTGCGTTGAGTCCGACTTCCCGGAAACAAGTCTTGCGTGCACGGCATGCCGCGCGAGCGTGAACCAGATGGAATCCGATCTCGCCGCCCTCGGTGGCCTGTTTGCCAACGCGGTGGCCGAAATCCAGCGCCTGACCACGCCGCCCGAAGTGAAGATCGAGCGCGTGCGGGTGTCCGAGTTCTTCTCCGGATCGTTCGAGTCGCCGGACCAGGTCAAGGAGGCCGTGGCGAGGCTGCAGGACCACCTGCTCAAGTTGTTGGACGAGGGCGTCAAGATCGTGGTGGAGTGATTCATGGACCAGGCCGTCCGCAACAAACTGCGCAACGTCGTCACCCAGTGCCGCAAGGCCCTGGAGGACGCTACGGCCCAGGCACTCCAGGGGCGCTTCGGTATCTACCCCGCGCGCAGGAAGGGCGAGGTCCAGATCGAGGACGAGTCCCGCACGGGCCACCTCTCGGACGAGGACCGCGCCTGCCGCCAGGACCTCATCGAGCACCTGAACCATATCCAGGCCATCGGATACAAACCCCGCGAGGCGCTGGACCAGCTCGTCCGCGAGATCGCCTTCACACATCTCAACCGCCTATGCGCCTACAAGATGATGGAGGCTCGCGGTCTCATCCGCGAGGCCGTGAGCCGGGGCATGAAGTCCCAGGGATTCTTCTTTTATCTTGCCGACCACTCGGACGACGAGAAGCTTCACAAGACCGGCCACCAGGACGCGGCCTATCGGAACTTCCTCGATTGGCTGGGCGGGACGCTCTCCGATGAGATCGGCGTCCTCTTCAACCCGAATGACCCGGCCAATCGCATCTACCCGCCGCAGCGCGTGCTCGACGAGGTGCTTCGCCTGATCAACGGTGAAGACCTCAACGGCATCTGGACCGAGGACGAGACCATCGGCTGGGTATACCAGTACTTCACCCCAAAGGAACTGCGGGACCAGGCGCGGAAGGAGAGCCAGGCTCCGCGCAACTCCTACGAACTCGCCTTCCGCAACCAGTTCTTCACGCCCCGCTACGTGGTCGAGTTTCTCACGGATAACACCCTCGGCCGCATCTGGTACGAGATGCGCAAGGGCGAGACCGTTATCAAGGATCGCTGCCGGTATCTGGTCCGGCGGCCTAAGGAGGTCTTCCTGAAGGAAGGCGAGGAGCCGCCTGCGGAAGCCCAGGAGACCCGCGACGACCTCTCCCAGGACGAGCTGCTCCGGCAGCCGGTCTACATCCCGCACCGGTCCAAGAAAGACCCGCGCGAGATCAAGGTCCTCGATCCGGCCTGCGGAAGCGGGCACTTCCTGCTCTACTGCTTCGACCTCCTGCAAGCCATCTACGAGGAGACTTACGACGACCTGGACCTCGGCCCTGCGCTCAAGCAGGACTACCCGACGCTGCATGACCTCCGCCGCGAGATGCCCGGTCTTATTCTCGGGCACAATCTGCACGGCATTGACATTGACCTTCGCGCAACGCAGATCGCGGCGCTGGCCCTGTGGCTCCGCTGTCAGCGGGCTTACCAGGGGTTGGGTCTTAAAAACGGTGAGCGTCCCAAGATCACCCGATCGAACATCGTCTGCGCCGAACCAATGCCGGGTGAAGCGGACCTGTTGAAGGAATTCACAGCTACGTTGCAGCCTAAGGTGCTGGGTCAGCTTGTCGAGGTCATCTTCGAAAAGATGAAGCTCGCAGGCGAAGCCGGTTCTCTCTTGAAGATCGAGCGGGAGATACAGGAGGCGGTTGCCACAGCGAAAGAGGAATACGCAGCGGCAATGCGGCGCCGCAAGGCCGAGGTCGGCTATCTCCCCGGCATGGCCCCGCCGCGGGAAGCGACGCTCTTCGATTTCGCAGACATGAACGACGAGGCGTTTCTGGACCGGGCTGAAGGTGACATCGTCACGGCACTCCGCCAGTATGCGGAACAGAAGGCCAACGGTAAAGCGTTCCGACGGCAGCTGTTCGCGGAGGATGCGGCTCGTGGTTTCGCGTTCGTGGATGTCTGTCGGGAACAGTTTGACGTCGTGTTGATGAACCCGCCATTCGGGTTAGTGCCTCAGCAGGTATTCGAGTATCTGCAACAGCGCTACCCAGATACCTATGTGGACGTCTATGGGGCCTTTGTGGTCAGAGGTTCACAGTTTGCCAGGGATGGGCTTGTGGGGGCGATCACCTCGCGCTCCTTCATCACTTCCAAGAAGCTGGAACGCTGGCGGCGAAATCAGCTCCTCTATGGCATCGATCTGATTGTCGACCTGGGGCGTGGGGTAATGGACGACGCTCTGATCGACAGTGCTACGTATATCGTTCGCTCCGCAGGATCGGTTTTCCCTGGCCTACTGGCGATTGACCTGCGTCGGCAAGCAGACAAGGGACAGACACTACAAGACATGATCCGTTCAAGGTTTCATTCCTCGCTAGTGTTCGATGCACACAGGGCGGGGCTCGAAGGCCTGCCGGGATCGAGGATGCTGTATTCGGCTTCCGACCGGTTGGCGGAGCTTCTGAGAGATGGCGAACCCTTTGAGCCGTCAGTTGGAACCGTCCGCAAGGGCCTGACGACGTTTGACGATTTTCGCTTTCTGAAGCTCAGGTGGGAACTATTCCCCTCTGAGATAGGCAAAGGAGGATGGGAGTACTTCGCCAAGGGAGGCGAGTACGCAAAATACTACACGGACGTGCACTTGTGCGTAAACCGCAAGGACGATGGGGCGGAGCTTGCCGAGGTCAACATTCGTGTCAACGGACAGACGGCCCAAAGTAGGCAAGGGTCTTCGTATTACTACCGACCTGGTTGTCAATACACCGGTCGAAGCGCAAAGGGCTTTTCGGCTAGAGCCATTCCGGCCGACTGTGTGATGTCGAGCAACGCACCCCTAATCCTGTCGGAATCGTCTGTCAGCCCGATGTATCTCCTCGGCTGGGTCAATTCACGGTTGATGCGAGCGATCATTCAGATGCAGGCGATGGCCGACGATTACGTTCCCGGTATTGTCAAGAGCCTGCCGTGGGCACGACCCACAGACGGGCTGACGAGGGAGATCGAAAACCGGACGAGATGCTTGGTCGACGACTATAGACGTTTGGCGAATGAGGAGGAGACTGATCCTCTGTTTTGCGGAGTCAGGCTAGGTAAGGGTGTGCCGCTGGCGGTGGCCCAGTTTGTAACGGGTTGGTCGGAGGAGTTCGAAAGGACAAAGGCCGTCATCGTAGGACACCAACGAGCGGTTACGGACGCCATAGACGACCTGTATGGCCTGCAGTCGGAAGGTCTTGGCGAGGATGTCATCGAGACAGATGTAACTGTTGAGGTGACTGCTGACCTGCCTGGAGAGCGCGAGTGGGCGGAACGGATTCTCTCGTGGGTTCTTGGGAGCGTACTGGGCCGTTGGGACATCCGCTTCGCCAGGGGCGAGCGACAACCGCCTGAACTGCCTGATCCCTTCGCCCCGCTTCCTGTCTGCCCGCCGGGCATGCTTCAGGGTCTCGAGGGCCTGCCGGCCAAGCCAGAGGACGTGCCGTCGGACTACCCTTTGCGCATCGACTGGGACGGCATTCTGGTGGACGACCCGGAGCAGGATGACGATATCGTCCGCCGCGTCCGGGACGGGCTGGAGATCATCTGGAAGGACCGCGCCGAGGCCGTCGAAGAGGAGGCTTGCGGAATCCTCGGCGTGCGGGAACTGCGCGACTACTTCCGAAAGCCCGGCAACGGTGGGTTCTGGATGGACCACGTGAAGCGGTACTCCAAGAGTCGCCGCAAGGCCCCGATTTACTGGTATCTGCGTTCCGCCAAGGGCAACTACGGTCTCTGGCTCTACTACCATCGCCTGGACAAGGACATCCTCTTCAAGGCGCTGCTCAACTACGTCGAGCCCAAGATTCACCTGGAAGAGGACCGCCTGAACACGCTGCGCGCCCGCAAGGACACGACGGGAAGCTCCGGCCGCGAGGCCAAGCAGATCGAAAAAGACATGGACCGCCAGGAGCAGTTCGTCTCCGAGCTGCACGACTTCAAGGACAAACTCCGCCGCGCGGCCGACCTGCACTTGACACCAGACCTCAACGACGGCGTGGTGCTCAACGTCGCCCCACTATGGGAGCTCGTGCCCTGGAAGGAGGCCAAGAAGTACTGGGAGGAACTCGCCGAGGGCAAATACGAGTGGTCCAGCATCGGCAAGCAACTCCGCGAGAAGGAGCTGGTGAAGGCATGAGTCCGGCCATCGTCACAGATCATCTGGTGGGCCTCATTGCTAAGCAGGTCGCGGCTAACGGCCTCGTGGTCTGGTACGACCCCGAAGGCATCTATGCCGAGGCGGTCGAGGCACTCGACCTGCCCGATACGACGGTCCTGCGCTACGAGGGCAGCTTTATCGACCTGCGTTGGCGGATCGACCAGAAGAAGCTCATGGATGGTGAAGAGCCGCCGCGTCTGCTGGTCTACGTGCCCATGGCCCAGGATAAGACGCACCACGCTCTGATCGAGTTGGAGGCAGCGGGGGTCGTCATGCAGCCGGGCCAGCAGCCGCCCATGCGTAACACGCGCCTTGCGATCGTTGCCCGCAACTCGCTGAAACGTGTGTTGGGCGACGAGATCGCATCCGATGTGGAGAAACAAACGGATGCGGGCAAGCTGACGCTGGCCGACCTCAACGCCTTGGCCGACAAAGGCGGTGAAATCTCAAAGGGCGTGCTCGCCCTCATCTTCGGCACCGGCAACCCGCAAGACATCGCCCTGGCGTTTCTGGATAGCGACCGCCATGCCAGCGAGATCAAGAAGAAGGAGGCGGAGGGTGAACTCGCGGAGCTTCTCCTCCGGGATTTCGGCTTCGAAACGCCGAAGGATGCCGGACTCCAAGATTTGCGCCAGCGCCTGGCTCGCTACGTCCTATTGACCGACTTAGTTGCTGGGCTTGGCGGGGCCGTCCCGTCCAAGCTCGATTCCGCCCCGATTGCCTCCGCGCCCACGAGCCGAAACGCATGCATGGCGCTCGCCCGCGCGTGGCGCTTACGCCGCGATCGGCGCGGAAGTTACATCGCTGCCGCAACGCAGGTCGAGCAGGAATTCGCACTGGCAACTGTGGATTTCGACCCGGGCGCAATTGCGGAGATCGAAACCTTCTCCGCCATCGAGCGCGCTCTATTGCGGCACGTCGAGAACCGCCTCCTGGAGGCTACGGACGGCGAAATGCTGAACGCGGCCGAGTCACGCCTGTCTCGCTTCTGGTGCGACGTGGAGCCGAAACTCCAGGCCCGGTGGGCGCTGGTGGCATCGGCCGCCGAGGTCCTCCTCGAGGCCGAGCGCGTGGAGCACGCCTTGAAGAAGGCCCCAACGTCCCTGCCAGACCTCGTCAAGCAGTATGCCGACGGCCGCTCGCCGTGGTGCCAGTTCGACACTCATCACCGCCACATGGAGAGCCGCTGGCACAACTTCGAACCGCAGATCGGCGATGATCACGAAAGCATCGAGAAGTTGATCATCCGCGCCCGGCAGCGCTATACTCAGGTGGGTTCTGATCTGGCTCGGCTGTTCGTGGGGCAAATCCAGAAGACAAGACTTCCAATCAAGGGCCTGATCCGCCAGCGGGACATTTTCGAGAAGCACGTCAAGCCGACGCTGGGTACAGCGAAGGTCGCCTACGTGTGGGTGGACGCTCTCCGCTTCGAGATGGCACGCGAGCTCGCCCGCCTGCTCAAGGAAGACTTCGAAATCGAGTTGCACCCGGCGGTCAGCACCGTGCCCACGATCACCGAGATCGGCATGGCGGCGCTCCTTCCCCGCGCCCACGAGTCGGCGAAGGTCGTCAACGCCGGTGGAGGCAAGCTGGCCGTTGAGATCGGCGGAACGGTCATCAAGGACCGCAAAGACCGCGTCGTGTTCCTGACGGAGCACGCAGGCGTGAGCGTATTCGAGACCAAACTGGAGAATCTCCTGCCCAAGCCGTCCAAGAAGATTCGAGAAGGCATCGAGAAAGCCCAGTTGGTTCTGGTGACGTCGCAGGAAATCGACGAACTCTGCGAACAGGACAACATTGCCCAAGCCCGGCGTCAAATGGACGGCGTCTTGAACGATCTGCGGAGAGGGATTCGGGTCCTGGCCGAGGCCGGGATCGAACGGATCGTTCTGACCTCCGATCACGGGCACCTCTTCGCCGACGAGCTGAGCGAAGACATGAAAGTCGATGCGCCGGGCGGGGAGACCGTGGACCTCCACCGGCGTGTATGGGTCGGACGCGGCGGGAAGGCGGGTGACGCTTACCTGCGTGCTCCCCTGACGGCGTTAGGCATGGAGGGGGAATTCGATCTGGCTGCGCCGTGGACCTTTGCGTGCTTCAAGGCCAAGGGCGGCGGTAGGGCCTATTTCCACGGTGGCCTTTCTCCGCAGGAATTGATCATCCCGCTCTTGGTCTTGCAGCCCCGCGCGAAGTCGGTGGCCGGGCCGCCGTCGGGGATCGAATGGAAGCTCACGCCGGGCAGCCAGAAGCTCACGACGCGGTTCTTCTCGGTTCTGGTGGAAGGACGAAACACAAGCCTGTTTGTGTTAGAGCCACCGAAGGTGCGCATCGAGATCCGGGCCAAGGGCAAGAATGTTTCACGACCTGTGAGCGCCTCCTACGGGTTCGACGAGGCAACGGGCGATGTCGTTCTCAAGAAGCACGACGCCAGCCCCCAAGACATCGCCCCCAACACCATCACGCTAATGGTCGTTGAGGAAGTTGATCAAAAGACCGTAGGGTTGTACTTGGTTGACGGCGCGAGTGAGGCTGAATTGACCCGCGTGGAGAAAATCGAGGTGGCCATTGCCCTGTAGAGGACACGCAGATGCCTGACCTAGACCGAAAAGCAACAAGAGTATTCGCGGGGAAAGTTGTTCGGAAGGATCTGGTCCGCAAGGTGAAGGTCGGCGCGAACGTACCCGTGTTCGTTCTGGAGTATCTGCTTGGGAAGTATTGCGCCACGGACGACTCGTCCGCCATCGAGGCGGGCCTGCGCGTTGTGAACACGACGATCTCTTCGAATTTCGTCCGACCCGACGAGGCCAACAAGGCGCAGTCGATGGTCAAGGACAAGGGCAAGCATACGTTGATTGACAAGGTGAAGGTCCGCTACCTTTCCGACGACGACAAGCACTGGGCGGAGCTCGTCAATTTCGGGCACAAATTCATCCATGTGCCAGAGCACTTTCTGCGCGAATACGACCGGCTTCTCATGGGGGGCGTCTGGGCCCAGATCGACATCCGGCACCAGTACGACGAGGATGCCAAGGGCAAGCGCAGTCCGTTCTGGATCGATAGCCTGAAGCCCATCCAGATTGCCACTTTCGATCTGGCGGAGTTCCGCGAGTCTCGTCGCCAGTTCTCCTCTGATGAGTGGATCGATCTCCTCTTAAGAACCATCGGCTTGGAGCCGCATGATTTCGACCGCCGCCTGAAGATGCTGTTCCTAGCCCGTATGGTTCCCCTCTGCGAACACAACTACAACCTCGTCGAGTTGGGGCCTCGGGGCACGGGGAAGAGCTACGCATACCAAGAACTCTCGCCGTACACGATCTTGCTGACCGGCGCTACGACAGTGGCCAACTTGTTCTACAACATGGCGACCGGGAAGATGGGCTTGGTAGGCATTTGGGACGCGGTGGCCTTCGATGAAGTGGCCGACCTCCAGAAGATGCCCAAGGAAGTCGTGACCACCTTGAAAACCTACTGCGAGTCCGGGACATTCGCGCGAGGGAAAGATGCCCTAACGGGCATGGCCTCCATCGCCATGTTCGGCAATACCAACCAGGCGGTGGATGTCATGGTCCGATCCTCACACCTTTTCATTCCGATGCCGGAAGTGATCCGCGAAGACCTGGCGTTTCTGGATCGTCTTCACTTCTATATTCCAGGATGGGAAATCCCCAAGATGCGGGTCGAGTTCTTCACCGACCACTATGGCTTCGTGGTGGATTATCTGGCCGAGGCACTCCGCGAACTCCGTAAGCACAACTTCACCGAGACGATAGATCGCCACTTTTCGCTGGGCCATCATCTCAATGCACGTGATGTGAAGGCCGTGCGCAAGACCGTGTCCGGGTTGATGAAGCTCATGTACCCGCATGGTGAGGTAAGCCGGGACGAGTTGGCCGAGCTTGTCGACCTAGGTTTGGAAGGTCGGCGTCGGGTCAAGGAGCAACTCAAGAAGCTTGGCTCCTTCGAATACCACCAGACCTCCTTTTCCTACACGGACAACGAGACCCGGGAAGAGCGCTTTGTCGGCGTTCCCGAACAGGGCGGCCGGGACATGATCTCTTCTGACCCTCTCGCTCCCGGCTCCGTCTACACAGCTTCTGTTGATGACCAGGCCAGAGTCGGTTTGTACCGGCTGGAGGTTGGATGTTCCCCCGGCACCGGGAAGTTGAAGATCGCCGGGGGCATCGACGGAACTATGAAAGAGTCCATCCAGCGGGCCTTTGCCTATCTGGCAGCTCAGAAGGCCAAGATGGGGATATCGCAGCAGGTCGACATGACCGACTTTCATGTGGAGGGCATCGACCTTCTCAGTAATCATGTTCCATGTGAGGCAGGCGTTGCCCTCATCGTTGCGATGTATTCCGCCATCAAGAAACAGTCTGTCTCGGCAGGGCTCGTAATCCTGGGAGATTTGAGCATCCAGGGGAATATCAAGTCCCTGCGTTCGCTGGCGGAGCCCCTCCAGGTGGGTATGGATAACGGCGCTCGCCGAGCACTGATCCCGTTGGAGAACAAGCGCAATTTCCTCGACGTGTCCGGAGACATTGTCGAGCGTGTCGATCCGATTTTTTTCTCGGACCCCATGACGGCTGCGATGAAGGCGCTGGCGTTGACGTAGGAGTTTTGATTGTCGAACATAGACAACCGCATGAAGGAGACAAGGCAACGGCCCGCAAAGAAAAAGTGACGAAAGTCATAGACGGAGACACTTTCGAGACCGCGAATCGGAAGAATCCGGTCCGTCTGGCAAACGTGTCCGTCAACAAGGCAAGGCAGGGCGAAACCGGGCAGTAGTCTTCCTCAAGACAGCGTCGAAAGTTGATTGCTGACGGCGAGCATCGAGAAGTGCGGCCGGCCACCGGTCTAAAGATACGCGGCGGCTTGGCGGCGACGGTGCTCGGGCCTTACGACGAGGCGGCGGAACCTCGCCTACGACCTGGAGGGACGACAGTCGGCGCGTCCAACCACGATGGCGTTCCCTGAACGCCCCATTCGGCCCGTTGCCATTTCAACCGCGCGGTCCGAGGCGTCCTCGAAGACAGGTGCTCTTGTGGCGCTCTCGCGGTTAACATGTCGGCCCGACGCGACCCGATCGGCCAGGGTCCGCCAAGGTTCGAGACGGTTACATTCGGGGAGATCGCATAAGTCACGCCTAATCCGAGACTTACGGATACCCGTCCGCGTGGGACGGTGAGGCTCGGGAAGCCAGAAAGGTGGTAATTACCACTTTTCGGTTCCCAGGCAGCAGGAGCCTCGCCATGACCCGCAGAACAAAGCCCCGAGTACCTTCCTACCGCCTTCACAAACCCTCCGGCCGAGCTGTCGTACGCCTCGATGGACGCGACGTTTACCTCGGCAAGTACGGTACACCAGAAAGCCAGACCGCCTATCACCGCGTCATCGCCGAGTGGAGCGCAAGCTGCCGACCGGTGCACCGGGACAGCACAAGCCCGGCCCGGCCCGATCTCACCGTCAACGAGATCGCGGTACCTTATTGGCGCTTCGCGCAGGAGTACTACCGCAAGAACGGTGACGCTACCAGTGAGGCATTCTCCATCAAACGGGCTTTGGGCCCGCTGGTCGAACTCTACGGCACCACGCCGGTGAGCCAGTTCGGGCCCTTGGCGCTCAAGACGTATCGCGAGACGCTGATCGTGAAGGGGCTCACCCGCGGCGTGATCAACAACCACGTGGGTCGGGTGAAGCGCATGTTCAAGTGGGCGACCGAGAACGAGCTCGTTCCCGCAGGCGTGCACCACGCGCTACAAGCCGTTGGCGGCCTGCGGCGCGGCAGATCGGCGGCCAAGGAAACCCAGCCCATCCGCCCGGTGGACGATCGCGCACGTCAACCGGCACGTGGCCGCGATGATCCAGCTTCAACGTCTGACGGGGATGCGTCCCGGGCCCTGGCGCATTCCCCACGCCGGACGCACTGAACTGTCACCGGAACTGTCTGCTGAAGAATGTGCGGAATCGCACTGAATTTGCGGCGATTCGACTTGATGGTGTTCGAGCCGGTTGCCCTCATGGGATCCTGCTGGCCGCGTCGCGTGAACGCGGCAGGACGCATTTGCAGGAGGTATGCCATGAAGAAAACGAAGTGAAGACCGGAAAGCCGTACGTTGCCAGGGTCAACAAGAAGCTCGTGGCCGTTCGCATCGACAGCACGCACACTGATGGCGGATGGAACGCAACCAACATGCGGACTGGCAAGCGCATTCGCATCAAGAGTGCCCGGCGCCTGCAGGGACCCGCGAAGGCTGAGGCGAGCGAGGCGACCAAGGCCACCGCCGCTCACGATGGGAAGCCCAAGACCGCCAAGCCGGCTGCGACCAACAGAGCGAAGTCGAAGAGGTGCGGCCCCAAGGGCAAAACCAAACGCCTCAGCGCCCTCGACGCCGCCGCGCAGGTCTTGAAGGAAGCCGGCACGCCGATGCGCGCCCAGGAACTGATCGCCGCGATGGCCGAGCGGGGGCTGTGGAAGAGTCCTGCCGGCAAGACGCCACATGCGACCCTTTACGCCGCCATGATGCGCGAGGCGCGCGACCGAGGCAAAGCGTCGCGCTTCCACAGGGTCGACCGCGGGCGGTTCGCATTCAACGAACAGGCCGAGTGACGGTCGCGGGGGACAACGAACACGATTCGACTCGACGATTACGTCGCAATAGGACGGGTCAGGTTCCAGCAGGAACGTGCGACGGCCGAGCGAGAAAAAGTCGCGTATCCACTTGCCAAGCCGGTCAGGGCCGCGTATGTTCCTTACAGTGCTGATCTTCGATGATTGATCCCCATCCTGAGGATTTGCCCGCGGTCGCGGGTGCGCTCTCCCGATTAGGACTGGTCACTGAGGCTCGAATCGCGGCTTGGCGCCGTGGCGGACGGCATGTTGCTGTTCGCGTTGCCTGCCGCCACGCAGAAGATGTGCGGCAATTGCCGCAGGAAGCTTAGAGAGCCCGAAAATCCAGCTCCAACTGGCCTCAGATACGCTTGCCCGACATCCGTCTGTTGCCTTTGACGAGAACAGACTTTTGTCTCGCAGGGCTGCTCGCGGAGGCGCACACCGTCGCTCTTGGCGCGGTGTGTTACTGCGTCCTAGTAGCGCGTATGCCGAGGCCGCTGGAACTGGCTCGTCGGTCCCTCGAGGAGATTTATGATGGGTAGGAAATTGTATATTGGAAACCTCGGCTACGACGTTTGCGTTCCTGACCTTGAGCAGCTGTTCGCGTGCCACGGCACCGTGGACAGCATCGACGTGATCACAGATCGGATCACGGGTCAGAGCAAGGGCTTTGGCTTCGTCGAAATGAACTCGGATGCGGAAGCCGGAGCGGCCATCGCGGCCCTGGATGGCAAGGACTTTGGCGGCCGCACGATCAAGGTAAACGAAGCGAGGCCGAGGCCCGAAGGCGGCGGCCGGCGCGACCGCTGGTAAGCCCGTCGTTTTCCGTATCGCGCGGCACACGAACTTCGCACGGGCAATAAGTTACAGAGGAGCTCGGCATGCTCACCGTAACGGAAGCGGCCGGCGCGCGTCTTGCTCAGATGCTCAAGCAGCAAAACGCGCCGGCGCACATCGCCGTTCGTTTCGTATGCGAACAGCAAACCGCTGGCTTGCGGCAGGACAGCGAGCGGCCTGGTGACACGTCGTTTCAGCATGAAGACCGGACGGTCTTGCTGTTGGACGCCCAGGTGTCAGAACTACTTGCTGAAGTCACGCTCGATCTTGAGGGTACCCGACTCACGCTGCAACGACCCAAGGAAGGCGAGCAGCTCCGGAGATGAGGGCGTTCGAGAAAGCGCAGCTGCTCGACTTGCTTAAGCACCAGGGCAACTGGTGCCGCGATGCCGAGGCGCTTGACGCCGCTGGGGAGCCGGTTCACTACGACGATCCGTCCGCCGTGGCATGGAATATCTCCGGAGCGCTCTGTCGTCTCTTCGGCTGGCCGCGCGCTTGCGTACTCTTCCGGCAGTTCGATCGTCACATCAAAGGAAGACAACGGGCGATCGGCTGGCTCACGGGTGATGCCG
The DNA here is from genome assembly GCA_964574815.1 of uncultured Phycisphaeraceae bacterium. Classification (GTDB taxonomy): domain Bacteria; phylum Planctomycetota; class Phycisphaerae; order UBA1845; family UBA1845; genus CAZNPL01. The sequence goes on from CAZNPL010000046.1 coordinate 14,395, forward strand.
AGATGCACGCGATAAACGCCGTGCAGGACTTCAATGATCAGGTCGACATGACGTTCGATGCCGTGCGAAAGAAAATCGAGTCCATGCCGGTGTGGCGCGGGAATGCGCGCAGGAATGGGGCTACATCAGGGAGAGAAGGCCCCTCCATTTTGCAGACGTAGCCTTACGCTACGAGGCGTCGTGCCCTCGCGCTGCATAGCACGAGACGGATGCTCGCTGTGCGAAGTATTGCGCGCATTGGTCGCCCGAAAGGAATGAACTTGATATGGGCAGGAAGGCGAGAACGTCCGTTCGTAAACGCGAGCGCGAATTCGAGAAACGGCGACGTGAACTCAAGAAATCGCAGAAGGCGGCTGAAAAGCGCGAACGCCGGCTGGAGCGTCATCGGCAAGCTTCCTCTTTACCCTCTGAGGGCGCGGACGTCGCGTTGGGCCAGGAGGGGATCGGCCCGCCCGACGGCACAGACTTAAATGAATCGGGCACCACGGAGGGGCTGACGCCGCGCCAAGCATAGGCAACGTCGCGCACCCGCATTGGTCACGTGCTCGCAGGGGGAAGATTGCGGGAAGGCAAACCCATTTGCCTTCTTCACAGACGTGGTGTAACGCACTCTGGGCCTGAAGGGGGCGACTAGCTTTGCTTCGACTTTTTCTCGCGGACGAGCGGGGACTCGGCCAGGGTGAAGACCACAATTTCTTCACCGGTAACGGTGCTTATGTCGTGGTGCAGGCTCACGACTTTGGTGCCCGTGACCTCCCGGACCATCGATTCCAGGACCGGACGGGCCGTATCTACCAGCTGGATCCTGACTTGTTTCAGGAGGCCCCTGCCCCTCTCGGCCGGCGATGATGCGGCCAATTGCTGTTCTGCCGCTGTCAAAACGCCCTGGAGGCGGATAATGACGAGGTCGTCGATCAAGTGGGAGTGTATGTCCGTTGGGCCCCGGCCCATGAACTCCTGTTCAAAACGCCTGATGCCCTCGGATATGGCAGCCTCGATTTCTCCCTGGGTTTTCATCTTGACCTCCAGCCTGTCCCGCCTAGCGGTGGAATGTGTCGCGGGCGAGATGTTGACTCGGCCAAAAGCGAGACCCTCTGATCGCGGCAACCTGCAGAGCAGGATTTCGGGCACCGGGCAAAGAATCTACTCACTTTCGGCGAATCCGGCAACCATCAACGCATCGGCGCGGTATACTACCAGTAGGAAGCGGGGCCACCGTACGCTGTACGGCGGCTCCGATCGAGCATTTCGGATGACTTGATGAAGGGCAATCCGGCCCCCGCCGGGAGGCCCGTTGAAGAGTAAGCCGACGTGGTTGAGCACCTTCGGGTGTTTGGTCACGTCGGCTTTTTTTGGCTCGGAGCGACGCGGGGTCACCGCGACCCCCAGGGACGAAGCTGATGAATGAGTCCGATTCGAGCAGGGCGCGGCAAATCGCCCAGGCCGCCAGGACTCTTGAGCAGCAAATGACGGGCCGGCTACCCGGTTCGGTCACCGTGGTTCTGAGCGAAGACACGGTGGTCATCACGCTTCGTGGGACCTTGTCGCCGGCCGAGAGGAGCATGGCCGAGAATCGGGACGGCGCCGCCCAACTGCGGGAGCTTCACCGATTCCTATTCTTCTCATCTTCTGGGCCGTTGCGACAGGAGATCAAGCAAATCACCGGAGTGGAGGTGCTCGAAGCGATCGCGGAACTGGAGACGTTGACCGGCACGGTGGTGCAGGTGTTTTCGCTGACCCATGCCGTGCCTGCGGACACTTGGAGTGGAAGTGACCCAGGTTCAACGCCCAAGGAACGGGAAACGGGCCAGTGGGTCGATGACGGCGGCGGGATAAGCGAGTGACATTCGTCAGGTACGGCACGGGGCGGAGCACTATATCGAGTGCAGTATGGGGTTTTGGATCAAGGCATAAGGAGAAACACAACTGAAGTTCATCGATGTTCTTGCGGGAGTATTGGTTGTCGTTGGCGCTCTGAACTGGGGCATGGTCGGGCTGTTCCGATACGATCTGGTGGCGGCCCTGCTCGGCGACGCAACGGTTCTGACTCGGCTGGTGTATATCGTCGTGGGTGTGGCCGGCGTGTTCCAAGTTTTGCAATGGAAGGCCATTCACCATCGCTGGGCGGGCCACGGTACCCCGGTGCCCGAACAGGGCACTGCGGCTGTATAACTTCCGGTTAGCCGCCCGACGAAGTGCGAGATAGATCGTCAGTCGGTACGCCAAAATCACTGGACTCATCCCTCAGTGGAATACCACAAGGATGACGGGAGACGTACATGGACGCGACACCAATAAAGACCGTTTCAGAAACCAGCAGCAGCAAAGCCTCAGACCGGGTCGGTTTGAGCACCGATAAGGCGAACACTATTCAGCCTCCGACCGGCCCGCCCCTCCAAGATACCGTAGAGCTATCCTCGGCGGGAACTGCGCTTTCGCGGCTTGACGTTCAACCTCGGATGCGGATCGCCCCGACATCTGAGATCCGCGCCCAGATATCTGAGATCCACGCCGAGATCAAGGCGAGGGCATTTCTGACGCCCGAACGCATGGAGGGGACCGTCGAGAAGTTACTCGATATTCTTGGCTGAGCGGGAAGCATGGAGACTCAGGCGCGACCCAACGGATGGAGACCGCAGTTTCGCGGACTAGCGAAACGGTAAACGTATGATCATCAGGCAGTCACGATGCAGACGCGTGTGCTTTTGCATATGGCTATCACGAGCAAGGGACGCAGGATCGCCCACCACGGACGGGTGAGTGCTGTTCGCCGGACGGACTCGGCATTGTACCAACGGACGGTGAAACATGTTTACGGTAACAACTGGCGCACTGGATCGCCTGTCGAGGAAACTGGCCCGAAAGAAGCCCACGGATGGGGTAGCCCTGCGATTCACGCGCCGTAAGGTACGCTGGCACCTGCGCCTGGACCGACCTCGCCCCGGGGAAACGGAATTCACGCACGACGCTCGAAGCGTGCTGCTTTTGGACGCAGCGGTATCGCAAGCGATGGCGAACATGACGCTCGATAGGGGCATGATCGGGTGACGCTCTCGGCCTGTGCAAAACGAAAGGAAACCTGATGCAACATCGTGAGCCAATAGCACATGACGGGGCTGAATTGCAGGAGGTGGCCAAACAGGCCGAGGTCGAGCTTGCGATCCTTCTGGGCATCGAGGAATCGCTTCGACTCGCGCTGCAGTGGATGACGCGGGATCGCGGAAACAGCCACAAGCTCTCGACCTTGCGCTTCACATCGCGGTCCTTTGAACGCCACCTAACCCGAACGCGGGTTCTCGCGGACTTCGGTGGTTACATGCACGCGATCACGGACGCCAACCCACATCTGGCCAACGAAGTAAAGGAGTTGAGCCTCGTGCGTGACAAGCTGCAAGCCAACTTCGAGCGCATCATATTACGTCTGGAGTATGTCTCTCCGGATGATGCGGCCGGATTCGGGGAGGTGTGTGCGGAGCTTGAGTGCTACCTTGAGCAACTGAAGACACATAGCCAGAAAGAAAGGCAGTTGCTCCAGCACTCTTTCGTCCAAGAGGAAGGGGGAGAGGGTTGAAAATGGGGCAATCGGTAGGACGTTCATCAGGGGGCAGGCTCCGACCCCACCGCACGTCCGAGGCAACGGCAACCGGAACGCGAATGAGGACTCGGGCTCGCCTTACCCAATTCGTAGTCCGCGGAATATGAAAGGGCTGCAACCTTGCGCCTGTATCTGATCAATCCCCGAAATCCCTTGTCGTGCCTGACGCACGTCAAGGAAAGTCGCTGGAATTACTACCGCGTCTGGAAGCCACTGGGGCTGACCACGCTGGCGGCATTAACCCCGCCGGAGTGGGAAATCACCATCTTCGATGAGAATGTGCGCGTGCCCGACTACGCAGGACTCGCGCCTCCGGACCTCGTGGGAGTCACGGCTTTCACGTCGCAAGCGAACCGCGCCTACGAAGTAGCCGCTCACTTCCGCAGCCGGCAGGTACCGGTCGTCATGGGCGGCATTCATGCCACCATGTGCCCCGAAGAGGCCCTGGCACGCGTGGACTCGGTCGTAGCGGGGGAGGGCGAGCGCGTGTGGCCCAGGGTTCTGGCAGACGTTCAACGTGGTGACTTACAACGCCGATACGAGGGGTCACATGCCGACATGGAAGAGATCCCGCTGGCCCGGAACGACCTCTTGACCGGCCGTTACGCGTTTGGATCGATTCAAACCACGCGAGGCTGTCCACTTAGCTGCAACTTCTGCAGCGTGACGGCCTTCAATGGACATCGCTATCGACAGAGGCCCATCGAGCATGTCGTGCGGGAGTTCGAAGGGATCCGGGAGAAACTCGTTCTGATCGTCGACGATAACCTGATCGGAACGAGTCGCAGTCACATCGAGCGTGCCAAAAACCTGTTTCGCGCGATGATTCACGCGAAGCTGCGCAAGCGGTGGATTGGTCAGGTGACGATCAACATGGCCGACGACGAGGAGTTACTGACGCTGGCGGCGCGGGCCGGGTGCGTCGGCGTCTTCATCGGCTTCGAATCGCCGTCCGCCGAAGGGCTTAAGGAACTCGGCAAGAAGTTCAATCTCACCAACGGCCGTGACCTTGCGGCCTCCGTCCGCCGCATTCAACGGCACAAGATACTCGTAGTCGGCTCGTTTATCTTGGGCCTGGACACGGATGAGCCGGGGATCGGCAAACGGACCGCGGAGGCGGCCATGCGCTACGGGGTGGACGCCCTTAACACGCTGTTTCTCACGCCCCTTCCGGGTACGCGGTTGTGGAACGAGATGGAACCACAACGTCGAATCGCGGCGAACAGCTTTCCGGAGGATTGGAAGTACTATACGTTGACGTTCCCCGTTGCCCGGTACCGGCATTTTTCGTGTGGGGGCATCGTGCGGGAGCGGGAGACCTGCGACGAGATTTTCTATAAGGCGGGAAATGTCTTGCGTCGGGTGGGGCGCAGCATTCGTTTGTGGAACAACCCCTTCATTGCATTAGTAACCAACCTCTCCTATCGGGACAACGTCAGCCCGACTCGCGCGGCCTGCCGCGCATTTCTGTTGTCTCGCATCCAGGCACAAGAGGCCCCACGACAGCCATATAATCAGCGGACCCGGGTTATCCGTGGCGATCGATGCCGAGACCCGGAGACGGACGCTGATGGACAGATGGTCTGGAGCGATCCATCGCAGTTCTCGCTGGCCGCGAGCAACGTTGAGTGCGTGAGTCATGATCCCGTTCGTTAAATTGGCTCTCGCCCAGTCACCTGCCTGGTTCGGTTGGTGGATTATCGCACGAGGCCAACGTTGGGGCCAAACTGCAAACCGAACAGGCCGAGGCGGACAAGCGGCGGTTCCAGGCCGAGGCCGAAAAGCGGGCAGCGCTGGCCCGTGCGCGAGAAGCGGAAATGAAAGCGCTCGTCACGGAGAATCGCGCCAAGGTCGTCCTTGCCGAGGCGGAGGTTCCCGCGGCCCTTGCTGGAGCTTTTCGCACAGGCAAGCTCGACATTATGTACGGCTGAAATGTGCGATACCTGGCCCATACGTGCCAAGCGTGAGGTGAGCAACAGATGGCTAAGAGAGTTGTGAGAAAGTGGATCGTCTTCGCGCGTCCGTGATCTGAAACGCGTCGGTGCCTAGGACATCGCTGATGGGACCTGCGGCCATACCGCCTGAGTCGTCGAGCGCTGCGCCCGAGTCGCCGATGCCCCCCACCGAAGCCCCGTATTCGCTGCAATGTCTCGAGGTTCTCGGCGGCAACCAAGTCGTGCAGCACGCGCTCGCGTCGCCTGGACTGGATGTGTGGATCGACAGCCGGCCGTGCGGAGGCACGCGCGGCGGAGACCTGCACTATGTCTCGACGTGCGGTTCGGGGCGCGTGACGCGCTTTGTCGTCGCCGACATTTCCGGCCACGGCCCAGACCTAAACGAGTTCGCGCAGTGGCTGCGGAAGTCGGTACGGAGACATATCAACTTGCTGGACCAGACGCGTTTTGCCCTCGCGCTCAACAAGGATTTTGCCGACAAGGTGGGCAACGAGAATTTTGCCACCGTCTTGCTGGCGACGTACTTTGCGCCGACGCATCACCTGATCGTCTGCAACGCCGGGCACCCACGGCCGCTGTGGTACAGCCACCTCGCTGGCCACTGGCAGTACTTGGACCAAGCGGCGGCGAGCGCGGGGCCGTCCATCCGCACCGAGCGTGTCCGCTACCGACTCTCCCGGGTCGCGAATCTGCCGTTGGGGATCATTGAGCCGACCGAGTACCGGCAGTTTGCGGCTAAGCTGGCGGCGGGCGACGTCGTGATCATCTACACCGATGCGATGCCCGAGGCGCGAAATCCGGCCGGGGAGATGCTCCACGAGCGCGGGTTGTTGGAACTGGCGCAGTGCACAGCGAAGCAGTTTCCGAGCGCCAGTGGCGAGCTGGAGGCACCCGCGCGAGGAGCAGGGGCGGCGGCCTCGCCCGTTTCGCACCGAGAACGACGCGCGCCTCATGGTACGACGATGGATGGATCGCAAGTGTCAGTCATCGCGCCGCAGACGGCGCACGTCATCGGCCAGGGGTTGATCGACGCGGTCGACCGTTGGCGGGGCGGCGCGCCGGCCGAGGACGACCAGACGACGATCGTGCTGCACCATAACGGCGGTCCGCCGCCGCGGTTGACCCTCGGGCGGGCCGCACGCTCGATGGCGAAGATGCTGGGGCTGCGCCGGGGGTAAGGAAACGAACCCCAGCCGGGGCCTGACGCGGCATGTGACGACACCGCCGAACGCAGATTGGATGCTCACGCCCCCTTGTCGCGAACGCTATCCTCCCTTCACCTCGCTCATCCCCGCGGTGACGGCGAACCGCATCGCCTGCTCGATCGACATGTCGATTGGCTGGACGGCCGAGCGCGGGACCATCGTCGTGAACCCGCCGATCTGGTAGCTCATCGGCAGATAAACCGCCACGTTACCGTCGCCACCGATCGCGGCCGGCAGGTCGCTGAAATCCTCTCGCGTGATAAACCCGATGAGGCGTAGCGGGGTGTTCCCGACGGAAACCACGACGGCCTTGCGAATCGTCTTCTTGTCGGAGCCTGAAAAGAAGCCCATCAGGTCGCGCACGGACCCATACAGCGCCTTCACCAGGGGAATTCGCTCCACGAACCGCTCGCCCCATCGAAACACCTCTCGAAAGAGCCACGCCTTCATTAATACGCCGATCACGAAGACCAAAACCAGCCCGGCCACGACGCCCATCCCCAGCCAGTACAGGCCGCTCGGGACAAGCATCTTCAGTCCTCGCCCCAGGAAAGACTCTGCCGCGCTGCCCAGCCAGTACAGCACATAGAGCGTCACCGTGACCGGCAGAACGGCGGCCAGCCCTGTGAGAAACACCCTTATAATCAGCTTCATCTTCAGTCTCCTTTCGAGAGCCGCCCGGGCGTTGATTCATCAAAAGAGTCGTCTATGCTCGCGCAGAACGCTTGGGTCGCCCCTCAAGGTTGACGTACGCGCGAACCTTTCGAAACCGTCGACTTTCGCGCCCAAACGTCGCGTCGTCCTTATGCGCTCGCCGTTGGTGGCAGCCGGTGCACGTGCCAACTCTCCACTCGAAGCGTACGGTTCCGCCAGGATGACATTTTCAGGAACCACAGCGGCCTCAGTGCGGCAGGTTACGCCGTTTCGCCACCAACTGCTTTGCCAAGAGTTGCATGTCTTCAACGGAATCGGTCTCGTCGACGATTTCCATTCCGAGAAGTGTTTCGATCACGTCTTCGAGCGTGACGATGCCGACGCTGCCGCCGTACTCGTCGACGACCAGAAACAGGTGCTCGCGTCGTTGAACGAACTGCTTGAGGATCGCCGGGAGTTTGGCCAGCTCCGGCACGGCGTGGAGCGGACGAGCCACCTCGCCCAGTGTGACCTCCATTTTGCCTTCCGTGAGCGCCCTGATGAGATCCTGACGATGCAGCAGCCCCCTCGGATGGTCGAGCGATCCCTGGACGACCGGGACGCGGGCGAATGGAGGCGGTCCTTTCTCGGTGGCCTCGCGCACCGTCCGGTCGGCTGCGAGGGTGAACACAACTGTTCGGGGGGTCATGATTTCCTCGACCGTCGTTTCGCGCAGCGCGATGAGATTGCGGAGGACGGCGGCCTCGGTCTGGTCAATCGCCCCCTCTTCCAATGCCAGCGAAGCGATGTTGCGAACCTCGTCGCGGCTCAGCGTCGGCACCGCCTGCTTTCGCCCCGTCAGCAGCAGGGAAATCCCATTGCACGCGGCCACCGCAGGCCGAAAGACGACGATCAGGCCTTGAATCACCCAAGCGGCGAACGGAGCGAAGGCTTTGGCGTGCACCGCTCCCAGGGTTTTGGGAATGATCTCGGAGAAGACGAGGATAAGCAGAGTTACCACGACGCTGACCGCTCCCACCCACGCATCGCCCCACAGGATCGCCGCTTCGGCGCCGACGCCGGCCGCGCCGAGGGTGTGGGCGAACGTGTTCAGGGTCAGGATGGCCGCCAGCGGCTGATCGACGTCGTTTTTCATGCGCCGAAGCCGCTGTCCGGAGATGCTGCCCTGTCCAACCAAGACGGCAATGTGCGACCGCGGCACGCTCAGCAGCACCGCCTCCAGGAGAGAACAGAGAAACGAAACGGCCAGCGCCAACAGCAGATACGTCGTGAGCAGGATCATATGACGACAACTCCTCGCGTCGTGGCAGGTTCAGGTCGTAACCGGGTTCCTCGGTTCCGGCACCGCGCTTACCGGTTCCATAACGCATGCGACCGAGTGCGGCGCGTGGTGCAGTGCGAGAGGTGCATTGGATCGCGGTGCTCAGCCCGGTCAAGTGCTATAGAGGGCGGCAACGGCGCCGGCAGGGTCGCGGATGACGCAGAAGCGGCCCTCGCCCATGTCTCGCGGCCCGTCGATGATCTTTCCGCCGAGTTTCTTGCATTTTGCGGCGGCCTCGTCCGCGTCGGCGACGCTGATGTAGATCAGCCACTGAGGCGGCAGCTTGGCGTTGGAGCCGCGGGCGTGGCAGATGCCGGCGGCGCACTGACCGTCGTCCGGGCTGATCATGTTGAAGTCATCGTAATCGCCCATGCTCACCGGCTCGGACTTCCAGCCTACAACCTGCGAGTAGAATGCACGCACCTCGTCGGCGTTCGGCACGGTCAGATCATGCCACACGATCGAACCAATCGGAGACTTCGCACCGTCACTCATCGAATTCCTCCTCAGCAGGACTACGAACAGGCAACGTCTGAGTTTCAAAAAGGACGTTTTCAGATTGAGTTCGAAAGTGCCCTCACCGGCTTGACCCGTTGTGAAAGAGCGACCGTTTTCATCGCATTGCGACCGCACCGTTGAGTAACGCACGGAAGTCCGTAAGGTTCGCGTACACCATAACCCACAGCGCGCAGCATAGGAATGCGTCTACGCATGCGAGCAGTAAGCCGACGCTCCCGATCCAGCCCATCCCGAGTCCAATCTCCACCAAATACGCTGCGCCGATACTCAGAACCGTGACGACCCATGCTAATCGGAAGACCATTCTGGATTTTCGGACAAGTTCTTCTCTCCCAGCGCACGCGGCGACTACTCGCAACCGGATGAACAGGCAACCGACCGCCATGATTGGTCCGGCGAGGGCCAAGGCGAGCATCAAGCCGACGGGCGGAAACTGAACTGTCCATGTGCTCGCAAGAAAAACGAGTGCCAAAAACGGCGCGAGTGAGCCCGCCAGCCCGATCCAATCAACCGTGCGTCCACGATGGTCCGCGACGCCTGCAGGCCGAACAAGCAAGCACTGGCCCATCGCAAATGCGAATGCCACGTACAGGGCGATCGGAGCCAGGGCCAGATAGAGTAGAACCACTGGGGTGATTGCTTGCAGCAATGGAAACTGTGACGAGATCTCGTCCAACGTGATCCCGATTGCGCCGGCCAGCGGAAGGGTCGTTAGCAGCACGGTGACATCGCGCAGCAGGCTAACGCCGCTCGCCACGGCTTCAAGCCACTTGCGATCCACGCGCAGCAGGTATTCACCGCGGAGCGAGTCCGCCGCGGGCCGAGCGCACTCCGGGCAGCGTGACGCAATCGGCAGGGATCGCAGATCGTAGTCGCAGCCCAGGCAAGTGATGTGGCCGCGAAGGGTCAGGTCCTCGACTCGGACCGACGAGCAATGAAGTGTGATCGCGATGTTCGCGCCGCAGCTCAAGCATGTATCGCGGCTGTCGAGGCCTTCGAGGTTTGCCCCGCATTCGATGCAGTGGATGTCGCAGTCGATTTTCGGCACAGAGAAACCGCTCCGGGCAACGTCCGACGGCCGGTTGAGTGATTACGTCTCGCGCTTCGTTCGACGTCCTCTGCCTGCACCGTTTGCCGGCTCGACCGCCGCGATGTGGACCAGATCGATGGGCATCCAGTCGTGGGTGAGCGTCTCGCCCGATCGCGGGGTCGACGCGTGCTTGGATCGCTCAACTCGTGCGAAGCCCACGTACAAATGACGCCGCGACACGACCGCCTGGTCGGGGTGAAGAATGAGCACGGATCGGCCGTCGCTCAGGCCCACGCGTATCGGCTCGAAAGGCTCGCGTCCGAGCCTTTTGTGGACGTCGTCGGCGATCATGATGGTTCAATTCAAATCCGTTGTGACCGCCCGCTCCAGTGACCGCCATTCGGCGGCCTTGGCGGCGTAGCCCTGGTCGGGCTCGGCGGCGTGCCGGGCTTCGTAGAGTGTGATCAGATCGCGTAGGGTGAACTGATAGACTTCGTGATCGCTTCCGTACGCGTCCTTGAGAGTGTTGGCGGCCTGAACGAGCAATGGTTCGGCCTGTTCAAACCGGCCGCGTTCGAGGTAGAAGCTTCCCAAGACGCGCGCCGCACTACAGGTCAGTATATGCTGAGGTCCGACGGTCTCGCGATGCATTTGAAGGGACCGGGCGAGGGTGTCCTCGGCTTCCTCGAACCGTTTCTGCTCCAGATACACTTCGCCCAGTCGGCGCAGCGTGGTCGCGACCTCGCGGTGCGATTCGCCGACCAGCCCGCGCCACGCATCGAGCAACGGCACGAGCAAACGCTCTGCATCTTCGTATCGCTTCATGCGGAGATAGAGGCCGCCCAGCATTCCCAGGTTGCGCAGTACCATGGGATGCTGGTCGCCAAGCAGGCGCTTTGCCCGCCTGAGCCGATCGAGGTGCAATCTTTCCGCATCGTCCCAACGGCCTGAACGCGACCAATTGTTCGCGAGATTGGCCATCGAAAAGAGTGTGTCGGGATGATCCGGGCCTAACGTTCTCTCTCGAAGTCGATATGCCCGGGCGTATAGTTGCTCGGCCTCCGCGAAGCGCCCGAGTTGTTCAAGGTAGTAGCCCTGATTGTGCATCGACTTGAGCGTCTCGGGATGCTCGGGTCCGAGCGTTCGGGTACGGATGTCCAGGGCCGCCCGGTTGAGTTCGAGTGCCTCCTGCCCTCGTCCCAGTTCGTCCAGCGCGTATGCCAGGTTATTCATACCCTGGGTGGTCAACGGATGTTCCGGCCCGACTGTTGCCCGAGCCGAGTCGACCATTTGCTGCAGGATGGCGCCGGCTTCGCTGTAGCGACCGACGCGGCGGTAAAGTCGGCCGACGAGCTGCATTGAGGCGAGGGTGTCGGCATGGTCGGCACCAAGATGTTTACGGCGCAGCTCGAGCGCACGCTCGGCATGGGCAAGAGCGTCGTTCCATTGGCCCAGCTCCATATACGTGTTGCCGAGCGTGTCGCGTACCGCGGCCTCGATTACAGGTTGGTTCGGAAACTGCGTCTCGATCCGTTGCGAGGCCGCGTCGAGCACTTCGCGGACCGTGACGTCGCGGCCCTTTCCCCGGGGCTTGACGGCGGCGAGAAGGTCCTGGTTGAGGAACTGATTCACTGCTTGAGCGATGGCGGCCTGGCGCTGAGCCTCGGCTCGCAAACGGGTCTGACGTTTGTGAGCGACGAAGAGTCCGGAAAGTGCCGCGACGCCGAACGCGGCCACCAGCATGGCAAATGCGACCGGAACCCGGTGGCGGCGGAGTGTTTTCTTGAACATGTACCAACCACTGTCGCGCTTGGCCTCGATGGGGCGGTCTTCGAGGTAGTTTCGCAGATCCCGCGCGAGCTCGCCTGCGCTCTGATACCGCCGCGAAGGTTCCTTGTTGAGGCATTTGAGGAGAACGGTTTCGATTTCGTCGTCCAGGTGTGATCGGACGGAGCTGGGCGGTTGAGGGTCTGCTTCAACGATGTTTCTGACGACTTCGTGCAGGCTCCCCGTGACGCGGTAAGGGAATGAGTCCGTGAGAAGCTGGTAGAGGATCACGCCGAGCGAGTAGACGTCGGATCGAACGTCGATGTCGTGCCATCGCGCTTCGGCCTGTTCGGGGCTGGCCCAAGGCATGGAGCCGACGAACTGGCCGGTCTCTGTCATGATGGGGGAAGCTTGCTCTTCATGCGTATCGGTGAGTTTCGCGAGCCCGAAATCCAGGATGCGCGGGCGGCCGCCGTCGTCGACCAGGATGTTGCCGGGCTTCAGGTCGCGGTGGATGATCCCGCGGACGTGGGCTTCGTGGACAGCTTCGCATATCGTGAGGAAGAGTTTCAACGTGTCCTTGATCGTCGGATTTGCGGTTTTGACATAGGCGTCGAGTGGGATTCCCGCGACATAGTCCATGACGTAGTAGGCGTGGCCGGCAGCCGAACCGCTGTCATGCATGGTAACAATATTCGGTTGGTTGAGGCGGCCGAGCACGTGGGTCTCGCGCTCGAATCGGAGGCGGGCGATCTCGTCGCCGGGCTTGCGCTCGTGCATGACCTTGATGGCGACCTGTCGCCGGGTGGATTCCTGGCGTGCCTGGTAGACGATCCCCTGGCCGCCGCGGTGGAGCTCGTTCAGCAACGTGTAGCCGGGAATGGAAATGGTCGCGCGTGGCTCGCCTCGGCTTGTGGCCGCCACGCGTTCGGACGACAGCGGCAAAACGACCCGGCCCCCGTGCGAGGCGGCTTCCTCAACCTGACGTCGAGCGGCCAGGATTTCGTCGATGCGCCGCGACTCAGTCGATTCGTTGCTCGTCTTTCCACCCTTGCTCACAAGCGGTCATTCCGATATGCGCCATCGCACAGACGTTCCGGCAACCCTCTCTTGACTATCGGCGACGGTCGACGGTCGCCATTCACGGCAGACGGCTGAGCGAATCGATCACCGGCCCGAGCATTTCCCGCAGGCGGTCCAGCGCTCGAGCGCGAAGCATGTGAACGGCCCCGGGCGATCGATTCATGCGATCGGCCACTTCGGCAATCGGCAGCCCCTCGAAGTCGTACAGCCTGAGCGCTTGTGCATAATCGCTCGGAAGAACTTCCAGGGCGGACGAAAGATGCTGGAGGATCTCTGCGCGAGCGGCGTAGCGGCTCGGCGTCGTGGTCGTGACTCCGAGGAGTTCATACAGACCAGCAATGGAATCCTCCTCGGGCGTCGGCAACACCCGATTCTCGGGCTGCGGCCGCTTCTTCCGCTGCAACCCGCGAATGGCGTCTCTGAGGTTGTTCTGCGCGATCTTCCGCAGCCAGGCCTCGAAGGACTCACCTCGATCCGGGTCGAAACTGCCCACCTGCAAAAACGCCTCCAGGTACGTGACCTGCATCACATCGGCCGGATCCAGCATCGAGCGCCAGGCGGATCCGACCTGCAGTCCGCGCTCGACGGCCGGGGCGTACTCCTGAAGCAGTTCGGTGAGGGCATCACCGTCACCGGATACCGCACGTCGAACGCGCTCATCGAGATCGCTCACAGGATTCGCTCCGGGCCTACCGAACGACCGTGACGATACCAGAAAACCCGCGAGATTTCTTCGTGTAAATCCTCATCGGACGTCGCACCCCCTCATAGGGGCCAACGGGCTGGAGAATCTGGCAATATCGCATGCTTCGGTCGCGCAGACCTGAAGGTCTTCGACGTCTCGGGACGGCACGAATCGGCGTGCCAAACCTACGGAGTATTGACATGAAACGCTCAACATATTCGGTCGTCGTTGCCCTCCGGTTCCACACCGACCTGGTTCAAGGTGGCCGACATCCCGATCCAGTTTCCCCCAAGCGTAGACGGTGAGCAGATGGTGACGGTCGAGTACTGCTTTCCTGTCTGCTCGGCAGGTGACTTCTCGGGGGCGAATTCGATGCGCAACGTCGTCCGTGTGATGTTCAGCACGTCGAAGGGAAGGTTGAAGTCGATCAGAACTCGCTCCGACAGTTTCGAGCCGCCAACGCCGGATTGTCAGGCTTGCTGCCTTGGTGACGGCTCATGCTCGGATATGGGTGCAAATGACTGCGTAGCCGCGGCCGGGCTGCCTCTCGGGGCAGATTCGCGTTGCGCAACCAGCGAGTGTCCGGAGGCCTGCTGCTTCAGTGACGGATCCTGCGGCGACCTCGGATCGAGCGCGTGTCAAGCCGCCGGGGGCGCCCCGCAGAGCCCTGGCACGGATTGCGCGTCCTTTGCGGGCTGCCCGCAGGCGTGCTGCTTCAATGATGGCTCATGCTTCGACCTGCCGGAGGGATTCTGTGTGCCGGCTGGAGGTACGCCAGGGGGAGGCGGGACGGCATGCAGTTCCACGTCGTGCACGCAAGCGTGTTGTAGTCAGGAGGGGCTCTGCGACGACGTGCTTCCGGATGAATGTGAAGAACGTTTCTTCGGAACGACGAACGGTCAACCGCAAGGACCGGGTACGGTGTGTGCAACGACCGTCTGCCCGACGGAGGCGTGCTGTGCTTCGTTCGGCTGCACGGAACTGCGGGCCGACGCATGTCTCGGAATCGACGGCGTGCCCCAGGGACCAGGGTCGGAGTGTACGCCGACGACGTGTACCGAAGCATGTTGTTTCTCTGACGGCTCATGCCAGGAATTCGAGTTGGGCGATTGCGCGGCCGCGCGCGGAGTCCCGCAGGGGCTTGGCACGCAGTGCGGCCTGACTACCTGCCCGCCGGTCGTTGATCCTTAGTGGGAACCTCCCGATGAACGGCGGATTCACAAAGAGGTGGCCGAGGAGGAATAGGATGAGACTTGTAGCGGTACTGACCTGTTCACTGATACTCGATGCGGCGTCCGCGACGAATGTTCATGCGGGGGAGCCGGTCGGGACTGCGTTTACCTACCAGGGGCAGCTCAAGGAGGCTGGCGTGCCGCTGAACGGAAACGTCGACCTGCTGTTCGAGCTGTTCGACGCGGACGTGGACGGCAATCCGGTCGGTTCGCCCTTGCTGCTTGAAGATGTGGCTGTTGTGAAGGGGTTGTTCAGCGCCGAATTGGACTTCGGTGAGGTCGTATTTACCGGGGAGGCGCGGTGGGCTCAGATAGACGTCCGGAACCCGCATGACCCGAGCAACACCGAGCCCTTCACGCCGCTTTCGCCGCGCGTGCCGCTCACCGCCGCCCCTTACGCACTGTATTCGCTAGCTCCGTGGCGGCAAAACGGCACGGATCTCGCCTACACTGAGGGCAGCGTCGGAGTCGGCACGGCGGCGCCTCTGAACCCCGTTCACGTTCTGCACGATCAACCCGTCCTTGCGTTGCAGGACGGCGACGGCACCGACGCTGAGCAAACAGGATACGTCGCACTGCGCGACAGCTCCGGATTCGACCAGGGAAGAATCGGCTTCACTTCGTCCTTCGACAGCGACCTGACGGTCGAGAATTTCGACGGGGACGTGCATCTTGCCCCATTGGGGTTTACGCGGCTGGCGGCGACGATTGCGGGTGTGGGGGTGGGAACCAGCTCTCCTGACGTGCGCTTGCACGTCAACGGTGGAACCGATGCCTCGCTGGCTGGCGGCGGATACATCCAGGCCGGCGATTCTGCCGGCGCCAACGTCGTCATCGACGAGAATGAGATTATGGCGCGCAACAACGGCGAGGCTTCCAATCTCGTTCTGAACAATAATGGCGGCGACGTGACCTTCGGAGGCGGCATCCAGGTCAATGGTGAAAGCAGCCTCGACCTCGGCTACGAGATCGTGACCGTGGAGGAAGAGGACTCCGCCGAGGCCTTCGCTGCTTGTCCCGAGGGAAAGCGTGTGATCGGCGGTGGCTGCTTCAGCCCGAGTTCGATCGACGAAGTGAACGATTCGTTTCCGAGCAGTAATGGTTGGACCTGCCGGATCAACCAGGGCGTCATCGGCTCGGGGACCACGGTGGCCTATGCCATCTGCGCTAGGATTCATTGATGGTGAAGCGGCACGGTCATCGTTGGGCGGGATCGTATGTGCTCTATGAACGGTAACCAATCGCCCTGGAGCACCGCGGCCGGACTAATGCTCGTGCTGACCACCTGCGGCACTCTCGCCGACGAACCTCTTTACAAGGCGACGCGGCAGTCGGTAGACGGCGGAGGCGTCATGCGCAGCACCGGCGGTGATTTCGAGCTGTCCGGAACATTTTCGCAGCCGGATGCCGGTGTGCTGACAGGCGGGGCATTCGAGTTGAGCGGGGGGTTCTGGTTCGGCGTGTCGCCGACCGATTGCGACGAGGACGGCGTGGTCGGATTCCTCGACTCGTGGCGCTTCCTGCGATGCGTGACGGGGGCGAACGGGGCAGTCCCGGCGGACTGCGTTTGCCTTGACGTCGACAGGTCCGGTACCGTCGACTTGTACGACTTTGCGGTGCTTCAGGCCGAGGTCAATGACGGGACCGCGCCGCCGAGCGACCCGGGTTTCACGACGGTTGACGGATTCGTACGAGCTGAAGGCGGCTCGCCGGTGGCCGGCGCGCAGGTTCGCATTCAGGGCCAGCCGGATTTGCTCGCTGTCACCAAACCCGGTGGACGGTTCTACATACTTAACGTGGACACGTCCTCGGGACTGATCCACGTCAAGGCCTCGAAGCAGGCTATGGGTGGTTTCCTGGCCACTGGCGCGAAGTCGGGTCTGGAGCCCTGTGCCAACAGCATTACCGATGCGGGCGTGATTACGATCGCCATCAGCGGGGTCGATCTCGACGGCGACAAGCTGCCCGACGCGATCGAGGCGTCGCTCGGCTACGACCCGACGCTGGCGGACACCGACGGCGACGGGATCATCGACGGCCTGGAAGATCCGGACGGGGACGGGGTCGCGGATTGTCTCGAGATCGTGCTCGGGACAGACCCAGCGAATCCCGACACCGACGCCGACTTCCTCGATGACTCGCAGGAGCTGGACTTCCGCACCAATCCGACGGTGGCCGACACGGATGGGGACGGCATCATCGACGGTGAAGAAGTCGAATTCAGTTCTGACCCACTGAGCGACGGCAGTCTCCCAGTTGTGGTGAGTCAGAGATTCGGCCACGCCTTCGGCTTGTTCGAAGCGGTCGAGCAACTGACCGCACCGGCCTTGGACGTGCCGCTGCGCGCCGCGTTCGCCCCGGCACCGGTTGCGCTCGAGAACGTCGCCGCGCCGCCGCCGCTGAACCTGCCGGAACTGGTGGCGTTCGGGCCGGACATCAGTGTGGACAATCAGGACGTACCCTGATTCTCGCAGAGAGGTTGAGTCATGAAACACTATTGGTCAATCACGATGTTGTCACTGCTTGCAGCGTTGCCGACTGCCGTAGGTCAGACATTCGACAGCGGTTCGGACGGTTCTGACGGTGCGCTCGATCTTACAGGTCAGAACGGCGTGGTCATCTTCGACCCCGTCGCGGAGGGCCTCGACGTCGACCGCGACAACGTCTTCCACTTCACGACGATTACGATACCGGCGGGTGTCACTTTGCGCCTTCGCGGACTGGAGCTGCAGTTCGCTCCGGTTTACTGGCTCACACAGGGAGCGGTGCAAATAGACGGGGCGGTTGATCTCAGCGGAGAAGGCGGCCACGACCTGACCCTGGCCAATCGTCGTCCGTCGATGCCCGGTCCGGGCGGTTTTCCCGGGGGTGTGGGTCGAACCGTGGATTCGGCCGCTACTCCTGGACTTGGTCCCGGCGGCGGCCCGATCAACCAACCGGGCTCACATGGCACCTCGGACTTCTCGGGATGCGGCGGTCAGGCCCGACCAGCGTATGGGAATCTCTTTCTAATTCCGCTGGCGGGCGGCTCCGGCGGTGGAGGCAACAACGTGAGTACGCCGCCGGCAGGCGGAGGCGGAGCGGGAGGCGGGGCGCTGCTCATTGCAAGCTCGGACTCTCTTCGGGTTGATGGCACCCTGCGCGCCGATGGGGGCGACAACGCCCATCCCACGAACTGCGCAGGTGTTGGCGCAGGTGGCGGACTTCGCTTGCTGGCCCCCACAATCTCCGGCGACGGCACGATCAGCGCGCGCGAAGGCCGCCTCGTGACCGGTAGTGATGCACGAGGGGGCCAGGGCCGGGTCCGCATCGAGACCTTTCAAAACGACTTCACCGGTACGATCGTGGGCGTCTCGCGCATCGCCACGCTGAGTCCCAACGCGATCATCCTTCCGCAGTCGCTGGCGATTTCCTCGATCCGAGTGACACAGATCGCCGGCGTCGACGTGCCGGATGTTCCCTCCGGCAGCTTTCTCGACCCGGACGTCGTGATCGATGCAGGCGCGCCCGTCGCGATTACGGTCGAGGCCACGAACATCCCGACGGACGCCGATCTCAAGCTCGATCTTTATCCCGAAACCGGTCCGGATATCACGGTGGTACCACAGTTGGTCAGTGGCGACGAAGCGGCCTCGACCTGGACGGGGTCGGCGACGTTTCCCCATGGCTTCTCGCGCACGTTCGTGCATGCAAGCTGGACCCCCTAGTGTCTCGCGCGGCGGGCTCTTTTTCCCACCCGCGACCGTAAGGGAGCTACCTTACCGAGCCGCGACCGTGAGGGAGTGGATATGGAAGACAACGGCACCGCTTCCTGACGGGCGCGGCTCGGAAAGGAAAGCGACATCCGCGCGACCACTTTACGATCCTGCGCGCATTGCTTCTTCGAGCAATTGCCGCAGGCGGCGTTCGCTGATGCGGCCTTGCATGACTTTGCGGCCATTGAGGTGGATGACCGGGATCTCGTTGCTGTAGAGGGCGAACCACTTCGCGTTGCCCGGGGCGGTAATGTCAACCTGCTCCAGCTCGAGGTCGAAGCGCCTTCGGAGTTTGTTGATGACGAAGGCGGCGCTGTCACACAGTGAACAACATCCCTTGGTGTACAGCGTGATGCGGTTCATCGCTTCGGGTCGATCAGGGCTTTGATGGCTTGCCCGCCCGCGACGGCTTCGAGGGCCTCGTTCGCGTGGCTTAGGCTGTACCGGTCGAGTTTCAGCATCGACCACGGCCTGGAGCGTTCGGCGTCGGCCATGATGCGCACGCCGCGATAGAAGTGCGAGAAGTCCGATCCCCAGCAGCCACGTATGTCCAGGTGCTTGCGATTGAGATCGAGGTGCGGGTTGAACGGCACTTCGCCGTGGTCGGTGTACTGGCCTACGATGACGACGCGCCCTGCGTCGCGGGTAAAGCGCATGGCCTGCACCACGGCGACCGGGATGCCGGTGGCCTCGATGGTGACGTCGGCGCCGCGCCCACCGGTGTGCTGCAGGACCCAGTCTCGCCGGGCATTTTCGTCGTGGTCCTCGATGTTGAGCACGCCGGCGGCGCCGACTTTTCGGGCGGTTTCGAGACGATTCGCGGGGGCACCTATGCACAGCACCTTCAGTGCCGCATGCATGCGCGCCAGGGCGACCGCGCTCAGACCGACCGGTCCGCTGCCGAGCACCAGCACGGTATCGCCGATGGCCACCTCGGCTCGTTCCACGGCGTGCAGGGCAGTGGGCAGCCCGCAGCCTCCGGCCATGAATGATTCGGCCGCCACATCTTCCAGGCTGATGCAGCGCGTGCCGGGTTTGAGGTAGAGTTTCTGTGCCCACCCACCGGTGAGGCCGTCGGCGAGGCCGTAGGTGATGCCGTAGACCTTCCGATGGGGACATCGCGTGGTCGCTTTGGCCACGAGGCACTGATAACAGGCATTGCAGGTTTTGTGCACGTCGAGAAAGGTGACTCGATCGCCCTCGCCGAATGGTCGCCCGTAGACGTCCGAGACCTGCCCGCGGATCTTTTCCAAGCGCCCGACTGTGACGTGTCCGGGGATGAAGGGGTACGGGACGCCTTCCAAGCGGCCTCGTTGGAGGTGGACGTCGGTGCCGCAGACCTCGCTGAGCTCGACGTCGAGCAGGGCGGAATCGGGTTCCAGCTCGGGTTCGGGAACCTCCCGCAGTTCCACGGGGGCGTTGGGTTCAGGAATAACGGCTGCGAGCACACTGGGCATGGCACGATCCTCGATTGCGAACAGAGCGTCGGCGGCGAGCAAGTACCGCACGATGTGGCTGGAGTATAGCTGCTTTCGATCGACATGGGAGGCGACCGGTCTGCGTCGCGCCGCCCTGCGCGGCCAGTGCTCGTATTGACACGACTGCGGGCGAGTCGTATCGTGCATACGAAAGAGGCGGTAGCCGTTCCGGGCCCGTGGCGGGCCCATTTTAGTGTCCGGCCGGACAGGCCACCGTGGGAGCAAGTCCGTGATCACCGCGACGAAAGGGCACACGTGCGTCGTCGGGCTCGGCTGGGGCGACGAGGGCAAGGGAAAGGCCGTTGACCTTCTGTGCGCCGAGCACGACGTTGTCGTCCGTTACAACGGAGGGGCGAACGCGGGGCATACCGTTCGCATCGGGGAGGAATCCTTCGCGCTGCACCTGCTTCCCAGCGGCGTGCCTCAGGGCGGAAAGCGATCGGTGATCGGCCCCGGCGTGGTCATCGATATCGAGACGCTGCTGGCGGAGATCGACGAGCTGGCCCGCCGCGGCGTCACGGTCGGCGACAACCTGTTCATCAGCGACCGGGCGCACGTAGTGATGCCGTATCACAAGCTGGAGGATCGGCTGAGCGAGGCCGCCGCCTCCGAGGACGATCGCATCGGGACCACGTCGCGCGGCATCGGTTTCTGCTACGCCGACAAGATGCGGCGAACGACCGCCGTGCGGATCTGCGACCTCTTCCGGCCGGAGCAACTGAAAGAGCGTGTCGGTGAAGTCGTTCGCCAGAAGCAGGCGATCTTCGATGCACTTTACCAGAATGTTCCGCGCCTGAATGCGGCCGAGATCGCAGACGACCTGCTGCGGTCCGCCGAACGCATACGACCTTTGGTTTGCGACACGACGGAACTCTTGCAGGATCGAATCGCCGCCGGAGACCGCATCCTGTTCGAGGGCGCCAACGGCACGCTTCTCGACGTGGATCACGGGACTTATCCATTCGTCACGTCGAGCGGCACGACGGCGAACAGTCTGGGGGGCGGCGCCGGCGTGCCGGTACGCTTCGTCTCGAATATCGTGGGGGTCACGAAAGCGTACGCGACGCGGGTCGGCCGCGGGCCGTTCGTGACTGAGTTGAAGGACGAGACGGGTGACGCCATTCGGAAGGCGGGGAACGAATTCGGAACGACGACCGGGCGGCCTCGCCGCTGCGGCTGGTTCGACGCCGTTGCCATCAAATACAGCGCCCGGCTCAGCGGCGTCACGGACGTAGCCGTCATGCACCTCGACACGCTTCGCGGGTTCCGCCGAATCGGTCTTTGCAGCGCCTATCGGGTTGACGGAGGTTCGACCAAGGTTTTCCCGGCGGACGCCGAGTGCCTCGAGCGTATGGAACCGGTGATCGAATGGCACGACGGCTGGGACGAGGATTTGTCGTCGATCGACTGCTATGAGATGCTGCCTGACAACGCGCGGCGTTACATCGAGCGTATTGAGCAGGTGTTGGAGACGCCGGTGACGATTATCGGGGTCGGCCCGGAACGCACGCAGGTCGTTCTCAGGGGCGCGGATTCGCGAGAGAAGGGCGTGATTGCAAGCCGGGGGACCTCGTAGCATGGCGCCGGAGCGGCTGGATCCACAGCTTGAACTGGGCATCGAGGCCAGCCGGCTCCCTCGGCACATTGCGGTGATTATGGACGGCAACGGGCGGTGGGCCCGGCAGCGCGATCTGCCGCGCGTGCGGGGTCACGAGGCGGGGGCCAAGGCGGTTCGGGCCATCGTGACGCGGTGTGCTCGTCTCGGGATCGAGTGCCTCACCCTTTACAGCTTCAGCGCCGAGAACTGGAAGCGGCCGAAGGAGGAGGTCGACTTTCTGATGGAGCTGTACGGCCAATACCTGATCGCCGAGCGCGGCGAGATCATGGACAACAATGTCCGATTGATTCACGTCGGCCGCCGGGAGGGCCTGCCCGCGCAGGTGCTCAAGGAGATGGACGTCACTGTCGGGCAGAGTCGCAACAACACCGGGCTCAAGCTTTGTCTGGCGTTGAACTACGGCTCGCGCAGCGAGATCGTCGAGGCGGTCCGTGCGATCGCCGCCGAGGTTCGCGACGGGAGGATCGCGGTCGAAGATATCGACGAGCGGTTGGTCTCGGGGTCGCTTTACACGGGGGGGCTGCCCGATCCGGATCTGCTCATCCGGACGGCCAACGAGCGGCGCCTCAGCAACTTTCTTCTGTGGCAGATCAGCTACACCGAGATCTACGTGACGGAGTGCTTGTGGCCCGACTTTTCCGTTGAGGATCTGGATGGGGCGATCCGGGAATTCGCCCGCAGGGAGCGCCGTTACGGCAGCATCCGCCCGCCGTCTGAACCGGCCCAGCCGCTAGAGGGCGACCATTTCTAGCGGATTCGTTGAAGCCGAAATACACGCCATGATCGTCTGCTTGCGTGCTGCGGCCGGTTAAACCCCTACTTGACCGCCCAGAGCGATCGTGAAGAAGTCCTGAGCGGCGAGGAAGATCTCGGTTGCGATGGCCTGTACGAATCCCTCATAAACTTGGAAGAGGAAGAACTCGGGCGAACAACCGCCAACCTGGAGCAGTGGAACGGCCAGGCCCAGTTTGAGGAGGCGTTTTGACCATCGGGCGAGGGTGTTGTGTCCGGGAATCATCATGGGGGTTCTCCAACGCGTGGGAGGTCTGTGTGCTCCGTGATCCGGAAGCCCGCGCGGCGTCCCGGCGGCGCGGGACTGAGTCTGGAGCGCGGTTGCCGGGTGGGATCATAGCGGTCCGGAGGCGGGTTTCAAGGAGACGTTTGGTGGCGGAACGCATCGGGGCTACTTAGAATCGAG
Source organism: uncultured Phycisphaeraceae bacterium (assembly GCA_964574815.1). Classification (GTDB taxonomy): domain Bacteria; phylum Planctomycetota; class Phycisphaerae; order UBA1845; family UBA1845; genus CAZNPL01. The sequence goes on from CAZNPL010000046.1 coordinate 37,490, forward strand.
ACGTGATGAACGGGTTTGACGCCTCATTGCTGACGGGCTGGACGGCGGTCTTTCCGCTGCCGAACTGCGTGCTCCTGCCTGGCGGTGTCCTGCCTTTGCACGTGTTCGAACCGCGCTACCGGGCGATGGTGTCGGATATCCTGATGCGGTCTCCCGATCGCCGCCTGCTGGCGATCGCCAAGCTCGAGCGGGACGACGAGGACCTGTACCTTACCAACCACGCCTCGATTCATCCTGTTGTCTGTGTCAGTCAGATGGTACAGCACGTTCACCTGCCCGATGGCTGCGTCAACGTTCTCACGGTGGGGCGGGCCCGCGCGAGGATCATTGCAGACGACGGGTCCGGGATCTATCGCCGCGCGCGGCTCAGCCCGTTGAGGACGGAGCCGGACAACATGCTGGACAGCGTCGATGAGGCGGTGGATCGTGTGCGCGGGCTGTTATGGAAGCTGGCGGACCCGGAGCACCCGGAGCCTTGTGAAATTGCCGACGAGATTCTGCGCAAGTCGCCCACGGCGGCCACCCTGGTGGATCTGGCCACCTTTCATCTGCTCGACGGTCAGGACACGCTTTTGAAACAGCGGATCCTCGAGGAAGAGCAGCTTACCGTTCGTGCGGAGATCCTGGCCGAGCGGCTGCAGGCGATTCTGGATTGCCGGGACGGCGCGTCGGAAGCATCAGCCGGCGGCTGCTGGCCGCCGCAGGACACGTTAAATTAAAGTGAGCTGCCGGCGACACCGGTCGAGGCAGCCTGGATGTCATACCGCCTGAATTCCGCTGAACGCCGGCTTGAACCACGGTCCGGGCCGGCCCACGCTCATTGCGGTCTCCTGACAGCTTTTTACAGGCCTCATCGAACGTGCTCATCGGCGCAGGTGCTTGTCAATAAAGGGCTTATGCTGACCATCGGGTACCGGGCATCTCGCCTCGGTGGGGGCGGCTGGTCGTCGCGAGCGTCGGCCCCTAGCCTGTTATCGTTTGATGTCCGGTTGGACCGGCGATCATCGCGACGCAATGGGGCTGGCCGGCGCCTCCATGGCCAGATCGCGCGCCGACAAGCGGCTCGTTGCACCCAGAGAAAGAAGCCGTGACAGTACGGCGAGGAGTTGCCGCCGTGGCGCATTCGTCGGAACCTGCGTTTCCGATTGGTTTGGATCAATCCTTCCTCCGACACAGGACACGCACGATCATGAAACAGCGATCCGCATTGTCGATTATTGTCCTTTTCCTGACCACGCTGGCGGTGGGGCCGGCTGCGCTGCTCGCGAAGGAACTGCCGACCGATTCGCGGGTGCTCACCGGGCGGCTGGACAACGGCGTCACGTGGATGTACCGCCGACACGACAACCCGCCGGGGAAGATGGCGCTGATGATGCACGTCGACTCGGGCTCGCTGAACGAGACCGAGAAGCAGCGGGGCCTGGCTCACTTTATTGAACACATGTGCTTTAACGGCACGGAGAACTTCCCGCCCGGCGAGCTGATTCCGTACTTCGAGAGCATCGGCATGGAGTTCGGTCCGGACCTGAACGCCTTCACCAGCTTCGACCAGACGGCCTACATGCTGTTCACGCCGAACACCGAGGCGGAACAGATCGACAAGGCGCTCACTGTACTGAGCGACTATGCCTTTCGGGTGTTGCTGCTGGAGGAGGAGATCGACAAGGAGCGGGGCGTCATATTGGAGGAGGCTCGCGCCGGCAAGAATGCCAACCAGCGCGTGCGGGACAAGCTCTGGCCCGAGCTGTTCGAGGGAACGCGTATCGCCAAGCGTCTCCCCATCGGGCTGGAGGAAGTCATCGCCAACGCACCTCGCGAGGTGTTCGTGGATTACTATCGCACGTGGTACCGGCCGGAGAACGTCACGGTCGTTCTGGTGGGCGATGCGGATCACGAGGGGATCGTCCCGCTGATCGAGAAGCGGTTCGGGCGGTACGAGGCGCCGGTCCCCGCGCGCGAGCAGAAAGGGCCGGAGTTCAAGCCGTTCACCGAACAGCGGGGGCTGGTGGTGACGGATCCGGAGCTGGCCCGGTGCCGAATCCAGATGTACAACGTGCGGCCCGGGCGCCCCTCGACGACGACGGAGAAGCTGTGGCGGACGGAACTGGTCGAGTCGGTGGCCGGCTGGATCATGGACCGGCGGTTCGATGATCTGGTGAACAAGGGGGAGGCCAGCTTTCGGACGGCCAACGCCGGCGTCGGCAACTTCTTCAACGATGCCCTGCTGATCACGGGGATGGCGATGGGCGAGCCGGACGAGTGGTCGGACATGCTCGAGCAGCTCGTGACCGAGGTAAAGCGGGCGCGCGAGCACGGTTTCACGCTGCGCGAGCTGGGGCTGGCGAAGAAGGAACTGCTCGCCGGCGCCAAGCGGGCCGTCCGGACCGAGCCGACGCGCAACGCCCGGGGGTTCGCGTTTCAGATCATCTCGGCGGTGAACGAGGAGGAGCCGATCCTGTCGGCTGAGCAGGAGCTCGATCTGCACGAGAAGATGCTTCCGACGATCACGCTGGACGAAGTGAACGCGGTGATGAAGAAGCACTTTACGCCGGGCACGTTCGCCTACGTGGTGACCACGCCGGACAAACCGGGAGTGCCGGTGCCGGAGCGGGATGAGGTACTGGCCATGGCCCGGTCCGCCTGGGCGCGCGAGGTCGAGGCGCTGCGGGAGGACGAAGCGGTCACGCAGTTGCTGCCCGAGCTTCCCGATCCCGGGAAGGTGGTCGAATCCAGCATGGATGAGGATCTGAAAATCACCAGTGGCTGGCTGTCCAACGGCGTCCGCTTTCATCATCGGTTCATGGATTACAAGAAGGATCAGGTGCTGGTGACGATCAGCCTGGCGGGCGGGCAGATCGAGGAGACGGCCGAGAACGCGGGGATTACGGAGGTGGCGACGCTGGCGGTGAGGGAGGCCGCGACCTCGCGTCTGACATCCACACAGATGCGCGACCTGATGACGGGGAAGAACATTAACGTTTTCGGCAGCGCCTCGGATGATGCGTTCGGCATCACGGTGACGGGGTCGCCCGAGGATCTCGAGGCCGGGATGCAGCAGGTCTACGCGCTTCTGACCGACGGGAAGATCGAAGAGGCGGCGTTCAAGAACTGGAAGCTCAACATGCTGCAGCGGATCGCGCAACTGGAAAAGATGCCTCGTTTTCAGGCGATGGTGGCCACATCCGATCTGCTCTCCGGCGGGGATCCGCGCCGCACGTACTGGACCCGGGAGCGGGTGAAGGGGCAGTCGCGTTCGGAAGCGCAGGCGTGGTTCGAACGTCTGTGCCGCGAAGCCCCCATCGAGGTGTCGGTAGTCGGCGATATTTCGCTCGAGAAGGTCCGGCCACTGCTGACGCGTTACCTGGGATCGCTTCCCGAGCGATCCCGCACGGCGGATCATCTGGCGAGTTTGCGGCATCTGGATCGCCCGGCCGGTCCGCTCTCGCGGCGGATGGAGGTCGAGACGATGACGCCGCAGGCAATGGCCATCGCCGGGTTCGTCGGCTGCGACGTGCGGCACGTCACCGATCGCCGGGCGTTGGAGGTGTGTTCGAACGTTCTTTCCAGTCGGTTGATCAAGCGTATCCGGGAGGAGTTGTCGCTGGTTTACTCGATCGGGGCACAGAATGCTCCGTCGGACGCGTACGTGGACGCCGGGGTGTTTCTCGCCGCGGCTCCTTGCGATCCCGAGAAGGTCGAGACGCTGGTCGATGAGGTTCGGACCATCTTTAATGACTTTGCTGAGAAGGGTCCGACGGAGGAGGAACTGGCGAACGCCAAGAGGCAGATCGCCGAGAACCTGGACAACGAGATGAAAGAGCCGGGTTACTGGTCGGGCGTGCTTCGCGCGCTCGATCTGCACGGGCGCGCGCTCGCCGAGCAGAAGCGTGAGAAATCGGCGTTCGAGAAACTCACGGGCGAGCAGGTGCGCGACGTGTTCCGGGCGTACAACAAGCCGGAGCAGCGGTTCAAGGTGATCGCGGTGCCGGCGCAGCCTGAGACGGAGGCGAAGGAGCCGGAGGCGGCGGCAGCATCGTGAGTTGCCGACGGTGCTTCCTTCGGCGTTCAGAGGCGCCGTTCGCAACGCAATCCACAGGCACACCGGCGCGTCGGCAGTCAGCGCAGAGGGCACGGTGGCCGCGGAACCGATCATCGTTCCGCGCCCGCCGCAGTCACGCGCCGGAGAGGAACACCTGGACGAGCGCGAAGTCAACGAGGTCCACATCGTCGTCATCATCCGAATCGAATGCGGCCAGGCAGCCGCCTGAGGTCAGTGTTGTATGCGGGTCGGGCATGCGTCCGGGTCCGTTCATGCAGGTCGTGAATGATTCCAGCGTACGTAGATCGCCGGCCCGCGGCAGCGCCGTGACGGTTATCATGTTCGTAGCGCGGGTGATCTCATATGGGAAAGTGGCTGGCCCCTTCTGCATTTGTCCGTGAATTAACCCCCCCTCGGTCGAAATGACCTCAAACGCCTGAGCGGGCACCGGCACGAAGCCGTTTTCCGCATCGATTTCGAGATAGCCATCGAGGGCCACGTTTCCGGTTACGTGGATTCGACTTGGAGACGCCGAAGAGTCGTCACCGATCCGGAGGATCAAACCGGCGTCGCCGGACAATTCGAATCGCTCGTTGCATTGCAGTTGCGCCTCGGATTGCAGCACGAGGTCCATGGCCTGCGGGCCGACGGTCAGCGAATTGACCGAAGCGTCAGTCTCAGGGCCGGTAACCGTGATCGGCAGCGGCGGATTCAGGAACGTATCGTGCACGCCCGCGGGCTGAATGCCCATGGTCCAGTTGTCGGCCGTCTCCCACTCACCGAAGTCCGCAGCGCGCCAGTGAACATCGGGCGTGTAGAGTGCGACGGCTTCAAAGCCGTTCTGGAGGACGGCGCGATACGTCACCTGGCCATGTTTGTTCAGGCCCGTGCGCTGGCGAACGTTGTCGCCCACGAATTCGACGTCGGCAATTGTGCTATCCAGCAGCGCCGTTCCCGTCCGCACTACTTGGAGCGTGTCCGTCGCGTTGCTGATAAAGATCGCGCGCTGATTGGACGGCAGCCCGTGCAAGTCGGCCTGAAAGGCGACAAGCCCTGCGTGGTTCAGGGCAAACACCGGGTCGGACAAATCGGAGAATATGCCGCCGCCCTTGGCGAAGTTGCCCTCGCGAGCGACAATCGCCGGCACGTCCGATGTGGCCAGCAGGATGCCGGTATCATCGTTGGGCGGGTCAGCCGTCCGCCAGAAGGTCGATTCGAAGGCGACCTGAGAGGAGTCGTTGATGATCGGACGCAACATGCTGGCCAGGACGCCGTTGCCGTCGGGTGCAGGGTCGTCCGTCAGCGCCACCTGATCGGCGCCTATCACCCCCGCGCTCCCTTTACGAAGAATCACCGACGGTGACGTTGAGAAGCTTCCGCCGCCCACGCTGGCTGCGAACGCGACCTCGGAGTGATTGTTGATGGAGGGCTGGAAGCTGAATCCTCTCATGTACAGCCCGCTGAAGTCCCAGTTCCCGAGTTCCGACCCCACCGCGTACGGTTGTGCGCCAACAGAGTCTCTCAGAATACGAGTTCGACCATCCGGCTGCTCGAGGAACCCGAAGATGGCGATCTGGCCGTAGTCGTTGTAGGCGAAAGTCCGGCCACATGCACCATAGATCCCGCACAACCCGACGGATGTGGATCCCGGAAACTCAACGTCCCCCGCCTGAATGATGCGGTACGTCGGTCCGGTAACTTCGGTGTCCCTGATGAATATCCCGGGGCTTCCGCCTTGGTAAGGATCGTAGACGTCGATGGCCGCGTGGAAGATGACGCCGCCGCGCTCTGCGATACCAACGCGGCGGTTGAACGACTCGTACGCGCCGTTGCCGTCGGGAGCCGTGAAGTTAGTAAAGGTGGCCGGCCTCACCATTGACCCGTCCCAATAGAGAATGAGCTCCCAATAGTCGTCCGCGGGATCGGGGATGGAGATGCTGCGAGCCCAAAAGGCCACCTCGCCGGCGTCGCTTATGGCCAGCTCTGTTCGCGACTCCTGTGCAAGGAAATCGTCGTAAGTCCTCTGAAAACCCGGCACTCGCACACCCTCGCGGGCGAAGATCGTGAGCGACGTGCCATCGCCGATGAACAGGGCCGTGTCGCTGCTCGGGTCGGCGGTTCCGATTCGCCCGACGAACGCAACCTGCGATGCATCATTGAGCACAGGTCCGGCGAACTCGGTGAACTCCTCGTTCTCGATGCTCTGATCGATGCGATGGGCCACGATGACGGTTTTTCCCAGCGCGGAGGGCGGGATCGCTGCCAGCAGAGCGATCAGCGCCCATTGGAGCTTGGCAGCGTCGCAAGCGTGTGAGCGGAGTCGGTTCGTTGCGGCGAAGGTGTTTTGAAGCATGGCTTTCTCCCGAATCTATGGTCGTTCCATAACAGATCACGCAGTCGAGGAGGGGCACCCCTCGTGAGATTTTCCGGAAGCGGCCGTCGCCATGTGGGTTGAGCCGGGGGCGGGGGGGATGACGAGGACGCCTTTGCCGGCGGTGGGTTTGTTTGGTAAAAAAGGAACGAAGGGGGAGCGGACAGGGCCGGAGGGACGAAGGCTTGCCGGTGAGGCGGGCGTCGTAGCCGACGGTACCCGTGGCTTCGTTTGGTAAAGGTGAGGCACGAAGGTGCGTCAGTGAGGCGGTCGCGGCAACTGATGGCCGCCGTGGCTTCGTTTGGTTTTTTCGGTTGTCGGGTTCGGGCCGGCTCGCGGCGACTGGGAGGGCCGGCTGGTGCCGGGTGCAAGATGCTGACGACGGATAACTGAAAACGGACGACTCTGCCTGATTTTGGCTTCGTTTGGGAATCTGATATGCGGATTTCGCAGATTCGCACTGATTGAGAGGCGCTCGGTGGCTTCGTTTGGCGCGCGAGATTACCGGGCGGGGGCACGCGCGGGTCCGGTCGCTGGGGCTGCCGGCTCTGATGCGCCGCGGGAGACGCTCGGCAGCCTGATGACTGAGGAGTGAAAGCTGACAATCCGCACAGCGTTGGGTTCGTTTCGCAAATAGAGTTCTGGGGGTTTGGTCCGGCGATTTTGCAGGTTGCTGCGGGTTTAGTGGGCGGTGGGAAGGTTGCTCGGTTTGTCGGGCCGGCCTGGTTGGGCATTGTTCGTTCATCCGAGATTGTTTCCGTCGGCGCGCACGTCGGGTGCGCTTGTCCTCTCCACCCTATAGAACACGGGGGCTGTTCAAGGTTTTTTTCGAAAAGGTGGAACAGGTGATATCAGTACCGTTTGGGGGGTTCAGGAAGCAGGCGAGGAAAAGTTTTCAGTTATCAGTTTTGAGTTGCCAGAAGAAAGCCATCAGCCATTGGCCCTCGGCCTTCAGCCGGAGCGCGGCGGGCCGGGTCTTGTGCTGCGCGGGCCTTGCCCGATTGGGCGTTGGCTGGTCTTCGAATCGTGAGCGCAGGTCGCACGCGGGCCACTCGGCCTGACCCGTTACCATGCGGGAGTGACCGGGACGGTGGCCCCAAGTTCCGGTGTGCCGGTTAGGTCCATCGTGAAGTACAACCTTACTCCGGCTGAGCGCACGACAGGCGGTGCCATCACGGTCGGTTGGCAAGCGTCGAGGCACCCTGCGACGCTACTTCCCTGCGGCGTCGCATTCAATGGGCCCTTTTACACGCTCTCCAGGACCATCCGAGGGCGGGACAACCGGGACGATTAAGATAATCGCAAGAGCCTGAATCCGGCCGGAAGGACGTCGCGAAATTATTGTTGAACGCGTGGTTTGGCGGAGCGGTGCATCCCCCCCGCCACGTAGCGAACGCATGAATCTGTTGTGCCGGCTATCTGACAGCCCCAACCGCTGGAGGACGAAAATGTCTGCCACCCGAGATGACATCATCAAGATGCTGCAGAAATCGTACTGCATGGAACTCGAAACGGTCATGGCGTTTTTGGCCGTCCCCGTGCCGGGACGTTCAGAATAAGAACTCAAGACCCATTGAAAGGAACAAGCATGACTTCGAAACAACCGAACACGAATGACACGCGCACGTGGCCGGAACTTGCCATCGGGTTATACGACAAGCTCACCGGCCGCAACGCCGAGATTACGTACGAATTCGAGAATTTCGGCCTCGGCATTCCATCGTCGGCCTCGCCGGACGCCGAATACGCGCAGTGGCGCCTGAACGGAACTCTGAAGATCCGAACTCGTGACCATGCCGCTTAAGCCCAACCCACCGCATGACATCGCCGTCGAAGGCGGCGTATGCCTCACGTGCGGTTCGGACTGGTGCCAGGTGTCGGGGGCAAAGGACGCGGTGGAGCTTACCGCGTCCTCTTTACGCGCTCTTGAAAAACTTGCGCCAGTTGGCAAGAAGACGCTCGCAAGGCGGCTGCTTCCGCTATTGAGTCGCACGAACCTGAAGATCAACGTATTTGTCGGGAGGCACTTGATCGCCCGGATCGGGCCGCATGCCACGGCGGGCCGATTCTCAAGGCTGCTCGGATTCGGGCCCGCGCAAATGCGACTCGTCAATCTGCTGCGAGTGAGGCTTGGTCTCTATCGTCGTCTCGAAGGGGCGGTCGTTACTCACGATGAATTTCAACGTGATTGACCTCTTCGGGGGATGCGAGGCGTTGGACTTGTTGAAATCCTCCGCCGTCGAGCGCGGGCAGGCTGCTTTGTAGGACGTGGCGTTCGATGATGTCGGCGTCCACCCGGCGGTCGGGTCGGGTGAGATTGTGCTCGGTGCATTTATCGGCGGGCAAATCGAAGACGATCGCGACGGCCGGGTGGTTGAATCGGGCCGTGAGCTCGAGGAGCAGTTTGCGGTCGGCCGGTTGGACTGCGAGGGGGCGCCGGTTTGCGGAGCCTCAGAGCATCGGTCGGGCCGGAGGAAAGTCCGAGTTGGGCACGCGCAATAAGATAAGCTTGTTCCTCCATTTTTGACCTCAGTTCACCGTTTGTTACTCACGTGGGTTCACCTTTCAAGCCGCTCGGTGGGGCAGGCGTTCGAGGTGTTCACCGACCGATGAACGGGGCGGGGAACGCAACTGCTTGCCCCCTTTGGGGCCTCGTTCGTGAGCTTCATTTCGTTCGGGCCGCTCGTCTTGATCATTTCGGTGGCGCACTCGAATCGCTGATTCCCGGCGGCTCGGCAGGAGTTTCGCCTTCCCGGTTTTCCCGCTCGACGGTTTGCGCAGCTAACGGGGCACTTGCTTTCGGCGTGCCTGGCCTGTTATAGTACGGGTCTAGCCCCAAATTAAGCGAGGATGATTGGCTCGGCGCGTTGGAAAAGGCCTTCA
>CAZNPL010000047.1:0-46008 GCA_964574815.1 uncultured Phycisphaeraceae bacterium
ACGGCCGAGCCGCAAGCGCCTGCCGCCCCAAAGCGCCGGCGCCAAACGAACCCAAACGCTCGGCCGGCGCCCCTTCGTGCCTTCGTGCCTACGTGCCTTCGTGCCTGTTCTGTCCAAACGAACCCAAACCGACCCCGATGCCACCAGCCCCCCAGCCCAAATCGCCACGTCCCTGGCCACCGCCTACGTGCCTTCGTGCCTACGTGCCTTCGTGCCTTCGTGCCTCCGTGCCTTCGTGCCTTCGTGCCTTCGTGCCTACGTGCCTCTCTTCTTCCAAACGAACCCAACCCAGGCGTCGGGATCATCGCACAACCCGCCCTCTCACCGGCAAGCCTACGTCCCTACGTCCCTACGTCCCTGTCCTGCCCCCTCCGATTGAACCGGAACGCCATTTGCCCCATCATGATCACCTGGCTCCGTCGCCGAACCCGGACGACAAAACCTGGGAGAACGATTCCGATGGCCCTGCACCAGCTCGTCACCGAAACGTTCCGCGAACTCGACCCCCCGAGACGCGTCCTCCTCGGACCCGGACCCAGCGATGTCTCCGACCGCGTCCTCCGGGCGATGGCCGCCCCCACCATCGGCCACCTCGACCCCCAGTACCTCGCCATCATGAACGAGACCTGCGACCTCCTGCGCGGCGTCTTCCAGACCGAGAACGAACTCACCCTCGCCGTCTCCGGAACCGGCAGCGCCGGCATGGAGGCCTGCATCTGCAACCTCATCGAACCCGGCGACGAAATCATCGTCTGCGTCGCAGGACTCTTCGGAGGACGCATGCGCGAGGTCGCCCGCCGGTGCGGCGCCAAGGTCCACAAGGTCGAGGCCCACTGGGGCCACACCGTCGAACCCGCCGCCGTCGCCCGCGCCCTCGAAACCCACCCCGAAACCAAAGTCGTCGGCATCGTCCACGCCGAGACCTCGACCGGCGCCCTCCAGCCGATCGAGGAGATCAGCCGCATGGTTCACGACGCCGGCGCCCTCCTGCTGGTCGACGCCGTCACCTCCCTCGGCGGCATCGACGTCCCCGTCGATGAGTGGCGCATCGACGCATGCTACAGCGGCACCCAGAAGTGCCTCTCCTGCCCGCCGGGCCTCGCCCCCGTCACCTTCTCGCCCGATGCCGTCGCCACCATCGGCCGCCGAACTACCAAAGTACAGAGCTGGTACCTCGACATGACCATGATCCGGCGCTACTGGGCCAGCGAACGCCTCTATCACCACACCGCCCCGGTCAACATGACCTACGCCCTCCGCGAAGCCCTCCGCGCCGTGCTCGAGGAAGGACTCCACGAACGCTTCAAAAGGCACGAATTCAACCACCACGCACTACGCGCCGGACTCGAGGCCATGGGCCTGCGCTACATCCCCGAGAATCCTTTGCCCACCCTCAACGCCGTCTCCATCCCCACCGGCGTCCGGGACAGCCGCGTCCGACAACGCCTCCTCGAGGACTACGGCATCGAGATCGGCGGAGGACTCGGCCCCTTCAAGGGCAAGGCCTGGCGCATCGGCCTCATGGGAACCTCCAGCACCCGCCGCAACGTCACCCTCGTCCTAGATGCCCTCGAATCGATCATCACCCAGGAGGGCGTCAAGGTCCCCCGCGGAGAAGCCCTCGCCGCCGCCAACGCAATCTACACCCAGTAGCGGGCATGCGCATCGCAATCCATGGCGTTTTTTGGTGAACCGGTGCGCACGATCCGAGCCGCGACCGTGAGGGAGCGGACAAGTCCTCGTGATGTTGTACGCCTGTCCGATCTATTCGACGGCGATTCCAGTTCGTGATTCGCGCTTCCACTGATTCTATCAATGCACCTTGCGAAACGGCCGACGGTGACTTGACTCCGGACTGTCGCCGACTATTCTCCCTCAATCGGATCGGGTCGTGCGTAGGGATCGCCCGCCCGGACCCGATTCGATCGGTCCCGGAATCCCTGTACCATTAGAAAGCAAACGAGGTGCAAAGACATGGCCCGTACATGCACGCTTAAAGGCAACCCGTTGAATCTCGAAGGCCCCGAGCTCAAGGTCGGCGACAAGGCCCCCGACGCCGAGCTGAAGAAGTCGCTCGCCGAGCCGCTCAAGCTCTCCGACACGAGCGGAAACGTGCGCATCCTCAGCGTCGTCCCTTCCCTCGACACGCCGGTCTGCGCCACTCAGACCCGGCGCTTCTACCAGCAGCTCAACGAACTGCCCGACGTGAAGTTCATGACCATCAGCTGCGACCTGCCAGTCGCCATGACGCGCTTCTGCGGCGCCGAGAACATCGACACCGAAAAGATGATGGTCCTCAGTGATCATCTGAAGACCGACTTCGGAAAGAAGTTCGGAACGCTCCTGCCCGATCTGCGGATCAACAGCCGCGCCGTCTTCGTCCTCGACAAGGACGACACCATCCGCCACGCGCAGTACGTCCCGGAAGTCGGCGAGGAACCCGACTACGACGCAGCCGTCAACTGCGCCAAAGAACTGGTGTAGTCGCCCGAACGGCCCGTCGCGCCGGCACGACGCTCATCGGCCGCATCATCAGAGCCTGCAGTGCCCGCGACAGGACACGCGCACGCCGCTCATCCGAACCGCGAGCGCCGGCGACAGGACACCTCCGCCACGCGGAACACGCGCAGTCCGTCAAGTCGCCGGCTCTTCGCGCTGCTCATCCGGCGCTCAAACCTCGGCGCGTTGAACAGCCGGCGGCTCGAACACGAACGCCGCTGCCTCGCCGACACCCGCCTCACTCGAACTGATTCCGCGGCCGCTTCGTCTTGATATACGTTTGCCGGGCCTCGGCGTACTCGTCGGCCGTCATCTCTTCGACTCGGAATCTGTCCGGGTCCTCGGCGATCTTGACCAGGAAGGGAATGCACCATCCACAGCCGGTGCCGGCCCCGAGGCACTCGGACATCCGGCTGGGCCGCTGAGGGCGCGTCCGCCGGGCGAAGTTCACCAGCTTCCGCGCCGACACCCCGTAGCAATAGCAGATCTTGTCGTCAGGCTTCATACTCAGTTCATTATAACCGTGTGGCCTACGTCTTCAGACGTGGGCCCACGATTCGCCGCGAGCCGCTCCTCAGATCGCCCGGGTGCCCCACGTCTTCAGACGTGGGCTCACGATTCAACCGGACGCGCCCCCCAAACCACCCAACAGAGCCAACCTCCAGCACCGCCCCCGCCTTGCCCCACCCCGACGCCGATTGTAATAATGTCCAATCCGGGCCGCACACCGCGGCGCGGCGTCTCACGGGAGACGCCGTCAGGGTCGGTTTTTCCCCCCGTCGAGGGGGAGTTCTCATAGAAGGAGTTGAAGATGCCTCTTGTGACCACACCGGCGCCGCAGTTTGACTGCAAGGCCGTCGTCAACGGAACCATCAAGGACCTCACGTGGACCGAGCTGCACGAGGGCAAGTGGCTCGTGCTGTTCTTCTATCCGCTGGACTTCACCTTCGTCTGCCCCACCGAAATCATCGCCTTCAGCGACGCCGCCGACCGTTTCAACAAGCTCGGCGCCAAGATCGCCGGCATCTCGGTGGACAGCCACTTTACCCACCTCGCCTGGGTCAACACGCCGCGCAAGGACGGCGGACTCGGCGAGCTGAAGTTCCCGCTCGTCTCCGATCTCGACAAGAGCATCGCACGCGCGTACGACGTGCTGCTCGACGCCGGCATCGCCCTGCGAGGCCTCTTCCTCATCGACCCCAAGGGCGTCATCCGCCACGCCACGGTCAACGACCTGCCCGTCGGCCGGAGCGTCGACGAGGTCATCCGCGTGATCGAGGCCTTCCAGTTCGTCGAGGAGCACGGCGAAGTCTGCCCGGCCAACTGGAAGCCCGGGGAGGACACCATCAAGCCCGACCCCGAAGGCTCGAAAAAGTACTTCGCCTCCCACGGCTAAGCTGCGAGCAATCTTGATTGCACGCAGCTTGGAGCAGGCGAGCAGGCGGATTGGAGCAGGTGATTAGGGGAGCAGGTGAACAGGTGAGAACACAGAAACCGTGATGCAGGCGGCTCGCCTGCGGTCTCCTGCTCTCCTGCTCACCTGCTCACCTGTTCTCCTGTTCACACGTTTCCGTGATTCGCCCACCCGCCAAGTGCGGGATCAGTGTTCAATGAAGTGTGCCATGCCCACGCTCGCGTGGGCATGTTTCTATTGGCGTCCAGGGGCATGCCTGACCAAGGGTGCCATGGGCAAGCGAAGCCGCGATCAGCGGCTTCGCTTGCCCGTGTGCTTATGCTGCTATCCGGAAAGACGACAACGGTTTCACTGGTGGGACGCTTTCGTGGGCAACGGCATTGCCGCGTCCCGGAGGGACGCATGAGAATAGCCCCGCGTTTCAACGCGGGGTACGCGGCGCGTTCGTTGCCAATGAGTCCCGGAGGGACGACTGAGGATGACCATTGCATCACCCGTCCCGCCGGGACCAATTCTCTCTTGGCACGACGAATTCCCAGCGACGAAATCGCTGGGCTATTCTCGATAGCCCTGCATCCCGTGCGTAGCAAGGCGTGGGGGATCAGCCGGCAAACGAACGCCCAACCCCGCGAACCCATGCTCGACCGCCCTCCGGCTAACGGCTTTCCTCTACATCGTCCCCCACTCCTCGCGAAGCAGGAAGCCCGGGATCAACGCCCCCCACCCCACAATCATCTCCTCTTGACGCCCGCTCCGAGCCGACGATACGGTCTGTAGCTTCGATCCCAGTTTTCGTTGGGTGGGCCGTGCCCACCATCGCCGGCGAGAACCGAGCCGCGACCGTCAGGGAGCGGTTGTCCTCTCGGGCGACCAGGTGTAACGAACGAGCTTTCATAGGGTGGGCCGTGCCCACCATCGCCGATTAAACAGGACACCGGCCGACATGCTCTGGACCAGGTTCTTCATCCCGACAACCAAGGAAGTACCCAGCGAGGCCACCGTCCCCTCGCATGTCCTCATGATCCGTGCGGGCATGCTCCGCCAGGTCGTCGCCGGGGCCTACAGCTACCTCCCCCTCGGCTACCGCACCCTCCGCAAGGTCGAGCGGATCGTCCGCGAGGAGATGGACGCCGCCGGGGCCGTCGAGCTGCACATGCCGGCCATGCACCCCATCGAGCTCTGGCAGGAAACCGGCCGGGTCGAGGCCATGGGCACGACGCTGATCCGCCTGCCCGACCAGACGTGGCGCAAGGGGATCGTCCTCGGACCGACCCACGAAGAGATCGTCACGGAGATCGCCCGGGCCTACATCAAGAGCTACAAGCAACTGCCGATCAACCTCTACCAGATCCAGACCAAGTTCCGCGACGAGCCGCGCCCCAAAAGCGGCGTGCTGCGAACCCGCGAGTTCCTCATGAAAGACGCCTACTCGTTCGACCCCGACATCGCCGGCCTGAACGAGAGCTACAAGAAGATGTACCGGGCGTACTGCCGCATCTACGAGCGCGCCGGCCTGCCCTACACCGCCGTCGAGGCCGAGTCCGGGCCGATCGGCGGCGACGCCTCGCACGAGTTCATGGTCGTCACCGACGCCGGCGAGGACTACCTCGTCCGGGCCGAGGACGGGTCGTACGCGGCCAACGTCGAGCGGGCTGCGGTGGCCCCCATCCCCGACCCCGGCTGCGATCAACTGGCCGACCTCACCGAGGTCCACACGCCGGGCCTCAAAACGATCGACGAGGTCTCCCGCTTCCTCAAGTGCGCCCCGGCCGACATGATCAAGACGATCATCTACCAGCACCGCGAGGGGCTGATCGTCGCCCTGGTCCGCGGCGACCATGACGTCAACGAGGGCAAACTGTCCCGCCACGCCGGCGTCTCGAACCTCGAACCGGCCACCCCCGACCAGATCCGGAAACTCACCGGCGCAGAAGTGGGCTTCGCCGGCCCGGTAGGCCTGAACGCCCGGATGGTGGCCGACCAGGCCGTCACCGTGATGCACAACGCCGTCACCGGCGCTAACAAGACCGACTATCACATCACCGGCGTCAACCCAGGCCGGGACTTCGAGATCACCGACACGGCCGACATCCGCTACGCCGTCCAGGGCGACTGCGCCCCCAACGGCTCGCCGCTGATCTTTGAGAAGTGCATCGAGGTCGGCCACGTCTTCAAACTGGGAACGAAGTACTCCGACTCGATGAAGGCCCATTTCCTCGATGAAAGCGGAGCTAGCAAGCCGTTCATCATGGGCTGCTACGGGATCGGCTTGAACCGCATCATGGCCGCGGCCATCGAGGCCTCCCACGACAAGGACGGCATCTGCTGGCCGGTATCGATCGCCCCATACAGCGTGCACATCACGGCCCTGGACGTCCGCGACGAAAACGTCTACACGGCCGCCAAGGCCATCCACGACGAGCTGGAGGCCGTAGGCATTGACACCCTATTCGACGACCGAGACACCCGCCCAGGCCACAAGTTCAAGGACGCCGATTTAATAGGCATCCCGATCCGGTTAACGATAGGCAAGCGAGGCCTGGACGAAGGCTACGTAGAGCTGAAGCTCCGAACCAGCCAGGAGATCCAAAAGCTGAAACCAGCCGAGGTCCTGACGGCCGTAAAGCAGGTCATCGAAGAGATCACGCCGAAGGCGACGAGCTAGAATCTCGGATGGCGCGTACGTGGGCGGTGGGCGGGAGTGAGGCAGAAGGGCGGGTGACGATGGCAACGCTGAGCCGAACGACAATCGGTACGGCGGTACAGCTTCTCTCGCTCGGAAACCGCACGGAGCTCGAGCACTTCTTCTACCAAAACGAGGTCCCGGACAATCTGGTTGTCGGTTCCAACAGACTTGCGATGGTAATGAACGTTTTTCGGGCCTTGGAGGCGCAAGGGGAAC
Organism: uncultured Phycisphaeraceae bacterium; assembly: GCA_964574815.1. Lineage (GTDB taxonomy): Bacteria > Planctomycetota > Phycisphaerae > UBA1845 > UBA1845 > CAZNPL01. The sequence goes on from CAZNPL010000047.1 coordinate 6,816, forward strand.
ACGAACTGATTGTTCAACTGATCGAGAGGGCGCTTCCCGATCTCCACGAACAAGCCCAACGGGAACTCCAACAGTGTCTCCTGCGCGATGGAGTCGTGGTAGATGGAGGGGCCGTCATCGATGCGGAGCCCGAGGCAGAGGAACAGCGCTCCGCGATTACGGCCTTACTTAGCATTTATGAGACGGATTTCGATTCGGCGACGCTCTCACACCACCTATCAGAATGCGAGGATTTGTTTCGGCAAGAAAAATGGGATTCGTCGATCGCGCATTGCCGGAATTTCGTCGAACGACTTCTCACCGACGTTGCAACCGCGCTGGCGGCTGCGAGGAAAGATCAGCCTGACCTGTCACAGCCTCGGCTGGTAAGGGACTACCTGCAAAGCGTGAAGTTCATCGATGGGTCGGAACGCAGGAAGCTCGTTGACGGCGTGTATGGCTATTTCAGCGAGGAGGGATCGCACCCTGGCATCTCCACGCATAGCGCCGCACGAGTCTCAAAGAGCTTTCTTCTGTCGTTTGCGTTCTACATCTTGGAGAAGTATGGCGCTTGGAAGAGCGGAGAGTTTCAGCTCCCGTGAACTGGCCCCCGCGTTGCTCGCGTTCACTTGTAGTCGCGCGGGACGCGCGTGGTTCGGAAAATGTACAGAGTTTAGTCTTCATTAGGGATCAGCGCACGACTATAACAGGTGGCGTGCATGGACTACGGAAGATGGAGCGTGCCGATTAGTCGTCTGGCGCCACGACATCGGGGCAACGAAGAGTGCTGCGAGGTCAAGAGCCAAATGAATGGGGGCCATCGGCGGACAGTTTTGACGAGACTCGGTTTAGAGTGTGAATTCCCCCGAACTGCGTCGGCGCTACGGAGAGTCGAGTACGTGAAGCCCCACGCGTCATGGCGTATGACGTCGGTGCACGCCCGACATGACGGGGCGTTAACGTAGCATGAAGTGGAGAAGATGATTCTCTGATCGGAGGCTGCGGTGCAGGAAGATCTTTTTCGTGAGGGTGGTCCGCACAACATCCGTCGGACAGGCCCGGACCAATTCTCGATGCAGGTCGAACTCCCAGTTGACGCCGTGGGAATGGTCGCGCGCGAATGCACGGATGAGACGTGTTCCCCCGGCGTATTCAAGGTGAAGGGCGGTACGGGGATCACAAGTGGTCACAAGGAGGCTTATTGCCCGTACTGCCGTGCGGCAGCCGACCCGGAAGACTTCGCCACCCGCGAGCAGCTTCGTTACGCGGAAGACGTAGCGGCGGACGAAGCGGCAGCTGGAGCTGAACGCATGTTCGCCGACGCGCTTGGACTGGGGCCAAATCGAAAATTGACGATGGACGGCGGACTATTCCCGATCGAGATCAGCATGGAGGTCAGCCCTCGACCGCCCGTACGCCGTCCCTGGGAGCAGCAGTTTCGACGTGACCTCACTTGCCCCCATTGCACGGTGGAGCACGCTGTTTATGGGCTTGCCGTCTGGTGTCCCGATTGCGGGCGGGACATCTTCACCACGCACGTCGAAACCGAGAGCCAAGTTCTACGCGCGATGCTGAACGACATCGAGCGCCGCAGCGCCGAATTGGGCCCGCGCGTGGCGGCGCGAGACATCGAAAACGGCCTGGAAGATGTCGTCTCGACCTTCGAAGTGGCCCTAAAGGCAATGACGCGCCGACGCCTGCTGGCCGACGGCAACTCGGTCCAGGAAGTCAACGATACCATGAAGAAGGAGATTCGCAATCGTTTCCAGGGATACGAAGGTGCCGCAAAGCTGCTCAATCAGCTCTTTAGCCTTGATATCACGGGAGCTCTGGCGCCGGAGGCGCTCAAGCGATTCAAGCGAACGCTGGAGAAGAGGCACCCAATCACGCACAACCTCGGCATCGTGGATCGGAAGTATCTGGAAAGAGTGCGGACAAGTGAGGCTGAGGGACGTGATGTCAACGTCGACGAGCAGGAGGTCCTTGAAGCCCTCGATACGGCCCTAATTCTCGTTAGATACGTCCATGGCGGGCTTTTTCTCTGATCGCCGCCGCGCGGGCCCTTACCATAAAGCTTGGACGGGCTGGCGACGAAAATCGCTTCCACCCTACTATAGCGTGAAGGCAGACGACTCGACATGAAGAAGCGCGACCCAATAGTCTCTTTGAAGATCGGTATAAACCAGCCGTTCTCCTTACGTAAACTCCCGCCGGATCTTCAGCTTCGCGTGGAGGAGTTCGATGAGCAAACCGACGAGAATGACCAGACGAAACACGTGTACGCATGCTACGGACTGGCAATGTACTACGGTCAGGTATTGGAGCAAGGTGTTCAAAACATCTTGTCCTACATCAACGGTCTCACCCACCTAGGTGCACTAGCCTTGGGGCGTAGGCCGATAGACCTTGCCAGAAAGAAGACCCTTGGCCGACTCATCACGATCGTTCGAGAGCACGTGGCAATCGACGGCGACGCCGACAAACTAGTCCGTGTCGCCCTGAAGAAGCGGAACTTCCTTGCGCACGACTTCTTTGCCCGCCGGATCGACTTGATGTCACACCCAGTCGGACTGCGATGGATGGTTGTCGAGCTTCTGCGATCGGTACATCTGTTTCGAATGGCAGATTTCGTCTTCGAGCCTTTGGCCAGAACGCTCTCGTCCGAAGCCGGGCTTTCCGAGGATGATATCCGCCGAATTGCAGAACGTACAAAAGAAGATGCACGGACGAGGCTGGAGGCGTATCATAGCCATGATGACGGCCCGTTGATATCCTGAAAGTGGTTGTCGTCGCGTCAGCCCCAGATTCGGGGATTCCGGGGGACTCCATGCTTAAATCCCGCGTTGCGGGCCGCTGCAGGCTTTCGGCTTCGCCCAACCTAAGCTGCGTGCAAAGAAGTCCGCACGCAGCTTGGAGCAGGCGGGGATTAGATCACGTGATCAGTTGAGCAGGCGGATTGGAGCAGGTGATCAGGTGAGCAGGCCGATTGGAACAGTTGATCAGTTGACCAGGTGAACAGGGGAGAAGGGCGGAAACGACTCTGCCTGCGGCTCGCCTGCGGTCTTGGCTCCGTTGGGCCGGTCGCTGGCGCTCTCGGCTCTGATGCATGGGCGTCCCAGCGCGGGGTTGGAGAGGAATGTCCGCTTCCTCACGGGCGCGGCTCGGAAAAGGCGGGCGCGGCTCGGATACGGCGGGCGCGGCTCGGAAAACTATCATCGCGGCTCGGGAAGGCTCGCGGCGCGGGCGGCGGTGAATCATCGCGCCGGAGGCTCGTACACGATCGCGCCCGGTCGATTCGCCATTTCCGCGTAGCGGCGCTGGACCGCCTTCAGACGCCGCTTGTCGGCTCTGAAGGCCGGATAGCTCAGTTCCGGAATGATCGCGTGGCCGCGGGGACCTTCGGCGAGAGGATCCGGCGTTACGGTCAGGCCCAGTTCGGACAACTCCCTGACGCTCAGGCGCACCACGTGATAGTCCCCGCGCTTCGGCAAGGAGCGGGCGACCTCCGCCGCGGCCGTATACCGCTCCCTGAATACCGAGAGCCCCTCGGTGTCGTTCCGGTTGGGCTCGAAGGCGACTCGCAGAATCGGCGGCTTGTAGAAGTGCTCGACGTTGGGGATCGCGCGTAAGACCCACTCGTTCAGCGAAACTGGTGACCGCTCGTCCGACAACGCAATGCCTGCTGCCTATTCCCCACGGTCCAACTTGGTTTCTTCCACAAACGCGACGCCATCCCCGACTTATGGCAAGGCATCCCGCCAGTGCATCGCCGCGGCGCCGGGCCGTTCGAGCATCCACTCCACGACGCCGCCGGCACGCACTTCGGCCTCGAGATACTCTCCCCGAGCTTCCCAGATCATCACGATCGTCTCCCCTGGGGTCGGGGCGATTCGATCGGGCGGGGGCAGACGCCCTTCCTGTTGCAGCCGGCGCACGAGGGCGATCGCAGCGTCGGCCAGATCGGCCCCGATCGCGCGCGTCCCGGCTCCGTCCCAGTTATCTCGTAGCGATCGTATGCAAAGAAGGTCGTCGATGCGCCGGCACCACTGTCTCTCGGACGTGCCCTCCTCCGAACTGAAGAGCTGTCGGTCTTCGACACCGTAATGCGAGAGCCAAGCGTCCTGGGTCCACGTTGTAGCCGCAGCTTGACTTGGTGACATTCACGCCGTCCTTTTCCAGGCCTCGTGCGCCTTGCCAGAGGTCATGGCCACGAAGGAACTCACGATTGCCTCATGCCCGCGCCGCAGGCACTGGTCGATCTGCAACGCCTGCTCGGGCGAGACCGGACCGCGGGCGGTGAACGTGAGCGCCAGTGCTTCCGGCCCCGTCGGCCCGCCGACGCGGGCATGCCGGATCTTCACGTGAAGGCGGCCCTCGTTCTGCCCGAGCACGTAGCTCCACTCCCCGCCGGAGCTCTCGAGACGCTGCCCGTCGACGTTGTCGGCCGGCGCGAAGAAGCCCGGGAATATGTGACGCCAGTCCTTCGGCGAATCCCAAAGAGCTCCACGCGGAAGGTGATTAACGTATGTCACTTCCCACTGATTCAGTTGGACGTCGCCAAGCCCGACGACTCGCACGAACTCGGTAAAGGCCGCGAGTTTCTCTCGGAACTCGGGCAGGATGGCAGCAAACGAGGGGTAGTGGCCGTTCCTCTTTCGCCAATTGTAGATGAAGCGCGACCTTTGTATCTGGATCATCCGATCTTCGGCCGTGTTGATGATCTGGACTCGATTCGGCGCCGTGCCCGGGCGTACGTGGATGCCTTCGCGACCCCAGACACGCTCATCGCCAAAGCGTTCGAACGCTTCCGGCAGCTCTGCCACCTCGACGATCGTCGGCCACTCGCTACGGATCGTTGTCCAATAACTCCCGGCATGAGCCGTTGAAAACCCCGCGAGCGGGTCGAATTGGACGCCCAGGACCGTCTCGACGACCGGCGGGTTTCCGAATTGTGGGACGGATTCGCTCATCGCCGCAGTATCTTAGCGGCCCCCGGTGCAACTTATCAACTCCCAGAGGATCGATGGGGGAACTCGTCAAGAACGACTGCCAGTGCGGGTCGGCGCACGCGACGCCGATGTTCCCCTCTTCCGCTTCCTCACGGGCGCGGCTCGGAAACGGCGATCGCAGCTCGGAATGCACACCAAGCCCCCGGCCGGGGGCGACGGAATATAGCCACGGGTGCCAGCCCGCGGTGGTCCTTCAATTCGACTCGAGCGAATCGATCACCATCGTAACAAACTCGACCATCTTCGAAGGCTCGAGCCACCTTACGACGATCAGCAGGTCGTGTTCCTGGTCAACCACCACGTGGTTGCCGCCGAATCCGCTGCCGATGAATATGGAATCAGGCCACGACGGCACCTTTCTCGGGCCCTGGTTGAGCCACCACATGTAGCCGTAATTCGGCTTCGCCTCGGACGGAACCCGGAGCATTCGGATCCATTCTTCGGATACGACTTGTTCGCCTTTCCACTCCCCGTTTCGCAGAAACAGATACCCGAACCTCGCCTGGTCCCTGGTGCTGATGAACATGCCGCCGCCCCGGTGCCCGCCGCCGCTGACCGACTGCATTCGCAGCCCGTCGATCACGACCCATGAATTCTCGTACCCGTGCCACCGCCACGTACATGAAGCGCCGATCGGGTCCATGATCTTCTCTTTCAGGACCACCGGCAGCGGCCGCCTCCAGACCTGCAGCAGCGAATAGGCCAGCACGTTCACGCGCACGTCGTTGTACTTGAAGCTCGTCCCCGGCTCCTTGAGTTCCCTCCGCTTCAGTTCCTCCGGCGTATGCCCCTCCGGAGGCCGGTCCGCCCAGTCGGGCCTGTCCCAGAGCGTGCCGGACCAGTCGGAGGACTGATTCAGAAGATGATGCCACGTGATCTTCGAATTGTGCTCCGAAGCGAACGTACCGTCGCGAACGTAATCGCCCGCCTTGTCATGCACATCGGCGATAAGTCCGGCATCGATCGCCAGCCCGGCCACGGTCGAAAGATAGCTCTTGGTAACGCTGAAGGTCATGTCCACGCACTTCGTATCGCCCCATTCCGCCACGATATAGCCGTTCTTGACGACCATACCGGCCGGTCCGCCCCGCTCCTTGGTCGGCCCGACGATCGTGTTGTCCGGTTCGAACGAACTCAAGATAGCCAGCCTCAGGTCTCTCGGGCCGCTGTACTCATTCGCCATGGCAAAATCGACCGCCTTCTGTAAAGACTCGGCGTCGATCCCCACATCCTCGGGCCGGCGGGATTCCCATTCGCCCGTCCGGCCGGGGTAGTAAGCCGACCGCGATTGCGCGCGAACCAACGCTGGAGTGACAGCTAACACGACAAGCGGCAGACATAGGCCGGCCGAAAACCAAGAACGCAAGGACCACTTCTTGCTTTCAAATACACGTGGCGCGAGCAACATGCTTGAAACCTCCGGATTGGATTCCTGTCTCTTGCCGAGCACTTGGCCGCGGCAAACCTGCGTACCAACTATTCCAGAGATGCTCAAGGCTATCCGCGAAATCCGCGAGTCGCCCACCCGCCTCGCCGCTCGGCATGGTGGTACACAACCGCCGAGCCGGTACGATAGCCGGCTCGCGACACGGCGGCAGAGGACCCCTCGTTTTTAGGCGCGGCGGCGCCAGCCGGCAGGAGCACCTGACATGAGTTACATCATGGTCGATGTTGAGGCCGACGGGCCCATTCCGGGCGACTACTCGATGGTGTGCCTCGGGGCCATCGTCGTGGAGCCATCGCTGAGCAAGACCTTCTACGGCCGACTCAAGCCCATCTCCGACAAGTGGATTCCCGAAGCGCTCGCCGTCAGCGGATTCAGCCGGGAAGAGACGCTGAAGTTCGATGCGCCCGAAACCGTGATGCGCTCGTTCGCGAACTGGATCGAATCAATGAGCACAGGGCGGCCGGTCTTCATCTCGGACAACAACGGTTTCGATTGGCAGTTCGTGAACTGGTACTTCCACCACTTCCTGGGCTCGAATCCGTTCGGCCACAGCTCCACCAATCTCGGCTCACTCTACAAGGGCGTGGTCAAGGATGTGTACGTCAGCTTCAAGCATCTCAGGAAAACGCGACACACCCACGACCCCGTGGACGACGCGCGCGGAAACGCCGAGGCCCTCCTGCAAATCAAGGAGGACCACGCCCTCAAAATCACGCTAAAGTGAGCCGCAGCGCACTGGATCGTTACCAACGAAACAAGCACGCAGAATCTCCGACATTCCTGACAGGCCGCCCCCTTGCCGATCGTCTCTTACTTCGGAGTCGCAAGCGGCAGAACCCGGTCCGGGCCGGATCGAACCCTATTCCGAGGAGCTGTACATGTCGGGCATATGGCGGATTCGCCGCACGCTCGTGGTCTGCGGCCTGTTGCTCTCGCTGCTCGCCCCGGTGGGAGTCGCCGGCGAGACCGAGCACCGTGTTGACCGACACGCTTTCGTCGCGCATCTGGACGCCCTCGTTCCCGCGCTTCTCGAGAAGACGAAGACGCCCGGGGCCGCCGTTGGCTTGATCGAAGATGGCGACGTGTTCCTGCTGCGCGGGTACGGACTGGCGGACAAGGAGGCACGCAGGCCGGTTACGCCCAAAACACTCTTCAATGTCGGCTCAGTCTCCAAGGTTGTGACGGCCTGGGGCGTAGTGGACCTGCACGAACGAGGCAGGATCGATCTCGATGAGCCGGTCAACCGATACCTGAAGCGTTGGCAGGTTCCGGGCGCGGAAGTCGATACCGACGGCGTGACGGTCCGCCGGCTTCTGAGCCACATGGCCGGCGTGTCGCTCAGCGCCGTGCCCGAATACAAACCGGGAAAGAATCCGCCGCCACTTGTCGCAGCGCTGAACAGCGAGACGGACGGCGTACGCCTGATTCATCAGCCCGGGACGCAGTGGAGTTACTCCGGCGGCGGCTACATGGTCCTGCAACTGCTCATCGAAGACGTAACCGGCCAGGAGTTCTCGGCCTTCATGAGTGAGCATGTCATGATGCCGCTGGGCATGTCGCATGCGACCTTCCGTCCGGACGTGGCCCAAAAAGGCGATCTGGCGGCGCCGTATGATGAGTCAGGGGCACGTACATCGATCCATCAATACGCCGGCCTCGCCGCCGCCGGGCTCTACGCGACCGTCGAGGATCTGGCCCGACTCGCAGTCGCCGGGATGTGCCCATTTACAAAAAACGAGTACCGCGTACTCGAAAAGGAAAGCGTTCGCGAGATGCAGCAACCCGCGCCCGGAACGGAAGCCCTGTTCTTCAAGAGCGGGCTTGGCTACCGGATCATTCCGCTGCCCGGAAACGCCACCTACGTCGGGCACTCCGGCTCGAACACCGGCTGGATGGCGACCCTGTCGACGATTCCCGCGCAGGGCGACGGCGTCGTGGTCCTGACCAACAGCTCGAATGGCGAATCCGTATACCGCTGGATCCTCTGTGACTGGGTTCACTGGAAGACCGGAGCTTTCTGGCCACGCTACTGCGACGACCGATCGAACCAGCCGGGCGGCACGCTGCACGAAGAATAGCAGAACCACATGACGCGACTACCGACACCGCGTGACCACCGGCTAAACGACGCGCGCGACCAGTTGACGTTCTCAAACGGGAAACTGACCACAGTACGGGCGCACTACGGCCGCCCGCGTGCGGGCCTGAACCAAGCTCGGTGCATCGCCATCCAAGGTTGGACGACGAGCGATCACTCACCCGCTCTCTCAATTAAGCGGACAGGTATCGGGTCCGCAGCTTGTGCTGACGCCGAGCCAATCTCCATTCTGGGTGTCACATTGCGACACACCGGCCACTTCGATGCATGAATCATCCGGCAGGCAGCAGACACCGGGACCGCAGCACGGATCGACGCCCGCAATGGCGTCCAAAATCGCGAACGCATCGAGAACGTTCACCACGCCGTTCGGCTCACACGGATGGATGTCGGCGTTTGCCAGGGAGCATGCGTCGCCGCCCCCCGGCTCCACACCTGCGATCAAATCCAGAACGCAAAAGATGTCGATCACACTGGCGATCCCGTTGCCGCCGACGTCGCCGTAGTTGCTTTTGGGCGCGTTGGAACACTGTGCGTCATCGCCGCACGCGTCGTACGTACAGACATCGAGATCATTGCAGTCGTCGTTAACGTCGCAGGCGAGAACCTGCTCGCTTGCGACCGGGCCGTCCGACTCCACACTCCGTTCCGACGTTACCCTCCCTCTGATTTCGCGGCCGCTGTCGGAGTCCTGTGCCGAACTCGTCAGTACCATGCCTGAAACCGCCAACAGAACCCACACAATTCGAACGTCCATGACCAGTCCTTCCATTTTCAACAACGAGAAGTGTTTCAAGAACGACGACGCGCACGACACGCGCATGGGGTGGTCAGAATCCCACCGTCGCCCAACAACCTTCATGTATTCCCTGCAGACTCGAGACCCGCCGACGCGCATGCCGGCCCGAACCAGACTTAGCGCGCCGATCTTCGCGACTTCTCGAACGGGCCGTATAGCAACCGCCCGCCCTACTAAGACTCGCTGTCGCGTCACCCGCTGGAATGGTGCTTGGCCGACCGCACACGCCCCCCCCCCGGGCGCACCAGCCACGACCTGACGACTTTGGAAATGGAGGGCCTTATCCCTCACTACCCGAACTCAAGGCCCTATATGTACCATAATCCGAGCGATGCGCCAAGGGAAAGTCTCACTGGAATGCGCCCGAACAACGAGCGGCACCAGGACCGCGCAGAGCCGTTTTCCAACCCCTTGTTGGCACTATGTACGACAAAAAACGGTTGTTAAGGCTCAGGAACCAAGTCGAGATGCCGCTTTGATCCAATCGACATCCAGCCTGAAAGGACCGGCCTGCTTGTCGGAGATCAAAAAGCCGAATGATCGAATCTTACGTGTGTCCAGCGGCGGAGCCTCAGGCAACTCGACGCCAAATGAGGTTGCTCGGAAATCAGAGAAACGCAGAAAGACCTCCAGCCACTCGCCGGCCTTGGTGTCGAACTTCACACGATAGGAGCCGGCCCGGAACCGGACATCCGTGCGGATGTTCATCGCGTAGTGCTTCCCGTCGCCGCGGATCCGAATGAGAACGCCGTCGTAATCCGATAGGTCCCGCTCCACCTCGGCCGAGCGAATCGACGAGAACCCGCCGTTGTTCTCCAGCGAAACGTTCCCACTGAATCGCAGCACACCCTCGTCCGTGATCTCGGAGCCACCCTCCGAAACGCCGCCCATCACGCCGTCGTTCGTCGCGCTCCACGGCCTGGCGTCGCTCGCCGCGTCAAACGCGAAGATCGTTTTCGCCGCCGATGTCTCGTCTATGTTTCCCATGACACACCCGCAAGTACAAAGCACGACCGTGGCGGACCACATGTCACTCCCACCTTTCAGGTGTCGATTTCCCGTCGATCGCCCGGCCCGAACAACTCCGGCAGCTTCTCCTGCCGGAAACGGAAGATCGCCCGGAGGTCCGGCGCGACCACACGCTCATTCAGCAGTCTTCCGCCCGGAACCGCATAGTCCACCTCGTCAAAGACCTTCGTCCCGCCGTCGATCGCCGCAAAGCGATGCCGGTGAATCCAATACCGATAAGGACCTTTCCTCTGCTCGTCAACAAAAAGATAAGGCGGTTCCCACACGGTGATTTCACTTTGCCAGTGGATCGGAATCCGACGCAGCCGCAGGCGATAGTCCAGCCTAAGCCCCTCGCGCATGGTCACGGGCATCGGCGTCAGGATCCGGAACTGCAACCAGGACGGCGTGATCGAGTCCAGGTTGCCCGCATCCGCGAAGAACGCAAACACCTCGCCGATCGGACACGGCAGGGCGACGCTCGAACTGAGCCGAAACCCCTTGCCCATCGGGCGAATATCGACCGTCGACGTCGCCCGCCTCTCACGCGCACGGCACGCACCGCCGGCCCCCTTCCCACCGCTTTCCTGTTTTCTCAAGGCGTCGTCTTGGAACATGTTGCACCGTGTAAGAAGGGGTGACCGGCCCAGTCTCAGCATCTCGAGCCTGGTACCGGCCACCCCGGATAATCCCGGCGGCACGTGGCCACGCTTTGAACCCGCCGCGACTACTCGGCCGGGAACGGCTCCACAAACAGGTCAAAGGTCTCGTTGGCCAGCGACCCGACGGCGAAGACCAGATAAACCGTGTCACGCTCGACACGAAGCGTCACCGGACCGAACACCGCATCGTCCGCATCGGCGGGGAAGATGGTCGTGTCCCAAAGGCCCGGGAACAGCTCGACGCTCGCCTGCTCGCCGTTTGCCAGACCCAGCAGCCACTTAGGCCGGATCCAGCGCAGGTACTTGCGCTGAAGCTCGATGTCGACCTCGGGAGCGTACGCAATGTGGAACACGGTGACTTTCCCGCGATACTTGCTCGCCTCGAAGTCCGTCTCGAACACGTTCGCCGTCGGCGCGCCGTCTGCAGTCAGATTGGCGGTGATCACGTAGGTGGTACCACCCATGAGCTCGACGCCAGGCGCCTCAACCACCGGATCTTCGCTGCACGGATCGTCGGGGTCGGCGACGCTGATGGCAAAGTCATAGGTTCCCGCATCAAGCGGCAGCGGGCCGACAAATTCGCCGAACGTAAAGCCCGGAAGAGCGCACTCGCCGTTCACCGAGACGTCCACCGGCAGGTCGGGATCGAGGCCGAGGTCCTCGCCGGGAATCGCGTGCAATACGTACGCGGTCGCCGTCATCGGCATCATCGGGTCAATCGGCTGAACCAGAAGCGTGAACGTCTCGTTCGTCAACGAGCCGACCGCATAGACGAGATACACGACGTCCGGATCGAGCATCAGCGGGACGGGACCAAACAGCGCACCGTCCCCGCGATTCCACCAGCCGTACTCGTCATCGTCGTCACCATCATCGCCCCAGCGGCCGAAACGTCCGTCGTCGTCGCCTTCGTCATCGTCGTCACCCTCATCATCATCATCGTCGCCCTTGCCACCCGGGCCGTTGTCAGCGGGCAGAATCGACGCCAGGTACTTGCCGGAGTCAACCATGGCTGCGGCCTGATCGCCGTTGCTGAAATCATCGATCAACAGCGGGCGGGACCACCACGGCGGGATACGCTTCAGCTTCACAGTCACCGTACCCGCAAAGGCCGTGTGGTGAGCGATGACCCGCGACTGGCCATCGGTCGGCGAGACGTTGTTCTCGAAGACGCTTGCGGTAGCCGCGCCGTCCGCGGTCAGATGAGCGACGATCGAGTAGCTCTTGCCGGCCATGATCTCGACGCCCGGCGACTCAATCACCGGATCGTTTGAGCATGGCATCTCCTCGTTCGCCAGGCTGATCGCGATGTCATAGAAGCCCGCCTCAAAAGGCAGTGGACCGACGATGTCGCCGAACACAAAACCGGGCAGGGCACACTCGCCATTCACGGACACATCAACGGGAAGTGCGGGATCCGCACCCAGGTCCTCGCCTGGAATGCCATGAACCACAAACACGTCCCCCTCCGTCTCGGAAGCGCCGAACGCCTTGGGCGCGCCTACGAACAACAACATCGACAAACATAACCCACTTGATACGAACGACTTCATGTAAACTGCCTCCTTTTCACGACTCCAAGAAACTCGAACACTACGAACAGAGAAGACGAGCGTGATTGTACGCTCGCCGCAGAACTTGTTTGGTTATTAGTGCATGCCACGCGAAGTGGACGCGTAGACCGCATCCAGGGCGTGCCGCATGATCCACGCGCTCTTCCCTTCGTCATGCGAACGACGCAAGGACGCCAGAGCCGTCCGCAAGGTCTGCCGTTCGCTTTCGCCGATCACGGCGGCATCACCCGCGAGTAACCCCATTGCAGCCACCTCGTAAATCGCCGCGCAGGCTGCGTGATGGCCGTCGTTGTACATCGGGGCACCGCGATTGATCGCGTGCCGAATTAACTCCTGAACCTGCGACGCCGCGTTGGACTGCCGCGTGGCCGGCGGCAGCAGAACCTCGTCGATGACGTGGATGACTCCGTTGTCGGCCGCTACGTCGGCCTTCACGACGCGGGCCGAGTTGATCCTGACACCGCTGCTCGCATCGATACGAACGGACTCACCGTTCAGAGTCTCGGCCTCATCGAGTTTGACCACCTCTTTGGAGGTGACCTTGCCTTTGACGACGTGGTACGTCAGGATCGATTTCAGCTTCGAAGTATCCTTCAGCAATGCTTCAACGGTCCCCTCGGGCAGCTTCGCAAACGCTTCGTCGGTCGGAGCGAATACCGTGAAGGGGCCGTCCCCTCGAAGAGCATCCGTGAGCTCGGCCGCTTCCAGAGCCACTAGGAGTGTTTTGAAGGAACCCGCGGATCGCGCTGTCTCGACGATGTCATTGCTCGGGATGAGGACCGAATCGATGACGTGGATGACGCCGTTGCTGGTCTCGATGTCGGTCTTGACCACATTGGCATCATTGATCCGCACGCCGTGACTCGACGTGATGCGGACGGACTGGCCTAACGCGGTTTTGGCGGAAGTCAGCCGAACGACGTCTTTAGCCATCACGCGACCGGGCACGACGTGGTACTTCAAAATAGCGCCGAGCCGTTCAGGCTGCTTGAGCAGCTTCGAAAGCTTCTCAGACGGGATCTCGGCAAACGCATCGTCGGTCGGGGCAAATACCGTGAATGGCCCCGGCGACTTCAGGGTATCGACGAGTCCCGCGGCTTTGACTGCAGCGACGAGCATGTTGAATTCGCCCGCACTGACCGCCGTGTCAACGATGTCTTTGTGAGTCGAGCAGCACTGATCGGCGACGGCGACCGGTCGCATTAAAAGGGATGCTGAGAGGAACCAAACCGCAGAGACCGAGTATTTGTAGTGGAACATTCACCGTTCTCCCATTCGAGGGGTGCGAGCTGAATCGGACCGAACACCGGCACGACAGTCACACCTATATCAGCGTTTTCGCTCGCTGCGTCCGGCCGGATTCAAATTCCCCCGATCATTCCCAGAGCACTGCAATGAGGAAACAGCGCCGGCCATTGGCCGCCTGGAAACGGTGAGCCGGAAGTGACCACCGGACCGGACCAGCGCTCGACCCGGCATAACAAGAAGACGCACCAAGAGAATGATGTAGGGATTTTCGATGGGCAAAGACCACAAGGGGCCAGGGGCGGAGTGTCGCGTGTGACATCGCCCGCTGGTTCCCGGGGAAATTAAGACTTTGCCTGTTCAGGCCTTCTTCGGATACACCAGGTGCGAGTATTCGATGTGAGGCTCGGCTTCGGTCGGCACCAACTGTCGGTGCTCGTCACCTTCCACACGGATGTAACCGTCCTCGACGAGCTCGTTGATGAGTTGGTCGAAACTCTTCAGCCACGAGAAGTAGCCGGCTTGGTTGTCCTCGATTTCCCAGTCAACATCTTCCCTCTTCTGGCCCGTGAGCGCCTCGAAGACGGCTCGTTCCAGATCGTCTGGCGTGGTCGGCCCCAGCCGCCGAATCTGATTGACGATCTCGGACTTCACCAATGCGGTTGTATCATTAACGATAAGCCCCTCGTTCAACATTTTCGATACCTCCCTTCGCTCCGGCATCTGCTACGAACGGCCCAACCATGGGCGGAAGCAGTTAAGATTGCCGGCATCACATGTCTCAGCTCGAAGAGCTGAGGCAGGAAACGCGCGCTCGGGTAATCACGACGCACGTTCCTGCCATGCCAATCAGTTTGTTTTTAGTGAAGCAGCCTTTGATGCCTCAGCCGCAACCCGACTAATCGTTCTGCGGATTCTCTGACTCGTTGACACACATCGTCATGAGCTGATCCTCGGTAGGATTCTCGATCCTCGACAGGGCATCCACCGGGCAAAGATACGTGTTACCCGACTCAGCCTTGATCCACTTCACCGACAACGTCTGCTTGAACTCACCTTTCGACTCGAAACCTTTCATCTTCAGATACTCCTTTAGCTCTTTCTTCGGTTGTACTTATGTGCTTCGGAATCCCACCCCCGACACGATGTCAGGCCGGGTTCCGTGATCTCACGAACCGAGAGGTCCTGTATCCACTCCAGTCTGCGGCGCTTTCTGCTCAGCGCGACGGGCGTCTATATCGACCGACGTCGCTCGAGCCACGATGTCGCACAACGTCTCCTCACCGAAATTACCCGCCTGTTGGAACAGCAGGTACCCGTCGCGGTACACCACCAGCGTGGGCACGTGCTTAACACCCAGCGACTCGGTCAAGCCGGACTCGGCTTGTGTGTTAAGTTTTGCAAACACATGCTCGGGGTGCTGGGCCGCAACACGGCCATAAATCGGTGCGAATGCCCTGCATGACCCGCACCACGGCGACCAGCAATCAACCACGACGATCCCGTGTTTCGCAACGACCTGATCGAAGTTCTCGTTTGTCAGTTCAACCGTCGCCATCGTCGAAAGCTCCTGCCCTCGGGAGCATCTCACCGGGGCATTTGTGTCGAATTTCTTTTGAACGGAGTTGCAGGGTCGCCCGGAGAACCGCGCCGCTGCATCGACCATAGTTGCAGGATGGTTCGCTACCTCGGCCGCTCTGGATTCGACAGAGAGAAAAATAGCGTCGCCCGCGCATGGCAGGGTGCGCGGGAAATGGGGCGGTGAAGACGGCTGATCGAGGTGAGGGCCTAAACCACCACTTCATAAGCTCATTTCGGACGCTCCAGCCGCGTGCGACTGACGGTTGAAACCGCCTTGCAACCAGATCACCAGGGGGGGCGTTGATCGCCTTCCGAGTCCCTCGCGACGCTTCGTACGGGTCCGGATAAATCTGAGCGCTTTCGTGGTCATTCGTCTGACCGCCTGGGGACGAGGCGTAGCATCGGTTGCGACAAGGCCCCGGCCCTGTCATGCTAAGCGCCCTGCCCGTCGTCCGAATACGCCTCCGTGGCGCCGGTCGTGCGGGCGCAAACTCGGCGGATCGATGACGTGAGTGCTCTTCCGGACGACGGCGGCGTAAGCCTGCTCCATCGCGTGGGCCAAGGAGACCCCCAGGCCGTCGCCGAGTGCCTCGACCGGTTCGGTGGTCTCGTCTGGTCGCTGGCACGCAAGCTCATCGGCAATCCGACCGAGGCCGAGGATGCCGTCCAGGAAGTGTTCATCTCTCTCTGGAAAAACGCCTCCCGCTACGATCCGTCAGTGGCCTCCGAGGCCACGTTCGTCACGATGATCGCCCGCCGCCGACTGATCGACCGCCGGCGGCGCCAGTCGCGTCGCCTGGAATCCGACTCAATCCCGGTCGATGAGTTGCCCGTCGCCGACGGAGTCAACAACCATCAGCGCGTTGACCTGGCCGATGATGCGGCCCGGGCCACCCGGGCCATCGCCGAACTGCGCCCTCAGCAACGGCAGGTGCTCGAACTCGCCGTATGCGAAGGCTGGACCCACCAGAACATCGCCGACAGGCTTCAGATGCCGCTGGGAACCGTCAAAACTCACGTCAGGCGTGGGCTGACTCGGGTTCGAGAAATGCTGGAAGCCGAGCGCGGCGGAGCCGCCAAAGAAAGCCGGTCATGAACGCTCGCCAGTGCGAAAAACGCATCGCCGATCTGCTGGCCGATAAGGCGACTCAGGGCCTCACGCCCGCCGAGCAGGACGAGCTCCACCGGTTGCGCGAGCGCGCAGCAGCACCCAGCATTGAGGCGTTCGAACTTGCGGCTGCCGCGATTACCCTGGCGTCCACTCGCATGCCTCACGAGCCGCTCCCGAGCCGGCTCCGCGCGAGACTGCTCGCCGACGCGCGAGCCTATTTCGGCATGCGCGAGGGGCCGAAGCATTGAGTACGGCGCCGCACGCGCGACCAATTGGCGGCATCAATAGATCACCTGAATCCAAGCCAGCCGGGGCCGCGAAGCATCATCTAAAGGATAGCATTGCTGATAACACATGACCGGGTCCGCTCGACAGCTTGCCGGTGCGCACGCTAACCAACGGAAGTACTAAGATGATTGCTTTGGCCCCGACGATCGATAACAAGCAGCTTTCTAGAAAGAGTGAACGCAACATCGACGCGCCGCGTGCAGAGCGCGCAGTTCGCGAGCTGTTGCTGGCCTTGGGGGAAGACCCGGAGCGGCCCGGTTTGCAGGATACACCCGCCCGGGTCGCGCGGATGTACCGTGAATTGTTCGCCGGTCTCGATGAGGATCCGGCCCGCCATCTTGAACGCACGTTCGGCGAGCCATACGACGAAATCGTTCTGCTGAAAGACATCAATTTCTCGTCGCTGTGCGAACATCACCTTTTGCCGTTTATGGGCAGCGCCCACGTCGCGTACCTGCCTTCCGACCGGGTGGTGGGCCTGTCCAAGCTCGCTCGTACCGTGGACGCCTTCGCACGCCGGCCGCAGATTCAGGAACGCCTCACCTGCCAGATTGCGGATGCCATCATGGACCATCTGAACGCCAAGGGTGCCCTGGTCGTCATCGAATCCGAACATTTGTGCATGAAGATCCGTGGCGTGAGTAAGCCCAACAGCAAGATGGTCACCTCGGCGGTCCGCGGACACTTCAAGTCGAACGCCGCCGCCCGCGCGGAGGCCATGGCATTAATATCGGGACGCGGTTAAGCTTGCCCCCGCCATTGGACCGAGCTTAGAGAGCGCTGAAACTTGAACGAAGCCGCGAAACAAGCCAGCCGGGTGGTCGAGTCGGTCGCAAAGGCAATCGCCAGTTGGACTGCCCTGCGACACGCCGAGCTCGACCCGACGCTCCCGGAACGATACGGATCGTCGTGGCGCGTTGACTGGACCGCTCACGCCGCTTCGCAGTTGGACCTGCTCGTTCAAGCCATCTCCGTTCGATGCCCTCAACTGTTCACGGATGCCATCGGCTGGACGGAATGCGCTTTCGTCGCACGAAAAGTCAATCGTGACGACTTGCTGGCCAGCCTGTCGTGTCTCCGTGAGGTGCTCGAAAGTGAACTCCCCGAGCCGCTGAACACCAACGCCGCCGATTATGTGAAACAGGCGATCGACACGGTGGGAAGCGAGACCCGGACGCCGGAGTCGAAGCTTCCCGAAGAAAGCCCGCACCGCAGGCTCGTCCTGGAATACCTCGAAACCGTACTCAGCGGGCGCTGCGACGACGCTCGCAATATCGTCACCCAGGTCGCCGAAACCGGTGTTTCCGTCCCCGAAATCTACGAGCAGATCCTGGAACCGGCCCAAATCGAAGTGGGCCGCATGTGGCACGCCGGCGAAATCAACGTTGCCGACGAGCACTTGGCCAGCGCTACCACTCAGTCGGTCATGTCGCTGCTTCGGCCTCGATTTGCGGCCAAACCGAAGAACGGCAAGAGAGTGATCGCCACTTCCGCCGCCGGCGATCTACATGAAATCGGCGTACGTATGGTGGCCGACTACTTCGAGATCGACGGCTGGAATGTGTTCTACCTCGGCGCGAACACGCCCTCCGTCGATGTCCTCGAAATGCTGAAAAGCCACAAAGCAGAACTGCTCGCCTTGTCCGTCAGCACCAGTCGACGCATTCGTGAAGTGGGCGAGCTGATCGAAGCCCTCCGCGCAGACAACGAATGCGCGCAAGCGAAGGTGCTCGTCGGAGGCGGCCCGTTCACCGCAATCCCGGACCTCTACAAGGAGGTCAACGCCGACGGCTGCGCCGCTTCCGCCAGAGACGCCGTCCGAGTCGGGAATTCGCTCATTTCGGAAGACTGATCAGTAGGGTGCATCTCGACGTACCACCACGTAGGACGCAACCTGACTCACCCTCATGTCGGACCGGCGGCCGCGATCGAGATCCACGTTAACGATGGCGTTCCCCCAACAACGCGGTAAACTCGTCTCTGCCACTTAGCTTCATCCTGATACGTTGCGGAGACGGCCTCGTGATGAAAATCCAATTCCTCGGAGCGACGGGACAGGTCACCGGCTCGCGATACCTCCTGGAGGCCGGCGGCCTGCGGCTCCTGATCGACTGCGGCATGTTCCAGGAGCGCGAGCACCTGGACCGCAACTGGGAAACCTCCCCCGTCCCGCCCGACACCATCGACTACGTCCTGCTGACGCACGCCCACCTCGACCACTCGGGCCTGCTCCCCAGGCTCGTCGCCGCAGGCTTCGAAGGCCCCATCCTCACCACCTCCGCCTCGCGCGAGCTGGCCGAGATCATCCTGGCCGACTCCGCTGAAATCCAGGAGGAGGACGCCAAGCACAAGCGGAAACGTCACCAGCGCGAAGGCCGATCCGTCCCTCACCCGGTAGAACCGCTCTACACCACCGAAGACGTCGAACAAACCGCCGCGCTCTTCCGCAGATCACACTATGGTAAACCGGTGGAACTCAACGACACCGTCTCCGTCACCTTTCACGACGCCGGGCACATCCTCGGATCGGCCATGCTGGAAATCAACGTCGGACCACCGGGCAAAACGCGCACCCTCATCTTCTCCGGCGACGTCGGCCAACGCGACAAACCCATCATCGAGGACCCCTCCGTCTTCAACCGGGCCGATTACGTCATCATGGAGTCGACCTACGGCGACCGCGAACACGAAGATTTCGGCGCCGTCGACGATCAGCTCTGCGAGATCATCAATTCCGCCGTCGACGCCGGCGGCAACATCCTCATCCCCACCTTCGCCGTCGAACGGGCCCAGGAGATCATGTACCACCTGGCCCGGCTGCTGCACGACGACCGCATCCCCCACCTGCTCGCCTTCCTCGACAGCCCGATGGCCGTGGACGTCACCGACGTCTTCCGCCGCCACCGCGAGTGCCTCGACGAGGAGGCCACCGCCATCGTCGAACGCGGCGAATCTCTCTTCCGCTTCCCCGGGCTCAAGTTCACCAAGCACTCCTCCGAATCCAAGGCCATCAACCGCATCAAAGGGTCCTGCATCATCATGGCTGGTTCCGGGATGTGCACCGCCGGTCGCATCAAGCACCATCTGATCCGCAATATCGAGCGTCCCGAATGCTCGATCGTCTTCGTCGGCTATCAGGCCCGCGGCACCCTCGGTCGCCACATCGTCGAAGGCGCCCCGAAAGTACGCATCCTCGGCGCCGAGTACGAAGTCAAAGCGAAAATCCGCGAGGTCCTCGGCTTCAGCGCCCACGCCGACCGCACCGCCCTGCTCGACTGGGTCGGCCATTTGGCCAGCCCCCCGCGCCGGATTTTCCTCACTCACAGCGAGCCCGAACCCGCGGCCGCCCTCGCTGAAGCAATCAAACAAACGCAAGACTGGCCCGTGACAATCCCCGAATATCAGCAGCAATTCGACCTCGATTAAGCGCGGTCAGCGTCGCCCACGCCCCACTATCACGCTTCCCCGCGAGACCGCTGTGACGACGGGGCCGTTTGTGCAGTTCGGCGCGCGCATGACGCCCCTTACGCGGTCCGACCGATCGACGCTGGCTCGAGCGAGCGAAGCACTCACCCGCACTGCCGTCGGAGTCTGCCAAGGGTTGATGGCTCGATGCGTGTGATCTGCCGCGTTTGACCGGGCTCGTCGAGGCCGTCAGTAATCGTCGAGATCGGAGGCGCAGCGCACCTCGCCGTCATAGTCTTTCCTGATTTCGGCAAGTAAATCGTCGCACGTGGTGCCCCAAAAGAGTTGATGAGTCAGCACCAGCAGTCTGGGTCGGACTTTGTTGGCGATGACCGCCAGTTCACGAGTCGAGGTGTGAAAACTCGAGTGGTAGCGCTGCCACTTGGGAGGCCGCGCCTCGAAACCGGCCTGCGAGTAGACCTCGTGGACCAAAACGTCGCAACCTTGGGCATTCTTGACCAGATTGTCACACGGGGCCGTATCGCCGGAGACGACGATCGTGCGGTCAGCCGTCTCGAAACGGTAGCCGTATGCGTGAGTCCACGATCCGTGTCGCACTCCGAACGCGGTTACGCGCACGTTCTCGTCGGTATAAACCAATCCAGGAACGACCTCGTGAACGTTGACCTTATGTCCGGCCGGATTGGCCTGCTCGAGTCCGTCGAGGCGGATGTGAATGTCCTGCTTGTACGCCTTCAGTATGTGCTCAGTCATCTCGCCGAGGCCAGGCGGACCGAAGGCTTCCATCGGCACCCTGCGCCCAAGCACCCATGGAGAGAGAATCAGATCCGGGTAACCCAGGGTGTGATCGGAGTGGAGGTGCGTTATAAAAACGTGCGTCAGCTTGTTGGGCGCCAGGGCCTCGACTCCGGCTTGATATGCGGCGGCGGCCCGCCGCACAACACCGGGACCGCAATCCACCAGGTACGCCTGCCCGTTTACCACGACTGCCAAGGCCGGCCCCCACCGCATCGGATCGGGGTTTGGCGTCCCGGTCCCGAGCAACACAACGCGTGTGCCCGCGACGGTTTTCGTGGACCTGGAACAGCCAGCCTGATCATTCTCCGAGTCGGCCCTTGCAGCAGGCGCCCGTAGCACAAACATAATCAGCAGTATCGACAGGGACGCTCGTTTCATCGTTTTCTTGACACGCTGTCGGCACGCTTCGCGACACAGCCAACGGCTCGCGGAAGATCGCCCGATTAACTCTACCGCCACGATCGTCCGACGAGAAGAGACGTCGCCCCAGCGCGTCCGTATGGTCCGGCCGAATCGGGAAGTCACATATGCCCGTCCGCCACTCAAAAAAGGGCGGTTAAAACGACCCCGGATGACAATCCCCCTTAAATGAAAGCTACCAGCGGACGAATCTCGTGGGCGTCCACCATCACCTTTGAAACGAAAACTCACTTTATGCAAAAACGCTTGACCTGGGCCGGCCCATCGGGTAGTAATGGACTTGAAGCGGCCGGTGAGGATGGTGTTGATCGCTCGACGAGTTCGAAAGGTCTCGCGGGCAACTCGGGTGGGGATTGTTTGCTTTCACACCTTTTGCGGACAAGTGTCTGCGCAACAGGCCGGACTCGCCGGCACTCTTCGTTGATGGCGACTCTGCTCATCACAAATGGTTGCGAGAATCCAACGCTTGAAAAGGGACGCAAAGAAAAATGGTCGAAGGCAGCTTTGAGAAATGGTTAGTGGAAAACGACGTCTCCCCTTCGGGCAGTGCCCATCGCCGCATCGAGCGCGTTTCGTCGATGCTGATCGCCCTCGTGTGCTGCGCACAGGCCGCTGGTGAGAATCGCGACGGACTCCTGGTTCGCGAGTCGCCTGCCACCGGCGTTGCGCGATTCGTTACCGCCCCCGGTGGGCAACCCATTCCGGTGCAACAGGGTGCGGCACAAGGCAAGGTCGCCCCACGCGACTTCTTCGTGCAGCATGGGCAACTCTTCGGCATCACCCAGCCCGATCAGCAGCTCGTTCAATTGGCGGCGCGAACAGACTTGCTCAATCAGACGCACACCAGCTTCCACCAGGTGCACGAAGGAGTACCTGTCTTCGGCGCTATCATGAGAGTGCACACCGATGCGCAGGGCCGCATCAAGGCGGTCAACGGAACCTCCGTGGCCGATATTAAGGTCAACGCGAACCCGACGCTGACTTCCCAACAAGCCGGCGAGATCGCGATCCGGGAAGTGCAACACCAAAAAGCGCAAGCGGGCAACCTCGCGGTCCTCGGCAGCAAGCTGTACGTCTACCGCACCAATCTTGCCAGAGGAGTCCCTGGCACCAACCATCTGGTATTCCAAGTCGAAGTCGGCAACCGCGCTGACGTGCGCGAATTCGTGTTCGTGGACGCCCATGATGGCCGGATCGTCGATCAGATCACCGGAATTCGTGACTCGATCGATCGGCGGGTCTACCACGGTGACCTCAATCTTTTGATCTGGAGCGAGGGGGACGGCCTGCCGTACGGCGATCCGGACGTCGACAGCATCATCGCGGCGACCGAGGATACCTACAACTTCTTCAGCACGCTCAGTAACGCGACGTTTCTGTCCTGGGATGGTCTCGATGGCACCCTGCACGCCGTCCATGATTCGAACTTCGTCAACTGCCCCAATGCCAACTGGAACGGCAGCTTCACCAACTTCTGCATCGGCACCGCGACGGACGACATCATCGCACACGAATGGACGCACGCTTACACCGACTCGACGCACGACCTGATTTACCAGTGGCAGTCCGGAGCGCTCAACGAGGCCTATTCGGACATCTTCGGTGAGGCCATCGACCTCCTTAACAGTGCCGGAACCGACTCGCCCGACGTGGTCCGAGCAGCCGGTGACTGTTCGCTCCATGGGGGCGGGTTTCCGCCGTCCCTCGTCGTCAACGCCCCGGCGGCGATTGCCGGCCCGTACGACGCGGGTGGTGCCGCGTTCAACCCCCTTCCTCCGCTTCTGGTGACCGCCGACGTGGAGTACGCGTTCGATGGCGACGACGAAGGCGGAGCCGCGAGCGTCAACGACGCCTGCCAGCCGCTGGTTGGATTTACGCCCGGGAACATTGCCCTGATCGATCGCGGAACCTGTGCATTCACGGTGAAGGTGGGCAACGCCGAGGCTGCAGGAGCGGCCGGTGCGATCGTCGTCAATAATCAGGGCGACAGCATTCTTGCGATGTCCGGTGCCGGCTCCTTTACCATCCCGAGCACGTTCATCGGCCAGAGCGACGGCGGCCTCATCAAGGCGCAGCTCGGCATCGGTGTGAACGCCACCATCGAGCTGGCCGGAACCCTGATCGACACGTACCGCTGGCTCATGGGCGAGGACAGCTCGGCTTTTGGCGGCTCCATTCGTGACATGTGGAACCCCAATTGTTTCGGCGACCCCGGCAAGGTATCCGACACCGACTACTACGTTTGCAGCACCGACGACGGCGGCGGCGTCCATACAAACTCCGGGGTTCCCAATCACGGATTTGCCCTGCTCGTCGATGGAGGCACCTACAACGGCCAGACGATAAGCCCCGTCGGGCTGACCAAGGCCTCTCACATTTACTGGCGCGCCCAGACGGTCTATCAGGTGCCCTATTCCGATTTCGCGGACCACGCCAATGCCCTGGAGGCGTCCTGCGCCGATCTGATCGGTGCGACGCTTACAGAACTTAGCACCGACACCGACGTGCCGTCGTCGTCCGCCGAGGTCATTGCCGTGGCCGATTGCGACGAGGTGGCCAAGATGGCGCTGGCCGTTGAGCTTCGCACCGAACCGAACTTCTGCAGCTTCGAACCACTTTTGCAAACTGGCGAACCCGCCCTGTGCGAGGGGGCTGGAACCCCGCAGACTATCGTGACCCAGGACTGGGAATCCGGCCTCGGCACCTGGACGGTGGGCACGCGCAACGTCGTCAACCCGGCCACCTTCGACACGCCCGACTGGGCCGTCGTGACCGACCTGCCGGACGGCCGGGCCGGGTCTGCCGCGTTCGTCATCGACGATCCCACGCTCGGGAATTGCAGCGATGACCTCGAGACTGGCGTCCTCTACCTCGAAAGCCCGTCGGTTGCGATTCCTGCCGGAGCCGAAGCGCCGGGCGTGGCGTTCAATCATTGGGTGGCCACCGAAGGTGGGTGGGACGGGGGTAATCTGAAGATCAGCGTGAACGCCGGCCCATGGAACCTCGCGCCGCCGGGCGCCTACACATTCAACACTTATAATTCCGCGCTCAACACCGCCGGTGCCGGGAACGACAACCCGATGGCCGGCGAGGCAGCGTTTACCGGCACGAACGAAGGCGAGCACGCGGGTTCGTGGGGCCAGTCACAGGTTGATCTGACGGGTATCGTGGCGCCGGGCGACTCCATCCGGCTTCGATTTGAGATGGGGCTTGACGGATGCAACGGTCGCGTGGGCTGGTACGTCGACGAGGTGCAGGTCTTCAACTGTGGCTGCCTGGCGGCGGCCGACTGCGCCGATTCCGATGCATGCACTTACGACGCCTGCACAGCCGGCCTGTGCTCGAACGATCCTCGGGACTACGGTGACGTGGACGGCAACGGCGCCAAGAACCTCCTCGATGTCTTTTGCATCCTCGATCTGATCGGCGGCGCGCCGGATGGTTCGGCGTGCAACAGAGCGAATGCGGACCTCGAGCCGTGCGCGGGCAATGGGGCATTGAATCTGCTCGACGCATTTTCTGTGCTCGACGCCATCGGCGGCATCGACCCGTGCTGCAGCCCATAGCCGGGGCGCAAAAGTAAATACCGTTTTAATGCGGGTCGAGTGCCATGCCCACGCTTGGGTGGGCATGTCTTTTGCGCCGGCAACTGCAATTGGAAAGGCGCAGCGCCGTGCAGAAATCCGGGCGGGCTCTACGGGCCGGCGGCGAGTCAGGCGTATCCCAACTGGTCCAACTCGTCCTCGTCGAGACCGAAGTAGTGCCCGATTTCGTGTAGTACTGTGGTGCGGATTTCGTCGATAATATCGCGGCGCGTGCGGGCACCGCGCTCCACGTTCCGCTGGTAAATGATGATGCGATCGGGCAGGTCGCCCGTTTCCGGCAGACCGCGTTCCGTCAGCGGCGTTCCGTGGTAGAATCCCATCAGCTCCGTGGGATCGTCCAGTCCCAGGGATCGGCAGGTCTCGGCGTCCGGCATCGGTTCGATGTCGATGACGACGTTGTCGAGATGGGCGGCCAGCGCGGGCGGAATCTCGTCAAGAGCCTGCCTGATCAATCGCCGGAATTCGTTCCTGGACAGCCTCATGCCGGGATCATAAAGGGAGAATCGCTTTGCATGCCAGGATCTCGAATCGGCTGGTCGGCTGTGCGGCGTGTTTGACGCTGTCGGTCGCGGGTTGCATGCCGGACAGCGTGATGATCACGCCGGTGAGCCGCAAGCCGGAACTCGTAGAGCGAACGCTGATGCACGGGGGATGGTTCGCCCCGAAGATCGCGCTCATCGACGTGGACGGCGTGATTGTCAACGAACGCACCTCCGTGCTGCTCGGCGAGGGCGAGCACCCGGTCAGCCTGCTGCTGGAGAAGCTCGACCGGGCGCGGAACGATTCGGCCGTTCGGGGCGTCATCCTTCGGATCAACTCGCCGGGCGGCTCGGTGGTCGCCTCGGAATTGATGCACACCGAGATCGAGCGGTTCCAGGCGGAAACCGACAAGCCGGTGGTGGCGGTCGCGATGGATGTGGCCGCCAGCGGGGGCTATTACATCGCCTGCGCGTGCGACGAGATCGTGGCTCATCCGTCGTCGGTGACCGGGAGCATCGGCGTGCTCATGCAACTGTTCGAGGTGACCGGGACGATGTCGAAGATCGGCGTGACGGGCCACACGATCAAGAGCGGCGAGCGCAAGGGGGCCGGTTCGCCCTTCGAGCGATTGAACCCCGAAGATCGAGCGATGTATCAGGCGATGATCGACGAGATGCACGAGCGGTTCGTGCACGTGGTGATCGCAGGGCGGGAGAATCTGACCGAGGAGCAGGTTCGCGAACTGGCTGACGGGCGGGTCTTCACGGCCAGCCAGGCGCTGGAGGCCGGGCTGATCGACCGCATCGCCACGATCCACGACGTGGTCGCGTCTTTGAAGCGCCGCACCGATTCGGCGCGTGCCAGCCTCGTGACGTACGGCCGCCCGACAGGCTACCACGCGACCATCTACGCCCGGGCGGATCGTAGCGGCGGCGACGTGAACATCGTCAACGTCGAGCTGCCCAGCTGGCTGCGCGGCAACGGGGCGCAATTCATGTACCTTTGGCAGCCGTGATTCGCATACTGAGCGGAAAGGGGTGGCCCACGTCTTTAGACGTGGGTTCGCGATTCGATTTCGCATCGGGGGGTGATCGGCAGGTGTGAGCTCCCGATGCTCCGCGCAAACCGTCTGTCGTTGAACTTCGCGTCTGGCCAATACTTGGTGCCGGCCAGCATTGCTTCCAACGCGACACCCGCCCCACTCATCTTGTAGACTGCGACCGAGTGGATCGCTACGGCCATCGCAACCCGCCGCAGCGGACCTTCGCGGAACTGGCCGGAAATCAGCCCCGGCTGGAGCGCAGCGGAAGCCGGGCTAACCGGTGGACGACCGACTCAAGCCCCCGAATCGGAGCGGCTCACGCCTTCGTCTCCATCACTCGGCTGAGGAGTCGTCCGTTTTCTCGGCGAGCCAGCTTGGCCGAAACTTATTGATTCTGTCGATCGTGCGCTTCAAACTCCGGGAAACACCCGCACAGGCCGCCGGCTCCCAATGGTGCAAGACGTAATCCACGAGACGTCCATTGTAGTTCGGACCCTGCGTACGTCTGCTTCCGGCTGGCGGCACGATGTCCTCGCGGACCGCTTTGCGTCGCGACTTGCGCACAACGTCAACTAGTTTTCTTTTTGGCGTCTTTAATGCCTTCGATATCCTTCGGGATAATGCCCTCACGAACACCGACGAAGTCAGCGAAGGTCGCCCTGTCTGCCAATAGCCATGCTTCGACTTGATGAACAGCGACGCGGAACACGAGATTCGGCCCCATCTCGGCCGCTCCGAACCAATCGCTGATGAGGGACGGTGGGCAGTCAGCGGCATCGAGGTCAGTCAGCACCAGATAGGGCTCACCCTTGGCAGCACGGTTGAATCCGAGAATCCTGGCCTTGATATAGCCATAGCCTCCGCGGTTGTATACGACCCTTGTCGCATATACCTGGGGACTTGAATCGAGAAGCCGTGAGACGACGGCCTCGCTCAGTTCGTCTTCCACTACGAGATTGATCGGAATCGGATCCACTACTCAAACAGCAACAACTGCTTCGCAGTTGGCGGATCGACATGCGGAAGGGCGGCCTCGCCGATGGAGAATCCTCCTTCGAGCAGTGTACGAATCTGTTCAAACTCGGATGCACGCCTTACCTTGGTCCCTTCCGCTTCCGGTTGGAGCAACAGAACCTCGTCGTCGCCGATGCCCTTGTCCGAGAGAAGGTCGGCGCTGTGCGTGCTGATGAGAACCTGTCGCCGGTTCTTGCGCGTCAGCCGGTGAATCAGCGCAGGTATCTTGCGCACGATGGCATTATTAAGAGACAGCTCAGGCTCTTCCAGCAGAAGAGGTGAGTCACGATCCAGAAGCGACCACAGTAGGCCGAGAAGCCGCAACGTACCGTCGGAGAACTCCGACTCGCGATGCTTTGCGCCTTGAGGTCGCCAGTGTTCGTAAACGGCCTCAAGATGCGGCACGCCGCCCTCTTCGCTGTCAACAACGTATCCAAGCTTCTGAAGTTGGGGTACAGCGATCCGGAGGGCCTCCTCGATCTTGCGCAGCCGCGTTCGCCGCGTGCGATCGTTCGCCTTTCCAATCCGCTGCAGCAGGCCCTTGCCGAACGGGTCCCCGGGAACGCCGGGCCCGGAGAAGGCCTTGGCGTGGCGAATGAGCTGGGGCACGACGTGGAGATACAGCACCAACTCGAAGAAGCGAGCGACTTCTCGGAATTGAACGTTGGCGTTGATCTGCTCAAGGTGCGTTTGCGTCAGGCGCTCGCGGTCCTTCCTGTCATCGTCGTCGGGACGTTGCAACACGGTCGTCCCGTTACGCCGGACACGCTCGTACGTCAGGTAAGGCTTGCGACCGCCTCGCGATTCCTGCTTAATCCCAAGGGCATACCGCCACTTGTCCACATCCTGATCGGGGTCGGCCAGTTCGACGTCCAGCTCAACATCGGGGTAGCGCCGGGCCGCGAGGCATCTGATCTTTGGAACACCGCCGCGGTCCGCGACCGCCTTCTGCAGACCGCCGCCCGGTTTGGCAATGTCCCGAAGAAACCGCACGGCATCCAGGAGATTGGACTTCCCGGATGCGTTGGGTCCGACCAGGAAGACGCGTTCGCGCAGCGGAACGTCCACCTCGAGAAAATTGCGCCAGTTCTTCAGACGCAGATGAGAGAAAATCACGATGTCAACTCCGAGTCTGCGGCGACGTCGACGCCGCTTCTTCGAGCGTGCTGACAGCCACGCGCCTGCCCGAGCTGTGTGACGGCGATGCCGAGCTTAAGGGCTTGCAAGGACGCTTGCGTGCAAATCGCCCGGGCCTGTGAAGCATTATCGTAGCCACTGGGGCACGCCCTGCAAGCGTACGGGGCGGACGCGCCCGGGCCGGGTGCATCCCAAAGTGGATGGCGAAGCCGGGGATCGGCTGGATACTAGCCCCGGCTGAAGCGCGGCGTAAGCCGGGGTACCCGGCGGACGACCGACCCAAGCCCCCGAAGCGGGGCGGCGGACGCTCGGATGCAAACACGACGTGATGCGACAAATTGGTGCAGCAAATAAACGTCAGCGCAGCCTTCGTCCGTAACCCCCTGACAGGGGTTCGGGGCTTGTCGCGGTCATCCTGACCTCGCGTTCCGCGTCGCTTCGCGCGGGGCTACATGCTCCGTCACCCCGTTCGGGGTTATGGACTCGGCTAGGCTCAACATCCAGTTCGTTTCGAGTTCGGGGCGTCGGTGCCCGTACGAATTCCATGGCCTGCTTGGTCGCATCAACAATGTGCCGTAGTCGGGTCTGGTCGTCAGCGTGCATAGATGACCTGAGCCTCCGCGGAACCCAGTTTCTGGGTCGCCGTGGCCCAGTATTCATCCCTTGCGCAAGTACTCCAGCGGTTTGCCGATCCACGCATACATTGGAGGGTCCAAAAGGGCGGATCCCTCCTCGATATCGCACGGCTGCACAATGTTTCGTTTTATAAGCTCGTGGCTGGCCTTCTTCAGAACGCGGAGGAACGCCTGCTCTGAGCCTTCTTTCAGGAACGTGCCGTGATGATAGGCCTCGTGGACGACCGCTACCGCCTCCGGCGAGAAGAGGCCTTTGTTCAGATCGCGTTCGAGCTTGCCGAGCTGCCTCAGCGAATCCGGCCACTCGCCCCCAAAGGCCGGATCGAAATAGGCGCGAGACTGCGCGTCGTTCGGCATGCACCAACGACCTGTCGTCCAATCCATGTCAGCGTACAGGCTAAAATCACGGCGATAAGCGTGCCTGCTTGCGAGAGATGGCTGCCCGGACGATTCGTCTGCCGGTTTCCACTCGATTTTCGCGTCAAGAATGGTCTGCTTGGCTCCAGGCATCCCAGTTTCCGGATGCCATTTCGTCAGCACCGCAAAACGAGCAGCCTTATCCGTATGGCTACAGAATGCGCGGCACAGCCCTTTGGCGAAATTCTCATGCTTGCAGAAGTCCAGTTTTGCCAAGTCGAGGAGAATCAAGACTTTTGCGATTTCCTCCTCGACAGTCAGAGAAAGGACACTCGCAGAGCTGAATCCTCCGGAGTTCAGCAGGCACGCGGTGTCGGTTGCCAGCCGTCGAGCATTCGCAAGAATCACCTCGCATCCCTGTGCAACAAGCTCCAACACAACTTCAGTACTGTTGTCTCGAAGAAGATTGTCGAATAGCAGTGTCACGGGCCGCTTGGCATCACCGTATTTCAGGAGCCGTTCCCGATCTTCCCACAAGTCACGCAGCAGTTGTTCTCGCATGATATAGCCTTGTACTTGCTTGGGGTATAGTTCTGCGCGAGCGCGCTGGTGGCCCAACCGGGTCCCGCTCAGCCGTCCCAT
Source organism: uncultured Phycisphaeraceae bacterium (assembly GCA_964574815.1). Lineage (GTDB taxonomy): Bacteria > Planctomycetota > Phycisphaerae > UBA1845 > UBA1845 > CAZNPL01. The sequence goes on from CAZNPL010000047.1 coordinate 37,173, forward strand.
TATCTGACGGCCACCGGGATCACAGCATCAACCGTGCCGCCCTGGACGGCCTGGGAGAGCGCCGGCGGTAGCGGATCACCGTGATCGAGGCAGGATTCGGCGATCTTGCGCGCGAGACCCTGGGCGATTTCAACCGCCTCCGTAATGGTCCGTCCCTCGGCCACGAGACCGGGTACGTCCGGACTGGTGGCCACGTAGCCGCCCTCATCGAGCGGCTCGATGTTCAGACGAATCATTGCCTCGGACATTCCAAGCCCTCTTTATCAGACGCCTTCAGAAAGGCTGCGAGTCAATTGCCTGCACAGTTCCGCTCCCTTACGGTCGCGGCTCGGAAAAAGGCCGCGCGCATCACCGCTTGCCGAAATGACTATACCTTCTGATACACCTGCCCGCCTTTTTCCTTGAACTCCTTCGACTTCTCCTCCATGCCCAGCTTCAACGCCTCCTCCTCGCTGACGTGATGCGCCTTCGCATAGTCGCGCACGTCCTGGGTGATCTTCATCGAGCAGAAGTTCGGGCCGCACATCGAGCAGAAATGGGCCACCTTGGCCGAGTCCTGCGGTAAGGTCTCGTCGTGGAACTCCTTGGCCGTGTCGGGGTCCAGCGACAAGTTGAACTGGTCCTCCCAGCGGAACTCGAAACGGGCCTTCGACAAAGCGTCGTCGCGGACCTGGGCACCCGGGTGACCCTTGGCCAGGTCGGCCGCGTGGGCGGCGATCTTGTACGCGATCACGCCCTCTTTCACGTCCTTGCGGTTGGGCAGGCCGAGATGCTCCTTCGGTGTCACATAGCACAGCATGGCGCAGCCGTACCAGCCGATCATGGCCGCCCCGATGGCGCTGGTGATGTGGTCGTAGCCGGGTGCGATGTCGGTCGTCAGCGGCCCGAGCGTGTAGAACGGCGCCTCCTGACAGATGCGCAGCTCCTCGGTCATGTTCTCGCGGATCATCTGCATGGGGATGTGCCCCGGCCCCTCGATCATCACCTGCACGTTGTGCTTCCAGGCCACCTGCGTCAGCTCGCCGAGCACCTCCAACTCGGCGAACTGGGCCCGGTCGTTGGCGTCGGCGATCGAACCGGGCCGCAGGCCGTCGCCCAGCGAGAATGACACGTCGTACGCCTTCATGATCTCGCAGATTTCCTCGAAGTTGGTGTAGAGGAAGTTCTCCTTGTGATGGGCCAGGCACCACTTGGCCAGGATCGAGCCGCCGCGTGAGACGATGCCCGTCACCCGGTTCGCCGTCAGCGGAATGTGCCGCAGCAGCGCTCCCGCATGGATGGTAAAGTAGTCCACGCCCTGCTCGGCCTGCTCGATCAGCGTGTCGCGGAAGATGTCCCAGGTGAGCTCCTCGGCCTTGCCGTCGACTTTCTCGAGCGCCTGGTAGATCGGCACAGTGCCGACCGGCACGGGCGAGTTGCGGATGATCCACTCCCGGGTGGCGTGGATGTTCTTTCCGGTCGAGAGGTCCATCACGGTGTCGGAGCCCCAGCGGATCGCCCAGACCATCTTCTCGATCTCCTCCTCGATCGAGGAGGTGACGGCCGAGTTGCCGATGTTGGCGTTGATCTTCACCAGGAAGTTGCGGCCGATGATGATCGGCTCGAGCTCCGGATGGTTGACATTGGCAGGAATGATCGCCCGCCCGCGGGCCACCTCGTCGCGCACGAAATCGGGTGTGATGCGCTCGGGGATGGACGCCCCGAAATGCTCACCACGATGCTGCGGCGTGACCTGCTCCTCGTAGCGTTCGCGAAGCTGGTTTTCGCGAATGGCTACGTATTCCATCTCGGGCGTGATGATGCCTTGGCGGGCGTAGTGCATCTGGGTGACGTTGCCGCCGGACTTGGCCCGGCGCACCGGCCGCGTTCCCGCGCCGGGGAACCGCTCCATTTCCTCATCGACCCGCCGTTCGCTCGAATAGCCATCGTCGCGCGGCGTCACCGGTCGGCCCGCGTAGGTCTCCGTATCGCCGCGGGCTTCGATCCAGTTCTGCCGAACGGGCTTGAGTCCTTCGCGGACATTGATCTTCACTTCCGGATCGGTGTACGGCCCGGATGTATCGTAGACGTAGACCGGCGGATGCGGCTCCATTTTCGGCTGGCCGTCCTCGCCGACCCCGGCCGGCGTAGGCGTCACGGATATTTCGCGGATCGGCACGCGAATCTCGGGATGCAGATTTCCGCCGACGTAGATTTTGCGTGAGGCGGGTAGCGGACCGGTCATATCGGCCAGTTGCTCCGCGCCGCGCGTCTTACCGTTGCCGTCCAATCTGGTATCGTCGGACCCCATGATGTCCTCCTAACGTGCGGTCGAGTCCGCACGACAAACGTCCCTTTCTCGTCGCCCAGCCCGGTAAAAACATGATATGCGCCAGCGCAGAAAGGTCTACGCCCGCCGGGAACCGGGCACTTGTCAGGATACCCGCCAGGGAGTCGCAGCCCTTTACGACCTCGTAAGCACCGATACGATGACGCCAGCAGAGCCTGGAGCACGAGCGACAGGACAAGACAACGATTGGCGGATGGCGGCCGTTTCGGTTCGTGCAAACGGGACACAACGGTCGGCCGTTCGGGATTTGACGCCCATGAGCGATGCTGAGCGCAGGAAACCGCTTAACTTTATCGAGGAGATCATCGAGGACGATCTTCGCACCGGCAAATGGGACGGGCGGGTTCACACGCGGTTTCCGCCCGAGCCCAACGGCTATCTGCACATCGGCCACGCCAAGTCCATCTGCCTTAACTTCGGACTGGCCGAAAAGTACGGCGGCAAGTGCAACCTGCGCTTCGACGACACCAACCCGATCAAAGAGGAGCACGAGTACGTCCAGTCCATCATCGAGGACGTCCGCTGGCTCGGTTTCGACTGGGAGGACCGCCTGCTCTTCGGCTCCGATTACTTCCAGCAGATGTACGAGCTGGCCGTCCGGCTCATCGAAAAGGGTAAGGCCTACGTCTGCGATCTTCCTCCGGACCAGATCCGCGAATACCGCGGGACGCTGACCGCCCCCGGGCGCAACAGCCCCTGCCGCGACCGGTCCGTCGAGGAGAACCTCGACCTGTTCAAGCGCATGAAAAACGGCGAGTTCCCCGACGGCTCGCACACGCTGCGAGCGAAGATCGACATGGCCTCGCCCAACCTCAACATGCGCGACCCGGTGATCTACCGCATTCTGCACGCGGCCCACCATCGGACCGGTGACGTGTGGTGCATCTACCCGATGTACGACTGGGCCCACGGGCTGGAGGACTCGTTCGAGGGGATCACGCATTCGATCTGCACGCTGGAGTTCGAGAACCACCGGCCGCTGTACGACTGGTTCCTTGATCAGCTCGAGGTCTATCACCCACAGCAGATCGAATTCGCGCGGCTGGAGCTTTCCTATACCGTCATGAGTAAGCGAAAGCTGCTCGAGCTGGTCAAAGAACGCCACGTACGCGGCTGGGACGACCCGCGCATGCCGACCATCAGCGCCTTCCGCCGCCGCGGTTACACGCCGGAGGCCATCCGTCGATTCTGCGCCGACATCGGGGTGGCCAAGTTCAACAGCACCATCGACATCGCCCGGCTGGAGCACGCCATCCGGAATGATCTCAACAAGCGTGCTCCTCGCGTCATGGGCGTGTTGCGGCCGCTGCGGCTGGTGATTGACAATTACCCGGAGGATCAGGAAGAGAAGCTCGACGCCGTCAACAACCCCGAGGACCCCATGGCCGGCACGCGTAAGGTGCCGTTCTCGCGGGTGCTTTACATCGAGCGCGACGACTTCCGCGAGGACCCGCCGAAGAAGTTCTTCCGGCTTGCTCCGGGGCAGGAAGTGCGGCTGCGCTACGCCTACTTCGTCACCTGCACGAACGTCATCAAGGACGCCGAAGCCGGCGACATCGTCGAGGTCCATTGCACGTACGACCCGGCCACCCGCGGCGGCGACGCTCCCGACGGCCGCAAGGTCAAGGGCACCATCCACTGGGTCTCGGCCGCCCATGCGGTCAAAGCTGAGGCGAGGCTTTACGACCATCTGTTCACCAAAGAGGATCCGGATGCTGTGGATGAACAGGGTCGGGACTGGAAGGCCAATCTCAACCCCGAATCGCTGGAGGTTGTGGCCCCCTGCTACGTCGAGGCGAGCCTGAAGAACGCCCAGCCGGGCCACCGGGTCCAGTTCGAGCGTTTGGGCTACTTCTGCGTTGATCCCGACAGCACCCCCGACCGTCTGGTCTTCAATCGCACGGTGACGTTGAAGGACACGTGGGCGAAGCTCGAGAAGAAGATGACCCCGAGCGCGTAAGGCGTCTGGAATCAATGTAGAGCGGGTTTCGCCCGCCGAAGGCACGTCAATTCGGGAGAGGTTCTACGGCTAATGCCCGTCGACCGGCTCGATGCGGGTGATGTGCACAGGATCGCAGTATACCGTTCTTTCGGGGACACCGTCGGTCAACGGCGGCTGGGCCAACACGACCAGCGTGCGGGTCACGACCATCATCTCCGGATGTTTGATCTCGTATGTCTCACCGTCCGACACGTGGATCCGCAACCCGGTGAACGGTTGCAGCCGTTGTATTGCAAGGATCTCTTTGGCCGTCATGGCACGCGGATTCTAACATTACTCAACGTTGCAGTCGATACGTGAAGGACTCTGTCGGGTCAGGCTTTGATCTCGATGCGTTCGTCTACTCTTTGCTGGGTGGATTGTTCTCCGTCGTAGGAGAAGAGGACGGGGTCGTCGTCGATCTGGGCGTGGAGGTGGACCGGGCGGCCCCAGATGCGCTGGACGTGCTTTAACGTCTCGACCAGGTGCTTGATCTCGAGGTCCACGCCTACATGCTTCTGGCCCAGCAGCAGCTCGCCTCTGTTGCGGTAGTTGCCGTCGACCACGTAGACGTAGGGCTTGGCGTGGTTGGTCAGCATGAAGAGCATCTGCTTCTTGACCTTGTCGAAGTCGCGGCTGACGGCCACGATCCGGCCGGTGGAAGGGTCCATCCGGTATTGGTAGAGCTTCTGCTCCTCCATGAACTCCGGCGTCATGAAGGCGTCGATGAAGGTCACGTCGTTGTAGATGCGGCGGACCTCGTAGATCTTCTCGCGTCCCGGCGATCCCTTGCCGATCACCGGCTCCTCGGGCGGTTCTTGGGTCTTCCAGTTGCGACGCTCGTCCATGGTGTCGCAGCGCTCGTACTCCAGACCGTGCCGGCCGGTGTTCCACCGCCGCTCGATGTCGCGGAACAGCTCGATGCCCAATTTGTACGGATTGAGCCGCCCCGGCGAGGTGGCCAGCGTACCGGAGTGGTGCTCGCAGTAGGTGACGACCTCCTCCGCCTGCAGGCAGTACCGCGTCATGATCGTCGAGTGCCAGTAGCTGGCCCATCCCTCGTTCATGATCTTGGTCTGACCCTGCGGCGCAAAGTAGTAGGCCTCCTCGCGGATGATCGAGAGGATGTCGGCCTGCCAGTCGGTCAGCGGGGCGTTTTCGAGCAGGAACAGCAGCACGTCGCGCGTCGGGCGTCGCGGAAAGCGGGCGTCGGCCGCCGTCTTTGCGTCTTCGCGCCGCTTCTTCTCGGCCTCGATCGCCTCCGGTGGATTGATGTACCGATCCATGTACGACTTGGCGGGATAGCGCGTCTCGCCCGGCTTCTTTTCTTTGTCCTTCTCCACGTCGCGGCGCCGGCGCCGAAGCGTCTCCCGCCGGACGAACAGCGAATGCGGATCGATCAGATCTTCCAGTGCCAGGCACGTGTCGATGAACCGCTCCACCGGCTCGAGGCCGTAGCGATCGATGTAGCGCCGCACGCGCGTGGCGTGGTTGGCCATCTCGTCCATCATGCGGCGGTTCGTATGCGAGAACCAGACGTTGTTCTTGAAGAAGTCGCAGTGGCCGTAGACGTGGGCGATGACGGTCTTGTAGTCGACCGCGTGGCTGTCGTTGAGCAGGTAGGCGTAGCACGGGTCGTTGTTGATCACCATCTCGTAGATCTTGCCCAGCCCGTAGCGATGCGTCCGCTGGAGGCGCTCGTACTCCATGCCGAATCGCCAGTGCGGGTATCGCTGCGGAAAGCCGCCGTAAGCGGCCACCTGCGCAATCTGGTCAGCGTCCAGCATCTCGAAGATGGTTTCGTAAAAGTCCAGTCCCTCCTCGGCGGCGTGTTCGACGATCGTGTCGCGCCACCTGGCGATGTCGTCGGGCAGTTTGCTGTGCAGGCTGGGTTCAGGCATCGGCTACTTTCACCGGGCGATCCGTTCGATCAACGGCCCGCCTGGAAAAACGTCTTGATACTGTCGTAAATGTCGTCCTTGTTGTTCACCCGCGAGGTGACCAGCTTCTCCTCGTCGCTCAGGTGCTGATGCAGAACGTTGATGAAATTGCCGCTGCCGTACGCGCTGGCCACCTGGCAGTATCCGAACATGTTGCACACCGGCACGAGGTGCTCGTGCAGGATGGCGCAGCACTCGCGGCTGTCCGATTCGCTGCTGTTGTCCCCGTCCGAGAAGTGGAACATATAGATGTTCCACTCGTCGGGGATGTAGTGGTTCTCGACCATGTCGCGTGCATACCGGAACGCGCTGCTGATGCGCGTGCCGCCGTCTTCGCGCAGCCGGTAGAACGTCTCGCGGTCGACCTCGCCGGCCCGCACGTCGTGCACCACGTAGCGGCTTTCGATTCCCTCGTAGTTGCGGCGAAGCCAGGCATCGATCCAGAAGGCCTCGAGGCGCACCAGCTCCTTCTGCTCGTCACCCATGGAGCCCGACACGTCCATCATGTAGATGATGACCGCGTTGGACTGCGGGCTGGTCACGGTCTTCCAGCTTCGATAGATCTTGTCGGATCGCTCGAAGATGATCCTCGGGGCGTCCGGGTTGTAGGTGCCGGTCATGATCTGCCGCCGCAGCGCCCGCCGGTAGGTGCGCTTGAAGTGGCGGAGCGATTCGGGGCCGGACTGCCGGATGCCGCTGTAGCGGTCCTTCTGGCTGGTGATGTTCTTCTTGCCTTTGGGCTCGATGCGCGGGAGCTCGAGCTCCTCGCCGAGAATGTCGGCCAGCTCGTCGAGGCTGACCTCCACCTCGAGGATGTGGCTGCCCTCCTCGGTGCCGCCGGGTCCGATTCCCTCGCCGTCGGCGTCCACCTTCTCGCCGGGCTTTCCTTCGCCGGTGCCGACGCCGGCCGAGCTGTTGTCGCCGTAGCGGAAGTGCGGCGTGTCAATTCCTCGAACGGGGATCGAGATCGCCTTGTTGCCCTCGCGTCCCAGCAGTTCGCCGCGCGTCAGGAACTTGCGCAAGTCTTCGCGAATCCGGCCCTTGACGATCTGCCGGAAGCGCTGGTGATCGTTCTTGATGTGCGTTGCCATGTCGATTCGTCAGTGCCGTGCGCCTCAAACCGATGGCTCGGCGACGGACTCGTCCCCCTTCGCTCAACGCCGCCGCCCCGATAACGATCGCCCGCCGATGAACCAGAGCATCGAGCGGGATCGGACGGCCGAGCCCGCCCGTGGAGCTGCGGGCGCGCTCGGGCCCCCTTGGCCGTCGTCCTCGAACGAGTCAGCTCTCGCCGTTCTGGGCGTCGCCTCGGGCGAAGATGCTGGCCACGTAGTTCAGCACATCGGTCGCGCTGGTCTCGTTGTACCCGAAGTACTTGATCAGGCGCTGCTTGACGACGTCGATCTTCGCCTGCGTCTCGTCGTCCACCACTCCGGAGACCACGTTCTTGAGCTTGATGGTGTCGCGCTGGTCCTCGAACAGCTTGAGTTCGAGCGCCTTGTAGAGGCGGTCGTTGCTCTTGTAATCGAACTTCCTGCCCTCGAGCGCCAGCGACCCGATGTAGTTCATGATCTCCTGGCGGAAGTCGTCCTTGCGGGAGTCGGGGATGTCGATCTTCTCCTCGATCGACCGCATCAGCCGCTCGTCGGGCTCCTCGTCCTGGCCGGTGTATTTGTTCCGCACCTTCTCGTGTTGGGTGTAGGCCCGAACGTTGTCGATGTAGTTCGAGCACAGCCGCTTGATGGCGTCTTCGTCGGCGCTGATGGCCCGCTGCACTTCGGATTTCAGGATGTCCTCGTATTCCTGGCGCACGACGCCCAGAAGCTCCTTGTAGCGTTTCTTGGTTTCCTCGTCGCTGATCAGGCTGTGATGGTGCAGTCCGCCCTCCAGCTCGTTCATGACCATGAACGGGTTGATGCACTTTTCCTTGAGCGCCTGATCGGACACGAGCGTGTTCGAGAGCTTGTCCTGGATGTAGCGCGGGCTGATTCCCTGCATGCCTTCGCGGGGCGACTCGGCCCGCAGCTCGCGGACGGCATCCTCGGTAAAGTTGGGTACGCTGCGGCCGGTGTAAAGCTTAAGCTTCTGCATCATTGTCAGGCCGGCCTTCTTCGGCTCGTCGAGCCGCGTCAGGACCGCCCACATCGCCGCGACGTCGATCGTGTGCGGCGCGATGTGGATGCCGCGGATGCGCTCGTTGTTGAAGTCCTTCTCGTAGATGCGGACCTCGTCGTCGAGCCGGACGCTGTAGGGGATATCGATCTTGATCGTCCGGTCGCGGAACGCCTCCATCAGCTCGTTGTTCTGGAGCTTCTTGTACTCCGGCTCGTTGGTGTGCCCGATGATGATCTCGTCGATATCCGTCTGGGCGAACTTCTTCGGCTTGATGGTGTGTTCCTGCGAGGCGCCGAGCAGGTCGTATAGGAAGGCCACGTCGAGCTTGAGCACCTCGATGAACTCGACCAGGCCGCGATTGGCGATGTTGAGCTCCCCGTCGAAGTTGAACGCCCGCGGGTCGCTGTCGGTGCCGTACTCGGCGATCTTGCGGTAGTTGATGTCGCCGGTCAGCTCGGTCGAGTCCTGGTT
>CAZNPL010000048.1:0-44801 GCA_964574815.1 uncultured Phycisphaeraceae bacterium
TGAAGGCCTTTTCCAACGCGCCGAGCCAATCATCCTCGCTTAATTTGGGGCTAGAAGGCAGGCCCACCGTTCGCGAAAGGTAACGAGAGTCAATCGGTGCCGGCCGAGCGACGCGTTCTTGCCCGCCGGACAAGCGTTTTCCGATATGAATTCTGCGTCCGCCGACCTCGTGGCGGCGCCCGGCCATCACCGATCGTTGCCGTGTAGTTGCAATTGCTCCGCCGGCCCATATTAATGGGTGTTCTCAGCCGCGGCGGGCGCGGCTGAACGGGGCGGCGTGACCGGCATTGTGGACAGGTATTCGAACGGGCGCGCTCTTAAAGAAACTGCTGACTATGAAAACATCGCGCCGGATCAGAGAGGAGTTTCTGGATTTCTTCCGGGAGCGGGGGCACGAGATCGTGCCGTCGTCGCCGGTGGTCCCGCTGGACGACCCGACGTTGATGTTCGCGAACGCCGGCATGAACCAGTTCAAGGACGTGTTTCTCGGGACGGGTACGCGGCCATACGTGCGGGCGGCGGACACGCAGAAGTGCATTCGTGCGGGAGGCAAGCACAACGACCTCGACGACGTCGGACAGGATACGTACCACCAGACGTTCTTCGAGATGCTGGGGAACTGGTCGTTCGGAGACTACTTCAAGAAAGAGGCGATTCAGTGGGCGTGGGAGTTGCTGACGGGGGTTTGGGGCATCGAAAAGGATCGGCTTCATGCGACTTACTTCGAGGGTGATCAGGACGACGGGCTGGAGCCGGACGAGGAAGCGAAGAAGCTGTGGCGTTCGGTGACCGACATCAACCCGGAGAATATCCACCCGGGCAGCAAGAAGGACAATTTCTGGGAGATGGGGGAGACGGGCCCTTGCGGCCCGTGCAGCGAGATTCACATCGATCTGACGCCGGACAAGAGTGGTCGATCGCTGGTGAACGCCGGTGATCCTAACGTGATTGAGCTGTGGAACCTGGTGTTCATTCAGTTTAACCGCGGCGTGGATGGCGCGCTCACGCCGTTGCCGGCCAAGCACGTCGATACGGGGATGGGGTTCGAGCGGCTGTGCGCGGTGCTGAACGGAAGAAAGAGTAATTACGATACGGATGTGTTCGGGCCGTTGTTCGAGGCGATCCAAGAGCGCACCGGCGCGCCGGATTACAAGGGGACGCTTCCGGGTGATGAGAGAAGGGACGAAGCAAGGGACGGAGGGACGGAGGGACGAAGGGACGAAGGAAGGCACGGAGGCACGAAGGCACGAAGGCACGAAGGCGGCGACGAAGGACCGGCCGGTCAGGGGGACGGGGGGATTGCGCTCGCGCAGGTTATGGTGGATGTTTCGTATCGGGTTATTGCCGATCATGTTCGGTGTTTGACGTTCGCGCTGGCGGATGGGGCGGTTCCTTCGAATGAGGGGCGCGGTTATGTGCTTCGTCGGATTCTGCGGCGGGCGGTGCGGTGCGGGCGGCAGTACCTTGGTATGGAAGAGCCGTTTCTTTGCGATCTGGTCGATCCGCTGGTGGCGCATATGTCCGATGTGTTTCCGGAATTGAAGGAGCGGCCGGAGCACGTGAAGGAGATCATCCGGGACGAGGAGGCGTCTTTTCTTGGTACCATTGACAGAGGCATCCGATTCTGGTGGCACGCTACGTTGCGTGCCGTTTGCCGTGTGTTGAAGCCGGAATGCAGCTTGTATCCTGTTGTCCGTGAAGGAGAAGGCCCGCATGCAGCGCCGGTTACGGCCCGAGACATAGAACGATCCGATTTGAGCGATTCGTTCCTGTTGATGGATCCCAACGTTGCTGGTATGCGTCGCCTTTCCTACGGAGAGCATACCTATACTGTAGTTAAGGACTACGTGTTCCGCCGTCCCACGCTATCGGGTGGCGATGCATTCAAGTTGCACGACACTTATGGCTTTCCTATCGATCTGACCGAGCAAATGGCGCACGAACGTGGTCTTGATGTCGATATTGCCGAGTACGAGCGCCTGATGGAATCCGCGAGAGAGACAGCGCGCCGGGGGCTTAAATCCGACGAAGAGGCCATCTTCTTCGGCATCCTTAAACGCGTGCGAGGAGAGACTACTTTCGTAGGTTACGATACGCTCTGCGTAGATTCTCCGATCAGTACCATACTTGTTGCTGACTCGAAGGGAGAGCCACAGGAGGTACGCTCACTATTTCCGGGCCAAGAGGCATGGCTCATCCTTTCCAAGACACCGTTCTATCCTGAGCAAGGCGGACAAGTTGGTGATGTGGGAGAGATCGTTGCCCATGATGGCAGTTGGGAATTCGAGGTCGATAATACGCTGAAGGTCGGGGAAACGATACTTCATCATGGTCACTGCGTCCGTGGACCGATTCAAATCGATCTTCCCTCGGCTGGGTTGACTGGCGGTGGATCTACTACTGTCGCCAGGACAGCAGTCACGGAATCTCGACGCCGCGCGACCATGAAGAACCACAGTGCGACGCACATGCTGAACTGGGCGTTGCGGGAGGTGCTTGGCGAACACGTGCAGCAGAAGGGGTCGCTGGTCGATCCGGAAAAAACCCGGTTCGACTTTTCGCATAACAAGCCGCTGAGGCGAGAGGAGTTGGAGCGGGTCGAGTCGCTGGTTAACGAGCTGATCGGCAAGCAGTTGCCCGTGCACACGAAGGTGGCGGAGCAGGGGAAAGCGCGGGAGATCAATACCCTGCGGGCCGTGTTCGGCGAGAAGTATCCCGACGAGGTGCGGGTGGTGTCGATGGGGGCCAACATCGACGAGATGCTCGCGGAGCCGAAGGACCCGCAATGGATGGCGTACCCTGTAGAGTTTTGCGGCGGGACGCATCTGCGCAATACGGCGGAGGCCGAGAAGTTTGTGCTGATCGCCGAAGAGGCGGTGGCGAAGGGGATTCGGCGCGTGGTGGGGATTACCGGCGAGGCGGCGCGGGAGGCGGCCGCGCGGGGCGAGGCGCTGGCGGCGGAGATTGCCCGGACGAAGGAGGCCGGTCCGGAAGCGGTCGCGGCCAACGTGGGTGATCTGCAGCGCGAGGTGGATGAGTCGGTGATTCCGGTCGCCGTGGCGATACGGCTGCGGGGCGAGATCACCGCGCTTCAGAAAATCGCCAAGCGGCACAGCAAGGAGCAGGCGGGCAAGGCGGCCGACGACGTTATGAGCGCGGCGCGTTCCCTGCTGGGCGAGGCGGACGTCGTCGGAGGCACGCACGTGATTGTGGGCGAGGTGCCGCAGGCGCCGGCCGACGCGCTTCGAACGGCGATTGACTGGTTCCGGCAGAAGACGGATTCTTCGGCGGCGCTGCTGGCCTGCCGGGAAGGTGACAAGGTGACGCTGGTAGCCGGGATGTCTCGCGACGCGGTGGAGAAGGGTCTGAAGGCGGGGGATCTCATTCGTGAGGCGGCGCCATTGGTGGGCGGCAAGGGCGGCGGCCGGCCCGATCTGGCCCAGGGGGGCGGCGGGGACCCTAGCGGGATCCCGGCCGCTCTGGAGCGGGCCAGGAGCTGGCTGGGGGAGCGGTTGGGCTGATTTCGGCGAGGTGGGTGCAGCGTTGCGGGATCGGACGTTATGCTGGAATTGCACTGGCGGGCAAGCCGCCAGTGGCACCCTGCAGCGTGGGACACGTAGGCGGGCGCAAAGTTGCCTTGGGGAGCGGTTGAGGTGAAGCATTGGGGCGACTATCCTTCGCTGGCTCGGGCTGTCAGTTCTCTTGAGAATGCTGAGGAGAGGAATCATGAAACGCTTTTCGGGACGGACACGAACGGGGGTTCTGACGGCGATCGTCGGCGTTGCCTGCCTGGTCTGCTTCGGGTGTGCCAATAAGGCCGGGACGGGGGCGTTGCTTGGTGCGATCGGGGGTGCTGCGGCCGGGCAGGCCATCGGACGGGACGCCGAGGGCACGCTGATCGGAACGGCCATCGGGGCGGGGGCCGGCTACATCGTCGGTAATGAGATGGACAAACAAGAGCCCAAGAACGATCGGTTTCCGGAAGAGGAATACGACTATCCGCCGGAGGGTTATCGGTAGGCGAGGACTGTACTACGGTCGGCGACGCGGGCGTGGCGGACGACATGCCCGAGCCAAGCATGCCCACGCAAGCGTGGGCATGGCACTTCAGAGCTTCTGGAAGCGGGACCCACGTCGTGCGGGACAGGGCCGATTGCAACTCAGCGCGAGGTCATGCGTTGACCGGCGGCGGGTAGTGCGAAGTCGATCTTCTTGCCGCTGCTGAGTGTGAGTTGAACGGCGTCGGTGGCCCGATCGCGCGCCCGGCTGAAATCATCCAGGTTGCGGATGGGGTGGTCGTTGACCGACGAGATGATGTGAGCGCGGCGAAGTCCGTGCAGGGCGGCATCGGAGGCGGGGGCGACCTCGAGAACCAGAACGCCGCGGGCGTCGGCGTCCAGTTTCAATTCTGACCGGAGCGCGGGGGACAAGTTGGCGCACAGGGCCCCGCGCCAATTCTCCGATTCGATTTCCTTGCCGGAGGCCAGCTCAACCGAGATGCTTGGTCCGATGGGTCGCTCGCCCAGCGTGACGGTCGACACCAGTTCGTGGTCTTTTCTGACGACGCGTGTTTTCACATCGGCGCCGACGGGGGTGGATCCCACCACGCGGACCAAGTGGTCGTAATCGCGGATGGGGACGCCGTCGAGTTCGATCACGATGTCGCCGTCGCGGAGACCCGCCCTGGATGCCGGGCCTTCGAGCACTTCGCCCAGTCGCGCGCCGGTGACTTTAACGCCGCCAACGTCTCGCAGCTTGCTGGGCGGCTGTTTATCGACCCGGACGCCGAGGTAGCCGTATCGGACCTCCTCGCCTCGTTCGAGGTGGCTGATGATCTTCAGGACGCGCTCGCTCATGGGCACAGCAAACCCGACGCCCTCGGTCACGCCGGTGCGCGTTTCGATGGCCGTCACGACGCCGATGACTTCGCCGTCGATGTTGAACAGTGGGCCGCCGCTGTTGCCGGGGTTGATGGCCGCAGAGGTTTCAATGAGGTTGCCGTAGTAGCGCGTATCGGTGACGTCGAGGAGGTCGGTGAGGTTGCGGCCGAAGGAGCTGACGTTGCCGACGCTGAACGAAGCACTACCGGTGAAGTTCGCCAGTCCAAAGGGGTTGCCGACGGCGAAGGTCCAGTGTCCGATGCAGACGTCTTCGAGCCGGCCGAAGCGGGCGGCCCTGAGGTGTTCGGCGTCGATTCGCAGGACGGCGAGATCGCTGCGGATGTCGGTCTGGATGATTGCCGCGTCGTGTTCGGCGCCGTCGTGCATCATGACGATGATGTGGGTGGCGTCTTCGACGACATGGTTGTTGGTGAGGATGAAGCCGTTGGATCGGAAGATGACGCCGCTGCCCTGGCTGAGGGACTTGAGGAATCCGCGATCACCGAGTCCTTCGCTACCGACGTAGGTGCGGATCGCGACGACACTGGGAAGCACCTCGTCTGCGATGTTGGCGAAGCTTTGCTGGAGCGTTTTCAGGTCGGAGCGGCTGAGTTTGGGGTTGTCGAGGGCGAACGTGAACCTTGCCCCGAGCAACATGGTCCCGAGGATAACGGCCCGGATGCAACGACGTTTGAATTCGCTCATGTACATCTCTCCCCACCTTCCCGAAAACGCCCGCCTGATGCGGTTGGGCGGCTCGACGGCCCGAGCACCTGATTATAGCCGGGGCGAAGGCGGCGCGCCGGGAGAAAATGTGTGGAGTTGGCTGGAGGGCGCACGAACCGGTGTACAATGTAAGTGCTTTGGGGAGTGGAGCGTAAAAATAGGTAAGGAGGAAGAAGCGACCGGAGGTGTTGCTACCGGACGTCGCGAGGTCTGATGGATTCAATCGTTCTGGAGAAACTGCAGTTTGACGCCGTCCGGGAGTTGCTGGCGGCGCGGTGCCGGTGTCACGTTGGACGCGAACTGGCCCTTCGTATCAGTCCCAGCGGGTCGCCCACGATGGTAAATCGCTGGCTGTCGCAGGTCCGGGAAATGAAGACGTCGCAGGAGGCCGTGGGCCTGCCGCCGCTGGGGGGCGTGCGAGATGTTCGCGAGGCGGTGGCGCAGTCGGGCCGGCCGGCGGGTCTGGAACCGGAGGCGCTGGCGGACGTGGCGTCGACGCTGGAGGCGTCCGGGCTGGTCACCCAGTGGGGGTCGCAGTTGCCCGAGGAGGTGGAGCTAGTGCGGCGGCTGGTGGACCGCGTGGGCGACTTTACCCCGATAGCGCGGCGGATTCAGGACGCGATCGACGGACGCGGGAACGTGCGGGACCTGGGCAGTCCGAGGCTGGCGTCGATCCGGGGTACGATCGCGAAGGCCCGCGATCAGATCGACATCGTATTGAAGCGTCTGCTGCGGCAGCCTTCGGTGACACGGTGTCTGCAATACGCCGGGGCGACGTTTCACAACGATCGCCGGGTGCTGCCGCTGAAGTCGGAGCATCGCGGGCGGGTCGACGGGATCGTGCATCGCAGCAGCGATTCGGGTGCGACGTTGTTCGTCGAGCCGAGCGAGGCGGTCGAGCTGAACAACTCCATCGTGCAGCTCGGGCTGGAGGAGCACAAGGAGATCACGCGGATCCTGGGTGAGTTGTCGCGTCTGGTGCACATGAACGCCGAGGCGATTCTCAAGAGCATCGAGGCCGTGGCGGTGCTGGACGTGTTGAGCGCGAAGGTGCGGTACGCCGCGGACTACCGAGCGTGCATTCCCGAGATCAGCGACGATCGGACGCTCGAGCTCGTCGATGCGCGGCACCCTGTGCTGGAGAAGCTTTTCGAGGACGAGGCGGCCGCCGGGAAGCCGACGCGTGAGGTCGTGCCAATCAGCGTGCGATTGGGGGATGACTTCGATCTGCTGGTCATCACGGGGCCGAACACGGGCGGGAAGACGGTGGCGCTCAAGACGGTGGGCCTGTTGGCGCTGATGGCGCAGGCGGGCATCCCGATTCCGGCGGCGCCGGGGTCGAAGGCGCCGGTGTACAAGAACGTTTTTGTGGACATCGGCGACGAGCAGTCCATCGAACAATCGTTGAGCACTTTCAGTTCGCACATGTCGACTGTGCTCGATATTTTGAAGCAAGCGGGGCGGCGCAGCCTGGTGTTGATCGACGAGTTGGGGGCGGGCACGGACCCGGACGAGGGGGCGGCGATCGGCCGGGCCGTAATGGAGGAGCTGCTCCGGCTCGGCGTAAGCGGCGTGGTCACGACGCATCTTTCGGTGCTCAAGGCGGTGGCTTTCACCGAGACGCGGGTGGACAACGCTTCAGTGGAGTTCGACGTCGAGACGCTGGAGCCGCTTTATCACGTGCGCATCGGGGAACCGGGCAACAGCAACGCTTTGATCATCGCGGAGCGTCTGGGGATGAGCGTTTCTCTGGTTCGTCGGGCTGAATCGCATCTGAGCGATCGACAGCAGGAGTTATCAAAGGCGATTGAGGGGACGCTGGCTTCGCGGCGCCGGGCCGAACGGGCCCGGGCGGACGCGCGGCAGGCGGAGCTGGAGGCCGAGCGGCGGCGCGAGGAGCTCGAGCGGCAGACTCAGGCGCTGGACGAGGCCCGCCAGGAGCACGATCGCTGGGTGGCGTGGATCAACACGCTTTCCTCCGGTGATGAGGTGTACGTGCGTTCGTTCGACCGCGTGGGCAAGGTGGTCCGGATGCAGTTGCATCAGCAGACGGCGGTGGTGTCGGCCGGGGCTCTGGATTTCGAAGTCGCGCTTCGGGAGCTTGCCCCGCCGGAGACGGCCGCCTGACTGTCGGCGGCGCCGTCACTCCTGCGTCGCTTCGACCGGCTCGGCTGCTTCGGGCTCGACGGGGGTCCGCTCCTGTTTCTCCCAGGCCGTTTTGAGCGCGGCGAGCAATTCAACCGGTACGTTGACGTCGATGCGGGTGATGGCCTGGTCGTCCGTCCGGGCGGCGATGGCGACGGGAAGGCTGACAGGTTCCGGTTGGATCAGCGTCGGGGGCTGGTCCATCGTTCGCAGCAAGTCGGCAAACCAGTTGAGGTAGTTATCGACCGCGATCAGAGCGCGGCCGGAGGCATCGCTCGACGACCACTCGATTGAACGTCGGACGGCCGGTCGATCGACAAGGGGGTTGCCCTCGCCGCGCATCGTGTTAACCGCATCCCCGAGGTGATCGGGGCCACCTCCGATGCTCAGCACGAGGTAGTTTTGGTTGGGCGTTACCAGGCGGATGCGCGGGTCGTCTTTGCCGAAGAGGCGCGCGATCGCGGCACGGGCTTCAGGCTGCGCGGTCTCAGGGGTTTTGAAGACCAGGTGATCGACGTCGAGGATGAGGAGTTGCTCGGCGCTCGAGCGATATTCGACGAG
Source organism: uncultured Phycisphaeraceae bacterium (assembly GCA_964574815.1). Classification (GTDB taxonomy): domain Bacteria; phylum Planctomycetota; class Phycisphaerae; order UBA1845; family UBA1845; genus CAZNPL01. Next base: position 8,313 of record CAZNPL010000048.1, read on the forward strand.
ATTGAGGATCTCGGCGGCGCGCGAGTCGGGGTCAAGTTCGCGGCGTGCCGAGTCGAGCGCTGCGCTGATGTCGCGGCGAATCTCGCGGCTGTTTCCGTCGCATGAGATGACGGTCGTTGCTGCGACGAGGCCCTCGGTGCCGCCGGGAAGGGAGCCGACGGTGAGGGCGATCCCGCGCGTGCCGGCGACGATGCGTTCGATGCTCGCGCGCAAGCTTCGAATCGCGTCGGCGGTTTCAGTTGTCTCTGCGTGCGTTTCGAGCCAGTTGCCGACCGAATCGGCCTGGGCGCGGGCGGTCGCTTCGCTTCGATCGAGGGCGGCAGTCAGAATGAACGGGCGGTCCGGCAGCGAACGCAGCAGCACACTACAGTCGGTGTCCGGTCGCGTCATGAGCTGTTGGCCCGGCGAACGCGAATCGCCCGACAGCATGACCGTCAGGCGCACCCGCTCATCCACGAGCCGGATCGAGGCGACGGCCGCGGCTAGCGATCGAAGACGTTCCTGGTCTGTTTCGCTGAGTGGGTAACTCCGGGCGAGCCGTTCGAAGAGGTCGCTGCCGGAGAGCGTTTTCAAATCAAGATACAGCGCCACGTCGTCCTTCGTGAACCGGGCGATGAAGTCGTCGGCCATGCGCGAGCGTAGCGGTCGGCCGGTCTCCAAGGCTGCGGCGAGCGTGTCGCGGGACTGGGCCAGCAGCGTGTAGCGCCCCTTGCGGGCCATGAACGAATCGTACCCCAGCAAGGAGCATCGCCGAATCGGGTCCGTTGACTCCTCGGGTCCAAGCGCGGCGTACAAAGCTTCGTGATTCGCGGTGGGGATCATCAACAGGAACGACTGACCGACCGTCTCGTAGCTTTGGACGGGCATCAGGGCAAGGGCGAGTCCGGCGTCCTCCTCGACACCGGCCACCATTCCCGTCAGCCCCTTGGCCATCGCCAGCGTTGCGCCGACGCCAATCGGCATATTCAACTGCTCGGCAAGCGCCACCAGTTTGCCGTCGAGTTCGCGCATGTTGCGGACAGCGAGGACGCCCCACGCCTTTTCGGGCACGAGGTCCAGGATGTTCTCGGCGTGTCGGCTTTCGTCCGGCGGGGCTGGAGCCTCCGTCTGGCCTGTTGCCGTGACGGATGCGACGGCGAGCCAGATGCATACAGACTTACTCAAGCACATTTTGGAATTCACTCGGTGAGCACGGCCTTGGCGCCTCCTGCGAACGGCTCCTATCTCTTCAGCCCGGACGTGTCAAGCAAGCCGGTTCCGGCCTGAGGCGACGAACAGGCCTTGGGTGAGACGGTTGGGACGCACCGTTCTGCGGACTCGGGGCGACGTGGCCCCGCTTCGGGTTGAATCGTCTCGAGTCGTTTCCTACGATGACGGGATCGGGTCGAAGCAACGTAAAGGCCCGGACACGGGCGAGCCTACCGTTTATCCAAGGTTGGTCGGAACTGTTGCAGAGCGAACGAAGGGCTTTCGGCGCCGTAGCGGTTCGTGGTGCAGGTGCGCTCGTACATATCCGACGGCCGGATTTGCCGCCCTCGCGCTGGTCGACATGGCCGGACGGTGTTGGGCATTTTCTGAGGGAGTCGCCGACAGATGCCGGAAGACGTTCAATCCCAGTCCACCCGCCCGCTTGCGGTACTTCGCGCCCTGATCGACTCGGTCGATCACGAGTTCCTGCAGCTTCTCGCCCGCCGCAACGGGTTTGTTGCCGAAATCGCCCAACATAAACGTGCGCACGGCGTGCCCATTCGTGACTTCACCCGCGAACGCGAGATCGTTCACGACCGGCGCGAGCGGGCGTCGTCGCTGGGCCTGCCGCCGGAGCTGATCGAAAGCATGTTCCGCCTGGTCCTGTGGGGCAGCCGGGACCGGCAGGCCGCCCTGCGCGCCGAGGTGCCGCTCGACGTGGAGTCGAAAACCGTGGCCGTGATCGGCGGGAAGGGGGCGATGGGGCGATGTATGGCCGACCTCTTCGGCGACCTCGGTCACGCGGTCATGGTCGCGGACCTGGACACGCAGCTATCGCCGCGGGAGGCCGCGTCCGTGGCCGACGTCGTGCTGATCAGCGTGCCGATTGACGTAACGGTCGACGTTGTACGCGAGCTGGCACCGCTCGTTCGCGAAGAGTCTTTGCTGATGGACGTGACTTCGATCAAATCGGCCCCGATGGCGGCGATGCTGGACGGATGCCGGGGCAGCGTGATCGGAACGCACCCGCTTTTTGCGCCGTCGGTCCACTCGCTTCAGGGGCAGCGTTGTGTGATCTGCCCGGGGCGCGGCGACGAGTGGCTTGCGTGGATCGAGCACATGCTGCACGCCCGCGGGCTGGTTCTCATGCAGAGCGATCCTGAGACGCACGACCGGGCCATGTCGATCGTCCAGGTGCTGGTGCACTTTTCGACCGAGGTGATGGGGAAGGCATTGACGTCCGTCGGCGTCGATATCCAGGAAACGCTGAAGTTCACCTCGCCGGTCTACCTGATGGAACTGCTGATGACGGCCCGTCACTTCGCGCAATCGTCCGAGCTGTACGCGGCGATCCAGATGTCCAATCCGCGGACGGAGGAAGTAACCGGTAAGTTTGTCGAGTCGGCCCAACAACTCCACGATATCCTGAACCGCGCCGATCGCGCCGGATTCTCGGAGTTGTTCGAGGAGGTGCGAACGCACTTCGGCCCCTTCACGACACAGGCGCTCGAGCAATCCAGCTACCTCATCGACCGGCTGGTAGAGAGATCGTAGTGCCGCGATTCGCAAGAGTCCGCGGCCGCCGGCTCGCCTTTTCCGGGCCGCGCCCGTCAGAAAGCGGGCCGCACAAGAGTCGTTTTGCACCGCAATCCCCGGGTACAGCCAACAAGCGGCTGAAAAGCCGTAAGCTGACGGCTGGCGCCTCTCTACTGACAACCGAAAACTTACTACTGACGAATATTCTCTCTTGGACTCTCCAAGAGAATAAACAACACATTATCCGCGAATGCCGGGTCCTTTGTGATCCCGAGATGGTTGGTGAAGAGGAATTGCACCTGTCGCCACTCGATGGGCGATCGCAGGCTGGGGACCCATGGGTTGCCCTTGCGTTCGTCCATCAGGGCGCTGGACCTTATGACGGTTCCATCTCCGGGGGCCCAGCCGGTTACATCGAGCGTGCCCTTTTTCGGATCGACGCGCAGCACTGCGGGCGTGGAAACTGCGTCGCCTGCGAACAGATACAAGGAGACGTGCTCGGGCGGCTGGGCCGGCACGTCGAGGGCGGCCATGAAGCGTTCGGCCCGCCGCAGGCACTTGGCCTGATGTTCGAGTGCGATGCGGCGCCGCTCGGCCGGATTCGATATCTCGGGCAGCAGCCATTCGAGCACCCGTTCCTGCTTCGGGTCGGCCAGTCCCCATCGCATTTTTTCCCACAGGTCGGGGTCGAACAGGTTCTGAATCGGCTCGCCTGTGGATGCGTCGAGGACCGCGTCATGGCGGCCACGCGGCATGAGCTGGTACACGGCGGGCATGGTGCCGATGACGGCCGGTTCCACTTTCGGGAGGATCGCGGCGAACTCGGCGCCGCGGACGAGTTGATGCAGGGCCTTTACCGAACCGGCGTTCGGGGTGCCGACCAGGATGACGCGCTCGACGTATTCGGCGCCGGCCCAGGGCACGGACGGATCGTCGGGCGCGGCCGGCGGGTCGTTTGTGCCGTAGCGAAGGTAGTAGCGCGTGAGCAGTCCGCCCATGGAATGGGCGATGATGTCGAACTTGACGTCGGAGTCGGCGACGCCGTACCGCTCTTGCCGCTCGGCCTGGACGTATCGGCGGCGCTCCTCGATGAAGGCGTGGAGTTGTCGGGCGTTTTCGGTCAGGTCGCGCCGCCAGTCGTAAGCGAACTGGAAGCAGGTGTAGTGGTCCTCGCCGTAGTTGATTGCACCGGCCTCGCCGAGCTGTTGGTCGCGATAGCCGCCGACGCCGAGGGTGGCGAGGATGTTGATGTATGCGTTGAGTTCAAGCGGCAGGCCGAAGAGCGAGACGCGGACCCGGTCGAGCGCGCCGTCGGGCACGACGTCGTCGGTCAGGGCGGCCAGATCCGCGCCCTCGCGCATGGGCAGGGCGAGCAATCGTGCCCCGTCGGGCCGTTGCGGATTGGCGTAGTCGTCCGCGAAGGCGCCCCAGACCACGCGTTTGGACGGTCCGTCCATCAGCTTCGAGCCGAGTATGCCAGGAATCACGATGATGGGATTGCGGTTTTCATCGTGGTGCATCGCCGCCCGGTCGTAGAGTCCACCCAGATCGGGCTCCCGCAGGCCGCGCTGGCAGCCGGCGAAAGTGACTAGGCAGAGGACCGCGAGGATCGCACCCCGGTGCCACATTGAGTTGCTCATTATCTGATTCATAGAGTTGTTCCTCGCTCATCTATCCTATCTGCAGTGCGCGGGTTGTAGCCGCTCAAGTCGCTCGGGCGCGGGCCGAATATCACAAGCCGTTGCTTGGTGCTCGGCTCACGATCGGACGCAGACTGCGGGATCTGCGAAACAACCGCGCAATTCATATCCGCGCTCCTCTATTCGCCCTTCTTTCGCGCGGGGGGTGTGAGGTCCGTGGGTTCGTCGGCGTGGTGGCAGGCTACCAGGTGGTTGGGGGCGAGGCCCGGTTTGGTTTCGAGGCGGGGGACGGCCAGGCGGCAGTGGTCGGTGACGGCGGGGCAGCGGGTGTGGAAGGGGCAGCCCGTGGGCGGGTCGGCCGGGCTGGGGACCTCTCCTCTGAGGATGATGCGTTCGCCGCGTTTGGCCGGGTCTGGTTCGGGGATCGATTTCAACAATGCCAGCGTGTAGGGGTGACGGGCTTCGGCGTAGATGCGTTCGGCCGGGGCGATCTCGGCGATTTTACCGAGGTACATCACGGCGACGTCGTGGCAGAAATGGCGGACGACGGCCAGGTCGTGGGCGATGAAGAGGTAGCTGATGCCGAACTCGTCGCGCAGGTCGGCGAGGAGGTTGAGGATCTGCGACTGGATGGAGACATCCAGGGCGCTGACCGGCTCGTCGCAGACGATGAACTTGGGCTTGAGCGCGATGGCCCGGGCGATCCCGATGCGCTGGCGCTGGCCGCCGGAGAACTCGTGCGGGTAGCGGTTGGCGTCGCCGGCCGACAGCCCGACGCGCTCGAGCAGATCACCCACCCGGTCGCGGACCGCTTTACCTCGTGCAATACGATGCACCTGGAGCGGCTCGCCGACGATGGCGCCGACGGACATGCGGGGGTTCAGGCTTCCGACGGGGTCCTGGAAGATAATCTGCATGTTCCGGCGGGCGGCTCTCAACTGCGGTTTGGTCAACTCGAGCAGGTCGACCCCGTCGAAGTGGATCCCGCCGTCGGTGGGCTCGATCAGGCGGAGGATGCTGCGGCCGGTGGTGGTCTTGCCGCATCCGCTCTCCCCGACCAGGCCGAGGGTGCGGCCCCGGCGGATTTCGAAGCTGATGCCGTCGACGGCGCGGACGTGGCCGACGACGCGGGAGAAGAGGCCTTTGTGGATGGGGAAGTGGGCCCTGAGGTCGCGGACCGTGAGCAGCGGTTCGCCGTTGGAGGGCGGGGCGAAGGGGGTGACGATCGGTGTCTCGCTCATGGCCTGTCACCCTTTTCGTAGCCTTCGACCTCCCAGCAGGCAACCTGGTGGTTGGTCTTGACCTGGCGAAGCTCGGGCTCGCCGCCAGGTTCCTGGTTGTGCCGACGGACGCAGCGCATGAGGACTGGGATGGCGCCGTCGGGTTCCTGGAGCAGCCAGGTGGCTCTGGATTCTTCGGCGGCGCGTTGTCGCGTGAGGTCGCATCGCGGGTGGAAGCGGCAGCCGGGCGGAAAGTGGAGCGGGTCGGGGACGGCGCCGGGGATCGTTTCGAGCCGCTCGTGCGGGCCGCTGACCTGCGGCCGGCTGCGGAGGAGGCCTCGGGTGTAGGGGTGGAGCGGGTTCTTGAACAGCTCCTTTACTTTAGAGCGCTCGACGATCTTGCCGGCGTACATCACGCAGACGTCGTCGGCGATCTGGGCGACGACGCCGAGGTCGTGAGTGATGATGACGATGCTCATGCCGGTTTCGCGCTGCAGGGCTTTGAGCAGGTCAAGGATCTGGGCCTGGACGGTGACGTCGAGGGCGGTGGTGGGTTCGTCGGCGATGAGCACGGAGGGGTTGCAGCTCAGGGCGATCGCGATCATGACGCGCTGGCGCATGCCGCCGGAGAGCTGGTGAGGGTATTCGCGGGCGCGCTGGCGGGGGGCAGCGATGCCGACCTTGTCGAGCATGGCCACCGCGGTCTCGAAGGCCTCTTTTCGCTTGAGGTGCTGGTGCAGCTCGACGGCCTCGGCGATCTGGTCGCCGACGGTGAAGACGGGGTTGAGCGAGCTCATCGGCTCCTGAAAGATCATGGCGACGCGGTTGCCGCGGACGCGGCGCATCTGGCGGTCGGGCAGGGCGAGCAGGTCGGTCGGGGGGCGGTCGGAGCCGTCGCGGAGGAGGACGCGGCCGGCGGCGATGCGGGCCGGGGGAGTGGGGAGGAGGCGCATGATGGAGAGGGCGGTGACGCTTTTTCCGCAGCCGCTCTCGCCGACGAGGGCGGTGGTCCTTCCGCGGCGGACGGTCCAGCTCACGCCGTCGACGGCGGCGACCTCGCCCTCGTCGGTGTCGAAGAGGGTGCGGAGGTCGTGGACCTCGAGTATGGGTTCCTTGTTGTCCTTGGTTTCGGCCATCTTGGGCTGAGCGTTCCTTGAGCCGTGCGGCCATGAGTATCGTGGGTTGCGGGATTCGATCAAGAACCGGGGACAGAGGGTAGAGAGTAGAAAGGAGAAAGTGGAGGGAAGCCCGGAATCAGGAGACAGGAGTGTGGGTACGCGGTGGTGGCACGGGCGTTAGGCGCGCCGGGACTGAGGACTGGCCGCCGGGAACAGAGAAATAATGACCTCGGACGGGCTGAGGGCCTGATTTGTCGCCATCAGATGCTGCAGGGGACGTGGGCATCGAGATGCGGTCCTCCGGCTTACCGGAATGCGCGTAGCGGGAGCAGTAAGACGAGCACGATCTGGATGATGCTCAGGAGCGTGCCGAAGGGCGGGTACCAGAGTCCGGTGATCAGCGCGCGCCCGCCGTCGAAGGCGAGCCACCCGCCCTCGACGAAGGCCAATAAGACTACGATGGAACCGAGCCAGTGCACGCAATTCTCTCTGAATCTAATCCCAATGAAACGATGCCGTCACGTGTATTACTTTGCCGGGTTCGGCATCCATGCAGATCGTGCGTTTAACGTAGGAACTATGCACGGGCGATCGGGAATACACCCAGCAGACAGCAGGTTGCTCTGAATAGGTTTTCCGACCGGCATTGTCGGTCCTGATGCACGCGACGAAGGTGTCCCGTCGGTCAAGCGGCTCGCCGAGCACATGGAGGACCTCGTCGCCCGTCATTTGATACTCGATGCTGAAAAACCCGTCGTTGCTGTACCCGGGCGCATACTCGGTTTTCGCGACGGCGCCAAGGAGCAGCTCCTCGACGGACCGGTCCCGCGAAGCTGCAAGTGTCCAGAGCGAGCAGACTACGGAGACGGCGCCTACGAACAGGATGAGCGCGCAGACTGCGAGACGTCTTCTCGTGTTGCTGGTCATCCACGTCCAGCATAGCCGATGCGTGCCTGAAAACGCCACCCTACGAGCGCGTGTCCGTCTCCAGCCCAGGAGCACGGAGGCCGAGGCAGGGCGAAGGGCGGCAGGTTTGTTTCTTATCGCCGTGGGGGACTCGTTCAGGACGTATGGGCCGCGGTGGGCGCGGCAGCAGGGTATGTGTGGTTGTGGGAAAGGCGTCGGGCGGGGCCCGATCCGCAAGACTGAATCGCGAACCTACGGCGGGACGACGTGGGCCACCTCCCGCGAGTGGTACGGTGAGTGTGGCGGCGGCGTACGTGTGTTCTGGTATGCCACTGCATGCAGGCGGTGGGCGGCAGTCGAATCGCGTCAGGGGCGTGCGCTTGTTTTGTGCTTTCTCATTTCCCGATCTGCGACTCGTTTGTATCGCGGGCGGTAGTACCGCTGAAGCATGATCGGGTAAACCTGGAGCGGGATTGTCCAGGCGACGAAATACGCGACTGCCGCCGGTTGCCGTGCGAGGATCATCCATACGGGAATCGGCAGCAGAACCAGAAATGGCCAGGAGGTGAGCAAGCTCGCCGAAGCGCGAACCGTACTCCCTTGCGGATGCCGACTCCGCACCACGGTTAAACCGGGCGTTGCGTTCGCCGGGTATGGTGAACGCTACGGCGAGTTCGCCGTACTTCGAAGCTACCGGCGTTGTCGATTGCTGCAGCAGCATGGGTCAGCGGCACTGTGGACGCAAGTTCCGAGCAGAAGGGTCCAGAAGTGACAGGGGCCATTCGGGGCGAAGGCTTGCGTGTCGTTGCGGCAGCCGCGGCGGCCGAGCCGCGTCTGCGTCCATCATGGGGCGACGATCGATCTCATTTCAACTCCCGCGCGGGCTCGAGAATTCTGACTATTGGTGTGATGAGCTGCGATGTTTCCCGTTTCCAGCCGGAGGCAAGCACACGTACGCGCACGCGCTCACCCATCGAATCTGGCCAAGTGCCCTCAACCTCGAAACGCGAGAGTTGATCGGCCGGAGTCTCGAATTCATCTCCGGCCCGACGGTCGATCGTCAATCCAAACGCGGTTTCCAACCACTGAATAAGCGTTAACGGAAGTTCACGAAGCGGCCTGAGCGCTTCGGGCAGGTCATCCTCGTGAAGTTCGTCGAAAGCCGCCTGAAGAGCGGCTATGTCGGACAAGAGCTTCCGGTCAATAAGAATTTTAACCATTCGCTCGAGCGTCAGGGCGACTGCCGCTTCGCCAATGTTGTCTGCTATGGCGAGGATGTCTTGTGCCCGCGCGGATGCGACCTTTTGGGCATCTTCCATCTGTTCCAGCGCTTGCACCAAGCGCCACTGGTCGGTGGTCGTCAGCGGCGCCGGTTGGGCCGGTTCGCTCTCTTTCGGTTTCGAGTTCGCCGGTTGGCTGGGTGATGTCCGGCGACCGCTGGTCTCTGTCTTCTGTGTCGGCGACCGTTTGCGAGTCGCTTTCCGCTCTCGCGCGGGTTCGGCGCGGGCCTGCGCGGTTTTCTTGCTCGATTTCGACGTTGCCGCCTTCGTTGTCGTCTTCTTTTTCTCGGTCACTCGTCGACCTCCTCGAACGGCAAGAAGCCGCTGTTCGGCCCGGCAAGCCGGAGATTGTGTTCACCGTTTACCACCTGGTTGTGCAGCTCGGCGTTGTTTCGTCTCTGTGCGTCACGAGCTGCGTCGTACCCGCTGAATGTCCGGCACCAGCGCCGGCCACCTCCGCTTCTATGCCGTGCCCGATAACTCCTGTTCCGCGGCACGTATCGCTTGCTCGTACTAACCCGCCACATCGTATGATATCAGTCTCTGTGTTGGTCCGCATTCAATGTCGGTTTTCGCCAATCGTCCTCATCAGTGCCTGCCGGGCGGTTTGGAACGCGAGGCCCCGGGGGGTCGTCGCGGCCGTAAATGCTTTCTTTGTAAAGGGTTACGGCGCCGAGGGCCGGGGACCTGACGCTCCGGGGTCGGAATCGCCGGGTGAGACGCTGGCGGTACCAGCCCGTGCACGTCCGTTCGCTCCCGTCGGCATGACGTGCAACGCCGGGGGCCGGGGGTTTCGCTCTGCGCCGGTGACCCCCGTCCGGCTTCTTGACGGTGTGGAGACGACAGGGCCTCCCACGTTCCTGGGGAACCCCGGTGTGCCTATGCCCTGCTCTACGACCCCGGCGGGACCGGGCGCATCAGGCCCGTACGATGCGCCGGCGCGGCCCCCGCTCAAACCACGACGAAGGCTCCCGCGAACAGCCACTTTCGAGGCTCTATCACACGGCTTGGGCACTCGCTGTCTACGCTTCGCAGGACGGATTGCTCCGCCACCACGCAAGACTCGCTTCCGGCTGCTGGCCAGCTCTGCCGGGTGGGATTGGATACCCACCGGGTTCCTACGAAAGGTTTCAGAGTTCACTCACGTCATCTCATCCTCCTTTCCCAAGCTTTCGTGGCGCAAGGTTCGTTTGGCGCCGGGGCTCGCCGTGCGTGTAAAGCAGCGAACACGGACAGGCGGCCGACACCGAGAAGCTGACGGCCCCCATCGCCCGATAATAACAGCCACCCGGCGTGCACTTACTTGTTCCAACTTTCCCAGGCAAATCCCGAACAGCCCCCGTGTTCTATAGGGTGGAAAGGAGAACCGCACCCCAACTGCGCGCCCACGGAGACGACGAGGGATGCACCAATAATGCCCAGCGATGCCAGCCCAAACCCGAAGCGACTCATTCCATCCCACGCGGATCAGTCGTCGATTCTCAGATGTGCACCTTCGACGTCGCTCGATTCCTCCGCCGTTTGGAGCCGTCAACACCGCAATCCCCGGCGCCAAACGAACCCACCGATCCCCCGGAAATCTGCGTCAATCTGCGAAATCTGTGGATCCGCCCCCGCAACCACCAGCGCCAATCGAAGCCAAAAGATGCGAAAATTGTTCCGCCACAGGCGGATCAGTCCTCAGTCATCAGACCCCCGCCGTCAGAGCCGGGAGCGCCAGCGACCGGACCCCAAGCGCCGGCCGAGGCCCAAGCGCCCGCGCCAAACGAACCCAAACGCCACCCGCCGTCCGACCGCCCACCTCAGGCGGATCCCTTCGTCCCTGTGTCCCTCCGTCCCTGTCCACCTCGCCTCCATGCCTCGTTCCATTCCAAACGAACCCAAGCCCCAAACGCCGCCCCTCGGCCTGCGGCGTTTCGAGGTTATGATGATTGCCAGGATGAAGGAGCAACAGCGGCTCATTGGCTGGCGGGAGATCGTGGCCCTTCCGGAATGGGGCGTCGACGGGATCGTCGCCAAGATCGACAGCGGAGCCCGGACCAGCGCGATCCATGTCGAGGACGTCGTCCGGCTCAAGGGCGATCGCGTTCGCTTCCATCTGGTGACCAGCCGGCGCAAGCGGTTCAAGCACGTTCCCGTGACTGCGGACGTGGTGCGCACCACGCGCGTGCGATCGAGCAGCGGACATGCGCAGGAGCGGTATGTGGTGGCCACCGTGGTGCGCATCGGTAAGATCCGCCGGAGGATCGAGCTGAGTCTGGTGGGCCGGGACAAGATGCTGTGCCGGATGCTGCTGGGGCGGAGGGCCCTGCGCGGTTTCCTGATCGACCCGGAGCGCAAACATCTGCACGATTCCTCGAAACGCCCGGCGTCCAAACCGAAGGACCGTCAATGAAGATCGCCATCCTCTCGCGCAACCGCAGGAGTTACAGCACGACGCGGCTGCGGCGCGCCGCGCTGGAGCGCGGACACAAGGTAAAGGTCCTTGACACGATGAAGTTTGCGATCTCGGTCGAGCACGGCCGGCCCGACCTCTTCTACGAGAACAAGCCGGTGGCCCACCACGATGCGATCATCCCGAGAATCGGGGCCTCGGTGACCTACTACGGCACGGCCGTCGTGCGACAGTTCGAGCAGATGGGCGTGTTCTGCGCCAACTCGGCGCTGGGCATCTCGCATTCGCGGGACAAGCTGCGCTGCCTCCAGATTCTGAGCCGGCACGACGTGGGTATTCCAGAGACGGCGTTCGTGCGCGACAAGAACGACGTCTTGCCGGCGATCAAACGGGTGGGCGGTGCGCCGGTTATCGTCAAGCTCCTCGAGGGTACCCAGGGGGTCGGCGTAATCCTCGCCGATACGCAGAAGGTCGCCGAGGCGATCATCGAAACTCTGCGAAGCGCCCAACAGAACGTGCTGATCCAGAAGTTCGTATCCGAAAGCAAGGGCACCGACATCCGGGCGCTGGTCGTGGGCGATCGCGTCGTCGCGGCCATGCGAAGGAGGGCACAAGGACAGGAGTTTCGCAGCAACGTGCATCGCGGCGGCAAGGCGGAGCCGACCACGCTCGATTCAGTTTACGAGGAAACCGCCGTTCGGGCGGCGCAGATCATCGGGTTGCGTGTGGCCGGAGTGGACATGCTCGAGGGTAAGGACGGACCGCAAATCATGGAGGTGAATTCGTCCCCCGGCCTGGAGGGGATCGAGACGGCCACCCAGGTGGACGTCGCCGGCGCCGTCATCGATTTCATCGCCGACCAGTTGGCATTTCCCGAGATGGACCTCAGACAAAGGCTGTCGGTGAGCAAGGGTTACGGGGCGGCCGAGCTGATTGTCTCGCGTACGTCAGGTCTGTTGGGTCAATCGATAGAGGATTGCGGACTTCGGGAGCATGACATCACGGTGCTGACGTTGAATCGCGGGGGCAAGGTGATCGCCAATCCGCGGGGGACGCGGAAGCTGCGCCCCGGCGATCGGCTGCTTTGTTTCGGAAAGCTCGATACGATGCGGGCGTTTCTACCCAAGAGAAAGCGCCGGCGGATCCGCAGACTGGCGAAGAAGTCCATTGAGGAAGCGATGGAACAGTCCGAGCAACGCAATGAGTGAGAGCCCCGCCCACCCGGAAGTCCTGACGGTCGGCGAGTGCCGCGTGGGCATCGGTGACCGATGCGATGCCGACCTCGAGGTCTCGCAGGGCTACAGCGGGGTGCCGGTCGTGCTTCCCGTCTCGATCTGGCGTGGCCGGGAGCCGGGGCCGACGGTGTTCGTCACGGCGGCGGTCCACGGCGATGAACTGAACGGCACGGGGATCGTTCGCGAGATCCTGCTGAATCCGCCGTTCGGGCTGACGGCCGGGTCGCTGATCCTCGTCCCGGTGGTCAATGTGCTCGGCCTCGAGCGCCATCAGCGGTACCTGCCGGACCGCCGGGATCTGAACCGGTCTTTCCCGGGTGACCCCGAGGGGAGCCTGGCCCGGCGTTTCGCGCACGCCGTTTTCGACACCATCGTCCGTCGATGTGATTACGGCATCGATCTGCACACGGCCGCGGTTCGGCGCACGAACTTTCCGAATGCGCGGGGGGATCTACGGAATCGCGAAGTGGCCCGACTGGCGCACGCGGTCGGTACGGAGCTGGTCATCAACGGTAAAGGACCCGCCGGATCGTTGCGACGGTCGGCATGCGCGGCGGGCTGCCCCACGATCATTCTCGAGGCCGGCGAAGTCTGGAAAATTGAACCGACGGTCGTCGAGTTCGGCGTTCGTGGGATTCGAAACGTGTTGATCGAGCTTGGCATGGTGCAGGGCGAACGCTCGGCGCCGGCGTTCCAGACGCGGATCGACAAGACCAAGTGGGTCCGCGCCGAAGTGGGCGGCATACTCCAGTTTCATGTGGCCCCGGGCGACGTTGTGGAAAAGGGACAGATTCTGGCATCGAGCACGAACTTCCTGGGCCGTGCGCTGCGGGAGATCTGCTCGCCCGCGGACGGCGTCGTCATAGGCATGACCACGCTGCCGGCGGTGTCACCGGGCAGCCCAGTCTGCCACCTTGCGATTCCCAAGAAAGGGATTCAGGCCATTCGGGACGCCCGCGAGCGAGCTTCAGCTCAAAGCCTGCTGACGCGCGTTCGCGAGGACTTATCCACGAGCGTCGCGGTGTCCGAGCCCCACGAGAATGAAGGAGGCGGCCCGAAGTGATGATCATGCTCTCTTTAATAACACTGCGACAGTTGGGGCCCGAAGTTGCAACCCTACGTAGCCTCAGGCGTCGTGGTTCGATCCAGCAATCGAGATTGTCCGCGTCGGCGCGCAGAAACAACGGGCGGGTGCCCGAAACACGCGCCCGTTGCTGCCTTGACTTCCTTCCGCCCCCCTTCAGCTTTTCCCCTGCAGCATTTCCCCTCCGCGACTTTCCGCACCCCCTGGCGAGACGGTTGCCTCTTTCCCTTCGCCGGCTTTCTCCTCCTGCGAAGTCCCTTGCTTCCTCCCTTTACCACTTGCCCGTCGGCGGAAGACGTGAGGCCGTCGAGCGTCAGCCGGTATTCCACGCCGCCACCCCGGCGAAGAACGCCGGCCCCCCGTACGCCCGAAACGATCCGCAGGTCATGTCGTTGGCGCGATCGGCGATCCTGCGGCCGCGCTCGTCGTGGCTTGCACCGATGGCACCGGTCGGCGTCTGGGACCAGGGTAGCCGCAAGGACGCGTGTTCCCCCGAGACGGTGATCTGTTCAGTTCCGTTGGTCTTTCGACTGCCCGTGGTTGCCGCAACGAGTTTCGAACGTATGACCGGCAGCATAGGTGGTGCACGTGAGACAGGCGTGAGGAGTAAGTTATATTTGTATTAAATCCGGGGCTGGCGCCTCCGGCTCGATGCGCCGGCCGGCCGACTCGCGCCGCACGGAGAGGGCAAGTTGGCACATCGCATCTGCAGTCTGGACCGATCCCCGGCGGAGGGGGTGGCGACGCAACGCCGCCTGGGCCGATATTCCAGATAGTATTTTTACGTTTGACTTAAGCATTTTCTGTAGTATATTTAGGCTAAGCCCACCAAAATTTAGTCTAGGGCCGATCTAGTTTAATAAAAATGACGTGGAGGCCGGACCATGGAACGAACATCGCTGCGGGACTTTCTGGAAATTTCGTACGACCGCTTGGAGGACATGAACCTCGAGGCCAAGGAAGAGCGGGCCGCCCGCATGCCGTTGGGAGAGGTTCAGGAGAAGCGGAAACGCTATCTGACGGACGAGAAGCGGATCAAGGCGGTCACCGTAGCCTTCTCGGATATCGAAGGAAGGCTTCATATGCTGGACTATGACAAGAAGTTCCTGCTCAAGTCCGGCGATCACCTGACCTTTGACGGATCGTCCATCCGGGGGTTTACGGAGCAGGAAGAATCGGACCTGAAGCTCGAGATTGATTGGCCGGCGTTCTATTGGATGCCGGCGGACATCTTCGGCCCGGGCAAAGTCATGGTATTCGGGACGGTCCTCGATCGGGACGGAACGCCCTACGCCGGCGACTCGCGGGCGCTTCTGAAAGCTTTCACGGACGAGATGCGGTCGCGCGAGGGCACGTCGGTGAATGCGGCGACGGAGATCGAAGGGTTTCTGTTCAAGGGGGCGGACGCCGACCGCCTATACTATGATACAGGGGCATTCGATTTCATCTCGAGCGGCGGCTACTTTCATTCGCTGCCCCAGGATCCCATGCGTCGCTTCATGGACTCAGCGGCCGAGGTGCAGAGGGCGATGGGCTTCGCCAATGAGAAGGATCATCCCGAGGTAGCGCCATCGCAGTTCGAGATGAACTTCGCGTTCACCGAGGTGAACATCGCGGCCGATCAGGTCCAGCTCTACAAGCTGATCTGCAAGCAGGTGGCCCAGTTGCACGATCTGACGGCGAGCTTCCTTCCCAAGCCGGTGATGGACGTCAACGGAAACGGGATGCACACAAACCTGTCGCTCGACCGCGACGGTCGGAATCTGTTTTACGACCGAGAAGGTCAGGATGGCTTGTCCACGCTCGCGTGGGACTTCGTCGAGCGTATTCTCCACAGCGCTTCGGACATCTGCCTGGTGCTCAACTCGAGCGTGAACGCGTATCGGCGGCTGGACCCGGCCTACGAAGCGCCTAATCAGATCAAGGCCTCAGCGGTGAACCGCGCGGCCATGATCCGGGTTCCGCTGGCCAACGAGCGATCGGCGCGCGTCGAAGTCCGATCGGTGGCGCCGGATGCCAACCCGTACCTGATGATGTACACATTGCTGAAGACGGGTCTTCACGGACCGCTGCCGCAACCCGAGGAGGTCGAGGGTAAGCGCCCGCGCACCCGCTTTCTGCCCGACAACATCCACGACGCGGTGCGCCTGTTCAAATCCAGCGACTGGACGCGGCAAATGCTCGGTGAGGACGTTCATGGCAAGTACATGGCGTTGAAACAGATGCAGGCGGATCGATGCCCCAAGGCGCTGGGCACACGCATCAAGCGCAGCGAGGTGCAGTTCCACCACGAGGTGACCAACCAGTACTTGTGGAGCATGTTTTAGAATCCGCCCCGGTACACCAAGACACGCGGCGGGCGGATCCCCAGGCAAGAGGGACGGCGAGCGATGAATACCCTATTCGGGTCCGGTATGCGGCTCGGCGGGAGCCTCGCCCGCCCCTTTATCGCCCTCACCCTCTTTCTGTTCGCCTTCGCTACCGCTTGGGCCGGCAACATCAGCCTCTGTTCGATCCGGGGGCTGAACCTCTTCGATCTGGATCTCGAGGCCGGTGATGACATCGATGACCGCAAAGACCAGATCGCCCAAACCCACGTCCTCGAGCGACGAGGTGCCCAGGGCGATGTGGGCCGGGCTTACGTCTGACTCATTCATGGCCGCATCGAAATCGATCCACTGGCCTTCGATATAAAACTGCGTCCACATATGAAAGCCGAACACGTGGCGGGCGCCGCCCATCTCGGGTACGTAGACCAGCCCGACGACGACACGCGAGGGCAGACCGCGGGCACGGCCGAGGGCGGCCAGCAGCACGGCATGCTCGGTGCAATCGCCCTGCAGCTCCCGGCAGACCTCGCTCGCGGTGGCGAAACCGACGTTCAGATTCTTGTCTTCAATCTTTTCGCTGACGTAGCGACGAAGCCGATCGGCGAGGTGATAAGGGCGCTTCTCGTCCCCGGCGGCTTCCGCAGCCATTTTCTTCACGGCGTCATCGTCGATGTTGAGCGTCGCGGTGGCCTTGAGAAACTCGGCTAGTTTCGTGGGCGGCTCAGACGGCATCGTCGCATCTTTGAGCGGCTCGCGATTGATGCGCTTCACCACCAGCTCAGCCTTTAGCGCAGACTGTTCGAGCACGCGCTGCATGACGGTCTCGGGCAGTTCGGGCAGCTTGCGGCCTTCGCCCGAGAGTTTCAACGTGTAGCGGATTTTACGGGCCTTCTCCGTATCGATCGGGCGGCCGACCTCCACCAGCGTGTTCAAGAAAAGCTCCGGTGGCTCGAAGTCAGCCAGCGCCGTCTTCCGATCCGCGGCGAGCATGGTAATCGGCATCCCGGCCATCATGGTGACCTCGGCCTTGAGCGGGATGCCGTGACGGTCGACGTAGCTGGTCGTTTCGATCTGGCCTGGCCCCACGTGCATCGTGACCGTGAGCTCGATGGCTTCCCGTTTCTTTCCGAGCACCTCGATTTCGGTGTGTTCGCCGACAGTCACGCTGGCGCGAAGTGCCGACGTGGTGTCGAACTGAGGTTCATACACGTCGATCTGATAACTCGTTCCCGGCGCAAACCCCTTTTCGATCTGCTCGCGAAACATTCCCCAAGCCATCTTGGCGCCTTTGGGAAAGGGGGCCTCCCTCTCCGTATCAGCCCCGAACTGCGTGGTGGTTATGTGGACCGTTCCATCCTCGATGTACCCCCGAGTGCGCATGCTGGTCAGGCCCATTTTCGCGACCGACTCGAACGACCGCGGCACTCCCTCAACCGTCTCGTCCGTGGTGTTGAGGATCAGGACCTCGGCGACCTTGTTCGCCCGGGCGATTCTCATCACGGTGACCGTCCTGGTCGTGACGACGTCGCCGTCGCGAGACAGGGTGGTGTGCAGATAACCGACCTTCTCGTCCGTCAGCTTCATGACCATCCACTGCTCGTTGAACAGCCCCTGTGGCGGATCGAGGTAGTTGATGTCTGAGCCGGCCCAGACTCCGGAAATGGGCAGCAAGGCCGAACAGAAAGCGAACGTAATCATGCGACGACTCATTGATGTCCTCCGTATCAAAAGCCAGGAATCTCCCAGAAACCCAGCATAACAGATTCGCCCTGCGGCGCAAGCGCCTCTCCTTGTGCGCACTTGTATGCGGGTTGTACACGGCCGATGCGAACCTTATCGTATCGACGGGGTACCCGCGGGCCGTTCAGCGATTCCCGCCGGACGCCCGGGGTGAACGGGCCGGGCGAGACCGGCTTGGTTGATGAGGAGATCTTCCATGCGCGTCCATCACATGATCGTAGCGGGTTTGCTTGTTGCCGGGATTCTGCTTGCCGAGGAGAAGATTCAGTCGCCGGAGAGACAAGCGGAACTGGCCATTGAACGGGGTCTGAAATTCCTGGCCGCCTCCCAGCAGCCGGATGGCGGCTGGCTGTTCCGGGACAGCAGCGATCCGGCTTTTACAGCCCTGGTGGCCAAGTGCTTCATTCAGGAACCCTCGTACGGCCCGGATCACCCGATCGTCCGGCGGGCCATTGAGTTCATGCTCACCGCCCAACAGCCCGACGGCGGGATTTACGTCTCCGGGCAGGGCATCAAGAACTATCAGACCAGCGTGTGCCTGATGGCGTTGTCGGCGATGAAGGAGGAGAGGTACAAGGACGCGATCCGCCGCGCTCAGCAGTCACTCAAAAAGTGGCAATGGGACGAAGGAGAGGGGTACGAGCCCGAGAGCCCCTGGTACGGGGGGGCGGGGTACGGGCGGCACAAGCGGCCGGACCTGTCCAACACGCAGTTGATGCTGGAGGCACTGCACCAGAGCGGCCTGCCGGCCGACGATCCGGTTTACCAGAAAGCGCTGCGGTTCGTCTCACGGTGCCAGATGCTGGGTGAAACGAACGACTTAAGCTTCGCGCGGGGGGCGACGGACGGCGGGTTCATCTACACGGCGGCAAACGACGGGGAAAGCAAGGCCGGCACCGTGACGGAGGACGGCCGGCAGCGTTTGCGCTCGTACGGGTCGATGACGTACGCGGGGTTCAAGAGCCTGTTGTACGCCGGCCTGACGCGGGAGGACCCGCGGGTGAAGGCGGCGTTCGACTGGATTCGCGAGCATTACACGCTGGAGGTGAACCCGAACATGCCGGGGGTACAGTCTCACGAGGGACTTTACTATTACTACCACGTATTCGCCCGGGCGCTGCAAGCATGCGGTGAAGAGGTCGTCGTCGACACCGACGGAAAGCGGCACAACTGGCGCGACGACCTTCGGGCAAAGTTGGTTGAACTGCAGCGGCCCGACGGAAGCTGGGTCAACGAGGAGGATCGCTGGCGCGAGGGCAACCCGTACCTTGTGACATCGTACGCGATTCTCGCACTGCAGACCGCCCGGTTGCCGTGAGCGTCTTTTGGGTCGATCCCTCGCCACTGATAACCGAAGCCTGACAACTTCGTTCATCCGCCGCAGCAGGGATCTATTCCTGCGATGACGTCGAGTACGGCGAATACGTCCAGGAGATTCAGGGCGCCGTTGCCGTCGCACGGCTCGATGTCCATGTCGCGGAAGCGGCACTCGGTGAAGTCGCCCCCGACGCCGTCCAGGATGCAGAAGATGTCAAAGAGCCCCACTACTCCGTTGTGATCCACATCCCCGTACGGCGCCGGCGTGTTGGTGCACACGGTACCGACGCACTGGTCGTACGTGCAGACATCGCCGTCATCGCACGTGACCGCCTGTTCGTCGGCGACGACCGAACAGGTGCACGTTGCCGGGTCGCAGTACCATAGCTCGCACATGCCCGGGTAACTGTCCGGGGCCCCGCCGCACTCGGTGTTGGTGGTGGGATGGTTGGGCGGCAGGCCGATCGTGCACTGAAAGGGGGTGCAGGCGAGGTCGAGCGTGAGGTCGCCGGTGGCTGTTAAGCCGTAGTCGGTGCCTACGCGGACGAGCATGGAGCCGGCGGTCGTCACCTCAGCGGACAGCCCGTCAACGCCCGCAGCGCACGCCAGCAGGTCGGCGTCACCCGGGATGCAAGCGGCACCCGGCTGATAGATTGCCACGTCGGCGCCGCCGGTGGCCCAGACGTCGAGCTGGCCACAGCATTCCGGTGTGAAGGTGTACCAGATATCCGACGCTAGGGGACCGCACGTGTGACCTTCGTAGCCGTCGGTCGATGCCGTTCCCGTGTCGAAGGAGTTGGCGCCGGTGGATATCGGCAACGCGTCGCTGCAGGCGTCGTTGGGCGGACGAACGACGATGGTAAGCGGATCGAACGCCACGGTTGCCCAGTTCGTGAGGCCGGCGGTTGCGATCATGGTGTGCAGGCTCACCACATCCTGGTACTCGATCGTGAATTCTCCCTTCGCCGTCGTGGTGACGTAGAAGCATACTTCCCCTAAATAAAGGGCGCCGGGCGCGATCGGAAGCGTCACGAAATCCTGCGGATCTGTGACGTTCAGCAGCCAGGTGATCTTGCTATCGACCGACGAAGGGATGCACTGGTCGGTGGCCGCGGTCCACAGGTCGAATCCCGCGTAGGCGGG
This sequence comes from uncultured Phycisphaeraceae bacterium, assembly GCA_964574815.1. GTDB lineage: Bacteria > Planctomycetota > Phycisphaerae > UBA1845 > UBA1845 > CAZNPL01. The sequence goes on from CAZNPL010000048.1 coordinate 28,445, forward strand.
GTGCAGGTGGTTGACGGCGGCCGTTTCGCAGACGGCGCGGATCGACCCGGCCCCAATGCCGTCGGGGGAGGAGAAGCCGTCGATACGTACCTGCACGCCGGCGGTGTCGAACGGCTGATCGGTCTGGATCCATAGCTCCGCGCAAACCGCCTCTCCGGGCGCAGAACGGGCGCGCGTTGTTCCGGAGGCGTAGTCCGCGGGAACGTCGCCCTGAGGCACCCAGAACACCCGCGGTTTGGCGGCCGCAGGCGCGGCGAGTGCGTCTCCGACGCCGGCAAGACTTGCTGAAGAATCCGCCGATTGGCCCTCAAGTGCACCGCCATCCGCGCTGGCAGGGGGATCGGCCGTCGCACCGCAGCAGCCGGGATCGCCCTGCATGGCGCGTAAAACGGCCAGCGCGTCTTTCAGATTGACGACGTCGTTGGCGTCGTTGCACGGCTCGAGGTCGATGTCCTTCTTCGGGATGGTGGAGAAGTCGCTTTGCACGCCCGAGTGCACGACGGCCAGATCGTCGGCGTTGATCGCATCGTCGTGATTGAGATCGCCGTAAGCGTTGGGGGCGTGCGTACAGAATTCGTCGCAGGCATCGCGCGTGCAGATGTCGTCGTCATCGCAATCGTTGGGAACCGCGATGCAGCCCATCCAACAGTCACACTGCCACAGCAGACACCAGTCGCCGTTAGGATGTTCAGGCGGCCCGCAGGTAGCCACCACCATCGGGTTTCCCGGTGCCCCCCCTCGGTGACAGTGCTCCAGGTGTTGGACTGAGAGCGTCCCCTGCGAGAACCCGAAGCCGTACGTGCTGATCCGCACAAGCAGCGTTCCCGGAGGTGTGCACATGACTGAAAGATAATTGCCACATGCGAGGAGGTCGGCGTCTGTTGGGGGGCAGTCGGCGACGGGTTCGTACAGTGCAATGGTTCCCCCTGGCTCTACCGACAATTCCGCGATTGCCCAATCACCGTCGATGGTGAACCAGATGTCGGACTCCATCGGCCCACAGGCGGGCGAAGGGCCGCCGTCCGTTGTGGCGCCCGTTGTATCGAAGGCGAAGAGTCCGCCATCACCGAGGTGAATCGCGTCGCCGCAGTCGTCGTTGGGTGGTGCGAGGGGGGCAGACTGGCCGCGCGGCGTCGGTGCCGTCCGGCGGTCGATGCTCCTCGACATGCCCTCCGGCGGCGGTTGCGCGGATGCCGCCGAGACAAAGACCAGGGTGGTCATTGCGGCCAGAACGAACCCTGAACGTGCGGACAAGAAAAAGTCGCACGCGTCGGCTCGAGCATCTGGGTTCATTGCTTGTTCCTCCAACAAGAGATGCTGTGATTTGGAGCACTCATTGTAGCATCTTTACCGTAGGGCGCCAATAAGAACCGGCGCCTATGCCGGATCGTGGTAAACAGCGGGGACCGGAAGGGTCTAGCAAGCGGCGTACCAACCGGGCGGGAATCGTAAGATCTCTGCGTCCGCGCGGGCGGCCCAGAAGCTTCCTTCCTGTTTCAGGCCGGCACCAAGCGCTTGTTTGGAGGCAAGGCCGCCAGCGGTGACTCACCTCCGGCTGATCGGCCCTGCCCTCGGGCTCTCGAAGGCGGCAGTACGTTACGCAGGACAAACTGACTCAGGGGGGGTAAGGTCGGAAGCCGTAGCGGAAGACCCGGGTCATGTGGCCCGACTTACGTACACAGCGGCAGGCCGTCAGAAGTTGCTGCCCGAAGTGAGACACCGTTGCAATCGTCCGTGTGCGCGAAGGGAGTCGTTGCACCTACCCCGCAAACCGACTGGCGTGAGTGTTTCGGGAGACGAATTCTGCTGATATTGAGCGGCGGTGGCGCGGCTCTTGCAGCGGCGAGATGACGCGGACGTCGCTCGATGCACGCACGCGAACGTGGCGAGAAATGCTTGACAGGCGTTTCAGGCTGCTGTACGAAGATCAACGCGGCCGTAGAAGTGACGGTTCCGAGCGATCGACACCTTGGCGCGAACATCATGTCTGCAATTCGGGATCCGAAAGTACTCGGCTCGTGCGAACTCCCGGCGTTTGGCGCGTTGTCGGGCATGGTTAATTCGCGCGAGCCTGGAGGTGGATGATCGAGCGACCACTGACTAAGCCCGGAATCAATAAGCGGAAGAGGCCGGGCCTCTCGGCCCTGCGATCTTCAGTTCGCCCGTAGGCGAATGCGACGGGCGGGGAGGGCGTCGCTGGACGCTTTCTTTACGGCTGCGGTCGTCTGTGAAGGCCGCCAGCCGCGGCTTGTGAAGGCATTGCGGCCAAGGGACTGGTGCGGTCGGCCGATCTGTTGAATTGGTTTGGATAGCCGCAAGGGCGGCTTGTTGGAGACCGGGTCGGAAAGGTTCGGGCTCCCCTTATTGTGTGCGCCATAATCAGGCGCCGATCGTGCTTGGCGCGGTCGCTATGCAGGAGAACCCAGTGATGAGAAGCATGCGTGGAGTAGTGAGGAGGTGGCGGTCGTTGTGGGGAGTCGCGTTGGTCGTGTTCGCGGCCGGCGGAGGGATCATGTTTCTGCCCGGCTGCCCGATGCCGCCCGCAGTGGAGTGCACGACGGATGCGGACTGTGACGACGGCATCGCATGCACGGTGGACGTGTGCACCGCCGACGGTGTATGTGTCAACGACGCCACTGGTTGCACCGGCGGCCAAGCCATCGACGTGAGCACCGCATCGGACGATCTGATTGCCGCGTTAGACGTTCAGAGTGAGGTCACCGGCGTCACCATCGACAGCCCGCCGGTGGTTGCGTTCAGCGTTACAACTTCCACCGGCGCGCCAGTGGCGGGGATCGGCGCCCTGTGGGAAGAGAGCAATCGATTCGTCCGTTTCACCCTTACCAAGCTGGTGCCGGGGACCAACGGCGATCCGAGCGAATGGGTCGCGTACACGCGGGAAGAGACCAACGACGGGACGACCCCTCCGGACTATGACACAGGCAGCAGCCTAGTCGATAACGGCGACGGCACTTATGTGTTCACGTTTAACACCGACGTCGCGAACGTGACGGGCGTGACCTTTGAGCCGACCCTGACCCACCGCGTGGCCGGACAAATCGGCTCCGGCGATATCCCGCTCGAGGCCCAGAACCTGTTTCTGGACTTCGTGCCGGCGGGCGGCGATGTGACTGAGACGCGGAACATTGCGGTGATGAGCTCCTGCAATGAATGCCACGAAGACCTGGTATTCCACGGTCGCCGCTTTCTCGTCGAGTACTGCGTCAACTGCCACAATCCCGACCTCGCTCAGGGCGAGGGCGATATGGCGTTCATGACGCACAAGATTCACGCGGCGCAGAAGTTCAACGTGCTCGACGATGGCATCGATTACTCGGAGGTCACCTATCCCCAGGATCTTCTGAACTGTCGAAAGTGCCATAACGGCGAGGACGAGGCCACGGAGGATGGCGACAACTGGAAGAATGTGCCAAGCATGATGGCCTGCGCGTCCTGCCACGAGATCAGCTTTGTGGATCCGCCGCCTGCGGGGTTGACGCTCCACACCGCTGGTCCCCAGGCGGACAACTCCGGTTGCGCTACCTGCCACCCGGCTTCGGCCATCGAAGAAAACCACCTGACCGCAAACGCCACGCCCAACAACCCGAACCTGCCGGCCGGCCAGCGCGATATCGCCTACGCCATCGACGCTGTTACGGCAGGCACCGGCGGTGTGGCGACTGTTGATTTCCGGATCAACTCTGACGGAACGCCGCTTGATCTGACGAACTTGCCTGCCGACCTCGCCGGTCCCGGTCGTTGGCCGGGATTCCTGCTGGCGTGGGCAGAGCCGCAGAACGGCGTCGCGTTCCCCGCCGATTACAACAACCTTGGGCAGAATGCGGCGCAGCCCATCTCCGTCAGCCTGGAAGATCTCGCGGACGGCAGTGCAGGGACCCTGACTTGCGATGCCGCGGGATGCACGGCCGTTTTGACTGCGAATCCTTTCCCGGCGGGGGCCACCATGCGTGCCGTCGGATTGCAGGGCTACTTCCAGCAGGAGATCGATGGTGAAACGGTGTCCTTGCACACGCCGTCGGCGGTGATGGGCGTTACAGGCGACGATGCCCGTCGCGTGGTGGTCGACAATAACAAGTGCGCCGACTGCCACGAGTGGTTCGAGGCGCACGGCGGTAACCGCGTGTTCGACGTTGCGATTTGCACCGTATGCCACGTTCCCAACCTGAGCACCAGCGGACGGGCCGTTGATCCTGCCGCGGCCGCGGATCGCGACGGCGATCCCGCCACGGACGATCCTTCGGCTGCCACCGTAGCTCTCGGAACCAGTGATACCTGGACGTGGCCGGAGGACACGAACAACCTGAAGGACATGATCCACGGCATCCACGCCTCGGCCATGCGCACGACCGATTATGAATTTGTCCGCGGTCGCAACGACGGTATTTACTACAATTGGTCGGAAGTGACCTTCCCGGCAGAAAACGGCACCCGCAATTGCCTTCTTTGCCACATGGAGGGCACGTACGAGCTGCCGTTGCCCGACAACGTGCTGGAGACCACTGTCCGCACGACCGGCACGGATGACGGCTTGGACGGCAACGACTTCGCCGCAGTCGACGCAGCTCGCGACAGTGTGCCGAACCCGACCGACTGGGTGAACTCGCCCGCCGCCTCGACGTGTTACATGTGCCACGACAATGAGTTGGCGGTGGCCCACATACGGCAGAATGGCGGCGTCATCAGCATCGCCGACCCCGCCGCCGGCGAGTTTACCCAGCGCCAGGACGTAGCGATGGTCGAGTCCTGCTCCGTCTGTCATGGCAGCGGCAGAACGTCTAGCATGAACGTGGTTCATGAACTCGATTGATACGGAGATCTTTGGCGGCTCCAAAGTAACCAGAACAGACCGGGGGTCTTGAAAACCCACCCGGTCCCAGGCCATCACTGATGTTCATGGGCGTTGGTTCTGCAACGCCCGCTTCTCGGCAGTAAGACAAACGAGGCCGTCCGTGGTGCGAGCTCCAGTGCCGCGGACGGCCGTTTCTTTTGAGTCCTGCGCTCATCTCCGTCCGACCGTGCTCGAGTGAGAGATCGGCTTGTTCACAAAGTGGGCGGCAGCGGTAGACTTTCATCCCTGAGGAGGATGATTCCATGGTCCAACCGCCGATAAACATGACGGCGCCGCCGGACGTCTATCGGCGACGCCGCGCTGCTCTGGCTTCGGAGATCGATCGCCCGATGGTGATCCTGGCCGGTGAGGCGCGGGCGCGCAAGTACCCCACCAATACCCATCCCTTCCGCGCCGGCAGCACGTATCTGTACTTCGGTGGTCCGCCGGTCGAGGGTGCGTGCCTGCTGGTCGAGCCGGGCGGCGACGGCGACGCGGGGTGCAGTCTGTTTCGGCCCGCTGCGACATTGGACGACGCCGTCTGGATCGGTGAGCCGCGACCCGACGATGCATTGGCTTCGGCGGCGGGGATTCGCCTCAGCGCGATCCAGGGACCGGACGAGTTGGAGAAAATCGTCGGAGGGCGCACGGCCGCGGCCATCTGCCCACCCTGTCCACCGACCACGGAATGGGTCAGCCGACTCCGTCTGGTGGAACCGACGCCCGAAGAGCTGCTGGCGATCATCAATCTGAGGCTGATCAAGGACGAGCACGAATTGACCGCGATGCGCCGAGCCGCACGGATCGGCGTCGAGGCACAGTTGGCGGTTATGCGCGGCACGAGACCCGGTGCGCGGGAATCCGACGCGGCGGCGGCGTTGATGGCCGTGTACACCGCTCAGCAATCGGAGCACTCGTTCACGCCGATCATCACGATACACGGTGAGGTCCTTCACGGGCACGGCTACCACAACACGATGGCCGCCGGCGACCTGTTGTTGGTGGATGCAGGGGCCGAGGAGCCGAGCGGTTATGCGAGCGACATGACGCGCACGTACCCGGTGAGCGGAACGTTCAGCGATGTCCAGCGTCAGCTTTACGAGGTCATCCTTCGTGCCGAGCGGGAGGCCATGGCGGCGTGCGTGCCGGGGGCGCGCTATCGCGACGTGCACGATCTCGCGGCCCGCGTGGTTTGTGAAGGGCTGGTGGACGTCGGTTTACTTAAAGGAAGTCCTGCGGAGCTGTTCAAGCGCGGCGCGCATGCGTTGTTTTTCACGCACGGGGTCGGCCATCTGATCGGGCTCGACGTGCACGACATGGAGGACTTCGGCGATCTCGCCGGGTACGCTCCGGGGCGGTCGCGACGGCCCGATTTCGGGAACAAGTTTCTCAGACTGGATCGGGACCTGGAGCCGGGCATGACGGTGACAATCGAGCCGGGCATTTATCTGGTGCCGGCGATCTGGCGGCATGACGCGTTGAGCGGGCCGTTTGCGGATTGCGTCAACCGGGCCCGGGTCGACGGGTTGCTCAACGACAATTTCGGGGGCATCCGCATCGAGGACACGGTGCACGTACGTCCGGAGGAGGCGGGTGGCCCGGAGATTCTGACCAGTGATTTACCGAGCGACGCCGACGAAGTCTGCGCCCTTGTAAAAGCCAATTGAGGCGGCGGAATTCGATGCACGGTCATCCGCGGCGAGACGCGGTCCACACGTCCGTTCGAAGGGGAATCTCGCACGTCCGGTTGCCGAAGTGAGTCCGAAGCAAAGCCCGCAGGTCCCGCTCGAATCGAGGCCGCTGCTCGCGTGACAATACGTTGCGGATGTAGGAGACACTTCTCGAAAACCCCACAAGATCCTCGTGCCCGAGGCACCACACGTGGGCCAGGCAATGGTAGCGGGCCGGCTCGAACGCTCCCGACGCGGCGATCTTTCCGGCCCAGTCCTGCTGCCGATACTCCCGATCGTACGCGCTGTTGTATCGGGCGATCAGTTCCTCGTATTCCTCGACGAATGGCGAGCGGCTTGCGTCGCGGTTGTTCCAGATGAGCATCAGCGTGCCGCCGGGCTTGAGGATGCGGGCGATTTCCGCCAGCGCGAAGGGCGGGTTGAACCAGTGGAATGCCTGGGCCGCGGTGACGGCGTGCACGGACGCCTGTGCCAAGGGCGTGGCCTCCGCGGTCGCGCAGACACGGTGGACGCTGCCTGGTGCAGTTGCGTCCCTGCCCTGGCTTACCCACTGCAGCATCTTCTCGCTGGGCTCGACCGCGGTCACGTGCCACCCGGCGCGGGCCAGTTGCCTGGAGAAGATGCCGGTGCCGGCTCCCACGTCGGCGACCCGGGGAAAAGTCACATGCGTTACGCAGTCGGCGAGGACGCCGATGGCCTCCGGCGGATACGGAGGCCGGTACTGCGCATAGTCCTCGGTGCAATGGTCGAAGGCTCGTTTGAACGCGGGTCGAGGCAATGGACGCGGTTCCCTGAAGGCAACGGCCGTGCGCGAAGTTCGACATCCTTCGCAGGAGGTTACCAGGAAGCCGGCGCGGACGCGACGTTCATGATGACGGGACGGTCAGGCGCGACTTGATCTGCTGGAAGATCGCACGCGTGGCCGTCGAGCGATTGAGCGTGTAGAGGTGAATGCCGGCGACGCCCTGATCAAGCAGGCGGTGGCACTGCTCGGTCGCATGGTACGTGCCGACGTGCCGAACGGCTTCGGAATCGTCCTCTACCGCCTCGATCTTGGCCAGCAGGTCCTCGGGGATGCGAGCGCCGCACATCTCGGTAAAGCGCTTCACCTGCCGCACGCTCAAAATCGGCATGATCCCCGCGATGATCGGCACCTCGATGCCGGCCCGCTCGGCGCGCTCACGGAATGAGAAGAAATCCGTGTTGTCGAAGAAGAGCTGCGTGATCAGGAAATCGGAGCCGGCGTCCACCTTCCGCTTGAGGTTATCCATATCGACGGCGGGGTCGGGACACTCCGGATGGGTCTCGGGATAGCAGGCGGCACCGATGCAGAAGTCGTAGTTGGCTCGGGCGAAAGCGACCAGCTCGTTGGCATAGCTGAAGCCGCCTTCGACCGGGACGAACCGGTCCGCCCCTCTCGGCGGATCACCCCGCAGCGCCAGGACGTTCTCGATCTGATTCGCTCGAAGGTCGTCCAGCACCTGGCGAATATCCTCCTTGGTGCTGCCGACGCACGTCAGGTGGGCCATCGGCTCGATGCCGATGTCCTTCTTGATTCGCCCGACCAGATCGACAGTCTTTCGCCGGGTGGCCCCACCGGCGCCGTAGGTGACGGAAACGTACGTCGGGTCCAGGGGTCTGAGCGACGCGATTGTCTTGTAAAGGTCCCAGAACCCGATGTCGTCCTTCGGCGGAAAGAACTCGAAGGAGAGGGTCGGTCGGGTGTTGTCCAGTGCGTTGCGAATTCTCATTCCGGCAGTAACCCGACTCCTGAAGGGCGTGACCCGAGCCCGCGACGTCAGACCGCTCGCTCGTATTCGGTCAGTCGCCGTCAGACCCGACCACGTTCTACCAGCTGACGCAGATATTGTACCATAACATGAGCCGCTGACCACACCTTGTTAGGTCGGACTTTGCGGCGTCTGAAGGCCCCTACAGCATGCCTGAGCGTGATCATAACCCACTACACGAAGGAAATGCAGCGACGCTCTACTCCTGATGAGGCTCTTTTGTCGCAATTTGTCGGCCCGATTGACGTTGAGCCGCGTCCAGCCCATGCTCTTTACGCTCGGTTTGGTGAATCATCAGCGGGCAAGGTGATCGCATCGATCCGAATTCGACGACGCGGGAACAAGCCGGACCGTAGCTGCCCGCTCGAGAATCGTGAGACACAACAAACGGAGACGACGCATGTTGCTCACCAACGGTAGCAGGAGAACCTCGCAGGTTGCCTTCGTGACCGTCGCCGGAATGGTCGCGGCCGCCGCGTCGGCGGAAAAGCTCGAGATCAAGCGAAAGTTCAAGCCGGGCTCAAAACGATACCTGGAGGACGTTTGGGAGGTATCTCAGACAGTCAGCTCAGGTACGCGCGATGCCAAAATCGAGTTGAGCCGTTTCTATGGGATGTGGGAGTCCGAGGAGAGAACGCCCGACGGGAATTACGCGATCGAGCTCACTTTTGACCGTGTTGCACAGGACAACAACATTCCGAACATGGGCACGCATCAGTACGACACCGACGTTCCGAAAGAAGACGAACAGGCAACTTGGCTCAAGCCCATCTTGGACACCATGGTAGGAAAGTCCCTGCGCGTCGTGGTCAACGAAGACCTGAAAGTCCTGTCATTCAGCGGCATGGATAAAATCGCCGAAGAGATTTCAGCGGAGGCGGACGGCAATTTTCTCTGGACGTACATGCGCCAGGAATTCACAAACAAGGAGGCCCGAAAGTTCTGGGGCGAGGCGCAGTTTCTCGTTTACCCCGATAAGAAAGAGGTGGAGGTAGGCGAGACGTGGCAGAACTCGCTGACCGAGGAAGACCCTCGGCTGGGTAAAGTCGTCACTCGCATCACCTGCAAACTTGAGGACATCGAAAAGGTGGACGGGCGCGAGTCAGGCTTGATCACGTACTCAGGCACCGTCGGCCGCGAGGGAGGCGGGGACGAACGAGCCGCATCCGCCCCCGAGTTGAATGGGAAAACATCGGGCAAAGCGGTTTACGACATCCGTTCGGGAAAGATCAGCAGATTGGAAAGCATCACCGATATGACGCTTAGAGTCAGCGGGCCCGGAATGCCGCGTCCGATGACTATTCACGTCGTGGCCAGCGAATCGAAGAAGGCCATGAGCCCCGAGGAACGCAAAGCTCAGCGAGAGGGCGCCGCGGGACAAACCGAGCAACCCAGAAAAGCAGAAGAACCGGAGAAAACTGAGCAGCGGAAATAGCCCCCGAAGTCCGCCGTTACCCCAAGACTGGTACCCCGACAAGATGCTTCCAAGCCCGTAGCAGTCCTGTGCGGCCACCGGTGACGAGATCGCTCCGGCCACGGACCGCCCAACGGCGTCGATCAACGAGGTTATTGGACCCTGGCCACGACGACACTGATGTCGTCGTTCTGTTCCGCCAACCCTGCGAACCGGCGCGTGTCCCAGAGGATCTGCCACGCCAGGGTCGCCGCCGCCTGATCCTGGTATCGAAGAATCGATTGCCTCAGGCGATCGCGGCCGAAACACTCGCCGTCGAAGTTCATCGCATCAATCACGCCGTCAGTATAGAAAACAAGGATATCCTCCGGCAGCAGTTCCACGAAACCGTGCTCGAAACCGGCCTCGGGCAGAATGCCGATGGCGATGCCTCCGGCGCTCAATTCCGTGAATTCGTTCTTGCGCAGGAGCAGCGGTGGGTCGTGGCCCGCGTTCACGTAGTCAAGCCGGCGTTCCTCGGCAGCGAAGATTCCGTAGAACACGGTCGCGAATTCTCCCGCCCGGGTATCACGGCACATGTGCCGGTTCACCCGCGCAACGGTCGTACGCACATCAGAGACGACTGATGCGTGCGCCCGCAGGGCGCTGCGGACCGAGGCCATCATGAGGGCGGCCGGAATGCCCTTGCCCACCACGTCCGCCATCGAAAGCCCGAGCGCCCCACGCGACAGCTCGATGAAATCGAAGAAATCGCCGCCGACGGCGAGGCTCGGGTCGTAAATGCAGCCGAAGCTGGCCCAGGGATGTTCGGGCGGCCGGGCGGGGATCATGCGGCGCTGGATGTCTCCCGCGTAGCGAAGCTGTCGCATGTGGCGGTCGGCCTGCCGCTGCTCGGCGATCAAACGAGCCTCGATGATGCCGGCGGCTGCCTGCGTTCCGGCAGAGCGAAGGAATGAATGATCCTGCTCCGTGAACTGGTGCGGCCTGTCGGAATAGACACGGATGACACCGATGGTCTGTCCCCGGTAGGTCATTGGGGCGCACAGACCGCTCACCAGACCTTCGGCCTTGGCCTGCTCGGGGTAGCGCACGCGAGGATCCTTCCAGGCATCCGCAAGGTAGACGGTTTGGCCGTTCAGCGCCGCCGCGTCGATCGGATTCTCCGAGATGCGCACCGGCCCCTTTTGCAGATACTCGTCCGAAAGGTTGTATGCGGCCTGTATGGCAAGCTCCCCGCGGTCTTCATCCAGGAGCCGAATGCCGCACGCTTTCATGCCCATAACACGGGCAACCCGTTCGGCGGTGGCGTTCAGCACCTCCTGCAGGTCGGCCGCCCCGGCAAACCAGTCGCTCAAATCGAAGATTGTCTGGAGGGCCTCGGTGCGGTCGGCCAACTGGCGTTCGACCGACTGATCCTGCAACGGCGTCGCGTTGTTTCCATCTTCGACCATTGCAGCCGATCATACGCAAAGCGGGCGTAGCGGCAACGTGAAGGTCGGTTTGGGGTGCGTCATTGACGGGGATGTTCGGCCTCGGGCGGCGGCTCTTGGCCCGTTGGGCTGCGCCAATGCGCTCCGTCGCCTGCGCGAGGAGGATGGTAGCGAGCGGGCAAGTTACCAGCGGCACTCGGTTGAGAGGACACGCACTCCTCCTGTTTACACGCGGCGGTGCGGGGCCTTGACAGGTTGCGGCGGATCGGTCCAGATACAACGTCGCTGCGGGCGTAGCTCAATTGGTAGAGCATCAGCCTTCCAAGCTGAATGTTGCGCGTTCGAGTCGCGTCGCCCGCTGTCCGATTATGACGCGTTTTTCGACAAGGTCATCCGGAATCCAGCGGACAACGCGCTCCAAGAGACCGCACAGCTCATTCGGGCGATTCCGATACCGCACTTTCGCATGCGGCTTGCTCGTTTGCCAGCATCTCAATCACACCGGCTTCGTGCTCGAGCAGATGTCCGCCATCGCGCAGACTCTCCATAATCCGCCTGGCCTGTTGGAAGCTGCGCAGTGCGGCGTGCCAATGATCGGTCTGTAGGTGTTGGTCCTGGATGCACCTCTGGGCCAGGGATTGGTATAGTTGTCCGAGGAAAAACGCAGAAACAGCGACACTACGCTGGTGGCGGATGTTCTGTGGCTCCAGGGCCGCGAGCTCGTCAAACGTGGCCTTTCCCGCCAAATGGTGCGACAGCGCTTCGTCGAGCCGGTCCAGTTTTCGCAGGGCCGCCCCGACCATGTCGTGGGCGACGGCCAGCTCCCGCTTGGCCATGCTGGAACCAAAATCACCCTTGGCCAGAGACTCGCGAATCCTGAGCATCTCCACGAACTGTTCCAACGCCGCCTCGGTGTCACCATTCTCATCAAAGAGCTTGCCGAGGAAGTGGAGCACCGCCGACAAATCCCTGCGCGCCGTAACGTTGCCCGGCTCGGCCATGATCGTCTGGCGATGGGCTTCGGCTGCCCATTCCAGGTCCTCACGGGCCCGCTCGACTTCGCCCCTTGCCTGCCACACGCGACCGAGTGCGGTTCGGGCGACGACCAGGCTGCGCCACGGGTTCGCCCGTTGGGGAGACGCATCGGCCGCCGGTTGCAAGATCGCTATGGCCGATTGCAGCGGCTCCAAGGCGCCGTCCCAATCGCCTTTTTGCACACGAATATGCCCCAACGTGGCCAGTGAATTCCCCAGCTTGAGCTTGGGTTCGGGGTCTTTGGGGTCTGCCTGTATGCGCGCCTCGACCATCTCGAGAACCTGTTCGATTTGAGCTTCGGCTTCGTCATAGCGGTCTGCCCGCTCCAGGCAGGCGGCCAGGTCAGACCGGATGCGCTCCAGGTCCGTCGTCCAGTTCCCGTGCTGCCCGCCGGAGGCCATCACATCTTCGCGATAAGCGATGGCCTGCCTATAGTTTTCGATTGCCTGAGCCAACTGGCCAGCCGCACCGAGCAAATTGCCTAGGACCAGGTGACCGTTGGCCGCGTGCCGGCGCACGTCTTCATCGTCAGGATGACGCGCCAGGGTACGTTGCACGATCTGAAGGCCCTTGCGGCAACTGATCAGGGCCTGGGTCGTCTGCCCGAGGTTGGCGCCCGTGGGACCACCCAGCACCTCGGCAATGCGAAAGTAGCCGTCGGCGCATTCAAGTTGGAGCGATAGGTTGTCGCCCGCCTCCCGGGCCAGGGCATCGAGATACTGCAGGCCGGTTTCGACTATCATCTTGCTAGCCGGCAACGCTCCCTTCAGCGGGGACACCACGTCATAGAGATCATGGATCATGGTCTTGGCGAGTCCACGGGCTTCGCCGAAACGGCGTTCCGTGGCCTCACGCTGCTGCTCCAGGCGCAGGGCCAGAATCGAGGACGCCACGCCGAAAACGACGAGCAGCAATACCACGCTGGAAGCGAACACAAACGGCAGCCGATTTCGCCGGATGAGCTTGCGCAGTTGGTAGCTCACCGTCGGCGCATGGGCCAGCACGGCGTCTCCGCGCAGGTACCGCCGGATATCGGCCGCCAGGGCATCCACGGACTGGTAGCGCTCGGTCGGTTCCTTGGCCAGGGCCTTCAACGCGATCGCGTCCAGTTCGCCGCCCAGGTCTCGGTTCAACCGTGTGGGTGGGGGTGGATCTTCATGCTGAATAGCGTTCAGCAGCGTATGCAGCGCTCCGGAATGCGGCGTCTGCCCAGTTAGCATCTGGTAGAGAATCGCCCCCAGCGCGTACACATCCGTCCGAACGTCAACGGCGCCGTGATCCGACCGTGCTTGCTCGGGAGCCGCGTAGAGCGGAGTCCCGATGAAATCCTGAGTTAACGTGAGGTTGGCGTCCGCCGCGCTGTTTTCGACAGTGACTTTCGCCAGCCCGAAATCGAGGATGTGTGCCTTGCCGGAGCCGTCGACGAGGACGTTGGTCGGTTTCAAATCGCGATGGATCACGCCTCGCTGGTGGGCGAAGTGTACGGCGTCGCATACCTGCGCGAACGTCTCCAGCCGCTCATCGGCGGTGCACCCTTCACGAGCTTTCGCGCAAGACCACTCGTCGAAGGGCACACCCTCAATCCACTCCATCGCCAGGATCGGCTGGTCGCCGATCAGGTCGGTTCCGTAGACGGTGACGATATTGGGATGATCCAGCGACGCGGCCGTTTCAATCTCTCGGTTGAATCGGCTCCGTGCGGACTCCGTAGCGAGCTGTCCGCCGATGAGGCGCTTCACCGCGATAATACGTTTGGTGTTCTGTTGCCGCGCCCGGTAGACGATGCCCTGCGCCCCGCGGCTGACTTCCTCCAGTATCTCATACGGCCCCATCGAACCCAGCTCGGGGCTTCGTTCGGCGGCACGGACACGCTCCATCCAGGATTCGTCTGGCAGCTCGAAACCGAAACGGTCGAGGTCACCGGAGCAGCCTTCCTCCTCCGCCGGCCGCGAGGATGTCTCATCAAACCGGTTCATCTTCATCCTGAATCTGTTGTTGCACCAACTGCTTCATCCGATTTCGGATACGCTGCTTGACCTTGTGCACCGCCTGCGTCGACATGTCATAAGCGCCTGCCAGCTCCTCAACGGATGCCCCGTCCAGGAGCCGGTCGAATACCTCAACGCTTCTGGCGTCAAACGTGGCCCGGATGGTCTGCATGGCCAGCCGGTAGTGGTGGTCCATCCACTCCCGCTCCCACACCGCGTCCGACCCTTCCGCTTCGTCGGCGGCATCGGCCGCCAGCACATCAGTATCTACGGGCTGAGGCCGCCTCTTTGGACGCACCTTGTGCTCGATGATGGCGTTACGGACCGTCCTGCCCAGATAGTGCCGAAACCGCCCGAGCTCCGGCTGATACTCAAACGTCCGCAGCGCTCTGGAAAGCCGCATCATCACCGCCTGCCGAACGTCCTCGGCATCGGCGAGCTGAAGCCCCCGGGCACGGCAATATCGCACGATCAGCTCGCGGTAAGTGCGGTCAAACTCCCGCCAGGCCTCGTCGTTTGCCGGATCGCGCACCCGCGAAAGCAGGCTCACACGCGTTGGTTTTGATTCGCCGGTCAAGATCTTCGTGCCTCCTCGGCGCAGCCCGGGTCATTCTATCAGAATCCGATACCCCTGCCCGAGTCCGAACACAGCCTGCCGACGTGTCGTGGGACCGTGCCAGTGGAGAGCCCCACGCCAGACTGAGGCGGGGATACGGTATTCCAAGCTACCAGCTCGGGGCCTGCCTCGTCTTTTTTGCCGTTGGCGTCCAATCCGTGCCCTACGTTCCATAGAGCCTTATGACAGAGCGGCACGTGTTCTGGGCCGCTTTCAAGATTCGAACAGACGGGTACTCGCCTGATGTATCGGCTTGGCAGAGATTTCTCGAAAACGTCGCCTCGCTGCCGCGGTCCGGCTGGGCGAATCGAAACGATGCAGACCTTGAGCACCTAACCGAAGGGTATGAAAGAATGAAAGAGCCAAGTTACACACGAATGGTGTTCGTCGCTGCGGTCGCCTGGTTGTTCGTGGCCGGCGTGGCGGCGACGGACGCCTCCGCCCAGGTCGGCGCGTGCTGCCTGGGTGACGCTTCGTGCGAGGATACGAACGCTTCCGGCTGCACGCTGGGTGACGGCGACTTCCTCGGCGAGGGGACCGCTTGCGACAGCGTTTTTTGCGCCGGGGCCTGCTGTCTGGAAGACAAGCAGTGTACGGAAGGGGCGCGAGACGACTGCGTGGCCGGCACGTTCCAGGGTCCGGGAACGACCTGCGCTTCGCATTGCGCCAACCGGCTGGGCGCGGCGTTCACTTACCAGGGCCAGCTCAAGCAGGACGGTCTTCCTGTCAATGGCCTGATCGACATCGAGGCCGCGCTGTGGACAACTCCAGTAGGCGGCGAGCTGGTCGGCGAGCTGCTGCTCCTCACTCCGGTGACCGTGACCAACGGCCTGTTCACTATCGATCTGGACTTCGGCACGGACGTGTTCAACGGCAGCGCTCGGTGGCTGGAAATTGCCGTGCGTCGCCCCCATGATCCGAATGACTTGGAGCCATTCACCCCGCTGTCGCCTCGCCAGCCACTGCGCTCCAATCCGTATGCCCTGGCCTTGCCCGGTCTGTACACCCAACCGAATGACACCAGCCCCAACGTGATCGGCGGGTTCAAGGGCAACCAAGTCGAGGCTGGCGTTGTCGGCGCGACGATCGCCGGTGGGGGTCAAGTTTTCGCCCCCAACCGCGTCGCGGACGAGTACGGTACGGTCGGCGGGGGGCTAGGGAACGAGGCAGGCGATGGCGCAGGGACTACATCGGATCGTTACTATGCTACCGTCGGCGGTGGTGTCCGTAACACGGCCAGCGGGCAGGAGGCCACCGTCGGCGGCGGCTACCAGAACACGGCCACCAGCATCAAGTCCACCGTCGGTGGCGGCGGGGCCAACACAGCCAGCGGGCATTCCTCCACGGTGGGCGGAGGCGGCGGTAACACCGCCAGCGCGCTCGGGTCCACCGTCGGAGGGGGCGTTCTTAATACCGCCGGCGGGCACAGCTCGACCGTCGGCGGCGGTGAGTCCAACACCGCCAGCGGCAAGTCTGCCACCGTCCCGGGCAGGGCAATCGCATTTAATTTCCGACCGGCAGGGCGTAGGATGGCTGGCGGGCTT
>CAZNPL010000049.1:0-44010 GCA_964574815.1 uncultured Phycisphaeraceae bacterium
GTGCGGGAGGGGGGTTGTTATGGGACCGACGAGTTGTCAGTGGTCAGTTTTCAGTTGTCAGGGAGAAGCCTTCGGCCGTCAGCCCTCAGCCGGATGCGGTTGAGCGTGGGTTGGGGATCGTGGCGTTCGTTTGCCGGTTTGAGTAAACAGATGCATCGAGATGCACCCTACGATGCTCTTCGGGGTACATCGAGATGCACTACGATGCTGGTGGCTTGGTTTCCCCGCTCGTTGCTGCGCAGGGGATGGGGAAAGGCGCAGAAGGAAACTCCTGAACACATTTTGCCTGTCAGAAAAAGACTCCTGACGCCGTTTTCGAAGGATGGGGTACGGCGCAGAAGGAGTTTTCTGCCCCCTTTTTTCAGCCGGCCTGTGTGGGTACGGCCAGCACGATCAGGAACGCCAGGATAGCGAGCAGAACGCGAAGCATCGTCGGGCCTCTTTTGGATGGACGAATCATCACACTTTCAACATGCGATATCGTCGAGTCAGGTCAAATTCGCCAGTCGTGCCTTGCGAGCGTCAGTGAAACGGCATTCCGGGACGACCGGCGGAGACGTTATAGGCCATCGAGGAGAGCGACCGCAGGAGCTTTTCCCGATCCACGGCCGGAAGGCGGCACGGCACCCATGGCAGATTTGACATTTCGCCCGGCGCTACGGCGGTGACGGGGTGGTGATGATGTCGATGGGTCCGACGGCGGGCGCGAGGTTTTGTGCGGCGGCGCGGTTGAGTAGTTCGTTGACGGCTCTGCGGCCCGTTTCACCGTAGTCGATGGTCCATTGGTTGACGTACATGCCGACAAACTGATCTGCAAGGTCTTTGCCCATGTCGCGGGCGTATTGCATGGCGTGTTCGACGGCGTCTGCGCGATGATCGAGACTGAATCGGATGCTGCGCTGCAGGATACCGGTGATCTCGCGCATCGCGTTCTCGCCCAGGCTTCTTCGGATGCAGTTGCCGCCCAGCGGTAAGGGCAGGCCGGTTTCGTTTTGCCACCACTCACCCAGGTCGATGACCATGTGCAACTTCTCGTTGGCGTAGGTCAATTGTCCTTCGTGGATGATCAGACCCGCGTCGGCCTCGCCGCGCGCCACCGCGGTGAGAATCTGATCGAACATAACGACGCGATGTCGGAAGGAGCCGCGCCCGAGCAGAAGATTCAAGGTCAAGAATGCGGTGGTCATTTCACCCGGCACGAGGATGGTCGCGCCTTTCAAATCGTCCCATGACATCGGCGTGCGAGAAACGACCAGGGGGCCGTAGCCGTCGCCCATGCTCGAGCCGCAGCAGGTGAGGGCGTAGTCCTTGGCCACGTACGGATAGGCGTGCATGCTGATCGCGGTGACATCGAGTTCGCGGCGCAGCGCCCGCTCGTTGAGGGTCTGGATATCCTGGAGAACGTGTTCGAAGGCCCAGCGGCCGGTATCGATGAGACCGGCGGCCAGGGCGTAGAACATGAAAGCGTCGTCCGGGTCGGGGCTGTGTCCGAGCGTCAGCGTCGTTTTTCGGGTTTGGTTGGTCATGGTTTCAACTCGAAGTCGGCGACCCGCTTGTCAGGCGTCCTGGCGTCGCTTCTGAGCGGCATTGCGTGCAGGGTTCGTACCGGTGCAGGCGGCTCTCGATCTTGGGCGGCGCGGGTCCGACTCAGGCGGATCCGCCCGTGTGCTTCTACAGTTCGCCGGCGGCACGGGCAACGCGGGTATTGCCTGCGGCAAGACCCGCGTTGCCCATGGCACCCTCCTCAGCACGCTAGACACGTCGAAGCTGCCAGTAGCCCGCCCTGGAACGGCCAGGCACCCTTTGGGGCAGCAGGCGGCCCCGTCCGGTAGCCCGGCACTTTGGGTTTCGCTATACTTACGGACCAGGATTCACGTCAGCGTGTCAGCACGACCGGGCGAATCTTACCGATTAAAGGAGTGTCATGCGACTGCTCATCCGGGACGGTGAGGTTCTGATCGAGGCGAAGCGCTTCGAGGACAACCCGATCACGATCGGGTCGGGGGCGGATTGCCAGATCAGATTACCGGACCAGCGTCTGCTGCCGAACCAGCTTACTCTCCGGCCCCGCGACGACGGGAGCTGGGTCGCCGAGCCGTCGGAGGGCGGTCTGCCCATCGCCCTGAACGGGCGGCCCCTGTTCAAGCCAGCGAAGCTGCAGGTGGCGGACGAGATCCGGCTGGACGCCTTCAGCATTGTGGTGGCCTCCGAGGAGAACGGTCCGGTGCGGAGCGCGGTCGGGACAGCGACCTCCCTGCCGCCGGAAGCGGCCAAGCTTCGGGCTCATCCGCTGCCTTCGGCCTCGGTGATCAAGCCGCCGAAAGACCCGCTTCAGTTGGATCCCGGTCACACGGTGGGGGTGGCGCAGTTTTCGTCGGAGTTGCGGGACGTGAGCGACGCGCACGCTCTGCTGGACCGCATTCTCGGGACGATGCTGTTGGAGTTCGATTCGTTTTACGCTTATGCCGGGCTGCGTAAGAACGACTACGGGGTGCTGGAGTTCGTGGAGGGTCGGAATCGCGAAGGCGGCTCGATGGAGGAACCGGACCTGTTCGACACGTACTGCTATCGGTGTCTGGAGCGCGGGCAGAACATTCTGATCCCGGACGAGCCGATGGCGGGCCATGGTTCGGCGATGGTGGTACCGCTGGCCTCAGCCCGCGGTCATCTCGGGATCGTGTACGTTGCCCGTCGAAGCGATCAGGACGAGTTCACCGAAGTGGACCTCGACCGGCTGATCCTGCTGGCGGCGATGCTCGGCGTCCAGAATGAGCGGATGCTTCTGGACCAGATCGCCCTGGAGACGGCGAATTCAGAGGGGCAGTTAGCGTTGCTTCGCGAGGTCCAGAGTCGCATGGACCCGAGCAGCGTGCCGCAATGGCCCGGGCTTCAACTGGCCGTGTGGTGCAAGCCGGGTTCGCAGCGGGCGGGCGACCTGTACGACCTGATGCGACTACCGAGCGGGCTGGCGACGGCGATTATCGCGAGCCTTTCCGCACCGGACCCGCTTCGGTGTGCGATGGCCATGGCGGAAATCCGCAGCGCCTTTCGCAGCGCCGCATTGCACGTGGACGCGCCCCATACGTTCATCCGGATGCTGAACTGGATGCTGCTCGAGGACCGGGTGCGCTGCGAGATGAGCATTGCGAGTTTTGCGATGAACCCTACCACGGGTGAATTGCAGCACTGCACCGCCGGGACCATCGGGGCCGTCGTTGTTGACGAGCGGGGAGACTCGCGAGACCTTGCCCAGCCGGTGGCCCCCCCGCTGGGGACGGTGCCGAACTACGCTTACGAGGCGCAGTTCGACCAATTGGCCCCCCGGGAGACTCTGATGCTGTTCACGAAGGGTACCTGGACGGTAACGGACGAATCTGGGTCGGAACTGGGCATCGATCCAGTCGTGGACAGCATCCGGGACGGTTTCGGCCAGCCGGCGTCGGCGGCCTTGGACGACCTGCTCCAGGACCACGCGGCCTATTTCAAGCGTGGGCGGGCGGCGGACGATATCACGATCATGCTGTTTCACAGGGTCGCCGTACCTGCTTGAATGACAAGGGTTTACGACGGCGAATGACAATCGTTCTTGTCGCGACGGCCGGGAGAGGGTAGACTTTAGGTGTGCTGTGATGAGCGGACAATGTCGAGCCGTTCGCGGCATGGCGGGGAGAGGGTGCGCCACGGTACCTTTGTTGTGCGACGATTAACGGTCCTGATTCTCTTGCTTTGTCTGGCGGGCTGCGACGGCGGCGCGCCAGGGCTGCTGGCGTCGGGCGATCCGGCCACGGGTGCGCAAGGTTCCGGCGGTCAGAAAGAAGTCGCGGCCGATCCCGAGTCGAATTGCAGCACGCCGAAGGACGTCGAGGCGCTCGACGACCAGTTGCTCCGCCTGATCAACATTGAACGGTTCGACATCGGGGCGGTCGGACCCGACACGCAGTTGTCGGCGATCGCCTCCGATTACGCCTGCGAAATGGTTGACGATCGGTTCTTCGGCCACGTTCATCCCAAGACGGCCGAGACCATTGCCGATCGGGTCGGGGCGTCAGGGTATCCGTACGAGGTCGTTGGAGAGAATCTGGCCGCGGGCTATTGGGACCCGCAAGAGGTGGTGGACGCCTGGATGGCCAGCCCCGCCCATCGGGACATTCTGCTCGATCCGGCCTTTACGCACATCGGTGTGGCAGTTCGGTACGGCGGCGACCACGGCGTTTACTGGGTCCTCATCCTGGCGGATCCTGCTGAGTAGCTGGCATATCTCCCGAAAGACGAGTACATTAACTCTTGATTGCTATGACTGCGGATCAACCTCACCCACTGTTTGAAGGCGGGCCCGGCCGGGGAATGCGCGTCGTCGTGACCGGGCAGGTCGGTCTGGAGAAGAAGGAAGTCCTCGAGCGGCTCGCGGACCTGGGGGCGGAGCGTTCGACGCCGATCGACGTGATCCACATGGGGGATCGGATGTACGCGGAGGCGCCCGATATCGTCCCGGGGCGGATTCTGGATCTGCCGCGCCAGCGGCTGGAGCAGCTTCGGCGGAGCGTGTTCAAGGACGTGCTCAGCCACGACCCGAGCCGGCACCTGGTGCTCAATACGCACGCAACGTTTCGATGGCGGCACGGGCTGTTTCACGCGTACGACCACCGTGACATGGTAAAGTTGGGGGCGACGCTCTACGTCACGCTGATCGACAACGTGGACGCCGTTCACGAGCGGCTGGCGCGCGAGCACGTGGTCAAGCACACGTTGAAGGACATTCTCGTATGGCGGGAGGAGGAGATCGTCGTCACGCGGGCGATGGCGGAGGCTGTGTGCGGCTTCGGTCACAGCTTCATCGTGTCGCGAACGTCGACGGACGCCGCGGCCGAGACGATTTATCGGCTCATGTTCGAACCGCATCGCAAGCGGGTCTACCCGTCGTTTCCGATGACGCACGTGATGGACATGCCGGACGTGCTGAGCGAGATCGACCACTTTCGGCGGCGTCTGAACGAGCATTTCATCACGTTCGATCCGGGGGACGTGGACGAGAAGAACCTGCTGCTCAAGGCCGGCGCGGCGACTCAGCGCGGCGAGGAGGAGATTGCGCTGCACGTGAACGGGCGTGACATCCGGCTGCGGGTGGCCGACATTTCGCAGGTGGCCCCGGACGTGGATGGTCAGATTTACGCCCGGGACTTCGCGCTGATCGACCAGTCGGACATGATCATCACCTACATTCCCGAGATGCCGACGGGCAAACCGGGTTTGTCGTCGGGCGTCGAGCGGGAGCTGCAGCACGCGTTCGAGACCACGAAAGAGGTGTACGTAATCTGGACGGCCCGGGCGGAGCCTTCGCCGTTCGTGACCGCGACGGCGACTCAAATCTACAGCAGCCTGGACGAGCTTTTCGCCTACTTCAAGGAGAAGGGCTACATCACGGAATACCAGCCGGACCTGTTGCGGCTGCGTTCGGGCGGCTCCCGGCCGGAGAAATAATCCGGCGGCCTCCCCGAAATGCCATGTGTCGGGACGGACGGGGCAGCGTTGAGGAGCTTGTGCGATGTTCCACTTTTGCATCTTCGGCGGGCACGAGGGGCAGTTGGTGTCCGAGAAGAAGGTCTACGTGACGCTTTTCGGTGGCTGTGAGCTGAAGCAGCCGACCCTGGCGAAGCGGATCATCGAGGGGCGCAGGCTGAGGTCCGCGGGCATGCCGTCGCGCAATCAGAGCTTCTTCATCACGCTGTTCGGCGGGACCTCGATCAAACTGCCGACGCTGTCGGAGGAGTACATGGACCTTCGGGATTCGATTCGGGCGGGGCTGCTGACTCTGGAGGAGTGGGACGCGGGCATCCCGGAGGTGGCCAACGAATCGACGAGCTTCGGCTCGTTCACTGCGTTCGGCGGCTTCGAGGCGGCCGAGCTGCCCAGCGAGCAGGAGGAAGTGGAGGGGTTGGCCATCCAGCGACATCTGGGGCACATTCCCGAGTCCGCCGGCAAGACACTGGAGTTCGGCGTCGGCCAAGGCGGGTCAAATCGAACGGCCGTGATCCGTCAGGCGGCGGCAACTCAATTACCTACAAGCGCAGTGTCCGTGTAGCAGCAGCTTTCACCGGGCGAGCGATAGGCGGGTCACGGTGCTTGCCTGAGGCTCTCTTCAAGATTGTCGAAGGGCGTGAGATGCCAGGTTTTGCTGAGCTTCCGTGCGCCGAGCAAGAGAAATGCGCGTCCTGCCAGGTTCAGCAGGCGTCGCTCGGCGGTACAACCAATCTACTACTAATTCATCCCAGATTAGTATAACTGACTTGGACGTCGGCATTCGCTCGTAGTTCCGGACTTTCTGGCGAACAACTCGGGGCCGCTCGACGGGACGTATACGACAGTTGACGCGGCGACGCGGCCGCCTGTGTGAAAGCCCAGATCGTTAATCACGTCGGAGGATTGCGCGTTCGAGGCGGTTCCAGTTGAAGGCGGGGCCGGGGTCTACTTTGCTGGAGGATACGTGGTAGTGGCCCAGGATGCCACGGAAGCGCTCTCGGCGGTCGGCTGGGAGGACGACGGTGACGACGTCGCCGGAGCGGTCGCGGGGGACGGTCCGCTTGATGTTCGGGAAGGTGCGGCAGAGGGCGGCGACGAGGCTGATCAGTGCGTCGTACTGGGCTTCGGTAAAGGGGTACTGGTGCAGTTGGCGGTCTTGGATGTTGCCGACGACGGGCGCCGGTGGCGGCCGGGCGCCGGTGAAGGCGGCGGGTTCGAGCAGGGCGAGTCGGTCCCGGCGCAGGGCGAGTTCGGCCGGGTTCTCGTAGGCGCCGAGGTTGGCGATCTCGATGCCGATGCTGCGGTCGTTGACCTCACCGGCGTGTCGGGCGCGCTCTCGTACGTCCAGGGTCTGGTAAATCGTGCCGTCGGTGTCGAGGAGGAAATGGGCGCTGAGTCCACGCTCGTCGTGCAGGACCTGGAAGCAGCGACGGCTGGTGCCGGCGGCGTCGTAGTGGATCACGATCTGGTCGACGTGGCGTCGCAGCAACCGCATGGTACGCCCTTGCGAGCGCGCGTTGCGTCCGTCGAGAAAGTCGCGCTCGCTGTAACGGCGCGGCGTGCCACATCCCGGCGCGGGGTTGAACGGCAGCGAACAGTTCGAGTCGAAAAAGCATGTTTCGAGGTATCCGTTGAAGCCGTTCGGGGCATCCCAGCGGACCACGCGGGCATCGGTTGGAACGGCCTGGCCACCGACCATGATGGCATCCCCGCGTGCAGGCGACGGCGGCACGGGGCGGCGTTCCCAAAGGCAATTCCCGACAACGACGACGAGGCAGGCACACACAAGGGCTAGGGTGGCTTTACGTCGCATCGCCTTCACCGAAGAGGCTGGAGGCGTCGGCGCCGAGGCCCGGACGATCCCTCGGCAGCACGCGGTCGCCTTCCAAACGTAAAGCGTTGAACGGGTCGTCGGCCAGGAGCAGGTGGCCATCGAGGTCAACGACGTCGACCAGCGAGGCGATGTGGGTGGCCGCGGCGATGCCGAGCGACGTTTCGACCATGCAGCCGAGCATCACTTTGAGCTCGAAGGCTCGGGCGACGTGGATCATCCGAAGGGCCTCTCGGATGCCGCCGCACTTGGCGAGCTTGATGTTCACGCCCATGACGCATCCAGCGAGGGCGGGCAGGTCTTCGGCCGTGACGGAATCTTCATCGACGAAGATGGGCACGGGTGAGCGTTCGTGGAGTTGTCGGAGGGCGTCGTATTGACGGGGTTCGAGGGGCTGCTCGATCAACTCGAGTTCGAAGCGAGCGAGATCGGAAATGCGTTGGAGTGCGTTCTCGGGCGTCCAAGCGGTGTTTGCGTCGAGCCGCAGGCTTTTGCGCGGAGCAGCCTCCCGGATAATCGATAGCGTCTGCTCGTCCTGTTCGGTGCCGACTTTGATTTTCAGGGCCGAGAAGTCGGCGGCCTGCTCGAGTTTGCGGGCAATCAAATCCGGTTCGTCGATTCCGATGGTCATGGACGTGGGCGGCGTTTGAGTCGCGTCCAGCCCGATCAGCCGCCAGACGGGCAGGCCGAGTTTGCGCCCGATCCAATCATGGAGGGCGGCGTCCACCGCGGCGACGGTGGCCCGCTGGTCGGGGAACCGTCGAATCAATCGCTCGACAATCGGCACGACCTGGAACGGGTCGCGGCCTAGCAGCTCGGGCTCGGACTGGATCCGTTCGAGCGTCGATTCCACGGATTCAAGCGACTGGCCGTAATAAGTCACGGGGGCGGCCTCGCCGAAACCGGCGGTTCCATCGTGTTCCAGCCTTACGATGATGCGACGCACCTCGGTGCCTTGGACGCTGCCGTGGGGTCGGGCGATGCGGAAGGCGTGTTTTGTGTGTGCGAGGATGCGGGCGCTGGTGAGTTTCATTTCGGCTGGGAGTCTAGCGGAAGGCGGGCGGAACGGCACGTGGCTTGAAGGGCGATAGTTGCGGCGGCGTTCGAATCTGGGGCCACGGTGACCGAAGTGCCGAATTCCGCCCTCGTTGCTCTCGCGCACCGACGGCGTGTAAACGCCGGCAGGCAAGCTGCCAATGGCACCCGATTGCTCGATCACGCAAAGCTGTTAAGGCCGACGGAGAGAAGTTATGCGGCGATGCCGATAAGAGCTGTATGATTCCGGGGAGACTCCCACGTTCGTGGGGGAGCACGCAATGAGCCTTCGAACGAAAGACCGCCGTCCCCTCAGCGGCCGCATGCTGATAATGGCCGACGGATGCCTCGACATTTTCACGGCGAAGACGGCCGTAGGCCTCCTGCGCTATCGGCGTGATCGGGTGGTGGCCGTCCTGGACCGCCAACACTCGGGGCAGGATCTGGGATCGCTCGTATCGGCCGGGTCGGGCATTCCGATTGTGGCCTCGGTGGCCGAGGCATTGGCGCTACGTCCGACGACGTTCGTCATCGGGGCGGCGACGGCAGGGGGTCGGCTGCCGGCGGGATGGCGGGCCGAGATTCTGGCCGCTTTGCAGGCGGGACTGGATGTCGTCAACGGCTTGCACGAGCGGTTATCCGGCGATGTGGCGCTTCTGGAGGCGGCTGGTCGGTCGGGAGCACGCATCATTGACATCCGGCGGGGCGAGCAGGACTTTCCGGTGGCGGCGGGAAGGGCGCTGGGCACGCGGGCACATCGGATACTCACGGTCGGGACCGATTGCAACGTCGGAAAAATGGTGGTGTCGCTGGAACTCGTCCGGGAGCTTCGGGACCGCGGCTGCGAGGCTGAGATGGTGGCGACCGGGCAGACGGGCGTTCTGATCGAGGGGTCGGGCGTTTGTATCGACGCGGTGCTCAGCGACTTCATTGCGGGGGCGGCCGAGAGTCTGGTTTGCGAGCGCGGCGACTCGGAGCTTGTTGTGGTCGAGGGGCAGGGGTCGATCCTTCACCCGAGTTTTTCGGGGGTGGCGGTCGGACTGATGCACGGTGTGATGCCGGACAGTATGATTCTCTGCCATGCGGTCGGCCGGACGAGTTTTCGCGGTACGAACATGGCGATTCCGCCGCTCGAGGAAGTGATCGCGTTGTATGAGGCCCTCATGAAGCCGTTGCATCCGTCCAAAGTGGTGGGCTTGGCGTTGAACTGCCACGGACTGAGTGACAAGCAGGCGAAGCAAAGGGTGCGTGAGGTTCAGCGCGAGGTTCAATTGCCCACGACGGACTGCGTTCGCTTCGGGGCGGGGGTGCTGGCCGACGCCGTGACGGCGCTGGCGACGTGACGATTCAACAGGCGGGACAGGGCACATATCCGCCGCGCGTGCGCATTGGCGTGGTGCTGCCTGAGGATCGGCGGCGGTCGGTCCGACTGGTCATTCCTGCAGACGGATTCTCGGCGAACGGTGAAGCGATCGAGCGCGGTCCGCTGGAGGCATTCGTCGCCGGCGACGATATCTTGGTAAAGCAAGGGCGCCGGCAGTCGGGTGCGCGTCGTGTCTGGTCGATTCAACCGCCGATAGAACGCGAAGACCTGGGCGTGCTCGCGTGCGACTGCGCGGCCGGTCGGGGTTTTCACTGGTCGACAAAGGTTGATGCGTTACTTCCAGGCCGTGTCGAACTTCACGTTCGGGACGGATTCCTGTTTGCGATCAACGACGTGGCGACCGAGACTTACCTCAAGGGCGTGATCACGTCGGAGATGAGCGGGGAATGTCCGGCGGCGTTCCTGAAGGCGCAATGTATTGTCGCGCGATCGTGGATCGCGGCAGCAAGCGAGCGCAAACACGCCGATCTGGGCATTGATTTCTGCAACGACGACTGCTGTCAGCGGTACCAGGGCACAGGGTCGGTGACGATCGCAGCGCGGGAGGCGGTCGAGGCGACCGCCGGCGAGGTGCTGATTCATCAATCGGGAGCGGTGGTGGATGCGAACTATTCCAAATCGTGCGGCGGCATCGTCGAGTCGCCCGAGGCGGTATGGGGCCTTGCCAAGGCGGGGCAGCGGTGCGTCGTGGACGCGCCTGAGTCGGACCGCACGCATACATTGTTCCCCATAAGCCCAGATTCTATCGGCGAGTACGTGCGGGGGGCGTGGCTTTCGGAATGCGGCGCGTATTGCAGCCCGAACGTGGTTCCGGACGGCGAAGTGTCGCGATACCTGGGGCGGGTGGACGACGGTCTTGGGAGGTTTCGCTGGTCGGAGACTCGTTCGGCCGAGGAACTGGCGCAGATCCTGCTGGAGAAACACCTGGCGCCGAGCGGCTTGTGCGAGGACGGGGGGTGCCGGCGCGTTAACGATCTTCGGGTGACGCGGCGTGGTGCCGGCGGGCGGGCAACGCAGGTGCAAATCGATTATGCTGATCGCAATGTTGCGATGCGGCAGGTAACGATGGATGGTCAATATGACATACGGCATGCATTGCATGAATGGTTCCTGTACAGCAGTGCATTTGACGTTCGGATCGAGCGCGATGCGAAGGGTCGGGCGCAGCGGTTCGAGTTTGCGGGCGCCGGTTGGGGACACGGGGCGGGCATGTGCCAGATCGGCGCCCTGGGCATGGCCTTGCAGGGGTTTGATCACGAGCGCATTCTGCAACACTATTTCGAGGGAGTGCGGATCGAAAAGAAGGCTTGATCGTGATTGAGGATCGCGGACATTTGTTGACCGAAGGGCGCAACGCTCGGTCGGGGTCGCTTGATACGGTGTCGGTCGCCGACGCGTTCGACGTTTTATCGGCGGAGGACGCGACAGTCAGCACGGCGGTCGCAGAAGCGAAAGATGCGATCTGCGCCGCGGTCGAGCTCGTGATTGAGGCTTTTCAGCGTGGCGGGCGGCTGATTTATGTGGGGGCGGGGACGAGCGGCCGGCTCGGTGTGCTGGATGCGGCCGAGTGCCCGCCAACGTTTCTGAGCGATCCGTCCATGGTGCAGGGCATCATCGCGGGGGGATGGGAGGCGTTGCGTCGCAGCGTAGAGGGGGCGGAAGATTGTCCGGCAGCGGGCTCGGCGGCGATCGACGCGAAGGAGGTCGGTGAACGCGACGTAGTCGTCGGGATCGCAACGGGTGGGACGACGACGTTTGTTCGAGCCGCTTTGGAGCGGGCTCGGGAGCGTGGGGCGCGCACGGTTTTCTTTGCATGCGTTCCGCAGGAGCAGGTTCCGGACGATGCCGACGTGTCGATTCGGGTCCTGACCGGTCCGGAGGTCATCGCCGGGAGCACGCGATTGAAAGCCGGCACCGCGACCAAAATGGTGCTGAACATGATCAGCACGTTGAGCATGGTCGGCATCGGCAAGGTCTACGAGAATCTGATGGTCGATCTGAACGCGAAGGCCTGCACCAAGCTGACCGACCGCGGGATTCGCGTGCTCGCCGAGTTGACGGGGCTGAAACGGGAGTCCGCGGCGGAGCTGCTCCAGCACGCCGACGGGCATGTCAAGACGGCGCTTGTGATGCAATTGGCCGGTGTGGATTGCGAAGAGGCGCGGCGGCGGTTGGATTTACACGGCGGTCGTGTTCGAGAGGCGGTGGGTCCGGCGGAATAGGCCGCCGAGGCAGAACGTCCAGACGGTTCCGATCACGATCCACCAGGGCCAGGCGATCCAGGGCTGCTTGGGATCCTGCGCGAACTTCACGACACAAAGAAGGGCCACGCCGGAGAGCATGACGGCGGGGTTGACGCCGTCTCGACCTCGCGCGCGGGTCAGCACGCCGAGCAGGAACACGCCCAGCAGGGAACCCAGCACGAGGCCGGCCCATTCAAATGCTTCCCAGAGCAGCTCTTCGGCCGAAGAGAAGGCGATGGCGATCAGGGTGAGGGCGGCGCCGAACACGACGGCGAAGCATCGGCCGGCGCGGACGTAGTGTCGTTCGTCGCGGTTGCGGGCGATATACGGCCGGTAGAAATCAACGACTGCGGTTGAAGATAGGGCCCCAAGGGCGGAATCGAGGCTGGACATGGCGGCCGCAAAGATGCCCGCGAACAGAAGCCCGCGCAGGCCCCAGCCTGCCGGCGTCGCGTTGGCGATGAAGAACGGGAAGACGTAATCGGAGGGTGTGTTGGCCGGTGGCGCGGTCGCGGAGTGCGCCTGATAGTACGCCCAGAGCATGACGCCGACGGCGAGGAAAACGATCACGACGGGGAGGCCGATGATCGCGTTCATGGTCAGGGAAAGTTGGCCCCGTCTTACGTCGCGGCAGGTGAGCATTCGGTGGGTGAGGTCCTGGTCGGTGCCGAATACCGCAGCATTAAGAAACAGCGTGTGGACCAGCAGGACGACGAAGGCGCGTTCGTCGTTGAGATGGAGGCTCCAGTTGAACACCTCGAATTTGCCCGCCTGTTGAGCGGCTGAGAGGTTCATGTCGATGGTTCCCGGCGTGGCCAGGAACAGGAAGACCAACGCCCCGACGGCGCTGCCGAGAAAGATCAGGGCCTGGAGGGCGTCGGTCCAGATGATGGCCTTGATTCCGCCGAACGTGGTGTAGGCGATGGCCACCGCAGCGCAGCCGACGATCACGTATTCAAGCCGCCAGTCGAAAACGACGCTGACGGCTATGGAGGCGGCCAGCAGGCGCAATCCGGAGCCGATGATTCGTGATGCGAAGAACAGCAAAGCGGCGGTGCCGCGCGTCCACGGTCCGAATCGCTGTCCGAGGTATTGATAGACGGTCGTGACGCGTCCGCCGTAGAAGGCCGGGATGAGCAGCCAGACGATCGCCATCCGGCCGAGGAAGGAGCCGAAGTAAAGCTGGAGGTAGTTGCAGTCGCCTGCAAAGGCGTCGCCGGGGACGCCGATAAAGGTCAGGGCGCTGAGTTCCGTTGCAAGAATCGACAAAGCGACGATCGGCCACGGTTGACGGCGCCCGCCCAGAAAGTAATCATCGGTGGTCCGCTCTTTTCGTCCGGACCACAGCCCGATCGCAACGATTGCGAGGAAGTAGACGATCAGGACGCACGCGTCGATCCAGGCCATGGGCTGAACAATAGCGTGTGTCACGGCGGATGTGTCAAGACGATGACGGCACACCGCACCGGGCAGATCGATGGAGGAGACGCCGCCTAAAACTTACGTGGGCATCGACATCGGCGGCACGTACACGCGGCTGGCGATCGTGGACGCGTTCGGGCGCGTGCTGGCCGACCGCGAGACGGTTACTCCTGCGGACAACGCCGGTGACGACCTGATTCGATGGCTGGATGAGGCGTATCACCTCTGCCGCAGCGAAATGTCGACCGCTCCGGCCCCGGAGGCCATCGGGGTCGGCGTGCCGGGGATTCTCGAGCCGGGGCGAACCGCGGTGGTCAAGGCCGTGAACCTGCCGTTCATCGAGGGGCTGCCGTTGCGCGATCGTCTGGTGGAGCGGACCGGTCAGGAGACCATTGTCGACTGTGACACGGTCACGGCGGGGTGGGGCGAGTTCTGCGTGCGGGAGAAGAGACCCCGACGATTCGCTTATCTCTGCATCGGTACGGGCGTCGGCGGGGCCGTCATCATAGACGGCGAGATCGTGCGACATACGCACCACAGTGCCGGGCATCTGGGCCATCTGGCCTGCGACACAAGCGATGAGGCGAGGCCGTGTGCGTGCGGCTCGTATGGATGCCTGGAGGCGCATGTTTCGGGCCCGGTGTTGAACGAGGCGGCGCTGGCGGCGGGGCTGGAAAACGGGATTGCCGACATCGAGCCTCTGTACCAGGAGAATGATCCGGCGGCGACGCTGATCGTCGAGCAGGCCGCCCAGCGATTGGCGGTGGGGCTGATCAACGTGGCACACGTGTACCCGGTCGAAACGCTGGTGATCGGCGGCGGGGTGGCCGTTGGGGTGCCGTCGGTCATTCGGGAGGCGGGGTCGCTCGCGGCGCAGTCCGAAAGCACGCTCATTTCGGAGCAGATGCGTGTGGAGTTTACGGCGTTGCGGGAGTTCGCCGGCGTCGTCGGGGCGGCACTGCTTGCGGCGGAGCATGTCGAGAGGCTGCGGTCGCGTGATCGATGAGGTGTGCGTTTGAGCAGGTCGGCGACGGCACGGGCAAAGGGGCCTTACCCTGCGTACGCGTTCAGCTCGCTGAGGAGGGTGTCATGGGCAACGCGGGTCTTGCCCGCCGGCAAGACCCACGTTGCCCGTGCCGCCGACGAACGGAAGGAACGCACGGGCAAGCTCCCTAGACACGTACGAGCGTGGGTACGGCGCCCGATGGTTGTCGTGTCCGGTCGCTTGCGCTCCCGGCTCTGATAGGGCGCGTTACACTTCAGTCGAACATGGATCGCAAGTAGGCGATGTCGTCCCTGATGGGATCGAGGCTGTTGCCGCGGGCTTTGTTTTCGATCGTCAAAGGGCCGGCGTATCCGCGGGCGCGTAGCTTGCTGATCACGCGCGGGATGTTGGCATCGCCCGTGCCGAGCGGGGCGTTCGATCCCCATTCCACTCCGGGCGCGGATGATGCGGTGCTGTCCTTGATGTGAACGTGCCGGATGAGGTCGCCCAGTGCGCTGACCGCGCGGACAGCATCGCCGGTTCCGTAGGTCACGAAGTTCCCCGCGTCGAAATTGACTGCGAGATTCCCGCGATCGACCGCGGCAATAAAGTCGCGCAGATCGTCCGCGGGCTCGGCGCCCGTTTCGGCCAGCAGTGAGACCTGATGCTCGGCGCAGGCGTCGGCCGCCCGGCGCACCCGGTCCAGCATGACGGCGTGGCGGCTGTCGCTGCGATCAGCGGGGATCGCACCGAGATGCGCGGCGAGCGTGTTCAGGCCGAGAGACGCGGTCAACGCGGCGGCGGCGGTGAGGACGGAGAGTCGCTGTTCGAACACGTCGTCGGGTACGAGGCCGCCGGACTGGCGGATGGCGGCGGGCGAAGAATAGTCCTCGCCGTCGAACCCGACGAACGCGCCGCTGAGCTCGACGCCGGTCCCTTTGACGGCCGCACGAATGTCGTCGGCTTGCGCCTCACTTACGGCTTGTTCGCCAAAGAAGCCCATCTGGACGGCGCGCAGGTCAAGGTCGCCGGCGATGGTGCGGATTGCTCTGATTGGATCGTCGCGGTCTATGGACCACGAGCAAATGCCAATTTCAAGGGACTGCAAGGTTCTTGTCTCCTCTCAGGCGGCTGATCGGTGGCGTTGTCATCAGTCGTCTTCATCGCTTGGCGGGAGCATGGGCACCCGATTTGATTCGCACTGCACTCAGCTTACCGCCGCTCCCGGTCGGCCGAGTCTCGGCGGCGGAGCTGACCGCACGCTCCGTCGATGTCGAGGCCGCGGCTTCGTCGCACGTGGGTGTTCACACCGCGTTCGCCGAGGATCCGCTGGAACGCCGCCGCGGCGTCGGCGGTCGGACGTTCGTACGGCAACCCGGCGACGGGATTGTACCGGATCAGGTTCACGTTGCATCGCATGCGTTTGGCGATGTCCGCCAGCCGGCGGGCGTGAGCGGGCTGGTCGTTCAGGCCGCCGAGAAGCACGTACTCCAGCGTGATTTCTCGGCCGGTGCACTGGAAGTAGTGCGAGGCGGCCTCCACGAGCGCATCGATGGAGATCGACTCGGCCCAGGGGATGATTTGCCGCCGCAGATCGTCGTCGGGTGCGTGCAGCGAAAGGGCGAGGGTAACCTGCATGCCCTCTTCGGCGAGGCGTTTCATCTGGCGCGGCAGGCCGACCGTGCTGATGGTGATTTTGCGGGCGGCGATGTTCATGCCCCATTCGGCGTTGATGGTGCGAACGGCCTTCACCGTCGCGGCGTAGTTGTGAAGCGGTTCGCCAAGTCCCATGAACACGACGTTGGTCAGACGGCGCGGCTTGCAGAGGCGCGCCGCGTGCATCGCCTGCTCGACGATCTGTCCCGCGGTGAGCTGCCGGTCGAGACCGCCGAGTCCGCTTGCGCAAAAGACACAGCCGACGGGGCAGCCGATCTGAGTCGAGATGCAGGCGGTGCAGCGATCCGCGTCGGGGATCATGACGCACTCGGAGGTCGCGCCGTCGGGCCACTGCAGGAGCAGTTTGTGCGTGCCGTCGCTGGATCGGTTATGGCGGATGATCGACGACTGGAAGAGTGCAAACGTCTCGCTGAGATGGGCGCGTAAGCGCTTGGAAAGGTTGGTCATTTCGTCGAAGGAGTTCGCACCATTGCGATAGACCCAGTCGAGGACTTGCTTGACGCGATAGGCGGGTTCTCCGAGCGTGCCAAGCCCGCCGGGGCCGGTGAGCATCGACTCGGGCGTTTCATCGAACACGTGGCGCGGCGCGTCGGCGCGTTGTACACCGGTCGGTTCAGATCCGGGGGCGGGCAGGTGTGACACGGCGATCTACTTCCTTTTCACCTTTGACCGCTTCGCCGGGCGTTTTGCGGCGGGAGCACGGCGTTTAACGGTTCGCTTGTTCGGTTTGGCCGGTCGTTTTGCGGAGCGGCCTGTGGCTTGGGTCGGACGCCGCTTCGGTGCGCGCTTCGATGTCCCGGTGTTGAACAGGGCGCGGTGGAGTCCGTCGATGGTGGCGACCGGCACGAATTCGATCTGTTCACGGACGTCCGCCGGCAGCTCGTCGAGGTCGCGCATGTTCCTGCGAGGCAGAATGACGCGGTGGAGCTTGGCGCGGTGGGCGGCCAGGGCCTTCTCGCGGATTCCGCCGACCGGCAGAACGGCGCCGCGGAGCGTGATCTCGCCGGTCATGCCCGTGCGCGGGGCCACGGGCTGCCCGCTGATCAGCGAGGTCAGGGCGCCGAACATTGCGATGCCGGCCGAGGGGCCATCCTTCGGCGTGGCGCCCGCGGGCACGTGAATATGGAAATCGACCTGCGCCCAGAGATCGTCCTCGACCCTGAGCTGTTTCGATCGCGCCTTGACGACGGAAAACGCGGCCTCGGCACTTTCGCGCATGACGTCGCCGATATGGCCGGTGAGCTTAAGGCGTCCCTGTCCCGGCATCCGCGTGGCCTCGACGAAGAGAATGTCGCCGCCCTGCGGCGTATAGGCCAGCCCGGTGACCACGCCGGGGACGGTTCGATCGGCAACGGTCTCGGGTTCGAATTTCGGCGGTCCGAGGTAACGCGAGAGCGACTGGGCGGTGACGCGTTTGCCGCGTGTGGCACCGGCGACGAGGGCGGCCGCCCGGGCACGGCAGATGGCCGCGATGCGGCGTTCGAGTTCGCGCACGCCGGCCTCGATCGCGTAGTGGGTGATGATGGCGTTGAGTGCCTCTTTATCGAAATGCAGTGTTCGGACGCTCAGCCCGTGCTCGGCCAGCTGGCGCGGCACGAGGTATCGCTGAGCGATTTCGAGCTTTTCGCGGTCGGTGTATCCGGACAGCTCGAGCACTTCCATGCGGTCGCGCAGCGGTCCGGGGACAGCTTCGACGTAGTTAGCGGTCGTGATGAAGAGCACGTGGGAAAGATCGAAGGGCAGATCGAGGTAGCGATCGGTGAAAGTCGTGTTCTGGGCCGGATCAAGCACCTCGAGCAACGCCGACGCGGGATCGCCGCGGAAGTCTTTCCCGAGCTTGTCCACTTCGTCCATCATGAATACGGGGTTGTTGGAGCGGGCTTTGCGCAGCTCCTGGATGATGCGTCCGGGCAGGGCGCCGATGTAGGTTCGGCGGTGTCCTCGGATTTCCGCTTCGTCGTGCGCTCCGCCGAGGGATATGCGCACGAACTTGCGTCCCAGCGCGCGGGCGACGCTTTGGCCAAGTGAGGTCTTGCCGACGCCTGGAGGCCCGGTGAAGCAGAGGATCGGCCCGCGTCCTTCAGGCATGAGCTTGCGAACGGCGAGGAACTCGAGTATCCGCCGCTTGATTTTCTCGAGTCCGTAGTGGTCTTCATCGAGGATCTGGCCGGCGCGTCTGATATCGAGGCGGTCTTCGGTGCTGTCGGACCATGGGAGTGAACAGAGCCAGTCGAGGTAGTCGAGGGTGTTGGTGTACTCGGGGGAAGCGGGAGGGATGCCCTCGAGTCGATGGAGCTCGCGGCGGGCTTCCTCCTGGGCGGGCTCGGGCATGCGCGCTTCGGCGATCAGGTGGGCGTATTTCTCAATGTCGGGGTTTCGGTGTTCGGAAAGCCCCAGTTCGCCCTGGATCGCCTTCAGTTGCTCGCGGAGGAAGTATTCCCGCTGCGAGCGGTCCACCTGGTTGCGAACCTCTTCCTGGATCTTGTCGGATATTTCCAGGATCTCGATCTGATGGGCGACGGCCTGGTTGACCTTGATGAGGCGATCCTTGACGTCGAAGGTCTCGAGCATTTCCTGCTTGTTGATCAGAGGAAGGGCGAGGTTGGCCGCGAGAAAATCAGCCAGCCCGCTGGCCGTCGGAATGCCATCGAGCGTGTCCAGGGCTTCTTCGGACACATGGGGCGACAGTTCGATGGCGCGCGTGGCGGCCGCTCGCACGGAGTGCACCAGAGCCTCGAGCTCGGTGGAGGGTTCGACGGAATCGGGCCGAGGCAGGACCTCCGCAACCATGAAGGGAGCGTTCTGGAGGACGTCGACGATGCCGACCCGGGCGACGCCCTGTAGGATCATGGTTTCGTCGGCGCCCCCGCGGCGTGCGAGGCGCAGGATGCTGCACGCGGTGCCGACCCGGTGCAGGTTGTCGAGCGACGGCTTTTCCACGTCGCCGTGCCGCTGGGCGACGGCGCATACCATGCGTTTTCCGGCCATCGCCGCCTCCAGAACCCGGCGCACCTGTTCGCGTACGACTTTGAGCGGCATGATCGTGCCCGGGAATACGACCGAGTCTCGCAAGGGCAGGACCGGGAGCTGCTCGGGGATGTTGACCGGGTCGGCCGGGGTGCCCGGTACCGATTCGTGGTTCTGGAGCAGGGGTGCGTCGTCGTCCGGCGTGGCGCCGACTTCGACCAGGAAATCCTCTTCGGAGTCGATCGGAGGTCCGCTGTGCACCATCGTAAAGGCACCTCGTTGCCTGCGCGGCGTGGACGTGACGCATCGAGCGCGTGGCTGGCGGATGCGCCTCGCCCGCCGCAAGGCGCCGCCTGGGGCATTCTCTATGTCGAGTCCTGCGGCATCGAACGGCACACAGCCGGGTGCCCGGCCTACAGAAGCTCGGCGTTACAGTCACAACTTTAGCACGACCTCGCCGTCGGCGTCAATCGAGCGGCGACCCTCTGCGCCTTGCCGGGGCCGACGGGCACGCATATTCTTGTAAAAACGATGGCAAAACAGGAGAAGATCACGCTCGGGACGCTGATAGCGCGTAAGCGTGGACACCGGAAGTTTGCGATGCTCACGTGCTATGACTACTCGACGGCGCGGCTGATGCAGGAAGCCGGGATCGAGTCGCTTCTGGTGGGTGATACTTACGGGGAGGTCTGCCTGGGCCACGACACAACTCTTCCGGTGACGGTGGAGCACCTGGTGACGGTGACAGCCGCGGTTCGACGGGGCGCCCCGAACGTGTTTCTGGTCGGCGACATGCCTTACCTGAGTTACCAGGTCTGCCGTGAAGAAGCGATTCGAAACGCCGGCAAGTTTATGGCCGACGCGGGTTGCGACTGCGTGAAGGTGGAGGTGGATCGCAAGCTGGCGCGAACGGTCGAGGTCATGGCGGACGCGACGATTCCGGTTATGGCGCACCTGGGGCTTCGGCCGCAGTCCATTCACCGCCTTGGAGGCTATAAGGCCCAGGGCCGGGATGCCGCCGAGGCCAAGCGACTGATCGAGGATGCCCGGATCATGGAGGAAAGCGGCGCCGTGGCCCTTCTTCTGGAGGCGGTGCCCGCTGAAGTGTCCCAGGCGATTGCCGAGGGAACGGAATTGCCGGTGATCGGGTGCGTGGCGGGTCCGCATTGTGACGGCACGGTCGTGGTGATGCACGATATATTGGGGTATGGTGGCGGCCATCCTCCACGAAGCGTCAAAGTTTATGCCAATCTGGACGAGATTCTCAAAACCGCGTTCGCTGAATACGTCGAAGATATTCACGCGGAGCGGTTTCCGACGGCTGCCCATGGCATTGTGATGCCGGAATGCGAGTTGGCACGGCTTCGCAGGATCATGGGGAAAAATCAAGGCGACGAGTGACGCGTCAGCGCGGCACGCTCTCTCTTGACATGCCTGGGGGCGATAGCTACCTTCGAATGAAAGATTGAACGTCCTTTCCGTGGAGTGTTGGGCCATGGCGGTGCGGATGGATCTCGCGCGCATCATCATCCGGGAAACCGGTGATTCGCAGATCATCGTCCTGAAAGAGCGTGAAGGCGACCGCCATTTTCCAATTCTGATTGGTATCTATGAGGCCCTTGCAATTCAGCGGCGTATCAAGGGTGAGTCAACGCAACGGCCGTTGACGCACGAGTTAATGTCTCGGATCATCGAAGGCCTGCACGGCGAGCTGGAGCGAATCGTGATCAGTGATCTGAAGGATCACACGTTCTTCGCAACGCTCGTCATCAGGCGCAACGGTGAAATGATCTCGATTGATTCCCGGCCGTCGGACGCCATCGCGCTGGGCGCAGCGACCAACACGCCCATCTTCGTCGAAGAAGAGGTGTTGCGCGCGGTGTGTCTTCCGGACGACGGCGAGCCGAACGACTAAACGTCGTCTTCCGTGGCGGCGTAACCGGCACGACAGCTTTCAAAATGAGCGCCTCACATATCGTGCACCAGGATGATGCTTTCCATGCATCGGACGACGTGGTCGGACGGCGTTTCCAGCGCGCGGCGACCCTGCTGGCCAAGGAGCCGAAGCGCGGAACGTTCTGCTGGCAGACGCACGCCCCCGGCCGGTTGGACGTAATGGGCGGAATCGCGGAGTACACCGGCGCCGTGGTGCTGGGGCTGACGACGCATGAGGGCGTGACGATCACGGTTCAGCCCCGCGACGACGAGAAGGTTGCCATCTACGGGCGTGGCCGATTTGCCTTGTCGGAGGACGACGCCCTCGTTGCGGACCTGCACGCCTTTGACGCCGAACAGCACCCTCACAGAGTTCAGGGCATCGCGGAGTGGCTGGACCAGCCGGAACGGCCGTGGTTGTCGGCGGTTGGCGGCGCGATCCACGCGATGCACGCCGCGGGGAAGCTACGAGAAACGCGCGAGGGCGTGACGATCGTGGTGGACAGCGAGGTTCCGCCGCTGGTAGACGTGGGGTACCGGGCGGCGGTGTCGGTTCCCGTTCTGATGGGGTTGAGCGAAGCCTGGGGGTTACGGTTCGATCCGCTCGAGTGCGCTCAACTGGCGTTGGTTGCCCAGAATACGATCGGGCGATGTCCCTGCGGCGTGGGTGCGGCGGTGTGCGTTTTGCGAGGGCGCGCGAGCGGACCGGTCGAGGTGAACTGCCGCAACCACGCGGTGACGCCTCTGGACTTGCCGGACGGCGTGACGCTGGTAGGGATCGACTGCGGCTTCAAGCACCCCGACGCGAGGATCAAATACGCCAAAGCGCGGACGGCGGCGTTCATGGGGCAGGCCTTCATTGAAGCGACGTTGAGCGCTCGAGGCCTGGATCGGGAGTATTGGAACGGCTCTCTGTCGGGAATCAGCATCAAGGACTACGTCGGTTTTCTACGGGATCGCATTCCGACGCGGATCAAGGGCGAGCACTTTCGCGAGAAGTTCAACCGCTGCATCGATCCGCTGACGGAGATCGATCCCGACGCGATGTATCGGGTCCGTTCGCGCACCGAACATCATATCTACGAGTCCGATCGCGTGATCAAGTTTGCGGGTTGTCTGCGCCGAGCGCGCCAAACGGGAAATCGCCAGGAACTGGTGGACGCCGGCAAGGAGATGCTCGCATCGCACTGGAGCTACGGACAGCGGTGCGGGTTGGGAAGCGTCCCGACCGATGCACTGGTGAAGCTGCTTCGCGGTCAGGAGGAGGCCGGCATCTACGGTGCGAAAGTGTCGGGACACGGGGCGGGCGGTACGATCGTGGTGCTGATGGAGGAGCACGAAACGGCCCGAACCGCCCTGCGCGAGGCCATCGCACGGTACGAGGCGAAGTATTCGAAGCAGACCACGATGTTCGAGGGCGGCACGGACGGCGCGCTGCACTACGGCGTTCGACAGTGCGAGATTCCGGCCGACTGAGCTGCCCCGATCACTTCCCAGTTTTCATGTGACGCGAAAATACCGCGCCGCCAGTACGGACGGAATGAGCCACACCAGAACGAGCACTGCATCGAGTGGCCCGCGCGCCGCGAAGACGAGGCAGGCGTCAAATACGATGATCCGCAGGACGAATGCCTTGACGGCGTTTTGAATGTCGGCGGGGTCAAGTGTCGCCGCTGCCCGGCGCCCATGCACCATGATGTCGCCCAATAGCACGCCGAGCAGCAACAGGTAGAGGACATGGACCTGTTCGAGAAGCCTCAGCAGGGCAAGCTGACCGAAAACGGCGATGGTCATGCCGGCCCAGCCGGCGCGCACCCGCGCCGGGGTCGTCACGCCGGCCTCAAATCTTGCGAAAAAGGTCAACGAGGTCACGTACAGCCATAGCAGAACGGCGCCGGTCAGCGGGGCGGGCGCGAGCATGTCCTGCGAGACGCTTGCACCAAGCAAGAGGTTCAGCGCACGACATGCGCCCATGAGCGGAGGCGCCAGCGGCGCTCGCTTGAGCAGCGCGTCGTAGCACAGGATGCACGCAGCGAGGATGGCGCCCAGCCGAAGCGTCTGCGGGCCTCGGGTCCAGCAGATCGCCGTCGCGCCCACCAGCAGAACGACTCCAAGTAAAGCGGCCGACGCTCTCGAGATTCTGCCTGAGGGAATGGGACGCCCGGGCCGCTCCGCCTGGTCGCGGGCTGCGTCGAACACGTCGTTCAGCACGATGCCGGCGGCGTAGAATGCCGCCGATGCGACCATGAGGGGCCACACGCCGCGCGCGCCCATGGCGCCGCCCACAAGGAGAAATCCGGCCACCACGTCGGCAACGGCCGTGAAGAGGTTCGGGAACCGTACCAGCTCGAGGACCGTGCGGATCCGGCTCATGACTCCTCGAGCAAGCGGTTCAAGAGTTCAAGGGATGCCCGTCCGGCGTCATCCGGGTCGTCCAGATACGGGTAGAGTTCGACGGTCAGCCATCCGGCGTATCCGGTTTGCCGAATCGCCTTGATCACGGCGGCGAAATCGATGGCCCCGGTTCCGGGAATCAGGTGTTGATGGACGCGCGAGGCCGCGATGTCCTCGACGTGGTAATGGCGCGTATACGCGGCCATCCTGGCGACAGCGTCGTGGAGCGACTCGCCGACGCAATAGAAATGCCCGATGTCGAAATTGAGACCGAACGCGGGAGAGTCGATTCGTTCGGCCAGTTCGAGGAACTGGTCGGTGTTCTCGATGAGCAGCTCCGGCTCGGGCTCGACGAGGAGCATGACGTCTTGGCGTTCGGCGTGTTCGAGCGCTTCTTGAAGCCCGTCCACGAAAACGTCCATTGCCTGGTTGCGGCTCATGCCGGCTTCGAGGGGACCGCCCGGCTCGGTCGTGATGGATGGTGCGCCGAGTTGGCGCGCCATGGTCAGAGCGCGCTTGGTGTGGTCGATTCGGCGCCGGCGATCGGCCGGGGCCGGCTCGATCCACGATGGGTGCCAGAAGTCCTGCACCGCGTTCATCATGAACGCGTTCACGTTGGAAATCGTCAACGACGCCCGGTCCAGGGCCTCGCGGATTCGCGTGATATGCTGCGGCGACGTGGTTTCGGGCCAGGCATGGGGGACGTCGGCCATGATCTCGATGCCGGTGTAGCCCAGCCCGGCGATTCGCTCGACGGCCTCGATGAGCGAGTGTTTCATGTACGCGTTGGAGCTGTAGGCGAGTTTCATGCGCGCGTCGTCGCGGGGCGGTGTACGTGTTCGAGCAGATGCTGCCATTGCTGGTAGTAGCGATGCTCGGCGGCGCCGTCGGGGTCTTTGAAGAAGCAAGCGAGATGTTCCATTCGGCCGCGGTTTCCCCGGCTGTACTCAAGTGCCGTTAGTCGGACCAGATCTATCACCAAGGGCGCGGCAAGCAGCGAATCGCTGCCGGTCCAGGTGAACTGCAGCCGCATCTTCGCACCCAGGAATCCGTCGAAATCGATCAGGTCCCAGGCCGTTTTCCAGTCGGCCAGAGAGGGAACGTATTCGATGGAGGTGCGCGTGTCGGGCCGGTAGCCGAGGATGGGTTCGAGCGTGATCTGTTTGCTGTCGAGCTTCGATCGCTTGACTTCGGGATCGCTGAGGGCGAGGCCGTCGCGGTTGCCGAGCACGTTGTGCCCGACCCAGCTTCGAACGATCAGGTGGCGGGTGGCGAACATGGGGGCCAGGGCGGACTTCAGCAGCGTCTCACCGGTTTTGCCGTCGCGGCCCATGAAGAGCACGTCGCGCTGACGGGCGAACTGTTCGATGGCGGCAAGGCGCATGCCTGTCGAGGGGGTGAAGTTGATATAGGAACAGTCGGCGTCGAACGCGCCGAGTGCGTACAGCGAGCTCACGGGCAACGCCCCGGCTCCCGGACGCTGCATGGACCGAGCCAGCTTCGCGTAGTCGGGTGGCGCCGCCTGCGGCGACGCCGGCGGCTCGGTGGACGCGACATTGATGACGACGACATGGGCGAGCCGATGTTTGTGGCGGAAGGTCCGCAGGTCGTTGCTGATGCGTTTCACCGCGGCGGCCGCCGAGGGCAGGCTGCGCGATCGCACGCCGGCCCCCGCCCTCACCAGTTTGTCGTCACGCAGCATGATCCCCGGTGCAACGTCCGGTTGCATCCGTTTCAACTCGGGCGTGCAGGAGGCGATGACCTCAGGCGGGATCACGCCGGACTCCGCATGGAGCGATTGAACGGATTCCAGGAGCGTCGTGGCTCGGACCTCGTGCCCACCCACGACGATTCGCCCCGCACCGGGCAGATCCAGGTCGGCGAAGGCCGGCAGCGCCGTCACCAGGCCGGTCTTTCCGATCAGGCCTTTTGACAGCGCTGCGACGCCCAGGGCGGCCGCACCGCTGACGGCGCCGCCCGCACCGATCATCCACAAGCCGATTCGTTGCTCGGTGTTGCCCATCTCGCGGCGGTCATCTTAGGGCAAGCCGCTTCGACTTGACAGCGGGTGGCGACTAAAATGCCGTCGGTGCTGAATCGCCTCACGAGCCGGAGCCGGCCGGCGGCTGATCGCGTGTGTGGGGGGATATTCAACCTGATCGGTAAAGGTCCTTCGTGCCCAAAGACCGCTTTGACCGTGAATTGAACTACCTGCGGATCTCCCTGACGGACCACTGCAACCTGCGGTGCATCTACTGCATGCCGCTGCGCGGGTTGCAGTTCGCGGCGAGGCAGGACATTCTCAAACCCTCGGAGATCGAGTCGGTGGTCCGCGCGGCGGCGGCGGTGGGATTCAGAAAGATCCGTTTCACCGGCGGCGAGCCGACCCTGCGGGCGGATCTGGTGGAGATTGTGGCACGCACCGCAGCCATCGACGGGATCAGGGACGTCGCCATGACGACCAACGGCGTCCTCCTGCCGCCGATCGCGGACAAACTCGCCGAGGCCGGTTTGAACCGCGTGAACATCCACGTGGACACGTTGAATCCCGAGCGTCTCAAGCGTGTGATGCGATTCGGCGACTTCGAGGAGATCGAGCGTGGCATCGCGGCTGCGGTGAGTGCGGGCCTGACGCCGCTGAAGATCAACTGCGTCGTGGTGCGGGATTACAACGATGAAGACGTAGCGGAGATGGCCCGGCTGACACTGGACCGCGACTGGCACGTGCGGTTTATCGAGTTGATGCCGCTGGGCACAGGCGAGTGTTCGCGGCTGGCGTTGAGCCAATACGTGCCCAACAGCGAGACGCAGTGGCGTATCGAGGCGGCGCTGGGTCGATTGGCGCCGCTGAACAATGAGGACGCGGCCGACGAGGCTCGCAACTATCGGCTTCCCGGGGCCGTCGGGGTTGTGGGGTTTATATCTCCGGTGAGTGAGCCGTATTGCGGCACGTGCAATCGGATGCGACTCACCGCCGACGGGAAGCTGCATCTGTGTTTGCTGCACGATGACGAGATCGACATCAAGCCGGCGCTTCGGAACGGATCGTCACCTGACGATTTGACGAGCGTTCTGTTGCGGGCGGTGCGGGAGAAACCGACCGGCCACCAGTTGGACGAAGGGGTCCACACGCAGCGGCGGCGGATGTTCCAGATAGGGGGGTAATGTGTTCGATCCGAGCGATGTGAAGTCAGCGCCGCGTGCCGTTGTTTTCGATCTGGACGGCACACTGGCCGACACCCTGGAAGATATCACCAACGCGATGAACGAGGTGCTGGTCGAGATCGGACATTCGACCGTCACGGTGGATAGGATGCGCGGCCTCGTGGGCGAGGGCCTGGCCGTCTTGATTGAACGGGCGACGGGAATCACCGATGCCGACAAGGTCGCTTCGCTCGTGAAGCGCTACCGTCCTGCCTACGCTTCGCGCATGCTACAGCACACCCGGCTTTACCCGGGGATAGAGGCCGCGCTGGACAGACTGAGCGGCGCGGACGTATCGATGTGCGTGCTGTCGAACAAGCCGCATTACTTTACGGAACCGATGTGCGATGCGCTGCTGTCGGGCTGGAAGTTCGTGCGCTGCCTGGGGCATCGCGACGGGCACCTGCGCAAGCCCGATCCGGCCGCCGCGCTGGAGCTGGTTGCGGGCATGAACCGGGAACCGCGCGACGTGTTCTTCGTGGGCGATTCGGCGGTGGACATCAACACGGCGCATAACGCCAGGATGCCCTCGATCGGGGTCACGTGGGGGTTTCGCGACCGCGATGAGCTGATCGCCGCCGGCGCCGCACATCTGGTGAATACACCTGCGGAGTTGGCCGCGGTCATCATCGGGACCACCAAGACCGGGCAGGAGCCGCCCTCGGGCGTTGACCCGCGCGGACAAAGCTGATAGCATGCTTGTAGCGTAAATGGGTAACATGGATGTGAACCCCAAATCAAGGAAGGAAAGGATTAGCCATGGAGGCGCGGACTTTCTGGACGCGCGTCGGCGACTGGTTCAGACCGATGACGCGCGGCACGTTGACGGATCATCTCTCCAGAACCGATCGTGATGGATTGACCAAGCGATCCCCCGACACGAACGGCGGGAACGGCTCGAGCCGATTCATGCCACTTTCGCGGCGGCCTCACAAGGAACAGGTCCAGCAGCTCGAGCAAGGCTATCAGAAGTTGACCGGGCTGGTGGATTCCATTCACCGACATCTGGAAGCTCAGGACGAGCGCAGCCGGCAGGTCACCGAGGCGCTCTCCCAGGTGGCAAGCACCGTCGCTCGGCTGCCGGCCGCGGCGGAGGGGCAGCGCGAGCAGCTTGCGGCGGTGGCGGAGCAGCTCGAGCACACCAATCGCCGGCTGGCCGGATGCGAGAATGCGCTGGCGCCGGTGCCCAAGC
The DNA here is from genome assembly GCA_964574815.1 of uncultured Phycisphaeraceae bacterium. GTDB lineage: Bacteria > Planctomycetota > Phycisphaerae > UBA1845 > UBA1845 > CAZNPL01. The sequence goes on from CAZNPL010000049.1 coordinate 27,787, forward strand.
TGGTGGACGCACAGCGCGAAGCGCTTGATTCTCTGACGGGGCAGTTTGAGGCATCGAGCAGAACGAACGCCCGAGTCGCTGAATCGGTGGCCGGTTTCAGCGACGCCGTCGGGAGTGTGCAGCGCGCGTATGGCACATCGGTGGAGACGTTGAAAGAGCTGCAGCGCTCGCTCGGCGACCGCGAGGAGCGGATGACCGATCTTCTGGTCGCCCAGAACCGCCGGTTTGGAAGGTTGCTTCTGGGCGCCGCGGGGCTGGCCGCAGTCGCGTGGATCGCGGTTGCCGTGATTCCGCTTCTGACCTGAGTCGGCGGCCGCTGCCTGGGGGTGCAAAGTTAAGGGAGAAGCCTCATGAACCCGCAGGTGACGCCGAAGGAGATGGTCGAGAACCTCCTGGCCAGTATGACCCGGTTCGGCGCGTCCGATCTTCACATCAAGGTCGGGTACAAGCCGTACTATCGCGTGACCGGCCACCTGCGCCAGGTCGATCTGCCGCCGATCGACTCTTCGGAATACGTCGAGCAGATGTTCCGGGAGCTGGTGCCGCCGAGTCGGCGCGAGGAATATGATCGGCGCGGCGATCTCGACTTCTCGATGCTCGGGTCCACCGGCGACCGTTACCGCGTCAACATTTTCAGGGCCACGAGCGAGATGCACGCGGCGATCCGGCGAGTGCAGAGCGACATCCCGTCGTTCGAATGGCTGCAGCTCCCGCCGATCTACGAGACGACGATCAGCAAGACCCATACCGGTCTGATCCTGGTCAGCGGCGTGACGGGCAGCGGCAAGAGCAGCACGCTGGCGGCGCTGCTGCAGTATGTGAATGCGCATCGGCCGACGCACATCATCACGATCGAGGACCCGGTCGAGTACGTGTTCAAGCCGATGAAGTCGATCATCTCGCAGCGCGAGATCGGCATCGACATCCCCGACTACAGCGAGGCCCTCCGCTACGTCGTGCGGCAGGACCCGGACGTCATCTTCATCGGCGAGATGCGGGACAAGGACACCATGCTGGCGGGCATTCAGGCCGCCGAGACCGGGCACCTCGTGCTCGGCTCGGTGCACTGCTCTGATGCACCACAGACGTTCTCGCGGATTCTCGAGTTCTTCCCGCACAGCGAGCGCGAGTTCATCCGCTCGTCGATGTCGAGCAGCCTCCGGGCCATCATGTGCCAGCGGCTGCTGCCGGCGATCGAGGAAGGGGGGCGCGTGCCGGCCACCGAGGTGCTGCTCAACAATTCCGTCGTCGCCGACAAGATCCGGCGCGGTGAGGACGACGATCTTCCGGCGATCATCGCTCAGAGCCCCGAGGACGGGATGCGTAACTTCACGCGCTCGCTGGCCGAGCTGATCGAGGCCGAGAAGATCTATTACGACGTGGCCATGGAATACGCCCCCAGCCGGGAATCGCTGGCCAGTGCGGTGAAGGGCATCAAGACCTCGGCGCAAGGCCTCGTCGGCCGCGTGCGGGGGAAGTAAGCGCTGCACGCGAGAATAGGACGGAGCGTGAGGCTCGCGATACGAGAGGTGGGTGCCATCGCTAGACCGCTCCGTCAATCTGGCATGAGTCGCCGATGCAATAAACTTGTCCCGACGACGATAAAGACAATGCTCGACGGCTCCGGAACGACGGACCCGTAAAACTCGTAGGTTAGCCGAGTCTGGTGCTGGAATCCCTTGATCTCGGGATGGCTGTCCGGGTCAGGGACCCATGGATCGACGTTGATGTCTTGAACGATGAGTCTGACAAGTTCGACTTCATATCTGACCAGATCTGGCGACGTCCCGAACAGTTCGGACTCCGGTGCAGGCGCGGTTGCGCCACCAGAGCCCGACGAAAACAAGTCTATCACTGAGAACTTTTCAGCAATTCCATTGGTCGCAGCCGCCGCAAAGTTGTCAAATGCGTCGTCTGTTTCCGAGGTAAAGTCAAAGAATCCTTGATCGCCGTCTTTCCAGAAGTTGTCCAAGGCCGACCCAAGTCCGAAAGTGCCACCAGGCGGAGAACTGGTGGGCAACTGCAGAATGAATTCGACGCGAGGGTCTGATTCTGGAGCATGTCCCCCCACGCTTGTGAAATCGTACGACGCGAGCAGCACCGATTCCGCATTAGCGCTAGTCCCAGCAACCACGAGATGGGCTGCAAAAACGATGGCGCTACTGTTGATCGACGCGAGAGACCTCATTTCGTTTTTCTCCGTAAAAATGCCAAGACGAGCCATCTAGGTCATAGCCGGAAGAAATGCAACCGGGATCGAGCAAGCCCGAGGACCGTCACACAGCAGCGAGTGTACCGCATCCAATCACCTACGCCTCCGAGTTCTCTTCAGCAACGATGCCCCGGTGGCCAAAAACGTCAAAGTCGCAGGCTCCGGGATGACGCTGCCAAAAAACTGATATTCCCCGACTACGCTCCAGTCCGTCCATATCCCTTCGCCGAACGGGTCCGATCCCGGACTTTGCGCGTCAACAGTCAGGATCTGCGTAATATGGTCGATGTTGTAACCGGTCAGGTCAGCTCCAAATCGCGGAACGTGAAACTCGAGGTCGAAAAGCTCCTCCCCACCACCCCCGCCAGCCCCCGGACCGGAACCAGTCCACTGCATCACAACGATTCCCTGGTTGATGCCGTCGGTCAGCAACGCAACGAATTCAGAAAAATCGGGCTCATTTGCAGCGGACACCGTATCGTCGATGTCCCGGGGAAATGGCCCATCTAATACGAAATCCTCAAATAAAGGAGCGCGCAATTCGTTGTCCGGCTCCAGGTAGACGAGAGCGGGCCAGCGTGATTCGAAGGTTTCCTGGCTGCCAACAATTACACCCGGGGGAGGAAACTCCCACGTTGCAAGTAATTCCACCTCCCCTCCGAATGTTGCCCTGGAGATTGCAACCACCGTAAACACCAGTAATACTGTCCGGATCTTTCTGATTCTCATGACCCGCACCTCCCTGTACGTTTCCGCCGCTACGGGCATCAGCACATTTCCGGAGCGAGTTCAACGTTCGAACTTCACGTCGAGACGAGCTTTCACAATCGCGTCGACGCCATGTCAATCCCGGGGCCCCTTCGGAAAGGACGGGGCACCAACGCGACTGAGCCCATCCCCCACCGCGTGATCAATCAGATGCTGCGGTGGTTGCGGATGGCCTCTGCCACGGCATCGACCATATCGGCGGCGCTGATCGAGAGCATCCCCAGACGCCGGCCGGCCAGCTCTCCCGCCCGGCCGTGCAGGTAGACGCCGAGAACCGCCGCTTCATAGGCTGACATGTTCTGTCCCATCAGCGCAGCGATCATACCGGTCAAGACGTCGCCGGTGCCGCCGGTGGCCATCCCGCTGTGGCCCGTCTGATTGACGTACGTTTGATCTCCGTCGGACACGACGGTTCCGGCGCCCTTGTGCACGGCGATCGTTCCAGTTGTGCGGGCCAGGGCTTCGGCGGCTTCCTTCCTCTGACTCACCTGGACGTCGATGCCGAGGCCTTTCAGGAGGCGCTTCATCTCGCCGGGATGCGGCGTGACCACGATGCGCCCTTCGTGACCGGCACGCCATGATCCAAGTGTGGCCAGGGCGTTCAATGCGTCCGCATCCACAACGATCCCACCGTTAAATGCGGAAAGCAGCGCCTGGACATGCTTGCCCGAGATGAGCGGCGACAGGCCCGGGCCGATCGCAACGACGTCGGCCGCGAATTCCCCGGCCAGTTCGGCCAGGCGCGCGGGATCGCCCGGCTGCATCACACGGGTCGTCGCACACGGGGCCAGAACGTGCACCGGCGCCTGGGCTTCGCGCGTTGTCAGAATCTGGATCAACCCGGCACCGGTTCGGAACGCTGCGTTCGCCGCCAGCGCGGGCGCCCCGACCATGCCCACGTTGTCGAGCCGCCCGCCGACGATCACGATCCGGCCGACGTTGCCCTTGTGGGCGTCGTCAGGTCGCTCCGGAAAAGCTGGGACGGCGTCATTTGCTGCCACGGCGGTCCTGCTCCCGATCGGCCAGGCGATTGATCAGCGCCGCGGTGTACCCGGCCGCAAAGCCGTTGTCGATGTTGACGACCGAAACGCCGGAGGCACAACTGTTGAGCATAGCCAGCAGGGCGGCCACCCCGCCGAAACTGGCGCCGTAGCCGACGCTCGTCGGGACGGCGATCACGGGGCAGGCGACCAGTCCGCCGACCACGCTGGCCAGCGCACCCTCCATACCGGCGACCACGATGCAGACGTTGGCCCGCTGGAGCGCTTCATTATGCGCCAGCAGGCGATGGATGCCGGCCACGCCGACGTCGTAGAACGTTTCCGTCCGCTGGTCCATGATGTCGGCCGTGACGCGGGCCTCCTCGGCGACCGGCTCGTCACTCGTACCGGCCGAGACGACTGCGATCGTGCCGGTGCTGAGTTTCTGCTCGCGCTGCCGGATGGTGATCGCTCGGGCGAAGGGGTGATAGACGGCCGTGTTGTGCCGCTCGTGCACGGCCTGGAACTGATCGGCGGAGGCCCGTGTCGCCAGGACGTTTCCGCCGACCTCGACGAGCCGCTGTACAATGCCGACGACCTGCTCGACCGTTTTGCCTTCGCAGTAGACGACCTCGGGGAAGCCGCACCGGATCGCTCGATGGTGATCGACCTTGGCGAACTCGAGATCTTCGAAGGGCAGGCCCCGCAGCCGCTCGACGGCTTGGTCAACGCTGACTCGGCCGGCTTGCAGTTCCGTGAACAGTGCTCGCAGCAGGGGTTCGTCCATGGCGTGGGAACTCTAACCGAGGCTTAGGCTGTTATGCAATCGATGAGGGTGGTCATTGTGCACGTCTGCCAGAAGCGGACTCAGCTCTTTGCGGTCCGCTCCCTGACGGTCGCGGCTCAGACTTGCGCGCCCGGCCCCCGCGAGCCGCAGCGCCTGACATGGCGCGATCTCCGCCATGTTTCCGACCATCATCGGGACGACACATCGAGCCCCAGGGTGGCCAGGTCGCCACGGTGGAACTGGTTTTCTGCGAGCGCGGCGATCATGGCGGCGTTGTCCATGCAGTGGGACATTTGGGCGGCGTAGAAGGCGCAGCCGCGGGCCTCGCATGCCTCGGCCATCTGCGTCCGCAGTCGGCTGTTGGCGGCCACCCCGCCGCTCAATGCCACGGCCGACAATCCGGTCTGATCCAGCGCCCGCATCGTCTTGGCAACCAGCACGTCCACCACGGCGGCCTGAAAGCCGGCCCCGATTTCGGCGATTTGCTGTTGGCTCAGATTCTCCAGACCGCCGGATGTCTTTCCGGGACCGTTCACCGCGTAGAGCACCGCCGTCTTGATTCCCGAGAATGAGAAATCGAGCGAGTCCTTGCCCAGCATGGTGCGGGGAAACTCGACGGCTTCGGGATTTGCGGAGCGGGCCACCCGGTCGATCTCCGGTCCGCCCGGGTAGGGCAGACCCAGAATCATCGCCACCTTGTCGAACGCCTCGCCGGCCGCGTCGTCCGTCGTCCGCCCGAGCAGCCGGACGTCGTCAAGCCTGTTCACGCGGTAAAGCGACGTGTGCCCACCTGAGACGACCAGTCCGACGGCCGGCCACGGAGGCGGATCGACGCCGATGCCGGGGCTGCACGCATGGGCCAGCACGTGATCGACGGCCACGAGGGGCTTGGACCACGCCCAGCTCAGCGCCTTGGCCGCCGTGACGCCGATCAGCAGCGAACCGACCAGCCCCGGCCTGGAGGTGACGGCGATCGCGTCGATGTCGTCACGCCCGCAGCCTGCAACCTCCATCGCCTCGAGAATCACGGCATCCAATCGCTCGATGTGCGCCCGCGACGCGATTTCCGGCACGACGCCGCCGTATTTGCGGTGGAGTTCAACCTGGGATGCGATGACGTTGCTGCGCACGTCGCGGCCATCGACCACGACCGCGGCCGCCGTTTCGTCGCAGGAGGTTTCGATTCCGAGGATGGTGGTCATGCCCCGACAAGCCCCGATGCTTGCTTATAGTGCGTACGCTGGTTGCGTACGGGTCGCGATTGGTACTTGGCCGCCTTCAGCCGTCCCTCCGGGACTGGTCCGTTTGGGCCCCGACAGATTCCCAGCGATAAATCGCTGGGCTATTTTCAATTGCCCCGCTGGTGCAAGGCGTCGCGAGACGCGGCATTCACGGCAACGAGCGCGCGTGGGGGTTGTGATACATGCGCAAGCGTCGGCATGGTTCCCCCGCGTCGGTCCATTTGCCCACGCGCGGCATGCCCACGCAAGCGCGGGCATGGCACCCGCGCGAATACCCGGTTGTTTCTCTGAAACGGTCATCACGCAGCCTCGCTGCTTACCTTTTCCATCGCCAGATCGACGGCGGTCGCCGAATGCGTCAATGCGCCGACCGAGATGCGCTCGACACCGGTTTCGGCGACAGCTCGAACTGTATCCAGGGTGATACCGCCCGAGGCTTCGAGCGCCGGACGTCCGCTCGGGCATAAGGCGTTTCGCATCGTCACGGCCTCTGCCATCTGGCCCGCGGTAAAGTTATCCAACAGGATCACGTCGATGCCGATCACCTTTAACAACTCCTCGAGCTGACTGAGCGAGTCGACCTCAACCTCGACAAACTCCGGCCGCGGCGACAACTGCTCCACCCCGTTCAACAGCTCGAAGACCCGGTGGGCCAGGCGATCGACCGGGACGCCGGCCAAGTGGTTGTCCTTAATCAGCACGGCGTCATACAGACCCATGCGATGGTTGTGCCCGCCGCCGCAGCGGACGGCATACTTCTCGAGCAGTCGCCAGCCCGGCGTCGTCTTGCGCGTGTCCAATATCTCCGCGCCGGTTCCGGCCACCACTTCGACATACTTCCGCGTCAGCGTGGCGATTCCGCAGAGGCGCTGAAGGAAGTTGAGCAGCACGCGTTCGGCGGCCAGCATCGAGGCGTACGATCCGGAAATCCGCGCCAACACGGCGGGGTAATCGTCGAATCGCGTCCCGTCGACCGCGCTGTCGCCCCACTCGATCACGAGGTTCTCGTTGTAAACACGCAGGATTTCGGCCGCGACGGCCTGGCCGGCAAGCACGCACGGCTCCCGGGCAATCAGGTTGAATTCGGCGGCGGCCATGCCGACATCCAGCAGCGTGCCGGTCACATCCCCGGCGCCCAGGTCCTCGTCACGGGCGATTTCGGCCAGCTTGCTCGCTTGCGCTTTCAGGGCATCGGCTTCAATATCGCCCACGAGATGGTCCTCTCAGCGACGCGACCGCCGCGTGGATTTCGGGCTCTTTCTGCCCGAACGGGAACGCTTTTTATTCCGATCCGGTTCGTCGAACCCTACGTCCGACACGGACACCAGTTCCGGCGCATCCTGGAGCGCCTTCAGCTTTGCGTGCAGCTTCGCGGCCCGCTCGAAATCCAGCTCGTCGGCCGCGGCCAGCATCTCTCTTTCGATCATGGCCATCAGCTCGGTTCGGTCGTACTGTTCCTCTGAGACCTTCATGGCATGCTTCGCCGTCTGCCGCGCGGACAGTTCAGACGCAAGCCCGGTCCGGATCGCCTTTCGGATCGACTCCGGCGTGATGCCGTGTTCGGCGTTGTAGTCGAGTTGCACCGCCCGCCGGCGCTCGGTCTCGTCGATGGCTCGCTTCATGCTCGGCGTCACTTTATCCGCGTACAGAATGACCTCGGCGTTGACGTGTCGGGCGGTGCGGCCGATCGTCTGGACCAGCGACGTCTCACTCCGAAGGAAACCTTCCTTATCGGCGTCGAGAATGCACACCAGCGAAACCTCCGGCAAGTCCAGCCCCTCGCGGAGCAGGTTGACGCCGACCAGCACGTCGAACGCGCCGGCGCGCAGATCGTTGAGAATGGTCACGCGCTCCAGCGTGTCGATCTCGCTGTGCAGATATTTGCATCGCAGCCCCTCGTCCTGCACGTATCGCGACAGGTCCTCGGCCAGCCGCTTGGTCAGCGTCGTGACCAGCACGCGCTCTCCGGCGGCCGCTCTGGCCGAGACGCGCTCCAGCAGGTCCGGCACCTGTCCGCGGGCAGGCTGCACGTGAATCACCGGGTCCACCAGGCCGGTCGGGCGAACGATCTGCTCGACGATTTCGCCGCCGCACTTTTCGAGTTCATACGGCCCGGGCGTGGCCGACATGAACACGACCTGGCGCCACATGGACTCGAACTCCTCGAATCGCAGGGGCCGGTTGTCCAGGCAGGAGGGCAGCCGGAACCCGTGCTCGACGAGGACCTCTTTACGGCTGCGATCGCCGGCGAACATCGCGCGGATCTGCGGCACGGTGGCGTGCGACTCGTCCAGGATCAGCAGGAAATCGTCGCCGAAGTAGTCGATCAGCGTGTAGGGCCGGGCGCCCGGCGGCGTGCCGTTCAGGTGTCGCGAGTAGTTCTCGATGCCCGAGCAGTAGCCCACCTCTCGGAGCATCTCGACGTCGTATTTCGTCCGGGCCGTGAGGCGTTGGGCCTCGAGCAGCTTGCCGTGCCGCCGCAGCTCCATCACCCGCTGCTCCAACTCCGCGAGAATGGATGCCGTGGCCTGCTCGACCCGCTCCTCGGGCATGACGTAGTGGACGGCCGGGTAAAGGTACATCCGCTGCTCCTCGGCGAGCCGCTCGCCGGTCAGCGGGTTGATCATTTCGATCTTCTCGATCTCGTCCCCGAACATCTCGATGCGGTAGCCGAATTCCTCGTAGGCCGGCCGGATCTCGACGACGTCGCCGCGGACGCGGAACTTGCCGCGACCGAAATCAAGGTCATTCCGCGTGTACTGGAGATCGACGAAGCGTTTGAGCAGTTCGTCGCGATCGATGGTGTCGCCCACGTGGGCCGTGACGGTGCTGGCCTTGTAGTCTTCCGGCGAGCCGAGGCCGAAGATGCACGACACGCTGGCCACGATGATCACGTCGCGTCGGGAGACGAGGGAGCTGGTGGCGCTGAGGCGGAGGCGGTCGAGGTCGTCGTTGCGGGAGGCGTCCTTCTCGATGTAGATGTCCCGCTGGGGGATGTAGGCCTCGGGCTGGTAGTAGTCGTAATAGCTGACGAAGTACTCGACGGCGTTGTTGGGGAACAAGTCGTGGAATTCCTCGTAGAGCTGGGCGGCGAGCGTCTTGTTGTGCGAGATGACGAGGACGGGGCGTTCCTGGCGGGCGATCATGTGGGCGATCGTGAAGGTCTTGCCCGAACCGGTCACGCCCAGCAGGCACTGGTACCTTCGCCCCGCATTCAGGCCGCGGACGAGCTTCTCGATGGCCGCGGGCTGGTCGCCCTTGGGCTGATACTCGCTTATCAGGTCAAACTCAGACACGATCCGACTCCTGCCGGTGCCGACGGCGTTGCCGGCTGATTCCGTTAATGATAGCCCCGCCGAGAACGTCCGACAAAGGCCGCTGGTGTCGCCAGGATTGACTGCCGCTGCAAGCGTGGTGCACTCCCCGCGGAGCATCATTCCGGCGGCGGGCGGAGTTGCGGGCTTGCGGCTGAGTGTCCGAATAGGTAGGTTCAATGTCGGCACAGGCTTAGGATCGCGAGGACAGTGAAGGCGACCGAGGAGACACAGATTTCGGTGTTTTTGCGCAATCGGCCCGGCTCCGTGGCCGAATTGGGCCGCCGGTTGAGCGATGCCGGGTTGAGTGTCCGGGGGATGGCGATCGTCGATACAGTGGACATCGGCACGGTGCGAATGATCGTGGACGACGTGCATCGCGCCGAGCAGGTCCTGAAGGACGCGGGCAGCCCGTTCATGGTGGCCCGCGTGATATGCCTGGAGATGCCCAACTGCCTGGGTTCGTTCGCTGAGATCGCGCGGACGATGGCCAACGCGGGGGTGAACATCGAGTACGCCTACGTGACGGCGTTGTCGGGCAACGAGCGGTCGCTGGGCGTCTTTCGGGTGAATGACATCGACACGGCGTTGAGGCTGGAGTACCCCGATTAGCCCTCCGCCCCGCCGATTCACCCCGTCGCGAATTGGACGAGCGAAGGCGCGAAGCCCCCGACCAGCGGAGCGAGCTGGACGACCGGCCGAGCGTAAGTATACTCAAAGTGCGCGACGGTCGGCCTCAGCTATAGGCGGCCAAAGTCGAGCCGAAGCGCCGCTAGCTCAATTGGATAGAGCATCGGTCTACGGAACCGAAGGTTAGAGGTTCGAGTCCTCTGCGGCGTATTTTCCCGAATTCCTGTCGCGGGGTGCTTTACTGGTGGAATGCGGGCTTCGCCGCTGTCCGGAGAGGGCAGTTGTGCGCCGTTGAGTCGCGGTTCCGCGAATGCTCGTTTGGGACCGCCGTTGACATCCGGCGCACGGTGCGCAATCGCCAGCTGATGAAGTCCGGCGGTAGAGCTGGCCGTTCGCCTTACCGCTTCGAGAACTGGAAGCGGCGGCGGGCGCCTCGCTGGCCGTATTTCTTGCGTTCGACTTCGCGGCTGTCGCGGGTCAGGAAATTGCCGTCGCGCAGGGTCTGCGTGTACTCGGGGTTGAATCGGCACAATGCCCGCGCAACGCCCAGCATGATCGCGCCGGCCTGGCCGGTTGTGCCGCCGCCGCGCACGTTGACGAAGACGTCGATGTGCTTTCGCGAAGCGGTGGCCTCGAGCGGCGCCACGCAGTCGCTCTGATCCCGGCTACGGCTGAAGAAGTCGTTCACATCCTTCTTGTTGACGACGAACTTGCCCTCACCCTCTCTGATTCGCACGCGCGCCACGGAGGTCTTTCGCCGGCCGGTGCCCCACCAGTAACCGTATTGAGGTTCCGACTTGGGCGTCGGCGGCTCGAACTCGGGCGAGGGCATCTCGGTGGTCGTCGCAGCGCCGGGCTCGGCCGTCGCGGTGGCAGACTCGGCCGGCGGTGCGGCGGATTCGGTTGCGCTCGGCTCTGTGGGGGTCGTTTCGGTCGATTCCGCCGGCTTTTCGCTGCCGGCCTCGGGCGTCCTTTGTTCCTCAGTCACGAACGAGCTTCTCCAAGGGGATCGGGCTTAGAACTTCCATTCCGTCGGTTGCTGGGCGGCGTGCGGATGCGCGTCGCCACGGTAGCACTTGAGCTTTCGAAGCATGTGCCGCCCGAGCGCGTTCTTCGGCAGCATCCGCCGGACGGCTGTGTGCAGCACGCGCTCGGGATGCTTGGCGAACATTTCGCGCATCGGCGTTTCCTTGTAGCCGCCGGGATAATACGAATACCGGGCGTACGACTTGTGGTCGAGCTTGTTTCCGGTCACGGAGATCTTGTCGACGTTGGTCACAACGACGAAGTCACCCGTGTCCACGTGCGGTGTGTAGGTCGGCTTGTGCTTGCCCATAAGAACTTGGGCGATCCTGCTGGCCAGTCGGCCCAGCACCATCCCGTCGGCATCGACGTGATGCCACGCCCGCCGGACCTCGTCCGGTTTGGCTACTGTCGTACGTCGCGTTCCTGTCGGCATCCGTCTGGCCGCCTTTGCTTGCCCTTCAGTTCCAGTCCACACGCGGAATCCAGCAAGATAACGCTATGTCCGGCCCCGTCAAGTGCCGCAACCCCAGGGTCGGTCGGTGGCCCGTGACAGTTTGGGCGGGGCCTCTGGGAGGGCGAGCTTCCCGGCGAACCGTGAGGTTTGTGGTTTGTATCGATTGCGGCTCGGCAGGAGCCTCGCCCGCCCTTAATGCGGCAACCGCTGCTGCCCGCCGATTCTGTCGCGCACCCGGTCGGTGAGTCCCCGATGCGGTCCGGCGCCGGGTTGCCGTCCGTTCAGCATCCCCCGGTGAGGCAACTCGCCGTACGCTACCCTCCTATCCTATCAGAGCGGCCGGCCGGTCAAAACGTGCCAACGTCAGGGGCGGATTTTTATTATCTCCACTGTATTTCCCGTCGGCGAAGCCGTTCGACAGCACTGGCGTACAAGTCGGCAGTGGTACGCGCCAGTGCCCGTCGGCGGTACCGGGACAGGCACTACTCGCCCATGACCTGCACGACGATCCGCCGGTCTCGGGCCCGGGTGTCGAAATCGAGGAGCACGATCTGCTGCCACGTGCCGAGCGTGAGCCGTCCGTCAACCAGGGGGACGGTCAAGCTCGGGCCGAGCATTGAGGCCCGGACGTGCGAGTGGCCGTTGTCGTCGTGCCAGGTCTCCTCATGACGATAGACGCCGTCCTCCGGCGCGATCTTCTCGAAGAAGGCCTTGAGGTCGTGGTTGACCAGCCCCGGCTCGAACTCGGTCGTGGTGATGCCGCCCGTGGATCCGACGACGAACACCGTCACGGTCCCCGCACGAATGCTGCCGTTTCCGATGCAGCGTGCCACTTCGTCGGTCAGGTCCAGAACCTGGCTGTTTCCGCGCGTCGACACCTGAATTTCATGTGTTTCGACTGTCATGCAGCGTAGCCTACCGACGGCATCTTGCCCGTGGCAAGTCGGGCGTTCGCACGGGGGCGAGGAGCGACTTGTGCCCGCCCACAAGCGGCGACGCTACGGTCAGGGGATCACGCGACGGCCGCTTCGAGCGGTTGCTCTTTCCTCTCCGGGCCGAAAGTCAGGCGACCATAGTACAGCAGTGCACAGAGCGCTATGAAGGCCAGGTCGATCGTGCCCAGCAGGAACATGTACCGCACGACGGCGCCGGTGCCGAAGCCGTAGCTATGCAATCCGATGCCCAGGACGTAGTTCACGCCCACGTAGGTCATGATGATGAGCCAGAAGGCGACCACGCTCTTGAGCGCCGTTCCGAACCGGCCTCGTGACATGACGAACACGACGGTCCCGACCGCGGCCCCGACAAGCCCGACAATCTTGCCCGAGGTGAGGGGAGCAAGCTTCGGAACGATGAGCGCGAAGACGGCGATGCCGCCGATCAGCCCCACCAGATACGCCCAACGCGGAACGCGCTCGTAATCGATCCGCACGTGGAGGATTGTCAGATAAGCGAGCAGCGCGACGAGCGACCACACCTCCTTGGGATCCCAGCCCCAATACCGCCCCCAGGAATACGCCGCCCACATGCTGCCGGTTACGACTCCGACGAAGAGCAGGATCGAACCGACGTGAATGTACCAGTAGTGAAGCTGGTCGATGGTATGAATGAGACGACGCTTGCCGGGCACCGCGGCCATCGTGGCGAGCTGCACGTGCGCGATCAGCACGCCGAGAGCCAGGACCGAGTAAGAGACCATGATGACGGGTACGTGGATGGACATCCAGATCGTGTCCCTCAAGACCGGCGGGATGGGTCGCACAGTCGGGTCCATCGGCAGGAGGTCCGCAAGCATCAACGAGACCGCCCCCATGAACGCGGCCGTCAGCGGGATGAGCCGTTGATGGAAAATCAACATCGATACGATCGCAAAGGCCCCCATGCCCCAGCTCAAGAACAAGAGCGACTCGAACATGTTCGAGGCCGGGATACGCCCCGCGATCGTCCAGCGGAGCGACAGGCCGTACGTCAATACCCCGAACCCGGCCAGCAGGCCGATAAGCACCACCCCGTCGAACCAGCGACGCCGAACGCCCATCGCCGCGGCGGCCAGGATGGCGGCCAGCACCATCACGATCCAGGCGGTTCGAAACGGCTGAAGCCGATTGTACCGCAGTTCGGTTGCGATCAGTTCGGGGGAAGGGCGGTGCGCGGCCGGCAGGGCGTTCAGCCGCGTTCGAAGCAACTGCGCTGCAGCCGTGAAGCGCTCCGCATCGTCCGCCAGGAAGGCTGCCCCCAGTTCGTCCCAGGCGGCAACGACGTTCGCCGTCTCCGATGCGGCGGCTGTGGCGCCCTCACCGATCGGCTTCCAGGCGGCCGAAGCGTCTTGGGCATTCGGGATCAGCCGGATGGAGCGCCCCTCGAAGATTCGCTGAATTTCGAAAAGCTGAGCACTGATCGCTTCGACTTTCGACTCCAACGGATCGGGCTTTTTGCCGCTTTCTCTGTGCGCTAACTGGTTAAAGAGTTCTCGCAGGCGCGCGTGGCTGATCAGTTCAGCGTACGAAAACACGGTACGAGCCTGGGGCAGTTCGAGGGCCTCGCGCAGTTCGGCGTTGCCGATCGGGATCAGCGGCTGCCGCATCCACTTTTGCGGATCGAACGTCCACGCCAGCAGCCACAGAACGGAATCGTGACCTTGATACCCGGCCGTCCCGGTGACCTCGCGAACGAGATCGCGCGCCACGCTGTCCAAGGGCGGCCAGCGGCCGTCGTGTTGCGTGATGATCCCGCGAACGACGCTCAGATCGAGCGTTTCCGGCAGGTGCGCCGCGGCGGAGCCCTCGGCCGGATTCTGCGGCGCCGCCAGGACGGTGGCCACGAGGATGAACATGCAATGCGTCATGGGCCGATTCTCTCCTTAGGTCCAAGGGGCGGATCGAGGAGCGCGGCTCGGCTCAGCCGGCTCTCTCTCGCGCCGTCGAGTGCCCTGGGAGCGATTGTCCCCGTCGTGCTGGCCGGGCATCGTCGGCGCGGTCAATTCGACCGCCGTCGCATCCCGGTTCGGTATCGCGTGACCGGACCGCTGATTCATGCGATGCAGTGATATCCGCTGCACGAGCACCCAGAGCATGCCCACGGTCAGCAGGACATAGCCGGCAAAAACGATCGGCTGCCCGGGATCGTTTGCCACGCTGAGAATGGTCGCGACGCGAGGCCGCTCCTGATAGCTCGATTGATAGAACGTCCATCCACCGTATTCGACCGGGTGGTTCATGCTGACCACGCGCGTCTGCTCGCCGCCGCGCCGCGAGTCGATGATGGTGATCGTGCTTTCGAACGAACGAGGCCGGCGGGTGCCGGGGTAATGTCCTATGCGAAAGCGATCCAGCCGCACCTCGAACCCCAGCGGCAGGGTCTTGTGCCCGAAGACCAGTTCGTACGGCACGCCGGCCACCGTCAGACTCGTCGGGCGGAACTTCGACAGCCACAGCGTGTGCATCTCCTCCCCGGCCGTCAGCTTTACGTAAATACCTGGGTCGCGCGTCTCGCGAATCGGCTCGACGGGAGTAAAGGCCCGCGCCACACGCGCATGCTCGTAGCGCTGTGTGACGGTGAAACGCCGTTCCGACGGCTCCAGGACAATCGGCTCCCCGACTTCTATGGGGCGGATCTCGGCATTGTCGGCTGCGTCGGCTCGGCGTACTCGAAGTTTGTCGCCCGGCCCGGCGATCAACTCGATGTCGGCTTGAGAAGCACGTTTTTCGAGCGCCCCCTCGAGTTCCGCAGGGCTCTCAACGGCGGACAGCTTCACGTTCGTTCCGTCCAGGCGGACCGTCTCGCCGGCGAAGACCCAGGTCGGATGCGCATGCCCGTCGAAGGAAAGCGACACCGACAACGCCAACTGCGGTTCCGGGTTGTCGTTGACCACCCGGCGCGACCACTGACCGTCCGGCAGATACCACTCGACGTTTGCGGTCAGCGGGCCGAACTCGAGCGTCGGGGCCGGCGGGTTCTCGACGATCTCGAAGCCCCCGAAGACGCGCTCGGGCAGTTCGATGCTGGCCCGGCTGCCATCCAGGCGCGAGGCGACGATGAGGACCGGCTGGGGAATCGTGAACGAGGAAACCGTCTGTCCCTCGGGAATCCCCACCCGCCCGTCGTTGATGCCCCTGTGCTTGGTCACCAGCGCCCCGATCAGGGTGACCAGGATCGCACCATGCGTCACAACGAATCCGATCTGCCGCCGGGAGAACGGGAAGCGCACCACCATAGCCATCAGGACGTTGACGCCCAAAAGCCACAAGAGCGCCTCGAACCAGCGGGACTGATAGAACTCGTGGAGGGCCCGCTCGGTGCCGTGCATTGACTCGAACACGGTGGCACAAGCCATTGCCACGAGGCCCAACATGAGCAGGACGGCCGCGAACCACAGTGATCCCAAAGCTCTTATGTGGGTACCGAATCTCGGCATTGACTTAAACTCGTACTTGTTTCAGCCCGGGAACCAGCCCGAATTCCCGGCTACCATAACGTGCAGGTTGCGTTCCAGCCAGCCGCAAAACCTGATCGGGTGGCGGCCACAGGATTCGCATGGTGCGGTCCAAGAGTAAAAAGTCCCCGCACCGCGGCTGCTCAATTGCACAAACGATGCAGGGCAACCGAGGCGCAAGCGACTATCCTTTACGGGGATTTCCGTGGTGCTAGACTGCAATGAGAGGGGCCGCCACTGGCGCGTTTTGTCCGGGTTTCAAGGCGATTGAGGCGAGCAAATCAACGCGGGATCGCCCTTCCAGTGGCGAGGTTTCGGATTGTTTTCATCCTTCCGACGTAGCGGGGGTCTGATTGTGACAGGAAACCGCCGTCATCCCA
>CAZNPL010000050.1:0-43722 GCA_964574815.1 uncultured Phycisphaeraceae bacterium
GCACCCCCGGGCACCGCTCAACAAGGCATTATGGTACGCTTGTTTTGGGCCTAGCGTAGACCCCGCTCTTGTCGAAGGGCGACTTCGCGACATGGCCGACGGCCTCACCGAAGCCATCGACCGCGAGGTCGAGCGTCGCAAACGAGAAGGCCTGCCGATTCACGTAGCCGAGAATGGCCGCGTCGTCGACCTGCAACGAGACCTCCGGCGCAAAAACTAGACCTATCCCGCGACAGTAGATTGTCGCCTCGACCCCGTCCGCGCTGCGAATCGCGAACTCAAGTCGTCGGCGTGTAGCGATCGATGCCGGCCTCGCGGCGGGCTGCCTCGAGCTTTTCATCGAGCGTCGCCAGCGGCAGCGCCCGCTCGAGTGCAAGCTGGACGTACAGCGCGCCGTACGCGCTGAGCGTGTAACGACGCGCAAGGGTGACCAGCGCGCTGACGGTTGGTTCTGCGATGACCGCGGTAATGGGAAGGCGCGCGAGCAGATCCGCCGCGTCGTCCACTTTTTCCGGCATGATGCGCCCGCGCCGCTCCACGACGAGCAGCCCATTCGCAATCTCGACATTCCAAAGAAAGGGCACCACCGCGGTGTTTGATGTGAAACTGCGCTTGACCGACTCCGCGTAAGCTTCGCTCTCATCCTCAAAGAACCAGTTCAGGGCCACGGAGGCGTCGAGGATGAATGTCAAAGCCTGCGGCCCTCCACAACCAACTCGCGGATCGAAAGACCGTCGAGCCGGTTCCCGACACGAAGCCCGTCAAGTTCAGCCAATACCTCGTTCACGGACTCGGAATCCTGCGAGGCCCCGCTGTCGGACTGTTCGGCCCTGGCTTTGGCAATCAGTCGCTCCACGTACTCGCTCGCCCCGGAGTAGCCGCGACGAGCCGCCTCCCGCTCGGCGAATTCCCGAAGCTCATCGTTGATGTTCACGGATGACATGTGCCGCTCAGCTATTGTTCAATCCAATCGTTCCGTGCAGCTCGAGCCGGCCGATCCGACCACCAGAGCACCCTAGTGCTCCGTCACACCTGAAACTACGGGCGGCGCGCGGTGTGCCACTGCTTTCAAGCAGTGGCTGTGCCGATTTTTGTGCCCCTTGCCCAATGCCCAAGAGCAGTGGCACACCCGCAAACTCAGGTGTGACCACGCACTAGTATTATACCACAAATCCGCACCCTGGGGTGGGGAGCATGGACCCCGAAGCGTCAACCGCCCCGCCCCCCTACGGCGAGCCGTCTCGGCAGAGTCGCACAGTCAGGCGCCCCCACCCCGATTCCACCCCCCGCCCGCCCCGGCGCCCCAACCGGCAGGTTGCCCGCCTGCCCCTGTTCGAGAATCACGACGCCTAGGCCGCCTTCGAGAAGGTGCTCGACCAAGTCCTCCCCCCGGCGTAGGATTGCACGGAGGCTTGTGATCCATGAAGTTCATCGTCAATCTCGACCGTGATGAGACCGGGATGATCGTCGCCGAGTGTCCCGCGATTCCGGGCTGCGTCTCGCAGGGCAAGACCGAGCCGGAGGCGCTGGCCAACATTCGCGAGGCCATCGAGGCGTGCCTGGAAGCACGGGCCGCCAACGGAATGCCCCTCACCGTGGCCACCCGCGAGATCGAAGTCACAGTCTGATGGCTCAGCTACCGGCCATTTCCGGCGCGAAAGCCGTGCGCGCGTTTGAAAAAGTTGGGTGGACCCAGGATCGCCAGCGTGGCAGTCACGCCGTGATGCTCAAACCCGGCCGCAACGTGAGTTTATCGGTCCCCCAGCACCGCGAGCTCGCACCGGGCACACTTCGAGCGCTGATCCGCGCTGCGGGCATGACGGTCGACGAATTCGTCGCCCTGCTGTGATTGCAGATCACGCGGGCGTGCACGGCCTCCCATGTGTAAACTGTCAGTTGGACGGCACGAACTTGGCCGCACGGTTGTGCACACGGACAATAAAACTGATGGCATCGACCGAGATCGTCCAGTTTGAGGCTACGCCGGAGTTTCGCCGGCAGATCGAGTCCGCGGCCGACAGGCTTACTTATTAACGGCGGCGCTGCCGGGCGACAGCATGCTGGCATGGCCAGACGCCTGCGAATCGCGCGGAGTCCGAAGCGGAGTTGGAGGAGGGAAGAAGAAAGCCTTCAGTCGCTAGCCATCAGCCGTCAGGCGTTCCGCCTCAGGCGGATCAGCCGGAGGGTGCTGGGGCGGCGTGTTGTGTTGTGGGGCTTTGGTGGTTCGACGGTCGTTGGTGCTCGAATTGTGGCCCCATCTTTTGCTTTGCGCATTCCATCAGGTGCATCGAGGTGCGCCCTACGGTGGTGGCCCTGGCGGCGTTTATGTCCGTCCGCCGCGCTTCGCTTTGCGAAGGATGGGGCGCCCGGCTTGGCGGCATGAAAGTCCGTCGCCCACCCCTTGCTTCGCATGGAATGGGGCTTCTGCGTCCGGTCGCTTGCGCTCCCGGCTCTGATGCGCTTGGCCATTTTGCTACGTTTTCAATGGTCGGTGGTCAGGCGGAGGAACTTTCTCTTGCCTCTTTGCAGGACTGCGCCGGGGTTGATGGCTAATTGGGCCTGGGGGTCGGCTAATGGTTCGCCGTCGAGGCGGACGCCTTTTTCGTTGATGAGGCGGCGGGCCTCGCTTTTGGAGGTTGCGAAACCGGCCAGCACGACCAGCTCGGCCGCGAGTACGGGGTTGGGCACGGCGAGCTCGGGCATCTCGTCGGGCAGGCCCGCCTTGCCCGCGCCGTGGATGCGGAAGAATTCCTCGGCGGCGGCCTCGGCGGCTTCGGCGCTGTGGTATTGCGTGATGATATCTTTTACTAAAGCGATCTTGGCGTCTCGGGGATGCGTCCGGCCGGCATCGAGCAACTGGCGGACCTCGACCTCCGGCCTGCGCGTCAGCAGCTCGAAGTAGTTGCTCATTAAGCCGTCCGGGATGCTCATCAGCTTGCCGAACATCTCCGACGGCGGCTCGCAGACGCCGATGTAGTTGCCCAGCGACTTGCTCATTTTCTCGTGGCCATCGGTGCCGATCAGGAGCGGCATGATCACGACGACCTGGGGGTGCTGGCCGGCGTTTTTCTGGAAGTCGCGGCCGCAGAGGTTGTTGAATGTCTGGTCCGTTCCACCCAGCTCGACGTCGGCCTCGATCATCACGCTATCGTACGCCTGCATGAGGGGATAGAACATCTCGTGCAGGTACACCTCGATGCCGGCCTTGTGCCGCCTGGCGAACGTGTCGCGCTCGAGCATGCGGGCCACGGTGATCTGGGCGGCGAGGCGGATGATGTCGGCGAACGTCAGCGGCGCCAGCCACTCGCTGTTGCGGCGGATTTCGAGCCTCTCGGGCGACAGGTCCAGCACTTTGCCGGCCTGCTCGAGGTAGGTTTTCGCGTTGACGTCGACCTCGTGGTCGCTCAGGATCGGGCGGGTCTTGGATCGGCCGGTGGGATCGCCGATGCGGGCCGTGTAATCGCCGATGATCAGGACCGCCTTGTGTCCGAGGTCCTGGAAATCGCGCATTTTGCGGAGAACCACGGTGTGGCCAAGGGTGAGGTCGGGCGCGGTGGGGTCCATGCCGAGCTTCACGCGGAGGGGGCGGTGCGTCATGTGGGACTGGGCGACCTTGTGGCGCAGCTCCTCCAGGGAGTAAATGTGCTCGCAACCGCGAGCGAGAATGTCCAACTGCTCGTCAACGGAACGGGACATCGCCTGCCACCTCTATCTCGCGCAAACTGCATGGTACGTTCCGCTATTTCCGCGATCAACCCGCCTGAACGGTCTCGCATCCCGTGCGGGTCTGTGACCGTTTGGCAGGGACCTCAGGAGGGGCGAGCCTTGAGGTTTGTAGCGATTGCGGCTCGGCGGGAACCTCGCCCTCCCTTCATGCGACAATTGCTGCTGCCTGCCGATTCTGCCACGCACCCGCTAAAGGCGGCCGTTGCCGTCGATCAGCCTGGTGTTTTTTGGAGGGACCACGATGGCGCTGCCGACGGCCACGTCGTAACCGTCCTGGTTGACGCACGAGACCACGAGGCGGACGCGCTTGGGATTGATGAATTCCGAGACCGTCGCGTGCGCCGTTATGGTATCGCCGAGGTAGACGGGCTTGATGAACCGGATGCACAGTTCCAGGAAGATCGTGCCGACCCCCGGCAACTCCCGACCGAGAACGCTCGAAATCACGCCGGCGGTGAGAATGCCGTGCGCGATCCGCCGCCCGAAGACCGTTCGCCGGGCGTATTCCTCGTCAAAGTGAAGCGGATTGAAGTCGCCGGAAGCAAAAGCGAATTCGAAAACGTCGCGCTCGGTGATCTGTTTGGCGAAGGAGGCCGTGTCGCCGATGCGCAGCTCAGTCCGCGTTGGCGGGAGGGTGGTACTCATAATGCCGCTTCCCCCTTTCGCGCCGGGCGGCGCACCTATCCCGCCGGCAATACCCGAACCGGCGCGGATGCCGACCGGCGTTGTAACGGTTCCGTCCGCGCTCGCACCAATCAAACGACCCCGTAACGCGAACATCCACCGAATCCACAGTGAAAGGTACGATATCATCGCCTCCACGCGACCGATGTGACGAAACGCCGCACCCGGCTTACTCCGATCGTGAATACTTGCGGTTATCCTGCGAATCACCCATATCCGGAATTGGCCTGTCCGGGCTACCGTGCAGTTACCGGACGGCCAGGCGGTCAAGACGCTGACGGCAGGCGTTGCGGACCGCAACAAATGCTGACAAAGGTCGCCGGTGCTGCGGTGTGTCAGCCTGGGTCTCGGTCAAGCTGGTGAGTTCAAATGTGACTTTGGCATGCTCGGGCAAAACGTATAACGCGGTTGTTATAGATGGACTTCCGCCAGCCGCGGCCGGTTGACGAGCGCACGAGGGATGACTAGAGTCCCCTGTGCGCCAAAGCGGACGGCTCGACGAGGCCGGGACCGGGATTCTTCGGGAAGCTGAATTTCCTTGTCGGCGGCGGGTTTTGCTCGGCGAGTTTGAGAAGGGCATCAATTTCGGCAATTCTGGCGCGGTGGATGCCGGACCGGACGCTGATGACGCAATCCGACCGACGGGCCGCCGGGGACGGGTTTATGTGAGCGTGATACTCTGAGCTGTTCAACTGTGACGCGGGCGGATTCGCCGAGCCCGATGCCAAGCCTCATGTTGAACGAGTTCCGAGTTTCTCGCCCTTTACATTGGAACGAGGCGCCTGGTTGAATTGCGAGGCGGTCAGACAATCGCTTCCGTAGATCACTTTTTATTGGAATTTAACACCCGGTCGCGGCAATGGATAACGAGTTTCTCGATTGGGTCGTGCTGACCTTCTTTCTGATCGCCACCGGGGCCCTGGCGATCTACGGACTGCACCTGTACGTGCTCGTCTGGCTTTTCCGCCGGCGCGGCCGGCAGGTGCGCGCCGCCCAACGGGAAACGGTCGCAACGTTCCGACGGTCGGTGCCCGACGAGCGCTGGCCCGTCGTCACTACGCAGATACCACTCTACAACGAGGTGGACGTCGCTGAGCGGATCATTCGTGCCGCGGCGGCCATGGATTACCCCTGCGGAAAACACGAGGTCCAGGTTCTCGATGACAGCGACGATGACTCTGGACCGCAGATTGACTCCGTCGCGGCTGACCTCCGAGCTCAAGGTTTGGACGTCAAGGTGCTCCGGCGTCGCGATCGCACGGGCTACAAGGCCGGTGCACTGGCCAAGGGCGTGCAGCAAGCCCGTGGCGAATACGTCGCGGTGTTCGACGCCGACTTCGTGCCGCCATCGGACTTTCTGCGTCGCGCCATTCCTCTTCTTGAGGTCTCATCGGACCTGGCCTGCCTGCAAGGGCGCTGGGGTCACCTGAACGAGAACGAATCCTGGCTCACGCAGGCCCAGGCGATGGGAATCGACGGCCATTTCGCAATCGAGCAGGGTGCTCGGGCGTGGAACGGCCTGCTGATGAATTTCAATGGAACGGCCGGCGTCTGGCGGAAGGCGGCGATCGAGGATTCGAGTGTCGGGGGATGGGCGGGCGACACGCTGACCGAGGACCTCGACCTCTCCTACCGGGCCCAGTTGGCCGGGTGGCGCATGGACTATTGTTTCGACCTGGCCGCGCCCGCCGAATTGCCCGCCCATATCAACGCTTTCAAGAGTCAGCAGCGCCGTTGGGCAACCGGCTCGATCCAGGTCGCCGTCAAGCTCTTGCCGAGAATCTGGCGCTCTCCTTTGCGGCTGGCGCAGAAGCTCGAGGCCACGCTCCACCTCACGCACTACACCGTTTCGGTGTGGATGCTGATTCTCGCCCTGCTGGCCAGGCCGATGCTCTTCATCACGCTCGAAGGCGATCGGGTGGGCGATTGGCTCTGGGCGATGTGGGCAATTGTCTTCGTCTCCGCGGTGGCGCCGGCGACCACTTACGGCTACGCACGGTACGTCCTGGGAGGCGGGTTGTCCGGCGTGCCGATCGTCCCGCAGATGATGGTGCTGGGGTGCGGCATGTGCCTGAACAATGCGCTGGCTGTCTTTCGGGGATTGAAGCTGCGCGGGGGTGAATTCGTACGCACGCCGAAGTCGGGAACGCAGCGCAAGAGCAAACGCCGTGGAAGCTACAAGCCGCTTCAATCTCATCTTTGGGCGCTCGAACTGGTCCTGGGCGCCTGGACGCTGTTCGCCCTGGCTTACTACCTCGTCTTTACCAAGTGGGTCGTGAGCGTCTTCATGCTCCTGTACGGCGCCGGATTTCTTACGATCGGCTGGTTGTCAAGGCCCATACGCCTTGCCGAGCAGCCCCGTACGCCTGCAGAGCCCGCGGCGCTGCCGTCCTCCGTCCCGGCCGGAGGATCGGTTCAGACGTCTCACGTTTGACCCGACCGATCGCCGGTGCATCGCACATGAAAGCCGGCCAGGCACAACGCTCGACGGGGAAGTGGTCAGGCGGGATCACGCGTGTCGGCTGGCTGATGTTGTTCGTCTTTGTGGGCGTCGTTGCCTGGCAGGTCGGAATCGGCCGGAACGTTCATCTCTTCCAGTGGGCTTACCTCATCGGGTTTGTTGGATACGCCCTACTCGTCTGGCAACTGTGGCGTGGTCAGGTCCAGGGAGGATGGTGGATCTGGTTTGCCGGCTGCATTCTGTTGCGGGCGGTGCTGCTGCACACGACGCCCAGCGACGACCTCTACCGCTACCTGTGGGAGGGGCGTATTCAACTGGCCGGGTACAATCCCTACGCCCTTGCTCCGGACGCGGACGAACTCGTCGACTTACGCGACGCCGACTGGGGAGGCGTGAACCATCCCGATTACCCCGCGATCTACCCCCCGCTTGCCCAAATGACATTCCGCCTTCTGGCGTTCGTGCATCCTAGCCTGTGGACCTTCAAGGTCGCGTTCGTGCTGGTGGATATCCTGACCATCGCGTTGTTGGGAGCCTGGCTGACACGACTGGGCAAGCCGGCGCACTGGGCGTTCGTGTACGCTCTGTGCCCGTTGACGCTGACCGCCTTCGCGATCGAAGGTCACCTGGACAGCCTCATGCTGGCCCTGCTCGCCGCCGTGGGCATCTGCGTCGCTGATCGGCGGATCTGGTCGGCCGCTGTCCTGTTGGCTCTCGCGATACTGGCGAAGCTCGTGCCGGTGCTCCTGCTCCCCTGGCTCATCGTGCGACACCGCCGGGCCGCGTTGCTGTGCGTTGCCGTCATTGTGTTGGGATACCTGCCGTATATCGACGCCAGCCGATCGTTGTTTGAGAGTCTCACGAGATTTGGCGGCGGCACCGACGTATTGGGGCTGGGCAACGGCGTGCTGTCAATCCTGCTCGGCTCGTTCAGCGCGCGTTTCGTTGGTGCAATGGTGATCGGCGTAACGGCTGTTTACCTGGCTTGGCGATGCCGTTCGTTTGACGGCTGCCTGCTCGGATCGTTTTCGGCACTGATTCTGTTCATGCCGGTGGTGCACTTCTGGTACGTTACGTGGCTCGTGTTGGCTTCATCGGTGCGAAGGAGATGGAGCTGGCTGGTCTTATCGGGAGCGATGGTGCTGTACTTCGAAGCGACAGCCGTGCTGGCCGAGCGGGGCGAGTGGCTGATGCCGTCGTGGGTGCCGTGGGTGCTGTACGGCCTGTTTGCTCCCATCTTCTGCGTCGAAGAGATTTACCACTGGCGACTACGGCGGCGTGTCCATCCCTGATTCGGGCAGTTCGATCGTGTGCCGGTGTCGCAGCGGGCCGACCGGGACGTTCAGGCGGATTTCCCCTTCCATCTCGAATCGCGCCGCCAGCCGCTGAATGGTGTCAACCAGTTCGGTCATACGCTGGGACGTCAGAAGAAGTGACTCGTAGAGCCGCGGGTCGTGCACAAACAGCCCGGCCGTGCCCTCTTCCTGCTCGATGGCGCGGGCGATTCGACTGAGCGAGGCGGCCAACTCGGCCGAATGGAGCAGCACGGGCTGCAAATCGGTGGCAATCTCGTCCATATGCCGGCTGGCATCGTCGATCCCACCTTCGATTTTCGTTGCGATGCGCTGGAGGCTCGACTGCAGTTCGGCGGTCGTCTCGCTGATGTTGGCCAAAGCCTCCCGGCCGTCCGCGCTCATCTGCCGCAGGTTCTCGAACATGTCGAGAATACCCTGGCGAACCTCGGGATCACCAAACGTTTCGTTGAAGGTCTTCAGCGTTGTGTCGAAGCGCTGCACGACCGTGTAAAGATTGGCCGTCACCCTGCGGGCCTCGTCCGCCGGGTCGTCCACCTGTTCGATTGTGTGCTTGTCGAGCAGATCGTGCATATCCTGTGCAACGGGTGTGAGCTCCTCCATGAATCCGCCGAATTGGGCGATGGTCGTCTCCAACGTCGCCAACAGGGTGTCCGGAATGATCCCGTCGAAGTACCCCCCCATGATTCCGACGATCTCCTCGCCCGGCGCCAGCGGCGGAGCCTCCTCGCCCTCCACCACGTCGATCGTCACGTAGCCTCGCCCGAGTCCCAGCCCGGCGGGCTGAACGATAGCCGCGGCCGTGTTCGGAATCCGGTATTCCTCGTCGATCGCTGCGATGATCTGGACGCCCGCGTCCAGGTGATCCAGATCCTTGAACTGAATCTCTTTGACGCGCCCGATCTGCACTCCGCTCAGGTAGACCTGCGCTCCCTCGCCGATCCCAGTCAGCTCTTTCACCACGATTTTCACATCGTAGGTTCGCCCGCCGAGAAACGCGGGGAGCTCGCCGAACGACGACATCAGCGACGCCAGCGCGACCAGTCCGACGATCATGAACAATCCGATCAGCGTGTTACGTCGCAGATCGCTCACGGTTATTCCCTCTCTTCGACGCCGGCCAGGTCCTCAGCCACGGCGTGACCTTCAATGAACCGGCGGACCCGTGGGTCGTCGCACGCACGGATTTCCTCGCAGGTTCCGTCGAATATGAACCTGCCACCGTAAAGCATGATGACCCGGTCGGCCACCTTGTACACGCTCGCCATGTCGTGCGTCACGACGATTCCGGTCACGTGCAGCTCACGCTGCATCTTCCGGATCAGCGAATTGATCACGTCCGCGCGGATGGGGTCCAGGCCGGTGGTCGGCTCATCGTAAAGGATCACTCCGGGGTCCAGCGCCAGCGCCCGCGCCAGCGCAACGCGTTTCTTTTGTCCGCCGGAAAGCTGGGCGGGCATGCGTTGCTGAATCCCGCTCAGGCCCACCATGTGCAACTTCTCCTCGACGATCCGGTCGATCTCCGAACGTGCCTTGTCCGTCTGCTCGAGGATCGGAAATGCCACGTTCTCGCCCGCCGTCATCGAGTCGAACAGGGCGTTGAGCTGAAACAGGAAGCCGAAGTATTTCCGAAGATCCGCGAGCTTCTTCTCGGACAGGTTGTCGATTCGCCGCCCTTCAAACAGCACCTCACCGCGGTCAGGACGGAGCAGGCCCACGATGTGCTTCAGCAGCACGCTCTTGCCCGTTCCCGACGCCCCGATCACCACCGTCGTCTCGCCGCGGCGCAGTCGCAGGTTGATGCCTTCCAGAACGCGAAGGTCCCCGAAACTTTTGTACACATTGCGCAATTCGATCAGAGTGTTGTCTGTGTCGCCGGAGTTGGAGTTGGCCGCGGCCTGCACAGACACCACCCCCTCAAAGAAGAGGCTTGAAACCCCAGACCGAGTTGTACACGTCCTGCATCATGCGTGTCAGGTAGAAATCGGTGACCAGGATGACGATGAAGCTGGAGACGAAGGCGACCGTGCACGCCCGGCCGACGCCTTCGGCGCCCGCCCGGCAGTGAAACCCCATGTAGCACGAAATCAGTCCTATGGCGCCGCCGAAAACCACCGCCTTCACGAGTCCGACGAACAGATCCCAGGTTTCCACCGCGTCCGCGGTATAGTAGGCGTACGGCTCGCTCGGGACCGATTCGAGCACCACCGCCATGAACCATCCCCCCAGTGCCCCCATCAGATTACAGTAGAGGGTCAAGACCGGTGCCAGCAGCACGCATGCGACGAAGCGCGGCACGACCAGGTGCCGGATCGGATCGGTGCCCATCACGCGAAGAGCGTCGATCTGCTCGGTCACGTTCATCGTGCCCAGCTCCGCCGTCAACGCCCCGCCGACCCGACCGGCCAGCATCACCCCGGCAAGCACCGGCCCGAGTTCCTTGATCAACGCCAGGTTGACCAGGACGCCCATCCGCTCCTCGAGCCCGGCGGCACGAAGTTGCTCGACCGCCTGGGCGGCCAGCACCAGCCCCACGAAGACGCCCGTCACCACCATCACCGGGACGGTGCGAAAGCCGACCTCGTAGAATTGCGGCATGAGCAGCGACCAGTCGCGCCGACGGACGGCCGCGCCCGGTATAGACGTGAGCGTCCGGCCGGCAAATCGCCAGAACCGCCCGAACAGGGCGACTGCCTCATGCGTGCCGAGCCCGATTCTGGCAAGGAGTGTCATAGCGGACGTTCGTTCGTGACAATTCGGTGGATCAAGCCTTGAAGGCACTATTAGCCGCCGGCTGGTCGTTGTCAATGAACGCTTTGACGACGCGCCGACGCGGTGCATGCCGGCCACGAAGGAGGCGGGATTCTGCCACCGTGGCCGCTTATGATACCGGGCATGTCCCCCGCGGGTGCGACCGTCTCGATTGTGGTCCCGACGTTTCGGGAGGTGCCTAATATCGAACCGCTCGTGCGCCGCACGTTCGAAGCGGTGCGCCAAGCCGGGATTCCGGCCGAGATGATCCTGGTAGACGATGATTCGAGGGACGGAACCGTTGAGACTGTCGGCTGGCTATCGAGTGAGTTTCCAGTCCGCGTCGAAGTCCGAACCGATCGGCGAGGCCTCTCGTCGGCCGTCCTCCGCGGGTTCGAACTCGCCCGCGGCGACGTATTCGTTGTGATGGACGCCGACCTCCAGCACCCGCCGGAGCTCATCCCCGACCTGGCGCAACCCGTCATCGAGGGCCGTGCCGACATGGCCTTCGGCTCCCGCTACACCCCGGGCGGCCGGATCGCCGAGCGCTGGCCCTGGCACCGCCGACTCGCCAGCCGCGTGGCCACCCTGCTGGCCCGCCCGCTGGTTCCTTTGCGCGATCCGATGAGCGGCTTCTTCGCCCTCGACCGGGAGACTTGGCGGCGAGCAGAGAAACTCCGCCCGACCGGCTTCAAGATCGGCCTGGAACTCGCCGTTAAAGCTCGCTGCAAACATTTAACCGAGATCCCCTTCAGGTTTGCAGCACGCTCGTCCGGTCATAGCAAACTTCGTCTTGCGCAGCAGTTTGAGTACTTGGAGCAGTTGGTTCGTCTCTACTGGTTTCGACACCGCCGGGTCCTTGCCATGGCGCTGGTCATCAGTATGGGCGTCATCTCGTGTGCGTTCATGCTCCGGCTGACCGGGTAACTCCACGATGCTGTCGAGCGCCTCTCCAGGATCGTACGAATGTCAGCCAACCGGCCCAGCGCCTCACGCGAACCGCTTCGTGCCGTCGCATGGAAAGTAGGTAATCAGCGCACAACAGGGTTAGCCGTGATGGCCGCAATCATGACGCACGGTGAGAGCCGCTGCGGACGACTCGTGCTGGGTGTCCATCTCCTCACGCCCTGGCCAATGCGTCGGGGCAAAGGCAAGCGGAGTACGGACTGTGAAACTTGGCCCAGGTCGGGCGCGCAACGGTACCGGTTTTAACGGTTGCTGTCTTCCGCCGACGAGATCGGTCGGCCGCGAGCGCGACCGAACATTCGGCAAACCAAGTTATATTTGGCCTAAACTCCTGCTGTTCTCCCATCGCGCCAGCTTGACGCGCCTTGCGTTCCTCTTGTCGAGAGCTCATAAATCCTGGGCGCCCGAATAGAAGCTGGACTGTTTAATCTCGAGTCATGAGGCTGGTATAGCGCGCTGTTTCCAGTTTAGCTGTAATAACAAAATCTAGGGTATTTAACCCTTGAACCGGAAAGGGATTCTCGATAAGTTATAAAGTTAAAGTGAAAACGGAGGGCGACGCTGCCAGCCTGCCTGCGCGCGTAAGTTAACGCTTTCGACGGCGTTCCGACACGCCGATGAGCGGTGCCGCGAAAAGGGGGCTTATTTAACCGGTTAAACTTGGACTCAGGCTGGTTTCCCAAAGTTCCGAGCGTTCGCACCCCGGTTGCCGGTTTGTTGAACAGATCGTCGCCGTGGTTGATGCGTGGGTGGTATGCGGCGGCCTTCTGGTCGTCAAGCGCTCGTTTTCGGGTGCCGGGGCATCTGAAGCAGCGCGGAGAGACCCACGGACCGGCGTTGTTGTTTCTTTGGTGGGACGATACCGATGCAGTATTCCAAGCGCGGGAGCGACTGTAGGCCGGAGTTCACAAGGCCTAGCGCGGGGAGCGTTCAGCGGCGATTCGGGCCTCACCCCTTCGCAAGCTCGCTGTCGGTGCTGTTCACGTTCGAACTCGGCAAATCGATTCAACGGCGGGCTCTGCAACACGAGGTTCGGCCTCCGCAAGCAGGACGCACACCGCAGGGGAGGAATGCAATGAAGGAGACGACGGCGAACCTTTGGTCTCGGACCTCGATCGCGGGTCTGATGCTGGTGCTCTACATGGTCGGGTTGGCGCAGGCTCAAGCCGGGTCATGGTGGGATCCTGACTGGGATTACCGCAAGAAGATAACCATACCGGCCTCAAGCCCCCCGACCACAATCGACCTGAGCGATTTCCCGGTATTGATCTCGCTGGACGATGCCGAGCTAACCAAGGCGCGAGCCGACGGCTGGGACCTGGTGTTCACGGACGACGCCGGCGTTCAGTTGGATCACGAGATCGAGCATTTCGCGCAAAGTTCAGGCGCCCTACGGGCGTGGGTACGCATCCCCGTGCTGACTTGGGACACAGACACGGCCGTCTACCTCTATTACGGCAACGCCGGGGTGCTGACCACTCATGAGAACCCCGCGTCTGTCTGGGATGTTACATATAAGCTGGTTCACCACTTAGAGGAGTCCGCCCCTCCACACCTGGACAGCACACTCAACACGAACGATGGCGCCGTCTCCGGAAGCGTGAGTCAGGGACTTACAGGCCAGATTAACGGCGGGGTCGAGTTCGACGGATCGACCGGAAAGATCACAGTCTCCCACAGCACCAGTCTGGCAATCACAGACGTGGTCACGTTTGAAGCGTGGATCAATCCGGACGCGCTGCCCACAACGCCCTACTGGAATCTGCTGGTCAAGGGATCCGGTTTCCCGTACCAGTTCTACCTGGAGGCCAACACCGGCAGGCTCAACTTCTACAGCGATTTCAGCGGCGTGGTCACTTCCGGGACCCCGGTGACAGCGGGAGTATGGCAGCACGTGGCGATTTCGGTGCACGACGACTTGGACGAGGTCAAGTTCTATATCAATGGCTCGCAAGTCGGTACGACGCAGCTGGGGAATCTGGACACCGACGACGGTTCCGATGTGCAGATCGGCGCATTCAACGCAAACAACTACTTCGACGGCATGATGGACGAGATTCGGCTCTCGCGGGCTGTACGCAGCGCGGACTGGATCGCGTCGTCGTACGCCAACCAGAACGATCCAACGTCGTTCTACAGCGTAGGGCTCGAGGAAACTTTCGGGGGTGAGCCGGTTGTATCGAATCCGTTGCCGTCGGACGGCGCGGCGGACGTGAGTGTGTCGCTGTCAGAACTGCGCTTCACGCTGACGGACAACGAAGGCGACCTGATGGATTACTCGGTGTGGACGTCGCCGGACATCGGCTCTGACGGCGCCACCGGCGTTTCGGATGGGGAGTACGTCCTTGCGGTGAGCGGTCTGGCTTATGACACAACTTACACGTGGTATGTGGATGCGAGCGACCCGGCCGGTAGCGGTGGAACGACGAACGCGGTCTTTACCTTTTCGACCGAAACCGCGCCGGGCGGATGGTGGAACCATGACTGGCACTACCGAAAGTCGATCACGATCGACCACACGCAGGTAGCGGAGGAACTGATCGACTTCCCGTTGCTCGTCTCGCTGACAGACTCGGATCTCGGCGCTCAAGCACAAGCGAACGGTGACGACATCGTGTTCACGGACTACCTCGGCGTGCAACTCGACCACGAATTGGAGTATTATAGTGCGGGAGACCTGGTGGCCTGGGTCCGGATTCCGCTGCTGCCTGCCGACGTGGACACCCCGCTGTTCATGTACTACGGCAACGTAAGTGCGCCGAACCAGGAGAACGCGACCGGCGTTTGGGGTGCGGCGTACGACATGGTTCATCACCTGTCCGAGACGAGCGGAACGCACTTCGACAGCACGATCAACGCGCGCGATGGTGAGCCCTTCGGTGGACCGAACCAGAACGACGCCGGCCTGACGGATGGTGCCGACGCTTTCCAGACCCCGGAGCAATACGTTGAAGGGTCCAGCTTCCCTGTGGGCAACGTGTACACCTACAGCCTGTGGTTCAACGCGAACACTCTCGCCTATCCCGACCCTCGCGGCGACTGGAATTGCCTGTTCGAACTGGCCGCGAACAACACCAACCGGATCATCCTGTGGACGTTGAAGGACGCCGATCCCGCGACGACGGCGGAGCTCTACGTCAGCCACAAGGTACCGGTGGTGACGACCAATGCGGCGATTGAGGCGGGCCAGTGGTACTACGCGGTTTTCACGTTTGACTTTGACGCGAGCCCCCAGGCACGCATGTATGTGGATGGGCAACCGGTGGGCCTGACACAGGACACGGGTCTGCCGGCCACGCCGGTTGTGTCACCAGGCATTTTCCGCATCGGCACGGATACGTTTCAGTCCCCAGATTTCACGCTCGACGGTCGGATCGACGAGGTTCGATTCGCGGAGCGGGTCCACTCTCCGGGGTGGGTTTTGACGGAGTACAACAACCAGTGGAGTCCATCGACGTTTTACGATGTGGGATCGGAGGAGAACAACCTGGCGGTGTGCGGTAACTCGATCGTCGACTTCGGCGAGGACTGCGACGACGGGAACACGGCGGACGGGGACTGTTGTTCGTCCCTGTGCCTGTATGAGTTGCTCGGGTCGCCGTGCGGAGATCAGACCGACGCCCCCTGCGATCATCCGGACACCTGTGACGGGGCGGGTGCGTGCCTGGACAACCTCGAACCCGACGCGACTCCTTGCGAGGACGGCCAGTTCTGCACGGTCGGGCAAATCTGCCTGTCGGGGAGCTGTCAGGGGGGAACCGATCCCTGTACCAATCCCGAATTGCCGCACTGCGATGAGCAGTCGGATCAATGTGTCGAGTGCCTGATCAACGAGCATTGTGAGGACGGCGTGTTCTGCGACGGGGCAGAGCAGTGTGTGAATGGCACGTGCGAAACCGACGGCGACCCCTGCGACGACGGCGTCGCATGCACCGACGACTCGTGCAATGAGGCCACAAACACCTGCACGAACGCGGCCAATGATGCGAATTGCGATGACGGTCTCTTCTGTAACGGTCCCGAAACCTGCAACGCCCTGTCCGGTTGCCAAACGGGCGCCGAGCCATGCACCGAACCGACGCCTGTTTGCGACGAGGTCAACGACGTCTGTCTGGCCGAGTGCTTCACAAATGACGACTGCGATGACGGCAACGTCTGTACCTGGGGCACCTGTCAGGGCGGCGAGTGTGCCTACAGCATCAGACCTTACGGCGACGTCGACCGTAACGTGACTCTCAACCTGTTCGACGTGTTCTGCCTCCTTGATTTGATCGGAGGAGAGACACCTGATGATCCGAACTGCGTTCGGAGCACTGCCGACATCGAACCCTGCGCCGGGAACGGTGTCGTGAGCATTCTCGACATCTTTGCTGTCCTCGCCGCCATCGGCGGGGACGATCCGTGCTGCAGCGGTGTCAGTCTCGGCAGGGATCGGGCGCAAAGTGGCAACGACGGAAGTTCCATATCGAACGTGAACGAGACGTCTTCGGGCGTTCATCGATAAGGAGGAGCGGAATGCACAGAACCAAAGCAAAACACTGGTCTCGGGCCTCGGTGGTCGGTTTGACGCTGGTGCTCAGCTTGGCCGGGCTCGCGCAGGCTCAGTCCGGAACCTGGTGGAACGATGACTGGGATTACCGCAAGTCGATCACGATCGACCATACCCAGGTGGATGCGGACCTGATCGACTTCCCCGTGCTGATCTCAATGACCGACATCGACCTGACAAAGGCTCGCGCGGACGGCTGGGACCTGGTGTTCACCAACGACACGCACGATGTGCAGTATGATCACGAGATCGAGTCCTTCGACCAAACCACAGGCACCCTTCACGCATGGGTGCGCGTGCCGCTGCTGTCGTCATCCAGCCCGGACACGGAGTTGTACCTCTACTACGGCAACGCCGGGGTGTTGAGCAGCGAGCAAGACCCCACGGCCGTGTGGGACACGTTCTACAAGATGATTCACCATTTCGAGGAGGTTTCCGCCCCGCACCTGGACAGCACGGTGAACGCAAACGACGGCACCGTTTCGGGTGGCGTGACCCAAGGGGCCGGTCTCGGCAAGATCGATGGTGGGGTTGACTTTACCAACGGAAAGATTACAGTGGCTCACGATCCTGATGGTGGCGGGCCGCTACTGCCCAGCCTGGACATCACGGACGTCATCACATACGAGGCGTGGATCAAGCCCGACGCCCTGCCCGGCGGGGCGTATTGGAACCTGCTGATCAAGGGGGCCAACCCTAATTTTACATACCAGTTCTACGTGTCGGGAAATGGCGACGGCTACCTGAACTTCTTCAGCAACAATTCGCCAGGCGTGAGTTCCGACACGGCGCTGACGGTGGGTGCATGGCAACACGCAGCGGTGACGGTGGACGGATTCGCGGGCCAGATCAAGTTTTACATCGATGGCGTACAGGTCGCGGCAAAGTCGGCGAACTTTGGCAGTAGTAGCAGCGCCGACATGCAGATCGGCTCGTTCAACACGACCAACTACTTCGACGGCTCGATGGACGAGATTCGGATTTCGCAGACGGTACGCAGCGCGGAGTGGATCTCGGCTGCGTACAACAACCAGAACGACCCGTCGTCGTTCTACACCGTGGGATCGGAGGAGACCGGTGGGATGTGCGGTAACTCGACGGTCGATCCCGGTGAGGATTGCGACGACGGGAACACGGTCGGCGGAGACTGTTGCTCAGCAACGTGCCAGTTTGAGCCGCTGGGTTCGCCGTGCGATGACGGCTTGTTCTGCAACGGTACAGAAACGTGCAGCAGCGGGGTCTGCGGGGGCAGCAGCGGGGACCCATGTCCGGGGCCGGACGGCGACGACGACTGCCAGGAATCCTGCGACGAGGCAGCGGACAATTGTCTGGCGGATGATCCCGACGGCAGCGCCTGCGACGACGGGTTGTTCTGCAGTGGCACGGAGACGTGCAGTGCCGGGGTCTGCGGCGGCAGTACCGGGGACCCGTGTCCGGGTCCGGACGGTGATAACAACTGTCAGGAATCGTGCGACGAGGCGGCGGACAATTGCCTGGCGAACGATCCCGACGGCAGTCAGTGCTTCGACGCGCTGTTCTGCAATGGGACGGAAACGTGCAGCAGCGGAGTCTGCGGCAGTAGCAGCGGGAACCCGTGTCCGGGTCCGGACGGCGATGATGACTGCCAGGAGTCGTGCGACGAGGCAGCGGATGACTGCCTGGCGAACGATCCCGACGGCAGCGCCTGCGACGACGCGCTGTTCTGCAACGGCACGGAAACGTGCAGCGCCGGGGCCTGCGGGGGCAGCACCGGCGACCCATGTCCGGGTCCGGACGGCGACGATGACTGCCAGGAGTCCTGCGACGAGACAGCCGACAACTGCCTGGCGAACGATCCCGAGGACAGCGCCTGCAACGATGGGCTGTTCTGCAATGGCGCGGAAACGTGCAGTGCCGGGTTCTGCGGGGGCAGCACCGGCGACCCATGTCCGGGTCCGGACGGTGACGATGACTGCCAGGAGTCCTGCGACGAAGTGGCGGACGACTGCCTGGGCAATGATCCGGAGTCCAGCGCGTGCGACGACGGCTTGTTCTGCACTGTCGGGGAGGCCTGTTTTGAGGGCGGTTGTGGCGGAGGCATCAATCCCTGTACCGACCCGCTCCCGGCCTGCGATGAAGAGAACGACGCGTGTGTCGAGTGCATCGTTGATGAGGATTGCCCGGACATGGTGTTCTGCGACGGCGCCGAAATATGCGTGGATAACATCTGTGTCACCGACGCCGATCCCTGCGATGACGGAGTCCCCTGCACCAACGACGTATGTATCGAGAATCCGCCGTCCTGCACGAATACTCCCAACGACCTCCTTTGCGACGACGGAGCCTTCTGCAACGGTTTCGAAACCTGCGACCCGGAGTTCGGCTGCCTTCCCGGCGTTGAACCATGCGTGGAACCGACGCCGATTTGCGACGAGATCAACGATGTCTGTCTCGAACAGTGCGTGACGAACGCGGACTGCGACGACGGCAACGTGTGCACTTGGGAGCTTTGCAACGCAGGCGACTGTTTGTACAGCATCCGACCGTACGGTGACATCGATCGCAACTTCACCCTTAATCTCTTCGACGTCTTCTGCGTTCTGGAATTGATCGGCGGAACCACACCATCGGATCCGGACTGCGTCAAGCGCAACGCGGACATCGTTCCCTGCGAAGGCGACGACGTTCTGAGCCTTTTTGACATTTTCGGCGTACTCAACGCCATCGGCGGCGCCGACCCGTGCTGCAGCGACTTCGGTCTGGGGGTCTGCTGCACCGACACCGACCCTTGCTTCGGTATCAACTCGGATCCGTCTTCCGAATGCACAGATGTCGGCGGCATCTACTACGGTCTTGATACGAACTGCGGCGACAGCGACGGTGACGGGATTCTGGATATTCACGAGACGAACTCGGGGGTGGTGCAACTGCCCTGTGAGACCGGGACCGATCCCACAAACCCGGACACGGACGGAGATGGGATCAGCGACGGCGAGGAAGTGTACGGAAGTGCGGATGTTGACCTGCCTGCCATGGGCGCCAACCCGTTGCGAATGGACATTTTCGTCGAGATCGACTGGACCATGCTTGGCGCGGTTTCGCACGAGCCGATTCCCTCCGCCATCGCTGCAGTGCAAACGGCTTTCGCCAATGCGCCGGTAGTGAATCCGGACGGAACCACCGGAATCACGCTTCACGTGGACTATGGGCAGGGTGGATTATTCACGGGCGGCGAGCAAATCGCGGGAGAATGGGAGTTCATTACCTTCGATGGCGGCTTCAACAGCTTCAAATCCACGTTCTTTGCCCAGAACCGCCGTGGCCTTTTTCATTATGCGATCTTCACGCATCGGCACGATGACGAAAACAACCCGGCGTCGGGTGTTGCTGAGCTGGTGGGGGATGACCTCATGGTAACGCTCCACGACGCCGTGTCCGAGCAGAACATGGCCGGAACTTTCATGCGAATGCTGGGTTATAACCTCGGCTTGCGGGCCGGCGGTGACGAAGATCGAGATTTCAAACCCAACTACAACTCGGTCATGAACTCCCGCTATCAGCTCGACGGCCGGGACGTTAACTGCGATGCGATCGGGGACGGCGCTCTGGGATTCTCCGATGGAACGCTTGCTCCGTTGAATGAGAACAACCTGGACGAATTCGCCGGCGTCTGCGGCGATGTGGCCATCAACTGGGACGGCAACGGTCTCTCCTCGTCGGTGTCCGCGAACGTCAATTGCGTCGCCGGTTCGACCGCGTCATGCGGCGACGACGGTGGAGTTTGTTACGACCAGACTTGCGACGTGCTCCTTGACTTTGACGACTGGGCGAACATCGAGCTTGATGCCTTGGGGACCCACGACCCGGGCACGATGGTTGGATACGGCGTTGACGTTCCGGCGTCGCCCTGACTGGAGGTGCGCGACGTGCCGCATCGCAAAGGAACGCTGAAGGGGGTGTCGGCTGCATCTGCCAGAGCAATGCTCCAACGCACCTGTTGAACGGATTGGACCCAGCGAAGCCCGAGTGGCTCTTAGGCGTGCCTTAACGAATTGGCTCCGGACCGACCGTTCCGGAATTGGGTCAGTTACCCTACCTCATGGCTGCGCACTTGTATGTTGGTGTGTAGATTTCGTAAGAGGAATAGTGGAGGCGGGGTGTTTCATCAGTTTCTCGACGTCACCAGGAAGGGAGAGGAAGTGATTTTCCAAACGGCACAGAGAAAAAAGCGGCAGTCTGGGCGTATGATGCGCGTGGCGTCCCTGGCGATCGTGTCAGCGCTGGCGGCGCAAGTCGCTGCGCAGATTCCCGAGGAATCGGTGCGGGGCGAAGGAGATAACCCACGGCAAATGGGCGCAACGCACGACGGTGCTTCAAGGGACAGCCTGAAGCCCCGCCGAACAGCGACCGTGGGGTCCTTGGTGATCAGCACTCCCGCGCAAGAGCCGACCACGATCACCCTGGAATCTCCGGTCGATTTCAGGAGTACCTACGACAACCTGCCCGACTTCACGTTCACGGCGACGCATGCCACCGAGCCGCTGATAGAATGCACGCTTTGGCTGGAGCCAAGCGGCGGCAGCCCGACGGCGTACGGTGCGGATCCCGCCGTGCAGAGCGGCGTCTCCACGACGATCACGGCTGACACGCTCCTGCCCAGCGGTCTCTACGCCTGGTGGATCTCCTGCACCGACGGCGTCGACACGGATACGAGCGAGACACGGACGATCACGCTCCTCGAACTGATCCGGGGCAACCGCACCTACACCTCCAGCTACGACGGAAGCACGCAGACCTACCGACTTTCGATGCCGGACAATTTCGACGAAAACTCGCCCGCGCCGCTGGTCTTCTACCTTCATGGCTACGGCCAGAACGAAGGCGCGGTGTTCGTTGAATTCCCCGCCCTGGTCCAGCTTTATCAGGACAACGGCTGGTTGCTGGCCGCCCCTGCGGGGCGCGTCATCAACGGCTACCACATCTGGTACAACCACATCGGCCGGTCCGACATCACCGACATCATCGGGCTCCTGCAGGCCGAGTTCACCATCGACCCGAACCACATTCATTTCCACGGTCGCAGCATGGGCGGCACCGGGAGTCTGCAATACGCCCGGTTCAACGAGAACGTGGTGGCCAGCATCGCGGTGATCCATGGAGTAAGTGACTTCACGCGCTTCTACAACGAAACGAACCTCTACAAAGCGTCTTTGGAGAACGCCTTCGGCGGCACGCCGACAGAGGTTCCGGAAATCTACGCCGACGAAAGCGCCCTGGGCAACGAGTACCACTACAGGAACACGCCGGTCTGGATCATCCACGGCACCGCCGACGCCCAGATCAACGTTCAACTCGCCCGAGATCTGTACGACAGTCTCAACAGCCTGGGCTACACGGTCGAGTACATCGAGGTGGAGGGAGCGCCGCACAACCCGCCGTGGCTGGTCTATGGCCGCGAACAGGAGATCTTCGACTGGTTCGCGAACCACCCGCTCGATCTCGGCAACCCCCGCGTGACGCTGGACATGCCCGATGACGGATACTGGAGCCTCACGCATCCGGTTGAAATCGACTTCGGGTGCAGCGCCACGGACACCGAGGGAGACCTTGTTCAACTCGATCTGTACATGACCGACGGCAACAATGAGAACTTCGCGCTGTTTGACACGGCACCGCTGGGTGGCCCCTTGCAGAGCGCGACATGGACGGTATTGATGGACGGTGGGACCTACACGTGGAATTGCCGCGCCGAAGACAGCAGTGGGCGCGAAGGCTGGGGCGAACCCAGGACTCTTACTCTGGCGCCGGACACCGAGCCGCCGACCTGGGACGTGGTCCCGAGCGACCAGACCATCGCGCTGGGCACATCGTTCAGCTACCAGGTCTCTGCGTCGGACAACCTAGCCGTCGATTACTACGACATTGACGATACGGACAATTTCACGATCAATGCGGACACGGGCCTCATCCAGGATGCAGCCCCACTGGCAGCGGGCACGTACCCGCTGACGATCAGCGCCTACGACACGTCGAGCAACTCCATCAGCGAGCCGATCGTGGTGACCGTACTGCCTCCGGGGGCCTGGTGGAACGATGATTGGCCGTATCGCAAGGAGATCCTGATACCGGCGTCGAACGTGCCGGCCGATCTGACGGACTTCCCGGTTCTGATCTCGCGGGACGATGCTGATCTGGGCAAGGCGCAGCCGAACGGCGAGGACCTGGTCTTCACGGACTACCTCGGCGACCGGTTGGACCACGAGATCGAACATTTCAGCGCCGACGATCTGCGAGCCTGGGTGCGTCTACCTCTGCTCTCCGGTAGTTCGGACACCGTGTTGTATCTCTACTACGGCAACGCCGCGGCAGCGAACCAGGAGAACCCCGCAGGCGTCTGGGACGCGTTTTATAAAATGGTGCACCACATGGAGGAGTCGAGCGGGACGCATTTCGACAGCACGGTGAACGCCAATGACAGCAGCGCCGTGTCCGGCGGCGTAACCCAAGGCGCCACCGCTCAGATCGGCGGCGGGGTCGAATTTGACGGATTCAGCGGCAGGATCACGGTCCCCCACGAATCCAGCCTTGCACTCGTGGACGCGGTCACGTTCGAAGCGTGGATTCATCCGGACACGCTGCCGGGGTCGCCGTACTGGAACATGCTGATCAAGGGGGCCGGTCACCCGTACCAGTTCTACCTGGAGGCCAACACCGGCCGGCTCAACTTCTACAGTGATGTCAGTCGTGTGGTCACGTCCGGAGCGCCCGTGACGGCGGACGTATGGCAACACGTGGCGATCTCAGTCGATAACGCGGTTAGCCAGGTCAGGTTCTACATCAACGGGTCCCAGGTTGGTGCGACGACAACGGGGAAGCTGGCCGGCGACACGAGCACCGAGGTGCATATCGGGGCGTTCAACTCGACCAATTACTTCGACGGTTCGATGGACGAGGTGCGGCTTTCGCGGGTGGTGCGTAGCGCGGACTGGATCGCGACGTCGTTCGCCAACCAGCACAGCCCCTCGACATTCTACGACGTGGGACTGGAGGAGGACAATATGGCGGTCTGCGGCAACTGGGTTATCGAGAATGGCGAGGAGTGCGACGATGGCAATACGGCTGACGGAGACTGTTGCTCATCGCAGTGCCTGCTCGAGCCGGACGATGGCCCGTGCGACACCGGCGACATCTGCACCTGGGGTTACTGCGGCGGCGGCGAGTGCCTGCCCACCATCAGGCCTTACGGCGACGTCGACCGCAACTTCGCCGTGAACATCTTCGACATTTACTGCGTGCTCGACTTGATCGGCCAGCAAACGCCGGCCGATCCCATGTGCACGAGAGTCAACGCGGACATTCACCCGTGCGACGGCGATGATGTTCTGAACCTCATGGAGATCTTCGAGATTCTCAATGCCGTTGGAGGAGCGGACCCGTGCTGCGGATAGCCTGACGCGGGGGCTGGTATTTGGATATCATGGCCCCGAGCGTGATCCGCGACACGCGCGGCTGAGCGCCCGGCAGCGTGATGCCAAGCCGCCGCAAAGTGATCGCTCTGTTCGGGGCGTTCAACGGGCGAGACAGAAGGGCCTCACCGGCCAATGGACAGGCTGTCACCGGCCGAAGAGGATCTGCTGGCCGCCGAAATCGACCAGATCCACGTCTCCGTCGCCGTCGACGTCGAGGTCCACGCACGGATCGACGAGCTCACCTCCGCTCTGGACTTCACCGCCGCCCGCTGGAAGCGCTCTGCCGCCCGGCCCGGTCATGCACTTTTCCCACGCGCTGTAGTCGGCCAGATCGATCCAACCGTCGGCAACGGCGTCGCCGGGCAACAGCTCGAAGGCGCCCATATCCACGATGGGCGCCTCGCCCGCGCCGGTATCGGGCGAAAGCGGGGCATCGACAAAGCGGCGATACCCGTTGAAGTCGCCGGCGGCGTCATCGGGCACGAGGCCGTTGTCCCCCGCATCCACACACGGGGACGCGGGCGTCAGCCGAAGGTCTTCGTCGCCGGTACCGCCCACCCCGTCGGCCCCGACAAGATCGCGAAACCCGGGATCCAGCCCGGTACTGCCGACGCCCGGCAGATTGCCGTCCCAGCCCTGAACGCACGAATGGTGGAAGTTAACCTCGGAGATTTGCACGGAGATCCCGGATGGCTCGTTGCCCCAAATGATCGAGTTGCCGATGATGGCGGGGGCGTCGGCCTCGCCGGTTGAAGTGAAGGAGATCCCAGCGCCGACTGGCGCGAAATTGGACGCGATCGTCGAGTTAAGCACCGCGACCTGGCCATACCACGCGCGAACCGCCCCCCCTCCCACGCCCGCCGTATTCCCCAAAAACACGGAGTTGACAAGTTCCAATTCCGCCAAGCTGAAGATGGCCATGATTCCGCCACCTTCCTCACTTGCGCGATTGCCCATAAAGGCGGTGCGCCGAGCCGTAACGACACCCGGTGAGTA
Source organism: uncultured Phycisphaeraceae bacterium (assembly GCA_964574815.1). Taxonomy (GTDB): domain Bacteria; phylum Planctomycetota; class Phycisphaerae; order UBA1845; family UBA1845; genus CAZNPL01. The sequence continues at coordinate 24,895 of CAZNPL010000050.1, forward strand.
GACACGAATGCCACCGCCGTCGCGTGCGTCATTCGCGCGGAACACGCAATCAGCGGCATCAAGCCGGCCGTGCCGGACGTACGCTCCGCCACCCTCCTGGCGAGCGATGTTTCCGGTGACAACGCTGTTTCGCAGAACAAGGTTGCCCGTGTTGTGGATTCCGCCGCCACGCCCCAAGTCGGTCGCTTCGCGAATCGCGTTTCCGCCGCTAATCGTGAAGCCATCAATGATCGCCGGCACATCGTCATCGGTGACGGTCACGACGCTATAGACGTTATCGTCGCGATTGCGCTGGTATTCGGCATCGTCGCCCAGCAAGTCGCCGGATAAAACGGAGCGATAGATCTGCGGATCACGCTGGTCGCGTTGCGTTTCGCCACCGGCGAATCCCCCGTAGATCGCGAATCCTCCTGGCACGTGGAAGGTCGCCTCACGGTCCCCGGGTTGCTGATCGGGTCGATAAACGCCTTCGGCCACCCAGATTTCCTCCACGCCCTCGAACCGGCGCGCCAGGTCAATGGCCTGCTGCAGGTCCGTGAACGCGTTTTCCCACGATACACCACCCTCCGTGCCGGTCGCGGCGGCGTCCACCAGCAGAACATTTGGAGGCGCATCATTATCCACCTCACGGACGGTCACATAGACAGGGACTAACCCGGGCGCCGAGAACCGGAAAGTAGCTTCGCCATTCAAGAAATCATCGTCTTCATCAGCGTCCACGGTCACGAGCGCTTCGCGAAAGTAATTGGTGGAATCCCGCCTGATCGTGAAGGGATTGCGACTCGTGTGCAGGTCGGCGTCGCCGTGGACTTTTTCACCGGTGATTGCGATTTCCTGGCCCGGGTCTCGCACAAGCAGAAATCGTATTTGCGTCCGATCGCCTTCCGGAGCATCGGCCGGTTCTTCGCGAACGATGAACGACTGCACCGACTCGAGCGCCCCCGGGTCCGGGTAGTAGCCAGCGACACGCGGATTTCCGTCGAGGTCGATCGGCATGAATTCCTTGGTATCGCCGTCGCCATCCAGATCCAGGTAGTCGATGTCCAGGGCAAAGATGTCGCCTTGATTGATCAACGGTGATTCAGGCACCAGGCGCAGGTCGTCGTCGCGCGTCCCGGCGAGACCGTCGGCGCCCAGCGGGTCCGCGAACACCGGATCCGCGTCGAACACGTTTGAACCGACCGGCAGCAACGACCCACCCTGGACGCACGCGTTCTCTACCGAGAATATGTGCGAAACGTCCAACTGAGATCTCAGCAACGTTCCATCGGCGTCGCGGTTGCCCCAGACAACGGAGTTCCTGATGTCCACGCCTCCGGAACCGCGTCCGTCCCAACCGATACCGCCGACCGTTTCTTCCGCGACGTTTGCGTGAACCGTCGAGTAGTCCAATTCGATGCGACCATGGTCCGTCAGCTCGATGGCGGCCCTCGACTTCGCCCTGTTTCCGACAACGATTGTGTTCTGAAGTCTCGCCGCCCCCCGGATCGCAAGGGCCCCGCCCGAATTTGCGGAGTTGCCGATGAACCGACAATTGATGAAGTCTGCAGGCGCACCTTCGATGTACGCGCCGCCTCCGCGGCAATAGTAGTATCTCTCGCAGCTAATGGCGTTCCGTTCGAATACGGAATCGACGACCATTAGTCTCTGATTGTGGTGCGACTTGAGGCCTCCCCCTGCGTTATGACGGAAAATCACTCCGCGTGCCAATAACAAGGAGTATTCGGTGACGACCGCGCCCCCGCTGCTGCGATTACGATGGAAACCCGTCTGTTCAAGATGGATCGCGCCGCGATGGGCATAAAGAGCGGATCCTTGATGGCCCGTATTGTCGGCGAACCAACAGTCCTTGATCGACACCTCCGAATCCAGAAGGACGGCGCCGCCTTCGTCGACCACTCCATTGTTAAGGAACCTGGAGCGGATAATCTTGAGCGATGTGCAACGGAAACACCACAGACCTTGCCGATTTGCCCCGGTGAGCGTTAAGCCATCGAGAATCAGTTCGTCGTCGATCGACCTTGCAGTGAGCAGCTCACGCAGATTATCGTCACGCAGTCCGCAGATGTTCGCGCACAACTCCCATGCCTCCAGTGTGCATCCGTAGTGCCACTCACCGGTGCAGCAAGAAGGGTCCTCCTCGCATACAAGCTGTTCACAGATCGGATCCTGGCAGCCCGGTGTGCCATGAGTCCAACAGCAGTCTACGGGAACGTCGTTCTCGGCGATGTCGCCGTCCAGAACGGTGGGATGTTCGATCAGGTGGCGTCGATCCGGTTCGGCCGCGTCCAACCCGGCGAATCCGCCCCGCAGCGCCATGCCGCGAGGAAGTTCGACCGTTTCAGAGTAGCTACCCTGGGCAATGCGAACCTCCACGAACTCCTGCTCGGCGGTAGCCGCGGCCGCGACTGCCTCTGACAGCGTGACGTAGGCATCGCTCCATGAGCTTCCGTCGGCAACGCCCTTAGCCCGCGCATCAACGTGCAAAACCACACACTCGTCAGGCGTTCCGTCGCCGTTCCCGTCCGCGCTCAGCCCCGATTCGATGTCGCAAACGTCAGCCAGGCCGTTTCGGTTGCAGTCGGTTTCGCACTCGTCGGGAATGCCGTTGCCGTTGCAGTCGTTGCTTCGACCGCTGGCGATATCGCAGGCATCGGGCGAGCGATTGTCGTTGCAGCCGCCTTCGCATTCGTCCAGCACGCCGTTCGAGTTACAATCGAGCTCGTCATCCAGCGCCAGCTCGCACTCGTCGGGCACTTCGTTGTCATTGCAGTCCAACGCGGCACCCGACAGCAATTCGCACTCGTCCGGCACGCCGTTCGGCTGGCAGTCCACGCTTGTGCCCTTGGCGATGTCGCATTCGTCCGGGACCGCGTTCTCGTTGCAGTCGTACTCCAGGTCGCAGGGGTCGAACGTCCCATTGGCATTACAGTCGCCCTCACACGTGTCGGGCAACCCGTTGTCGTTGCAGTCGGTAACGTGGCCATCGTGCATCTCTTGGTCGTCCAGCAGTCCATTCCCGTTGCAGTCCGCCGTGTTTTCAAACGCGCCAAGATCGAGGTACTTCACCGCCCCGCGCCCCGTGTCGGACACAAAAGGCTGATCGATAAACCGCGGCACGCCGTTCGGGTCCGTGAAAATATCGTCCGGAAGCGCGTAAGCGTCCCCGGTATCGAGACACGGCGAGTTTGGCATAAGATGCAGATCGCTCGGATTGTCCGGCCCTCCGAGCCGAAGGAAGCTCGGGTCGTCGCCGAACGAACCGATTCCGGGCAACAGCGGCGACCAATTCTGAACGCAGCTATAATCCATGGTCGTGCGACTGACCGAAACCTGGCTTTCCAATCCATCGCCGAGCTCGCTGACATTGCCCCAGACGATACAGTTGGTCGCGTGAACCCGGCGTCCGTACACATATAGTCCTGCGGGGGGCGCATCCGAGACATTTGCGACAATTGTGCAATTGACCATGACAACGTCGTCTGGCGACCCCCAGGCTCTGACCGCCGTACCCCGGTTGTCCTGAATGACGCAGCCCAATAGCTCTGTCTCGGCCTTCGTTTCCAGGATGCTGGAGCCGTGATTGCCTGAGAAGATCGAGTTGGACACCCGGAGTTGGACTTCGCTGGGTTCGGCGCTGATTGCGGCAGCCCCAATCGCGAAGTTGCCGCGAAAACGACAAAACCGAACATCGACCTCGTTGTGCCAGTGAACAATCAAAGCGGCGCCGGTATCGTGTGTCCCCTTGTCACCGTCAGCCTGTCCGCCGGTGATCGTGAATCCCTCAATCACAACGGGGTCGTAATGGTCAACCTCGAGTATTTGGAACGAATTATCACCCCGGTTCGCACAGGCCGGGCCGTCGTCACCGTTCAGGTCACCACTCAGTACGGTTTCAAAACGCTCGAAATCCTGCCTGTCCCCGTCCGGCTCCGACAGGCCGGCAAATCCGCCGCGCAGCGTTATGGGCTTGGTAATTCTAAAACTGACATCGCGACGCCCACCCGGCCGAGCGGGCGTATAAACCCCGCCGGCCACGCGAATCTCGTCCCCTTCAATTGCCGCGTCGATCGCATCCGTCAGGCTGTCGAAAGCGCTTGACCACCCCAACCCGTCGCCGCCGGGCGGCGCGTCGTGATCGACATGGTAGATCGTTCGGGCTTCGACGTTTCCTGCGCAGCCGCAGATCGCAGCAATCGCAAGGACCAGCCGCCACCTCATTGTCATTCTCATGAGAATCCCCGATCCAAACACTTGCACCTCGGTCCTGATGGCCTGACGGTTTACCTCCCAAAACCCACCTGGAAGGCCCCGTAATCCAGCAGGCTGATCCCGCCGCTATCATCCACGTCGAACACCGCCTGGCAGCGGTTCTCGCAACCTTTGGCCGGGGCCCATGGGATGAAAGAACAAACGAAGAACTCGTAGTAGTCCCGCGAGTCAACTGAGCCATCGCCGTCAAAATCGCCCGGCGGCTCGCACGCGTCGATCTCGCCGTTGTCGTTGCAGTCCAGATCCGGATTCTCGCGCAGCTCGCAGTCATCCGGCCAGCTGTTCTCGTTGCAGTCCCGGCCGTCGTCGAAACCGGGGCACGCATCGCACACATCACCAACCCCGTCGCCGTCCGAGTCCGACTGGTCCGCGTTCCAATTCTCAGGGCAGTTATCGCACGGTTCCCCGACACCGTCGCCGTCCGAGTCGAATTGGTCCTCGTTGCTGATTCCGGGGCAATTGTCGCAGTAATCCCCGAGCGTGTCCTGATCACTGTTGGTCTGGTTTTCATTAGGGGTTTCCGGGCAGTTGTCGCACAAATCACCTGCCGAATCGAGATCCTGGTCTCCCTGGTCCGGGTTATGAAGCCCGCGGCAATTATCGCAGACGTCCCCCACGCCGTCGCCGTCGTCATCCAACTGCTTGATGTTGCGCTCGAAGGGACAGTTGTCGCACGCATCGATCCGCGTGTCGCCGTCGGAGTCGAGCTCACATGCATCCAGCACGTTATTGAAATCACAGTCCCGGTCCGGATCGACGCCGTCGTACTCGATCGTCACGCGGATCCACGTCGGTGGCCCGCATTCGTCCAGATTGACATAACGCGATGGAACCAACCGAACGATCAACTCACCGTCTCGGATAAAGTAGTTGAAATCGTCTTGATGGACTTGGGCCCAATCGTGGCTCGGCACGCAGTTGATTGCGGATGGCCCGTTGAAGACGCCGTCTACGGGCTCATCATCGATTTCGATGGCAACGTATCGGTGCGACTCCTCCAGGTTCCCCACCGCCTCGAAATACAGCATGACCTCGCCGACGGCAGGCGGCGGTCGCTTGATACGAAGCTCGAGTGCGTTCTCCTCGCCAAGCGGACCGAGCATCTCGGACACGGTCACGAACGTACGCGTCATCTCGCAAACATCGAGCACGCCGTTGTGGTTGCAATCGCTCAGGCAGTTCGCCGGGCAAAAGAACGGCCCTCCGTACGCCTCGCTGGATTCGTCTATCTCGCAGACGTCGAGAACATCGTTGGAATTGCAGTCGCCCGACTCACCCGGGAGGTCATACCGAACTTTCACGTCGACGAACTCGTCGTTGCACGACCCGCTGTCCACCGCCTGGGTTGGATTCAAGTCGAGGTGGAGGCGGCCGTGATCCTCGACAAGCCGGTTAAACTCCGCCTGCGGAATCACGAGTCGGTCGGTATCCGGCAAGCTCGGGCACGTGGGGCCCGTCCAGCGAAAGGCGGAGCCGACGTATTCCCCGTTGAGTGCCACCCTCAAATACTCCGAGTACTCGTTCAAGTCGCCAATCGCGCGGATGTCCAGGACCACGTCGCCCGCCGCCGCCAATGCGGGATGCACCTCGAACGACAAGACCTCCTCATCCCCCACCGGCGCCAGCGGGCCCGACCGCACCAGGAAAATCCCCGCGTCACACTCATCGGGAACGCCGTTGAGATTGCAGTCGTCAGCGCAACCCTCGTCGCAGAAGTACGGGCCTCCGCCGGCCGTGCTGTCGCGATCAATCTCACACTCGTCCGGAATCAGGTTCTCATTGCAGTCGGGCGAATCTTCGTGCACGACGTCCGTCAGATCGTCAGCCCCGTTGGCGTTGCAATCCGAAAAGGGAATGTCGATCATCCGGATCCCGCGCGGCGTGGCCAGGAACAACCGCCGCCCATCGCCACTGACAACCATGGAACCGGACCGCCAGGAATCCGACGCGACGAGGTTCTCGCCCGCCGCCACCCGGCGCAGCTCATAGCCGTTCGCAGGATCAATGAACACGATCTCATCCGTGACAACGTCGCCGATATAAAGGACGTCCCGCGTCGGATCGAAACCGACCCCGGCCGGCTCGATCTCAATCCGCGCCGCTTCTTCCAACTCACGGGACCGCACCGAGACGAAACCTTCCGATTCCAGCGCAACAAACGCTCCGTCGCGACTGACCGCGGCCGTCGTCCCAACCAGAGATGTGCCGATAAGTTCCGGCTCGCCGAACGTGTCCGTCCCGGCGTCATACGTGACAATCCACCCGTCAGCGGTCGTGCCCAACAGCAGAAAGAATGTGCGGTCTGCGCTGCGAAAGACGCGACTCTGGCCAAACCCCAACTCCGGCGAAGGCAGATCGAGCCGAAGCGCCAGCGTGTCGTCGCTCGTATCTAAAGCCCGCAACGGAGCCTCGGCGCACGCGCACGAACTGGTGACCAGCCCTCTGCCTGCCGCGGCGATCCCCACATCCAGCGCTCCTTGTTCGGCGCCGACCGGAACCGTCGCGATCTCTGTGATGCGCCCCGTCGTGACGTCCCTCCGGTAGACAAAGGTGCTTCCGTCAACACTGTCCGTTGCCACTACGTAAACCGCGCCTCCGTCGGGCGATATGTCAATTCCGCCCAGCGGCGCCCCAAAAGAGTGCGCTGTCGCCAACCTGTCCGCCGGCACGCTATAGGCCGCGAGGTGGCCACCCGAGTTCGCGATCCAGAGCAGATTGCGACCCGAATCGTGAATGAAGCCCCGCTTGCCGGAGACTGGGATCAGTACACTTTCGGCAAATAACGTAGACGTCGCAAATGTAAGTACGATTGAGGCGAAAGAAAGTCGGCTTCTCATGGGCAGGCCCCCGACGCTCGACCTGTGGCATTACGCCGTCCTGTTTGGACGCAGCCGGCCGCCGCAATGGTCGGCGCGCCGGCTTGGCCGCCTGACTGACACGAACTTCATTATAGCACGGATCGGCGCGGGTGACACAAGGTTTCCGGTCTACAAAATGCCGAATTTGAACAATAAGTTGCGACTCTCGTTGTGGCTCGCACCCCCCGCATTTGATCACTGACACAATTCCAAGCGGCAGACTGCGCCGCGCGTCCGACAGGACAGAGCCGCCGGCACCATGCCCGGATCACTACCCATACCATACTTGGTCGCCTTATCATTCCACGTGCCGGCAAACAGGCCGGGGCGCAAAAAACCCGCGCGGGCGTTTGCTCTGCCCGCGCGGGTCGATTGCTTTTGGTTTTGATAACTGCCCGAGGCTAAAAGCTTTACGTCGATTCGCCGACGCCGCCGGCCACCGCCGGCTCGGTCGACTCTTCCGTTCCGCGCTTTTCGCCCTTGAACACCAGCATCTCGAGCTCCTCGTCCGTCTCGCCTCGCTTGGCGTCCACGACGACCGTGTCGCAGCCCTCGTACTCGCCGCGAAGCATCGCCTCGGACAAGGCATCCTCGACGTACTGCTCGATGGCACGCCGCAGCGGCCGGGCGCCGAACTTTTCGTCCGTCCCGCGGTCGATCAGGAAGTCCTTCGCGGCCTGCGTCAGCTCCAGCTCCAGGCCCTTGCCTCGGAGCCGATCGGCCAGCTTGGCCACCTCCAGCTCGACGATGTTGGTCATGTCGTCGTGGTTGAGCTTGTGGAACACGATCACCTCGTCCAGACGGTTCACGAACTCAGGCCGGAAGTACGCCTCCATCTCCTGTTTGAGCATATCCTTCATCTTCTGATAGCTGACGTCCTCGTCACGCTTCTGGAATCCGAAGGCCTCCTGGTGCGTGATCTTCGCCGCACCGATGTTGCTCGTCATGATCAGGATCGTGTTCTTGAAGTCCACGTGCCGGCCGAACGAGTCCGTCAGGCGGCCCTCCTCCATGATCTGCAGCAGCATGTTGAACACGTCGCCGTGGGCCTTCTCGATCTCGTCCAGCAGAATCACCGAATAAGGCCGGCGGCGGATGCGCTCGGTCAACTGGCCGCCCTCTTCGTATCCGACGTATCCCGGAGGCGCCCCGATCAGGCGCGAAACGTTATGCTTCTCCATATACTCCGACATATCCAGCACGAGCAGAGCATCCGGATCGCCGAACATAAACTCGGCCAGGCACTTGGCCAGGTACGTTTTGCCGACGCCCGACGGACCCACGAACACGAAGCTGCCCATCGGGCGATTCTGATCCTTGAGGCCGCTGCGGCTTCGACGCACCGCACGCGCCACTGCGCTGACCGCCTCGTTCTGGCTGACGATCCATTTGTGCAGCTCGGCCTCCAGACCGAGCAGCCGCTCGGCCTCGTCCTTCTCCATACGCGTCAGCGGGATGCCCGTCATGCTCGAGACGACTTCGGCCATGATCTCCTCATCGACCACGCCGTCCGTCTCGGTGGACTGGTCGCGCCACTCCTGCTGCATCTCGCGTTTCTTGATCTTGAGGGACTCGGCCTGATCGCGCAGCTCCGCCGCACGCTCGTAGTCGGCGTTCTTGACCGCCTCGTCCTTTTCGGACAGCAGGTGCTTGATCTCCTCCTCGATCTTCGTCAGCGACGGCGGCTTCGTCATCGAACGCAAACGCAGGCGCGCCCCCGCTTCGTCGATCACGTCGATGGCCTTGTCCGGCTGCACGCGCCCGGGAATGTACCGTGACGAGAGATCCACTGCATGCGAAAGCGCCTCGTCGGTGTACACCACACGGTGATGCGCCTCGTATCGATCACGCAGCCCGTTGAGAATCGCAATCGTCTCCTTCCGCGACGGAGCCTCGACGATGATCTGCTGAAAGCGGCGTTCCAGCGCCCCGTCCTTCTCGATGTACTTGCGGTATTCGTCGAGCGTGGTCGCGCCGATGCACTGGATCTCGCCGCGGCTCAGCGCCGGCTTCAGCACGTTGGAGGCGTCGATCGCACCCTCGGCACCGCCCGCACCGACCAGCGTGTGCAGCTCGTCGATGAACAGAATCACGTTGCGGGCCCGCCGAACCTCGTTCATCACCGACTTGATGCGCTCCTCGAACTGACCGCGATACTTCGTGCCGGCCACCATCATGGCGAGGTCCAGCACCACGATCCGCCGGTCCGCCAGCAGCTCGGGGATGTCGTTACCCACGATCTTCGCGGCCAGCCCCTCGACGATCGCCGTCTTTCCGACGCCGGCCTCGCCGAGAAGCACCGGGTTGTTCTTCTGCCGGCGGCACAGGATCTGGACCACGCGATCGATCTCGCGCAGCCGGCCGATGACCGGATCCAGCTTGCCCTCGCGGGCCAGCTCCGTCAGGTCGCGCCCGAACGAATCGAGTGCCGGCGTCTTGCTTTTGCCTTTCTTGCCCTCTCCCGTCGGCACTGGCGGTCCTTCTTCGAGTTCCGAGTTGGCTCCCAACAGGTTCAGCACCTCTTCGCGAACTTCCTCAAGCTTCAGCCCGAGGTTCATCAGAACCTGGGCGGCCACTCCGTCCTGCTCGCGAAGCAGCCCCAGCAGCAGATGCTCGGTCCCCACGTAGTTGTGGTTCAGGTTGCGAGCCTCCTCAATCGCAAACTCGATCACCTTCTTGGCCCGAGGGGTTTGGGGAAGCTTGCCCATAGTGACCATATCCGGGCCGCTCTTGACGAGTTTCTCGACCTCCAGGCGAACCTTGCGCAGATCAACCTCCAGGTTCTTCAACACGTTGGCCCCGACACCGGAGCCCTCTTTCACCAGCCCGAGCAGGATGTGCTCGGTCCCGATGTATTCGTGGTTGAAGCGCTGGGCCTCCTGGTTGGCGAGCGCCATCACCTTCCTGGCCCGATCTGTGAAACGCTCAAACATGGGTGTCTCTCTCCTGAGTTATCGCGCGGTAAGTAGGACACGGCGGGCCCAAGGTGCCCGCACCGTCACACATGCAGCGCGGATGCCATTCAAAGCGCGATTTCCGACAATTTCCTCAATTTTCGAGACGACCGGCCAGCCAAAACCCACACGCTTTGGGGACCGCGTCAATCCATTTTAAGGGGCCTGAAATTGCTCTTCAACCAAGGTTGGCTCGCCCCTTGCCGTTCGGCAGGTTTCATCGGCGTCCGGTGCGGAGGTGTCCAGGTAGCCTTACAGCCGCATTCTCACCACGCGAATCGTCGCAAACGTCCGGAAAACATGACCTTGCATGCCGAGCAGAGGATTGTTCGCCCGTCGGTCTGCAAGCCCTTATCAGCCGCACGGCCGCGCGTTTCGAGTGATGTTGGCGCGATTACTTCTTCGTAAGGCGGAGGACCGTCGGCTCGGTTCCGCCTGTCAGCGCTCCGCTGCTTCTCGCGCCGCACGGATTGCCCGAAGCCGCCCGGGATCGTGCTCCAACTGCAGAATGCGATCCCATGCCCACGAAGCCTCCGACATCCGGCCCGCCCGCACCGAAAGCTGCGCCCACTGCCACAGGGTCTCCACATGCTCGTCATTCATATTCAACGCCGCACGCAGCAGATCGGCCGCCTCATCCATGTTCCCGCAGGCCAGCGCCTTGTCGGCCCGGTGCAATAAACTCGCGTGCTGCCGCTCGGCCGCCTGGCCGCAGGAAGCCCGCAGCCGGCGTACCAGCAGCCACTGTGCCCAGCCCCAGACCGTAGCGGCCGCCATCGCCGTAAGCACCGAGACCCGGGTCGGGATGACCGCCGGTAGAAGGAGCACGCCCATCAACGAAATCTGAGCCAGGATCCCGAACAAAAGCGCGACTGCCAGACCAAGCCATTCACGTCGCAACCCGATCAGGCCGGCGCCGGGAACAAGAAGATTCACGATCATTGCCCAGCGGGGCCGCATGTCCGATTTCCTCGAAGCGAGGCGTTCACCAGGAGACACCCGATGCCGGGGCAGTATACGGGTCGTCGAGCACCTCGCCAGTAACCGTCGCTTGAAGCTTGTCCGGATCGGACCATAATAGCCCTTTCGATCCCCGCTATCCTTGGAGCCGAACTCGTGCGACCAGCAAGTTACGGATGGATTCTCGCCTTGGGCATCACTGTTTGCGGTTGTAACCTCCGTCAAACCCCGCCGATCGCGTACCAGCGCCAGCGACTGGAGGACGTTTCTTACCGCACGGTTTTCAACGCCGCCGAAGAGGCGCTGCAACGCTATTTCGTGGTCGAGACACGAGATGCCGATACGGGCACCCTGCGGGCACGCCCCGTCGAAACGAAGCTCGACCCGAGCGGAACGAGAATCATCAGCGATGCCGTGGGCGGGAGCAGGACCGGACGGCAACTCGCGGAAATGCGCGTCCAGCAGGAGGGGCCCGACGTGGATGTCTCCTGCCGCGTGCTGATTCAGGAACTCGAGACCGAGAAATTCAGGCTGGCCGAGCGCCAGCGCGGCGTTTATGACCAGCCAACGGACACGCCGGCTGAGGTCGAGGCGGGTACGACCTCCGAGCAGAACGCCGTGTGGGTCAACCGTTCGCGCAACAGGGAACTGGAACGCCGGATCCTCGAAGCTGTCGAACAACTGGCCAACGCAGAGAAGTCCGGCCCGTGATGCTGGACGGCGGCATCAATGGGCATACGAATCGCAATGTCGATCGAGTACGCAACGAAGTGCTGTAACACAGGAGACCGTCCATGATTCAGTGCGAAACGTGCGAGTACTACAGTTGCACTCCGGACGGCGAGGTTGTTCTCCGGTGCAACCCCTATTCGACCATCAAAGAGCCCGCGTGCCTCCAGAAGTGGCAACTCTACAAGCTGACCAAGCTGACACGCGCCTATCAGGCCACCGTCGAAATCTACGAACGACTCGCTCCGCTCCAGGAGAAGATGATGCGGCATATGGAACGCGAGATCGACGAGGTCGAGGAGGCCGACAAGTGGAAATACGGGCCCGAAGAAGAAGACGACGACTGACCCGCGTGCTCCGCGATTGACGCCGCCCACGGCGTCTCAGCACCAGCGCTCGCTCCACCGGGCCCTGACCCGGCGGCTGATCTCGCAAAGCCCCGAAATGGCCCGAACGCCCCAAAAAACAGCCACGCCGGGCGAATTCCGTCAGCCGGTGGTCCGCCGGGCGCCCGCGAATACCCTGCGGGAAAGCCCTTCCCTCGGTGCCGGAGGAGCCGTATCATAGGGGTACGATCCGCGTGTTGTGGGGGGGCAAGGCGGTTGCCGGAGTCAGGGGCTGATCATCACGGCTCGCCGCCGAGAAAAGTGCATCTCACGGGATCGAAGGCACGGTATAAGGCAAGTACAGACGATCGTTCCAACGGAAAGGAAACGACCATGAACAAGTGCGTGGGAGTATTGGCTTTGGCATTGTTCGGCGCGGCGGCGATGGCTCAGGATACCGACCTTCGCCCGCCGAGAGAAATCAAGCATAGCGCCGTCACGTTCCATCTCGTCGCCGCTGATGCCCAGCGCGGATACGACGCCGTGACGACGTCATCCGGGGAGACAGTCCATGTGGCCAGGAAACCGGCGTTCACCGGGCGAGATCTCAACGCAGCCCGCCTTGTTGGCGTCGAGAACGGGGCGAACGTCGTCGCGACGTTGAACGAGGACGCGGCCAGACGCTTTCGGTCTTTGGAACGGCGCGGCTCCGCCGACAGGCTGGCCGTGAAGTTGAACGGTGAGCTGGTCTCGGCCGCGACCGTAAGTTCGTTTGAGTCGGACGGCAGCGTCACGCTCGCCGGATTTGACACGCGGCAGGCCGATCGGCTCATGGTGTCGCTGCAGCGCGAGTTGTCCGCTGTTGAGGAGGGCGTGACCCTCATCCCCGATCAGCGAACCGGCAGGGGCGGCGACACGTTTGTCGTCAAAGTGTTCGTCAAGGACGTTCAGGACGTCCGTGGCTATCAGGTAACGCTGGACATCACCGGCGGCGAACAGGGACAACTGGTGGTCGACGATATCTTCATCGACGAAGGCAGTTCCGATTACCTCTTCGAAGGCACTCAGGGCTTTAATGCAGTAAATACCGACCGGCGTCTGATCGTCAACGCCCTTCCCGCCGGCGGAGTGGATCGAGCCGGTCGTTCCTACCTGGGAACGTACGTGCTGAAGGCGTCCTCTGACGCCAGGGGCGATTTCAAGGTCACGGTACGGGGTGGTGAGGACACGCTCTTCCTCGGCCCGACGAGCAACCGCATCGACGTCGGCCGGCTGGGCTCTACGACGATCGCGATTCGTTAACACTCCGGCTCAGGGCGCGCAGACTGACAACCTGACTTCTCGTGTACCACGGGCAACACGAGGTCCAGCGACGGGCTGGGATTCGTGTTGCCCGTGCCCTTTGGGTCCTCAGATTGCGGCGAGTCAGCGGAACAGATCCGGCGCCAAGCCACGCGGCTCGCGATCGCTCGAAACGCGCTGGACGTGTGTGACTCGCCAGGCCCCGTCGCGCTTGGCGAATGCCAATCGCCAGTATGACACGTGGTAAGGCACCATCAGGTCGGTGGATATCAGGCGGCACGAGGCCCGAAAGCTCGCGACCGCCGAATGATCGCGCACTTCGATTTCAAAACCGCTCAGCCGCTCCTCCTGGACGTCCCATCGGGTGAGCACGCGCTGGAAGTCCTCCATCAGCTCGGCCTTGTCCCAATGGCGCTCCCCCCGCTCGACGCTGAAGTCCACGGCGATGTGCCGGGCGAACGCCAGGGCGTCGCCATCTCCGACCGCATCCGCCAATGTCTCACAAACACGCGTGATTCGCTCATGCTCGGTGACCACCAGGTATTGAACGGCCAGCAAGAGCGGTATTGCGATCAGCCCCCCGACGGCCAGCCACCCCGTCCGCCGTGTGCGTCGACGACTCCACACTTGGAGGAAGACGAACTCCACCACCAGCAGAACGAGGATCAGCTTCAGCGGACTTTCGAACAGGATTGATCGCACGGTCATTGGCGGCGGTGTCAAAGAGGCCGGCGTCAGCGGACCTGACTACAGACGGACTCACCGTTTCTAAACGCCCGCTCGGGCTTCAGCCTGCTCACTCGGCGCCCCGCGGCGCCGTCCGGCAGGCCACTCGCGCGCCGCGTCATACCATGCATCAAGCGTCTGGTAAAAGGCATCCGCCGTCTTGACCGCCACAAACGCTCGCCGCACGTCGTGCCGATGTGGATGGTGATCCGCGTACCTGACCGCGAATTTGAGCATCAAACGCGACGCCCGATCCGCGCCGTACAGAGCAGCACACTCCTCAAAGTGCTCCCGAATCACGCGGCCCTGCTCCACCACGGACGGGGGCTCCGGCAACTCTTGACCTGACCACAATGCCCGGCACTCGTTGAAGATCCAGGGGTTGCCGATGCTGCCCCGTGCGATGGTCACGCCATCCACCCCGGTCTCATGCAACATGGCCACGCACGAATCGGCCGTAAACAGATCGCCGCTACCCAAAATGACCTTCTCGCCAACGTGTCGCTTGACGCGCTGCAGGAACGGCCACGTGCTCGGTCCGTTGTAGCGCTGTTCAACGGTTCGGCCGTGAACCGTGACCGCCGCCACACCGAGATCAAAGGCCCCATCGAGGATTTTGAAGAAGTTACGCTCGCTCTCGACCGAATCATCCATGCCTCGGCGCATCTTCACTGTGACCGGCCGCCGATCCCCGACGGCGTCACAGACCCGCCCAACGATTTCGAGGGCCACGGTCGGCTGAGTCAGATGAAATCCGCCGCGGCAGCGTCCGAGCACCTTCCGCACCGGACACCCGAAGTTGATGTCGATCACGTCGTAACCGGCCTCGGCCAGGTCGTGAGCGGCCGGCCCGAACGCATCGGGCAACGCTCCCATGAGCTGCGCCCCGACGGGATGATCGTCCGGCGTCACGCTCAGAATCTGCCGCCGCTTCTTCCCGCCGTTCAGGACCGTCTGGTCTAGGACCACTCCACCGAGCGCGTAACATCCGCCGTAGCGTCGAGACATCCGGCGCATGGCCAGGTCGCTGTAGCCGCTCAGCGCCGCCTGCACAAAGGGTACCTTGATATCGAGGGTGCCTAATCGAAGCATTTGCTCGTACTGATGTCTTTCAATCGGGAGGGTTTTCAGAGCCTTTCTTGGGTTTGAACTTCTCGAGAAACTCTTCCAGCTCGTCGCTGGAAGGGGCTGGTTCTTTCAGTGGCGGCAATTCCCTGTTGCGGGGCGCGGCTGAATCATCGATACGCCCGTGGAACGGCGAGTCCGGTCCGGTGAGACCGCGGTCACGCGCCTCTTCGACCGAAGAATACCAACGAAGCTCGTGCTCCGACATGCTCATGTCGATGCGCTCTTGACTTCCGACGGCGAAGTACTGATCGCCCCCCACCGGTCCGACGACAGGCGTGCCCTCGCGGTCACCGCACACATCGATTGGAAGGCCCGCATGGTGATCTCCCGACGTTAAGAGCCTGCCCTGCCCAAATCAAAGTATTGCAACGTCGGGCATTGGTCAACGCGACGAGCGCTCCGCCCCGAAAGCACGTCCCCGGTTCCGGCGTTGCCCGACTGGCGCGGCTCGCCACCAGCCGCCACCGCCTGGCCCGCATTCTGTTGTCCGGGCCGCAAATGTCTGCTAGAACATCGCCTTATGATCGATCGGTTTCGCGAACGACTGCGCGCCATGCCCGACGCCAAGAAGCTCGCCGTCGCGATCTACGGCGAGTCCGTCGCCTCCTACCGCTACGGCGTCCTGGCCGAGAAAGCTCTGAACGACGAGCATCGCAGGATCTTCACCGCCATGAAGGAGGAGGAGGAGGAGCATCAGCGGGCCATCGAACGCCTGAGCCGCAAACACTTCCCCGACGCCGACTTCGTGCTCACGCCCGAAGACAAGGAATTGGTCATCGTCGGAACCCGGTTGCTTGAGGTCACCGACGAGGGGTCGTTTCGCAGGGCCATGGAGTTCCTTTACGACACGGAGCGACGCACGGGGCAGTTCTACGAGTTGCTGCACGCGCTGATGCCCGAGGGGGAACTCGGCGACTTCCTCCAGGAAATGGCCACCGAATGCTACGTACACGCCGAGTCACTGACGCGCATCTCGCCGCCGTCGTAGCAACGTTCCGACACGTGATCGTGCTCATCCTGGTACACGCGCCATGGGTGACGAATGCGCCGCTCCTCTCGAGCGGTGCACGAAACGCAGGGTGCCATTGCTTTTGAGCAGTTGAGGATAGTACGCGTACGACGGGCGGGAACGTGCGCTGCGGGCGGTCGCCGCCCCGCTTTACGTGATGCGGAAGACCAGGAGGGCGACACGAGCGCTGCGGGGTATGACGTCAAGCGACAAACCCCGTGCGGTGCGGAAACGGAGTTGAGTATGGTGTCCCTGGGAATTACGCGCCGCCCCCTTCAAGCACTAAGCTGAGTTTGCTTGCCATTCGTATGGTGCCCCCGAAAACCGGAATTCAAGACTCACGGCACGGCGTTTACATCACCCCCTTTACACCAGTCCTATGAGTCGCCCGGTTCATGGCATTCGGCTTCCTGCCGTCTTTCGATACTGCGGCGCAGATGTCGGATGTCTCGCGCATAAGGGTTTTCGGGGGACTCCTTCTCGATCACAGCGAAGTGCTTCTCTGCCTCGGTCATTGACCCTCGTTTGTATGCGATGAGTCCGCGCCGGTAACGCTTGGCGGCCATGTCGTTCGGATAACGCCGATCCAACGCGTCCGCGAGCATTTCCGCCGCTTCAAATAGCCTGTTGGAAAGGGCGTAGTGAAACGCGCCGGAGCCTCCCGGAACCGGCTTCCAGTTCACGAACGGCTCGGCGTACGGCCCGCCCCGCTCCAGGCAGAATCCCAGACACTCTTTGAAGAGCGCAGTCCAGCGCTCGCGCGCCGCTCGCTCCTCCGGGACATCGTGGCTTCCCAGTCGGTCCGCAAGGACCTTGGCCAGATGCCACTTTATCTCGGGGGCATAAACCGATTCCGGGAATCGCTCCAGAAACTCGGTGTAGAGCTGCTCGCGAAAAGTCGCATAGGGCTCAGCCTTGCCAGCTCTGTTCAACCTTCGATAAGCCTTCAGCCGCTCGGCCATGAACTGCATGGCGCGGCCGTCCAGCGCAGAGGCCGGTTGCGCGTTGACGCGCACGGGCACAGATTCCCAGTCGATGGGAACCGAAACTTCTTCTCCTTTTGCGCGTCCGCGCCCGCCAGGCGTGTACGCCCGAAGGTAGTACGTGCCCGGCTCCATTGGCCACTGTAGGTAATCGAACCCGTCATCCAACAATCGCGCAAAGGACACACTCCCTTCAGCGGGAACAGACAGAACATCCCTGGGATTGCTCAAGTAGCCTCCTCTGCTGCCGATTGAGATGAACTTCTCGCCGTCCTCCCCGGACACCTGCAGCTCCGGATGCTCGTAGCAGAACGCGAAACGCGGGAGCTGCACCGGAAAAGGATTCGGATTCACGACCCGAACCGTCACCGGAAAGTTCTCCCGCACAACGACCCTGGGCGCGTCGATCTGCAGCTCAAGGCGCATCGGTATCGGATCGACCTGCTTCTGCGTGTTCGCGCCAAACGCCGTAATGACAAGCGTACCTGAGACTATAAGGTGCGCCACGATTGCAACCCTCACTACCTTACACGCACCTGAGGTCCGGCCCTGGGATGGCGCGAACGCCAGGACGCGAAAAGCGGCCCGTGTCGAAGAATTCTCTGTGCATTGACTCAGTCTACTGCTCGTCGCCCGGCCTTTCCTGCCGTCGCGCAAGGGATTTCATCGTTCGCTTAGCAAATCCATGGCCGATTCCTTGAGCGTGGCGGCCACTCGGTGGTTGTCGCCGGGCTGAACGGCGGTCGTGAAGGCAACCACCAGCGATCCCATTCGGTCGCCGTCGGGCGCCGTCGTACCGGTGAAAACGTTCTGCCCGAAACTCTCTGACCACATGCAGTAGCGTGGGTCGGCGAAATCCCTGCACCCGGCGGGCTACTCCCGGTCTCGGGAAAAAGTAGAATCAAGTCGTTGACGTTCCCGGATGGCACTGGCACGCAGTTGCGTCACCCATTCGCGAATCGTCTGTTCCCCGGACGCCTGTTCTTCGGCCTCGTTCAGCGCGAGCTCCACCTGCTCCCAGCGGGCGGCGCAAAGCGGGATAAACGCCTTCATATATAACGCTCGCGGTTTCAGATAAACGTCTGCGCGCTCCACGCAGAGGTTCAACGCGGTCTTGGCTTTCGCATAGTATGGGCTCTCTTCCGCTACCGAGGCAATCATCTTCCCATGCTGCCTCTTCGAAGTTTGCGCGACGCAGCTGAGGTATCCGCAGGCCGCATAATACGCCGCATACGGCGCGTAGCTCGATTCCGGGAATTCCTGAGCCAGCCCCAACAACGTGTCCGGCCAGATTGTGCCCGTCGCGGGAGGCCCCTGGCCCCTCGCCGCCACCCACGGTTCGTGATCCCGCGTCGCTTTCAAGAGCTCCCCAATAACCATCAGGGCGCGATGGTCGGCGGCCTCGGGGGATAGAAACCACCGACGCGCCTCCTGCTCAGCCGGCTCGTGAAAGTCAGCGCCGAACAGTCGTCGGAGCCATACAATGTCGCTGATGCGCGCCAGGAACTGCCTGTCATGAGGCGATATAGTATGACAGCGCTATGAAGTATCTGGATTGATGCGCCGTCGTCGGCTGTTGTA
>CAZNPL010000051.1:0-40757 GCA_964574815.1 uncultured Phycisphaeraceae bacterium
TCCGGAGGAGGTGGGCCACCCGTTGATTCCCCACCCCTTGCTTCGCAAGGGATGGAGCAGCTCGCAAGGGATGTGGCTTGCTGTTTTGGGATTATCTGCCTTCATGCACAATCGATCTGGTACAATGGCGTCGGGGAAACAGGCAGGGGACACTTCGGGGCGCTCTTTGGTCCTTTTTGCAGGGATTCGGGGGCGATGCGGGGTGACAGTTCGTTTATTTATGGATGTTTTGTTTGATGTCCGCACAATTGAGGGACTTCGTCCGAGAATATGCTTGATTTCGAGGGGTGACCGGGACGCTGGCGGGGGACTCGGCCGGTGAGGCGATGACCGTGAATATCGTGCAGGATGCGAGCGTGCGGATTCAGAACTGGTAGGAAAGAGCCGTCGGCGGGAAGAGTTGTCAGTCGTCAGTTTTCAGTTGTCAGAAGGAGCCGTCAGCCGTCGGAAAGAGCCGTCAGCCGCCAGCCGTCAGCCGTCAGCCGGAGAGTGGTCGAGCATCGGTTGGTGATCGTCGGCTTTCAATTGCCGATGGGCCGGATTGGTGAGGCGACCGCTCGTTAACACTCGCGGTACCTGATTGGGGGCGGGTGTCAGGCATCGACCTTCAGGCGGAGCGCGGCGGGGCGTGGTGTTGTGTTGTGGGGGCCTCGCGCGATCCGGCGGTGGTTGGTGTTCGAAATCGTGAGCCCACCTCCGGAGGAGGTGGGCCACACGGCCGGGACGCTGGCGGGGGCGCCCGCCCAAGCGGTCGTACACCCGCGGCCCCCGGACGTTATCGGTGGAAATGCGTTGACGACGGCGAACTCTCCTGGTATCCGTAAAGTCGCGGTAGAAACGGTATTGGATCGCGGGTATTGGGAGGCTTGGAACATGAACTGGTGGCTCGTCGGAATCATCGTCGTTGTTCTCGTCGTCCTGCTGGTCATCCGCAAGAGACAGCAGTCGGGATAGTTCAGCGTTCGAGGGCAGAGGCACACGGCAGCGGGATCGGTTGGCGGATCCCGCTGCTCAGGATCGGTGGCACACGGCATCCGAGTCAGGCGCTGCTCAAAGAGCAGCAATCATGGTGCATCAAGATGCACCCTGCGGTTGGGCGGAGGACGGGTCATCGAGATGCACCCTACGGGGTGTGGCGCCCGGCACAGGGGCTGCTCAAAGAGCAGCGGCACGCCTGCACGCGGATGTCCGCTTCCTCACGGGCGCGGCTCGGAAAGTTGTGGATGTCCGCTTCCTCACGGGCGCGGCTCGGAAAGTCACGGTCGTGCATCGAGATGCACGCTACGGGGGTGTGGCACTGTGGCACACGCACTGCTCAGGAGCAGTGGCACCGGTATTCCTCCACTGCTCAGGAGCAGTGGCACCGGTATTCCTCCACTGCTCAAGAGCAGTGGCACCGGGTCAGCGGTCGGGGTCGTGGGGCAGATCGCGGAGGGGGCACTGGTCGCAGCAGGCCTTGGGCCGGCAAAATCGCTTGCCGGTGGCCACCAGGAGTGCGTGGTACTCGCCGTACTGCGCGGTGTCGGCGGGTAAGTGGCGCTCGAAAACGGCCTTGGTGGCCTCGTAGTCCGTTTCCGGTTCGATGAGGTAGTGCCGGCGCAGTATGCGCTGTGTGTAGGCGTCCACCATGAAGGTGGGCACGCCGGCCGCGTAGAGCAGGATCGCGTCGGCCGTTTCCGGCCCGATCCCTGAAACCCGGAGCAACTGCTCGCGGAGCTGCGACGGCTCGGCGCCAAGCATCTCGTCCAGATTCCCCCCGTAGGCCTCGTGGAGCCATTTCGAAAAGGCTTTGAGGCGCCTGGCTTTCACCCGGAAGGTGCCGGCCGGGCGAATCAACTCGGCCAGCTCCTCGGTTGTCATCTCGTGCATAGCGGGCAGCGTCAGGCGGTCGGCGCGTTTGAGGGACTCGACGGCGCGCTCGACGTTGGTCCAAGCGGTATTCTGCGTGAGGATGGCCCCGACGATGATCTCGATCGCGGTGTCCCCGGGCCACCAGTGCTGCGGCCCGAGAGCGGCGTGCATCGCGTCGTACATCGCGTTCAGCAGACGAGTGGTTTCGGGCGACTTCATCGGGGTAATTTTCGCAGGTTTCATGGCGGGAAAGATGCCCGCTGCGATGTGGGTCCGCAAGGCGCGAGGTCGCGCCAATTGTGGTGTTCGCGGACATGCCGGCGGGTGGCTGCACGTTGAGGGGCGGTCGTTGGGTGATCGGTGGGTGCGGTGCCGTAATGGGTGGGGTTTGCGAACTGCGCGCAGTGGTTTTTCCCGCAGACGCGCCGCTCACTCGTCGCAGGAGATGTGGTCTCGGCGTTGGAGCCTGTTTCGGAGCGTTCGGACGGCCTGCGGCACGCAATTCAGTCGCGGATGCACGTAGAGTGATTTCTCGTAGGCGGCGAGGGCTTCGACATCCTGACCGAGGTCGGCGTGTGCTCGGGCAAGGCCGGCAAGTGCGCCGAAGTGGCACGGCTCGAGCCGCACGGCGTGCTTGTAATCGGCGATGGCGGCGAGCAGGTCGCCGCGGAGATAACGGGCCGTGCCGCGCTGATGGTAGGCCTCTGCGAATTCGGGTTCGCGTTCGATGAGATCGTCGAGGGTGGCGATGGCGGCGTCGAAGCGTCGGTCTTCGATGAGCTGCACGGATTGCATCAGCTTGCGGCGGGCGGCATTGCCGGCGGCGGTGAACCACAGTCGCCAGAGGGCGTCTTCGGCTGCGGCGGCGAGGACCGGGTCGTCGTCGCGAAGCGCCGCGACCAGCGGGAGCACGGCGCCGCGCCCGCCCTTGGCCCCCAGACACGCAGCGGCGATGCGTCGCACGTGACCGTCCTCGTGGTGCAGCAGCGAGGTCAGTTCACCAAGGGACCAGGCGGCTTTAAGGTGGTGCCGCAGGGCGGTCTCGTCGTTGCATTTGATAAAGGTTTGAAACCTATCAACGAGCTGCGCTCCGCGGTCATGCCCGGCGCGCTCGGTTGCGGTGTCGGTTGGCTTGTGGTCCATGTGGGGCCTGAGTGAGTAGTGTCAGGCGCCTCGCATCCCTGCGCGACGCAACTCCTCCTGTTATTCTGATGGTACGCCCGCCAATGCGGCCAAGTCAAACGAGGTGTCGAAAGTGCCGCGGTGTGGCGATCCGACTCAACCCTATGCACGACAAAGGGTTGCGGCGATCCGGCCGCTGCAGTTACGAGTCCGGATGGTTTCTGCGCGTGCGGAATTCAGGACTCGTCGGTCACGGTGGCGACTTACGGCTTGCGGCTATCCTCCGCAGCAAGGATCGATGCCGCCGATGGCGTCGAGGACGGCGAAGACGTCGAGGAGGTTGACGGCTCCGTTGCCCTCGCACGGGGCGATGTCCACCGTCGCGACGGGGCACTCGTCGAAGTTGCCGGCGATGGCGTTCAGAATGCAAAAGACATCGAACAGATTAAGCGCACCGTTGTGATCGATGTCCCCATACGGGTTCGGCAGGACCTCGCAGGTGTCGACGTTGCACCGCGCGAAGGTGCAGATGTCGCCGTCATCGCAGTCGGCCTCGTCAGGGACGCCGTTGCGGTTGGCATCGAGGCTGGTGCCGGCGGCGATGTCGCACTCGTCGGGGACTCCGTTGAGGTTGCAATCCGCTGCGCAGTTTTCGCTGCAGAAGAAGGGGCCGCCGGGGGCCGTGCTGTTCTCGTCGATTTCACATCGGTCCGGCAATCCGTTCGTATTGCAATCGAGGCCTGGGGACTCAGTGATGTCACGCTCATCAGGCAGACCGTTTCCGTTGCAGTCGGACCAGATAGTCGTCAGGGCTCTGACCAGCGCGAAGCGGGTGGGGCCAAGGGGCGTCGCCGCGGCGGTGTCGGGATCGATGATGATCAATTCCTTGGTATCGACCGCGCTGCCATAGAGTATTCGCTCGAGCGGATCGAATGCCAGGCCTGCCACGGAGAAGTTGATCGGCCCGATCGCCGTCCCCTCGCCGGTCAGCGTATCGATGATCAGGAGCAGATCGGGCTCGTGGTAGTTCGACTCGATCCCGTACAGCGTCTGGCTAATCGGGTCGAACGCCAGGCCGCTTAGCTGTCCCTGGATGATCGTCCCGATGTCGTCCAACGTCCCCGTAGCAATATCCACTCGCGCCAGTTTGCCGGAGTACGTTCCGTACAAGGTGCGCGCAATCGGATCAAAAGCGAGGGCCCGTACGCGCGAACCGCCAGCCGCCAGCCAGCCGATCTGCTCGCCTCTTCCGGTATCGGGGTCGACGACCATGAAATTATCTCGGTCGTCCACGCCGTACAGCGTGCGGGTGAAGGGGTCGTAGGCAAGGCCGTGGAACGGCTCGGTTCCCAGTCGGGCGTTGATGTACGTGGCTTCGGCGGTGGCGGCGTCGACGGTGACGTAAGCGAGTTCGTCCCAGCCTGTGATGACATAGAACTCGTTGGCGTTGGGATTGAACTCGATGCCGCTCAATCGGGTAAATGCCGACAGAAGATCGATTCCTTGCGCGCCGCCGGTCGCCGGATCGATGACGAGCAGCCCTTCCTGGTCGTAGGCGGCGCCGAGGAGCTCGTTGTTCAGCGTGTCGAAGGTAAGCGTGCGGATATCCTGGAAGGTGAGGCGTTCGTAGCCGGTGCCGGCGCCGGTTGCCGGATCGATGACGATCAACTGATCGGTGCTGGGATCGCTGCCGTACAGGGTGGAGGTATTGGGGTCGAACGCCAACCCCCAGACATGAAAGCCGATCGTCCCCACGGGCGTCCCCGCGCCGGTGGCCTGGTCGATCGTGATGATCTGTTCGGTATAGACGTCAACTCCGAAGAGCGTCCCGCTTGCGGGATCGAAAGTGAGCTCCTGGACGCTGGTGAACCCCAGGTCGCCCACGGCGGTGGCGGCTCCAGTGGACGGATCGACGACGATCAACTGGTTGGTGGTCGCATCGGCTCCGTAGAGCGTGTCGGTGGCAGGATCAAAGGCGAGGCCCTCGACGAGGCCGAACCCGAACGGGCCGACGATCGCTGCCGAACCCGTGGCCGTATCGAGGCTCACCAATCGTTCGGCGTTCGTTCCATAGAGCGTGCCGGTGCCGGGATCGAAGGCCAACCCCCGGACCCCGTTCACCCCGGTGACGCCGATGCTGGTGCCGCCGGCGGAGACAGGATCGATCGTTAACAACACGTCGGACACGAGGTCCGTTCCATAAAGCGTATTGGTGTTCGGATCGTAGGCCAAACCGGCGACGAAGTCGAATCCAAAGTGACGGCCTGCGGTGGCCGCGCCCGTCGTGGTGTCGATTTCGACCAACTGCTGGGTCTCGTCATCGGTTCCATAAAGTACGTTGTGCGCCGCGTCAAACGCCAGGGCGTAGACGCGATCGAACCCGAGGGGCCCTACCGCGCTGCCGGCACCCGTGTCGGGATCGATGCGGAGGAGCTCGTCGGTCTGGGAATCCGTGCCGTACAACACGCCGTTAAGTGTATCATAGGCCAGGGCCGGCACATCATCGAAACCGACGGGGCCCACGGCCTGACCGAAGCCGGTTTGCACATCGATGTTAAACAGGTGATCGGTTCGAGAGTCGAATGCATAAAGCGTGTCGCTCGTGGGATCCAGTGCGATCACGGTTGTTTCGAACCCCAGAAAGGCGGTGATCGTCGCCTGGGCGGTCGCCGGTTCGATCGTCGCCACGGCGGCCGGGCCCGTCACGCCGTAGAGAACGCCCGCTTGCGGATCAAAGGCCATGCCGCGCATGTCCCGAATACCTGTGGTGCCAATGTAAGTCGCGTCAGCCGTCTGCGGATCAATCTCGACCAACGATGAGTATGAGTAGTATACTCCGTACAACCTGTCACCAATCGGATCGAAGGTGAGGCTGCGAAGTTCAAAAGGCTGCAATGAGCCGACCGAAGTGACGACGGCCGTGGCCGGATTGATAACGACCAATTCGCTGGGGCGGCCGTTCACGCCATAAAGGCTGTTGGTGTTGGGGTCGAAAGCCAGGCCCGTAATGTAGAAATCACGGTCCAGCTTTCCGAGCGACGATCCGTGTCCGGTCGCCGGGTCGATCGCGATCAGTTCATCGCCGTCGAGGTCGTAGCCGTAAAGGACGCCCGCATTGCGGTCGAACGCGAGACCGCCTACTCTCGCAAAACCGATGGGACCGATGGGTGTGGGGGAACCCCCGTTGAGGTTTATCCTGATAAGCATGTCCGTGGTCGAATCGGCTCCGTAGAGCGTGCTGGTATCCGGATCAAAGGCCAGTCCCTCCACACCCGTATAGCCGGCAAGCCCTATCGAGGAGACGGGAGAGGCCTCCCCGGTGACCTCGTTGAAATCCAGGAAGAAGAACTCGCTGGCCCCGACGAGCCTTGTTGCCGGTTGTCCGTCCTCCGCCCGAGTCTGCTCGGCGGGCAGGGCGAAGCAGATGGACAATACCGGCACAGCGAGCGCACCTATGATCCTGCGACCACGGTGTGTCGAGTCAAACTGGGCTCCAGACATGCTCAGCGTGGACATGATGCAATCCTCCTTGTTGGGTTGAATGACGACGGGCTCGAGAGGGCAGAGACGCGGTCATGACGACCTCAGAGGCGATGCCAAGTCGAGGTTGCTTCCTATTTCAGAGTTTGCATTGTACTTGTTCTTGACGAGCGCACGCAAGGGGGCAATTCACCGCTATCTTTCCGCGATCGCTCCAGCCTGCGCTGACGCGCCTAAGTGCTTGTCGCCACCAAGCTTAGGAAAGCAGTGCCTGGCGCAGCGGCACGTCAATCGATCTTGAGATGCTGGTGCCCGCGCGGCACGTGTCCGGTCTGCCAGTCACGATGGCATGAGTGCGGGGCGGAAGAAAGGCCCGGGCAGCCTGGGTCGGCGAGTGCGGCTCCACTTGTGTATAGCGCCATCGCCACCTACGCGGACGGGCGTTCCGCCCGCCCATCGTCTCGTCGCCGTTCACGCACGTTCCCGAGTGTGGCGCACGCGCCATAGTAGCAGCGCGCGGCGCTGGAAGTCGGCGGCCTCGGAGCGCTCGGCGGGGAGTTCCTGCTAACCCGCGCAGCAAGGATCGATGCCGCCGATGGCGTCGAGGACGGCGAAGACGTCGAACAGGTTGATGACGCCGTTGCGCTGACAGGGGTGCAGATCGACCGCCGAGGATGTGCATGTGCTGAATTCGCCCGCGATGCCGTCGAGAACGCAGAAGATGTCGAACAGATTGAGCGCACCATTGCCGTCCGCGTCGCCGTAGCCAGCCGAAGCGTAGCCGCACTGCCCCTCGACACATGCATCAAAGGTGCAAGCATAGTGATCATCACAGTCGGCGTTTGTTACACATTGACAGTCGGCAGGACAGGTCGCTGGTTCGCTCGTTTCGCATACGCCGTTGCCGCATAGCGGGGCGCAGTCGCCGTCGGTGTATTCGTTGGCCCCTGAGGGGCAACAGCCGTCGCCGTCGATCCACTCGGTGATCTCCGTGAACTCGCAGCGGGCCGTGCAGGTGCCAGCGTCGACCAGCGTGCCGATCACACACGGATCCCCTGTATCGCAGTTCGTCGGGCAAGCGCCCGGCTGTCCTGCGGCAATGGCCGTGTCGCATGACTCGCCGCCGGTCACCTCGCCGTCCCCGCACACGGATGGCAGACAGCGCTCGAACACCGGCGGACCGGTCGGCTCGGTCCAGGCGAGCTCGAAGCCGGACCAGTCGTCACAGTCGACGTCGCCGTCCCCGTCACCGTCGCCGGCCTGGCAATCGATTCCGACGGGACCGCCGCCTTCCCCGGTGAAACAGGAATCGAACGCGAGGTAATCGTCTCCGTCGATGTCGCCGTCGTCGTCGAAATCGAACGACAGCGGGTTGCCTGTTTCGAGCGTGAAGATTCCGCGCCCGTGGGTTGCGGCCAGCAGGGTCGTGGAGTCGTGCATGAACACGAGCTCGTCCACGCTGACCAGAGCCGGCCCATCGTTGTTTGTGGACCAGGTCTGGCCGCTGTCGGTGGAAGTAAAGACGCCCACCTCGGTACCGACGTACAGCCAGTCGGCACGGCGCGGGTGCGGGTGCCGGGCCACGCCGCGAATCGGCGCGTCGGGAAGTCCGGCCGCGCCGCTGCCGGTGATGTCGGTCCAACTCTGCCCGCCGTCGATGGTCTTCCAGAGATTTTCTCCGGAGAACCCGCCGAAGCTGACGTAGACAGTGTCCGCGTCATCGGGGTCGATCACGACGCGCGTCACGTAGCGGTCGGGAAGCGGGTCTGCGGCGCCGTTGTCATCCACGGGCCACCAAGTGGGATTCGCGGCGGTTCCGGTCGATGTGCGCGAGACGCCGCCATCGTTCTGCCCGACCCAGATGATGTCGGAATCGCCGACTGCCACTGCAATGGCACTGATGTACGCGGAGCCCGGGCCACGGATTGCCGTCCAGTCAGGTTGCGTGGCCTTGACGTTGGTGGAGCGCCAGAGGCTTTCGCCTCCGGCCAGCAGCGTGTTTGGATCGTTCGGGTCGAGGATGAAGGGTGCGATGAAGTTGGCGCGTTCGCCCGCGTCGGCGATGCCGTCAAAGAGGTACGACGCACTGAGTCCGCCGTCGGTGGAGCGATGGATCCGGAGGTTGATGTACTCGCCGTAGACATAGTCGGGGTCGGTCCAGTCGACGGCGCAGAAGCCGCCGTCGCCGCCGAACGTCAGGTTGGCGGTCGTTGATCCCGGCGCGATTCGCAGCGTGCCGTTGTCCTGGGTCCCGCCGACGATGAGATCGCTGGGGCCGTCGCCGGCGGCGCCGTAGTACTGGACCGTTCGATAGCCGGCATCGATCGGTTCCCATCCCGAGTTCGTTGAGGCCGTATAAATGTCGTCGGTCCGCCAGACACCGCCATCGGTGCAGACGTACACGCGGCGGTTGGTCAGGCCGTCATAGCCGGGATCTTCGACGATGAAGTGATTATCCACGTGCGGCTGCTGGGTCATGATGTAACCACTGCTGATCTGCTGGAGCGTGGCGCCGCCGTCGGTGCTTCTGTAGAAGTTAAAACCGCCGGTGACCAGAACGTCGGGATCGGCCGGGTCCACCCAGATGGGGTTGGCATACCAGCTCACGCCGGACTGGCCGCTGATGGTCCGCAAGGTGTACGAGTGTCCGCCGTCGGTGGAGCGCCAGATTTTGCCTCCATCGGTCGCGACCGACGCATAGACGATGTTCGGCTGGCTCGGGGCGTAGGTCAGCTCGATGCGGGAGCCGAATCCCGGCACGTACGCGAGGCCGGCCGCCCCGTGCCACGTGACTCCGCCGTCGGCCGAGTAGACGACATGGTGGTACCAACGCGCCAGATCCCAATCCCAGTCGATCAGGTGAGCGATCGCCTTACTTCCGTCGGTCGGGTGGAATGCGACGTAGAACGATCCTTGGGCCCACTGGGGATTCGTCCAGGTCACGCCGCCGTCGGTGCTTCGCTGGATGCCTCCGTAACGTTTGGCGGCCAGCAAGACATTGGAGTCGTCGGGCGAGACGGCGATCCGATTGACGTTGTCCCAGTCGGCGGTGCTGGGCAGTTGAGACCAGGTTTCGCCGTCGTCGGTCGATTTGTAGATGCCCGCGCCTCCTATGGCGTCGCCGTTGAAGAAGCCCTCGCCGGTGCCAGCGTAGAGGACTGTCGGGTCGGCCGGGTCGAGGGTGAGGCAGCAAATGGCCAGATTGGGCAGCCAATCGTCCGCGGGCGACCATGAGGCCCCCGCGTCGTCGCTGTACCATATACCGCCGCTGACGGCCCCGGCCCAGATGCGGTTCGGGTCGTTCGGGTGCACGATCAAGGATCTCGTCCGCCCGCCGACGTTATAGGGGCCTCGCTCCACCCAACCGGATCCCATCGACTGCGACCTCGACCGCGGGAGGGACGCGATGGCATGCTCGAAGGTCGCGTTGCGCTGCTCGATGGCCCGGCGCAGACCGTCTTCGGGAATGCGTCCGTCTTCGTCCACCCAATGCAACCGTCGCCAGCGCATGGCCTCGTCGGGGTTGGTGGCCCGTTCAAGCTTTATCGGGCCGCCACGAGCGATCCGGCGTGATTGAGTTGCGGGCTCTTTAGCCTGCTCGAAGCGAGCCAGGGGTCTCTGTTCACCGTGGTGACAACTCGCGAGCAGTAAGGCGATCGCCATCGTGGACTTCTTGAGCATGACAGGCGGTCCTCTGGTGCTTCTTGCTGACGTCGTATTGTCCTATTAACAAGTCGAGTATACCTGACGAGCCGGCCTTTTGGCGAATGTTCTTCCGGCTGAGGGGGCGTGGCGCAGACGCCAGGGTGGCTGTCCGCGGCCCCGACCGTCGCTTTGCGAACAAGCAATTCAAGCCGGGTGGGCTTCGGGCGTTTTACACAGTGGCAGCGATCTTGCGGAAGTGAAAGCCGAGGATGGCGAGCCTCATCGCTTCGCTGAAGGCGTGGCGATGGAACAGCAGCGTTTTCATGAAGTATTTCCAGTACTCCCTTCGGCCGCGCGTCCAGACGCCGATGACCCAGAGTGACTTGAGGAACGCGACCACCTCCGCCCTCGAATAGCGACGTTTCCGGCCTTGAGGGAAATACTCCTTGAGGAATTTGAGCGAGCGCTGGTAATAGGCCTTTGGCGCGTAAAGACGCTGGACGAGTGAGCGATAGCCGTCCTGCAGGAAGTCCCGGTCGAGTTTGGGGACGAAGTTCAAGATGGCATCGAGGTTATTGCCGGTGGTTTCCTGGAGAATGCGTCCCTCGCGTTCGAGGCGTGCGTAGAGCTGCGTTTCAGGCAGGGCGGTCAGAAGGCCGACCATCGCAGCGACCACGCCGGACTCCTGAATGAAATCGCGCATCCGCTCGAAGACGCCGTCGTCGTCGTTGTCGAAACCGACGATGAACCCGCCCATCACCTCGATTCCCGCGTTCTGAATCCTCTTGACCGCCGCCAGGAGATCGCGCTGCGTGTTCTGCACCTTGGCGCATTCGACGAGGCTTTCTTCCTGGATGGTTTCGATGCCGACGAACAGCTGCTTGAACCCGGCTTGCACCATCAGGTCGAGCAGTTCGGGATCATCGACGACGTTCAGGGAGGCCTCGGTGCTGAAGGAGATCTTCACGCGACGGCGCTCTCTCCAGGCCGTCATGTGGCGCAGGAGCTCTTTGGCCTTGGGTTTGTGTCCGATGAAGTTGTCGTCGACGATGAATACGGAGTCCCGCCAGCCCAGATCGACCAGGTGGTCGAGCTCGCGGATGACCTGTTCGGGCATCTTGACCCTTGGTTTGCGTCCGTACATGACGATGATGTCGCAGAATTCGCAGTTGAACGGGCAACCGCGCGAAAACTGGACCGACATGTTGGCGTAGTGTTTGAAATCGACGAGGTCCCACCGCGGAATAGGCGTGGTCGTCAGGTCCGGTTTGCCGTGGTCGCGGTAAACCGGCTTGACTTTGCCCGAGCGCATGTCCTCGATCAGGTCGGGCATGATGTTCTCCGCCTCGCCCATCACGAAGTGTTTTACTTCAGGAAATCGTTCGCTCCCGGTGGTGAACAGGGGGCCTCCCGCGATGAGGGGCGTTCCCCTGGCGATGCATCGATGAATCACCTCGCGTGACGAATCGGCCTGGACGATCATCGCCGAAATGAACACGTAGTCGGCCCAATCGATATCGGCGTTGTGCAGGCGCGACACGTCGAGATCGACGAGTTTAAGATTCCACTCTCTGGGAAGCATCGCAGCCGCGGTGAGCAGACCCAGGGGCGGAAAAGCGGCCTTTCGTGAAATCAGCGGGAGGACGTGCTTGAAACTCCAGAAGCTCGGCGGCGTGCCAGGCGAGACGAGCAGTACGTTCATTCGTTCCTCCCGTGGCAGAGAGGGATGCGCGGAGCGCGCCGCTGCCGCCGCGTTCACATCCGTGTTGTCTGATCCTACGACCCGAAACTGCGGCGCTACCTAGCGGAACCGCGGCCAATCGTCAAGCGTTAATTCGAATGGGTGATCCTGCGGCTTCGCCGACGGCCATGATGGTCATTCGGGAAGGACTACGTCCCAGTCAGCCGAACGATCGGCGGTTTAATCAGGCGGCAGGTCAGTCGGACTGTCAGCCGGATCATGGTCCAACTTGTCGCCGAGCTCAGGTGTGTCATCCGAGCTGAGCCGTCCCTCTCTCTTCGCTCGCTTCAGAGCCGCCTTTTCGCGTTTTTTCCGATCCCGCTCGCGTTTCCTGAACTCGCGGTCCCGCTTCTGGCTGGAAGGTCGCTGTTTAGCCATCAGGCCTCCGTTTCTTGATCACGCCCGAACGACGTACGGACGGTGCTCAGCAACGACGATTGATATTCTGATATTCTCTGGTCAGAGCAGCCCGGCTACTGACCGGCGACCCCGGAGCTTGCAGCTCCACTCCAGACCGGCATGGTCTCCAGTTGCGATCGAAGGGCGTCGAACGTCGTGTCCGGCCGGTCGTTGTAAGACTGCAGCGCCAACATCGAGGCGATCACGGGGTCCTCGTTATAGCGGTAGTGCCGTTTACTCCCACTGATGTGCCTTTCAACCTGCCCCAGGAGGACTTCCGTGCGTCGCCAGCCGAACAGATGGCAGAGCGCGCCGGTGACGTCCCACGCGGTGGCGGCAGGGTCGTCATACTGCACCGCGGCGCCGCGTTCGTCGCGGGCCTCGGCCTGTTGGCACCAGCGTTCCTCGCTCTCGAACAGAGCGAGCAGCCTGTTCTTTTCGTCGGGCATCATGGCCGGCCACCGCCTGTCTCGCCGCGTGGGAGGACGGGTGACCGTTCACGACGGTCACCTCGCCAATGCCGCCAACTACCAGCGACCGCGCCGACCCCCACCGCCGCCGCCACCGCCACCGCTTGCCGCGCGTGGCCTGGCCTCGTTGACCTTCATCGAGCGGCCCTGGAATTCCTTGCCGTTCAGGGCCGCGATGGCCGCTGCGGCTTCGGCATCGGAACCCATCTCCACGAAGCCGAAGCCTTTGCTCTGTCCGGTGACTCGATCCGAAATGATGTTCACGCTGTCCACGGTGCCATGGTCGGCAAAAAGCTGCTCGAGATCTGCGGTGGTCACACCATATCCGAGGTTTCCGACGTACAGTTTTCGTCCCATCAGGGTTCCTCCAAACAGCTCGATCGTTCGGTCCCGATTGCGTCCACGGACGTTTTGCGAGTCCTCTATCGAGTCGCAGTCAGGCTATCAGCCCGAAGAGCCGACTCGTCGCGGTCGCGGCACGTGGAGTGCGGATGTCTAATTCGATGCGGGAGCGGTGTGGCCTGCTGATCGTCTGCACGGACCAAACAGGACCGGTACTTTCGAGCTCTAATCGATTTCGGGCGGCGCTTGCCGCCACCTGTTCATAACACGTTCTCGGGTCTCACGCAGGACGGATTCTCGCGTGCGGCCTGAACATCACGCCACTACTGAGCCTCGATGACCAGTCCAGTCTCGGAGAAAAGCCCGCACGAGCGGGCAGGTCTTCTAGAAGAGGAGCGATCATGGAAGATCGGGTTTTCCAAGATTCTACGCCCTCGTGATCAACCGTCAAGCTCGCTTGGCGGCGTCTTTTGTGTCGCGAGTATGGCGTTTTGGCCGGCGTTCGATTTTGGGTGCACTTGATTTCGGGTGCCGCGGGTTCGCGTCAGGCGGACCCGCCCGCGCGGTTCAGCGCGTACCGCATCGGGCATTCACATTGGCAGGCCCGCCTGAGGCGGAATGGCTGATGGCTCTTCCCACCGGCCGACGGCTTCTCCGAGGTAACTGAAATCCGGCACCTTGCGGAGTCGTTGACTCGGAATGGTGTCGCGTCGGTCCGTGGTGGACCTGAGGGGGCCGGGTATGGCGAATCGGCTCAGGCTGGCGCAAGTCCACACAACACAAGTTTTAAACGAACAGGGGTGGACCCAACGACGGATCACCCGGGAACTGGAGGTGCACTGCGACACGGTTGCCCGTTTCCCGCGCCGGGGCCGGGCCGGTCCATCCCGCGGCGCCCCGGGTCTTCCGGCAAAGCCGGCCAAGGTGATTACCGGGTCGGATGGCTGCCTAGAGGCAGAGGCGGCTGCGCTTGTTGCCGGCGGGACGACCGCCCGTATCACAAACCACGCTGCCAGTGTGACTGCTTGCACCGAAACTGATATGGGAATCCGGACCAATTCAATCGTCAGGCCCCGACTCGCCGGGCTATTCTCATGCGTTCCTCCGGGGCGTGTGTGCCGTCGCTGCCAAAGTCCCAGTCGATCATCCGCTTTCGGCCGCGGTGCTTTCTCATAATACTCTGGTAAGCGTCAAGTCAGGGCGCGGACGGCGGTGGCCACTGTTGCGCAGGCGAGGATGGCCAGGGTGAGGGGCATGAGGTTGGCCCATAGGGTCCACTTCCAGCTTTGGGTTTCGCGGTAGATGGTCCAGCTTGTTGTGGCGCAGGGGTAGTGGAGCAGGCAGAAAAGCATCATGCAGGCGGCAGTAAGTAGGGTCCAGCCGTTGGATTCGAAGAGGGTGCCGAGGGCGGCCATGTCGTCGAGCTCGGTCATCTGCGTGCCGGCCATGTAGGCCATGATCATCGTGGGGACGACGATCTCGTTGGCGGGGATGGCCACGATGCAGGCCAGCAGGATGACGCCGTCGAGGCCGATGAGCACGCCGACGGGGTTGAGCCGTTCGGTGAGGTGGGTCATGAGGCTGGCGTCGCCAGCGTGGACGTTGCCGAGGAGCCAGATGAGCCCGCCGGCCGGTGCGGCCACGACGCAGGCGCGGCCGAGCACGAAGATGGTTCGGTCGATGATCGATCGATGGATGACGCGAAGGACGTTGGGTCGGCGGTACGGCGGCAGTTCGAGGTAGAAGTGGCTCGGCTCGCCCTTGAGGACGGACTTGCTGAGCAGCTTCGAGACGGCGAAGGTGACGAGCACGCCGAGCAGTGTGACGCCGACGACGGCGCCCGTGGCCACCACGCTCGACCAGGCCGGCGAGAACGACGCGGCGACGAAGACGGTGGCGAGCATGATGATGGTGGGCCAGCGGCCGTTACAGAGCATGAAGTTGTTGGTGAGGATGGCGATGAGCCGTTCTCGCGGGGAGTCGATGATTCGGCAGGCGGTGACGCCGGCGGCGTTGCATCCGAAGCCCATGCTCATGGTGAGGGCCTGCTTGCCGTGGGCACCGCACCATCTGAAGAGGCGGTCGAGGTTGAAGGCGACGCGCGGCAGGTAGCCGACATCCTCCAGTAAAGTGAAGATCGGGAAGAAGATGGCCATCGGCGGGAGCATGACGGCGACAACCCAGGCGAGACCGCGATAGACGCCATTGATCAGAAAGCCGGTCAGCCACCAGGGGGCGCCGGCGGCGTGCATGACCGCTTCGAGGCGGTCGTGGATCCAGAACAGGCCGTCGAAAAGCAGGCCGCTGGGGACGTTGGCGCCGCGGATGGTGGTCCAGAGGACGGCCATCAGGCCGAGGACCATGATGGGATAGCCGAGCAGGCGGCTGGTGAGGATGCGGTCGGCGAGCAGGTCCCAGTCGATGCGGGGCCGGCCGGTGACCTGAACGCTGAGGCGAGCGATGCGTGCTGCTCTGGCGTAAAGTGATTCGGTGACGCGATCGTGCCAGACCGGGCCGATTCGGTCGCGCAGGGCGTGGGCGTGCGCGATGATGTCGGCGGGAGCTTTGTGGCTCGTGTCGCTCATGCGGCAGCCTCTTCCGATGCGTCCTTGGCGGTTCGGGTTTCCGGATGCGACCACCGGCCGTCGAGCAGGGCGGTTTCGATCTGGCGGTCACCGTCGAGCAGGCGCATGGCGATCCAGCGCGGGCAGGGCAGGTCCGGGTGCAGGCTGGTTAGATCGTCCATGAGCTCGTTGACGGCGGTCTCGACGGACGGGTCAAGGGGCGTTCGTTCGGGCTGGGGGCGGACGACGCCGGCGGCGACTTCGTGGATGTGGTGGACGAGGTGGTCGAGGCCCTGGCCGCTGCGGGCGGCGGTCGGGACGACGGGCACACCGAGTTCCTTCTCGAGGACGCGGGCTTCAAGGGCGATCTTCTTGCGGTCGGCCTCGTCGATGAGGTTGACGCAGACGACGACGCGTTCGGTGATCTCTAGAACCTGGAGGACGAGCAGGAGGTTTCGTTCGAGGACGGTTGCATCGCAGACGACGACGGTGCAGTGCGGCCGGCCGAAGAGGATAAAGTCGCGGGCGATCTCTTCGTCAACGCTGTCGGCAAGGAGGGAGTAGGTGCCGGGCAGGTCGACGAGCTTGAAGCGCTGCTCGTTTCGGGTAAACCAGCCTTCCGCGCGGCTGACGGTTTTACCGGGCCAATTGCCGGTGTGCTGGCGCAAGCCGGTCAGGTGGTTGAACACAGTGCTCTTGCCGGTATTGGGGTTGCCGGCAAGGGCGACGACGAGTTGACTGCCTGTGGCCAGCGGCGTGAGCTGCGAGGCGTGGGCACGATCAGGCGTGCAGTCGGTCGAGCAAGTGGAGCAGGAGGCCATGATCCGGGTTCCGTATTTATCGGGGCGACTGCGGATGCTTTACTGGAAGCGGGCGAGGCCAGATCGGCCGCCCGCGTTCGGTCAGATCTCCACGATGACCTGGTCGGCGTCGCTGCGGCGGAGGGCGATCATAGCGCCTCGGATTCGATAGCAGACCGGGTCGCCGGCGGGGCTTTCCATGAGTCGCTCAATGAACGTGCCGGGTATGAGGCCGAGTTCGAGCAGTCTGCGACGCAGGTGCCCGCCGGCCTTGACCTCAAGGACTTGTCCATGCTGTCCCGTGGTGAGATCTTTCATGGGAATCGTCATCTATCACTCTCCCCCGTCTCTCGCCTTGTCGGCGGTCGGGTATTTTGAAGCCCTTTTTCCTTCGATTTCACTTTGGGGGCCGCGCCGTCGGATTCGCGCGGTTCCGGGTCACCGTTCGTGGGGGCAACGGGTCGGCCGGTCTTGATCGTTTTCACGAACACGAGTCCGGCGAGTTCGCGACCGATGGCATGCTCCCGGTGATTCACGCGCAACGTGAGCGGTCCCTGAAACGGCTGCTTCTCGATCACGTCGAGCACCGCGCCGACGCGCATGGCGAGGCGGCCCAGGTACTGGAGAGCTTCGGGGTCGCGATCGCGAACGCGGACGATCTCGACGCAGTCGCCGGGGTTGCACTCGGTGAGGCTGCGGGCGGTGGACTGGTGGATGCGGCCATCCATGCGCGGTATCGGGTCGCCGTGGGGGTCGAAGCGGGGGTAGTCGAGCAGTTTGTCGATGGCGGCCTCGAATTTTTCGGAAATATGGTGTTCGAGGCGCTCGGCCTCGGCGTCCACCTCGTCCCAGCTATAGCCCAGGACTTCGTGCAAGAACGTCTCGATGAGCCGATGGTGGCGGATGATCTCGAGGGCAATGGCCCGGCCGGCGTCGGCGAGGGCAACTCCTTTATAGGGGACGTAGCGGACCAAGCCCTTGTGAGAGAGCTGGCGGATCGCTTTGGTCACTGCGGGCGGGGAGACGCCGAGCATCTCGGAGAGGCTGCCGGTGCTGACGGCGCGGCCTTTCTCTTCGAGGCGGTAGATGGCCTTGAGGTAGTCCTCGGTGGCCTGACCGGGTCGTTGCTCGGTTACCTGCATGGCGATTAACCCAACGAAACAAAGAATTTAACCGTGGTTAAAGATATGATAGATCCAGGCGGCTGTCAAGTCAGGCGGGAGTTTTATTGGAGCGGCGTTGAGAAGCTGCATGTACAAAGCTCAGCCGTGTCAGGCCTCGTTACAGTGTCACTGTCTCCGCTTGTCACAAAATCGGCTTGAAAAAGTTTTGGAATCGGGGTTGCGATCCGGGTATGATTGCACGAGGATTTGGGGTGAGAGAGGGATCGCTGCGGTCAGGGGTCTTAACCGACTAGGAGGATAGTGGAGTGGGGAAGACGAGATCAGGGTTTACTCTAGGAATTCTGGGCAACGCCGGCGCGCTGCTGGCTTGCCTTGCCGTTTTTACGATGTGTGGTTGCTTCGGGCCTCCTCCTGCGGACGTACCGGAGCCAGGGGCCGAGCAGCCGATCGGGGACGACCCGGACCCCGCCGACGATCCACCGTTTGAGCCGCCTGTCCTGGAGCCGGTGCGACCTGTCGGGGCGCGGCAAGAGACGGCGGATTTGAATTCCGACGGGATGATCGATAACGACGACGTGGAGTTGTTCACGGGCTCCTTCGCGACCACTGAGGGCGACGAAGGATTTGAACCGGCCGCCGATTTCGACGGTGACGGGAAGGTCACGCTGGTTGATTTTCAGATCTTTCTGGAGTTACTGCAGTAAAGGGGCGGGCAGCGGAAGAATTTGACGAAACGTGCCGAGGGCACAGGATACTATCACGGACGGAGCGAGGGGATGAATCGCAAGGCGAGCGTCTTGAGCGGTAGGCTTTATAAAATTGCGGGTTTGATGGTAGTGGCAGTCGGGCTGTCGGCCGGATCGGCAATGGCCGCGAGCATCGACATCACCCTGGCGCCGAGTGCGTCGGAGTACGTGGTGGGCGATACGGTCAGCGTGGACGTATTGGCGTCGACGGCTGATCCGCTGGTCGGCTACGGGTTCGACTTCGTGCTGGATGATGATGCAATCCTGTCGTACGAAGGCTTCGTGGCCGCGGACCCCTTCACCAGAGTGTTGTCGGCGGACGGCGACGGCGTGGCCGGTCTGTCATTCACGGGCGGAGCAACGGGCGCCAGTATGCTTCTCGGCACGGCCACGTTCAACGCGGCCAGCGAGGGCGAAGTGGTCGTGAACATAGGCGTTACCGATGGCGACCTATCGGAGGGATTCGGCTCCAACGGTGAGGGCGTTTTCCTGGATTTCGGTTCGGATTCGGCGACCATCACGGTGCAGAGTGCCGTGATCCCCGAGCCGGCCACCCTGGCGTTGTTGGCAGGCGGCGGACTGTTTCTGCTGCGTCGCCGTCGCTCATAGTTGACTACGCCGTCCTGGATGTGGCCGGCACGAATATAGCGATCAACGGCCTCCCGCCTTTCGGCGGGAGGTTTTTTATGCGCGTCGAGCCGCCGGAGGTGGTTGTGGTCGCCGTCTTGGGCCATTCGCGGTTTTCATGACCTTTCCGTGCGGTGGTCGATATATAGGACCATGGTGGCTCCACGTGCGGCAGTTTGGGCGTTCGACACGATTGAAATGCCGACCGCGGAGTCAGCGCTTGCCGGGAGGTGTTTTTGCTGTACGCAACCTTGACGTTCTGGCTGCTGACGATGGTGTTGTCGGCATGGGGCGTGCATCGGCTTTGGTGCGGAATCACCAGGCCACGGGTGGTGAACGTCGTGCTGCTGCCCGGCACACTGGTGGCGCAGCTCGGGCATGTGCTGGGCGTGCTGGTAACGGGGGCTACGGTCAACAACACGACGCTCATAGGCAATGATGAGACGGGCGATCCAGTGACGACGCAGAACGCCCGTCCCCGCGTTCCGGTGGTCGGTCCGCTGGTGATCGGCCTGTTGCCGTTACTGGCGTGCGGAGGTGCGATTTGCCTTTCGGCGTTGTATCTCGGGGAGGGCGTGCTACAGCGTCTGGGGGCCAACGGTGCGCCGACCTCTCTTCCAACGTCGTTGTCGGGGTTTTGGGGCTTTCTGCGGGACGGCGTATCGCTGATGGAGGCGCTGGTGAACGCCGTAATTCGGGCATTACCGGGTGGCTGGCGGGTCGTGGTTTTCCTGTACCTGGTGGTGTGCCTGTCGGTTCGGATGGCGCCGTTCCCGGGCGGCCTTCGCGGCTCGCTGGGAGCGGTCCTGCTGGTCGGGGTGGTCCTTGCGATTGTGGGGATGTTCAGCGACGCACTATCCTACCATGCTCGGCAAAGCTGGCCGGTCCTGAGTCTGACGGTGGGGATGCTCCTGGTGCTTCTTCTGCTCAGCGCGATGGTTCGCGGCGCCACCGGATTGGTGCGGATGCTGTCGCGCGGCGAGTAACTTGTCCGCCGGGTTTCGGACGTCGCCCGGCATCAAAAATCCGCCCGAAAAATCTCTTGACACACCGGCGCGAATTCGCAATTTTCCCGCTCGGCAACTCCTTCGTTGGACGCTTGGGGGTGTGTGAGTTTTGACGTGAGGGCGTAAAGATGAAGGTCTTGAATCCCGGGGAGTTCACGGAAGCTTGTGTGGCGAGTGAGCTGGAGGAGGCTACGCGCACTGGCACACTTCTTTGGCCTGGTGAAGACATGGCTGAATCGAACGGGGGCGGCAACTTCGGCGACGCAACGATGCTGGCCGACGTGGACGAAGACGAGTACGGCGTCTACGAGGACGATCTCGACCTCGACGAGCTGGACGACGAGGAGGAGGAAGACCTCGACGACGAGTTTGACGAGGACTTCGAAGACGACTCTGACTTCGACGACGATTTCAGCTAGTCCTCTCTGACGGTGCAACGTTCGGGTGGCACGGGACCGCATCAGGCGGATCTCCCCATGCTCGTGCTGCGCGGTCACCGGCGGGTCCGCCTGACGCGGACCAGTCGCAGCCAATCCGAACTTCACACGGCGACAGGTTTCGACTTCGACGCCTGCAAGTCAGGATCGGCCGCAATCTTCACGGTCGAGATAGGACGGTGGCAGGTCGGGTGGCAGGTCAAAGATCAAGCCGGTGTTGCTCGTCTCGCTGTGCGCAACAGCCGCTGTCTGTTGCGCTGATTCCGGTCCATTCAGTCCCAGGAAGACGGCGGCCAGCAGTACCCAGGCCGTAACAGGCGGTCCCGGCTCGCTGGGGGGCGATTTCGGTTCAGGCGGAGGAGTGGGAATGCGGAGGCCACATGTGGCGCAGTAGCGCGCCTGCGGGCGGTTCACGTGAAGGCAGCGATGGCACAGGGCGGCGTCCATCGATCGACTCCCACCATTGATATTCTATCCATTTTCGAGGCCTGAGACAATCGTTATAGGCCGGCTCGCGGGAAAGCGGCGGCCGGCGTTGGCCTTTCCGGTCGTCCCCCCGTAAGGTGGCAGGTTGCGGTTGGGTGGTTCAATGCACGAGGAGGAGCGAATCGATATGACGCCCGAGGAGTTACGCGCGATCATCGACTTTTTACGCCAGAAGGTACGACTTGCCGATCCGGGCGCGGATGGCAAGGTGACCGTGAAATTCGACATGCCGACGGCCGACGAGATGGCCGGTGCCGGGCTGGATCCTGACGGCAGCAGCCGGATCCTGGGCGCGGGCTGGTGGGGCGAGATGGTGGACGACGTCGTCGAGACACCGGCGATGTGCGACCCTGATGATCCGCCGGAGAAGGTGCTCGAGTACGCCCGGGACGTCATCTCGGAGTACATTCGCAAGCGCGCGCAACTCTGACTCGGCATATGCGCCGTTGGCACGCCCACCGCGGACATTGTGTATGCGGCGGCTCTTTGATGACTCTTTGCCGCAATGAACACAAGCCCGTGATCACGGTGCCCATCACCGCGCCCGTCCAGCCGCTCGTCATGCCTCGCCCCGCCCCAACCGCTCCAACGCCGTCCCGCTTAGGCGATACACTGTCCAGTCACTCATCGCCTCCGCCCCCAGCTTCTCGTAAAAGCGTATCGCCGACTCGTTCCAATCCAGCACCCACCACTCGAAGCGTCCGCATCCGCGTTGCAGCGCCACTTTCGCCAGATACCGCATGATCGCCCGTGCGATTCCCCGCCGCCGAAATGACGGTCGCACGTACATATCCTCCAGGTACAAGCCGGGCCGGCCCACGAACGTCGAAAAGTTGTGAAAGTAGATCGCGAATCCCGCCGGCTGCGCGCCCCAGTATGCCACGATCGCCTTCGCTGCCGCTTCCGCCCCGAACAGCGATTCGGCCAGCCCATTCTCCGTGGCCACGACCTCGTTTGCCAAACGCTCGTACGCGGCCAGTTCGTTGATCATCGCGAGCAGCAACCCCACGTCTTCCCGCCGAGCCTCAGCAATCCGCAGGTCCTGAGCCATCACGTTCTCCCGATCCACGATTCGCCCATGCCAAGTTGTCCGGCGGTCTTTGCCGTTTACCG
This sequence comes from uncultured Phycisphaeraceae bacterium, assembly GCA_964574815.1. Taxonomy (GTDB): domain Bacteria; phylum Planctomycetota; class Phycisphaerae; order UBA1845; family UBA1845; genus CAZNPL01. Next base: position 21,955 of record CAZNPL010000051.1, read on the forward strand.
CCCAGAGGCTCATGTAGGCTGTAGCGGCACATCGTGCCGAACAGCCGGGACACTACGCCTGCGGATACGCCCTTCAGACTACAACGGCTTTGCAGAAGTGAGTTTCCTCAGGCGCCGGTTGAGAATATCTCTCGTACGTCGGCGGTGTGTTTGGCGAAGGCCGCGTCGTCGAGGACGGGCGTCGCGTTGGCTACGCTGATGTCCTCGTCCAGTTCGACCCAGGAGCGGCAGCCGGCGTACGTAGGGGTCTCCTCGATCCAGGCCGGCTCGCCCAGCCGATGGACACGCACCAGAAGAACGTACACCGGGCGATCGGTCTTGTACTCGTAGCGGTAGCGGACGAGTTCGGGCGAGTAGATGTGCAGGTCGTTCCATTGGTCCGCGTCGTCGGGCGTCGGCGGCGCCCGGAAGACGTCGGCGACGCGGGCGTAGTGGCGGATGTAGATCTGGTTCGGGTCGGGACGTTCATCGCGGCACGCCGCACGGAATTCCGGTTTGAGGTGCTCCGGCGTCTGATGCAGGTACGTCGGGTATATGAGAAACTCGTCGTGCTCGATTTCGAATCGTCCCTCGCGCTCGTGAATGCCGCCCTTGCGGAGCAGGATGGTTTGCGCGCCCTGGCCGAGGGCTTCGTCCACCACCGCCCATTCCTTGAAGGCTTTTCTCATGATTTGCTTCCTCAGTTCGGATCCGCACGTTGACGCCGACTCGCCAGCTTCTTCTATATCGCGTTGTTTCGACCGGCAACGCGGCCGGCCCGTTACGTCACCTCGAACAACTCCGAGACCTCGTGCCGGGACGCGTGATGAACCGGCAGGTATCGTCCTACGGCGCGCTGTTGCGCCTGAACGGCGAGCTCCGGGCGGTTGTTATCCTGGCTCAGGTGTGCGACTGCAACCCATTGGAGACCGCGGGTCCGTCGCGCCGCGAGGGCGGCCGCTTCCTGATTCGAGAGATGCCCGCCGCGGCCGCGAATGCGGGACTTGAGGCGATCCGGATAGCTTCCCTGGGCGAGCATTTCCGGGTCGTAATTGCTTTCGAGATAGACGGCGTCCAGTGATTCGATGAGCGCGTCGAGTTGACGGAACGGGTAACCCAGGTCGGTCCATATGCCGAGCCGTTTGCCCTCCGCGTCGATCAGGAAAGCGGCGCCGTCGACCGCGTCGTGCGGCGTCTCGAGCGTATGGACGCGGACGCGGCCGAAGGTCAATGTCTGGCCGGGGGTGAAGTGGCGCACGTCACTCATGGGGCCAAGCATGTGTTGGGCAGCGCGGTGTGTCTTTCGCGACATGTAGACCGGCAGGCCGGCGCGGCGCTGGTAGATGCCGGCGCATCGCACGTGGTCGATGTGGTCGTGGGAGATCAGCACGGCATCGACGTCGTGCATGTCGCGGCCTCTCAGGGCCATCCGCTGACGGGCCTGCTTGGCGCTGATGCCGGCGTCGAAAAGCAAGCGTGTGCCGAGGGCTTCGACGTAGATCGCGTTTCCGTTCGATCCGGAGTTGAGAGAGAACGTCAGCATGTTCCGGTCCGCCTTTCGAGGTTTCGCTAAGCTTATTGCGTCTTGACCGGGGCGTCCACCGTCATCAGGCTATGGCTCGTTTCCTGGAATCACCGCAGCTTGGGCGAGTACTGTATGCGTGTTATTGGCGTGTGAGTGCGGCGGAGCGGGCCATGAAAGCGGGGGTGCTTCCCTGGAACCGAGCCGCGACCGTCAGGGAGCGGTTTTGAATAACAGGAGCTCCGCTTCCTTACGGGCGCGGCTCGGAAAAGAGAGCGCGGCTCGGAAAGGACGCCAACCGTGCGAAACATCAAGCTGGGAATTATCGCGCCGGGGATTCTCGTGGCCGCGACCGGCGTCGGCGCGGGGGACTTGGCCACCGGCGCGTTTGCCGGCACGAAGCTCGGCCTTGCGGTTCTTTGGGCCGTTCCGTTCGGGGCGGCGCTGAAGTATCTGGTCACCGAGGGGCTCGCTCGCTGGCAGCTCGCCACCGGCACGACGCTTCTGGAAGGTTCCGTGGCGCATCTTGGGCGGGCGGTGTCGTGGCTGTTTCTTGGCTATCTTCTGGTCTGGAGTTTCTTTGTCGGTTCGGCGCTGATGAGCGCGTGCGGCGTGGCGGCCCATGCGATCCTGCCGGTGTTCGAGGCTGAACACGACAAGATCTTTTATGGCCTGCTGCACAGCGGGGCGGCGGTCGGGCTGGTTGTCCTCGGGGGGTATCGACTGCTTAGTAAAGTGATGTCGGCGTGCGTCGGCATCATGTTTGTCGTGGTCGTGACGACGGCCCTTGTGACGGTGTTCGCTCTGGACGCGCCGGCTCCGCGCGGGATGACGCCGGATGGCGTTGGGACGCCGGTCGATTCGATCGGATGGACGATCGCGTTGATCGGAGGGGTCGGCGGCACGCTGACGGTGCTGAGCTACGGGTATTGGATCCGGGAGGAGGGGCGACGCGGCGAGGGCGAGCTTCGAACCTGCCGGATCGATCTGGCGACGGCGTACACGGTGACGGCGATCTTCGGCATGTCGATGATCGTGATCGGCAGCCGCATGGGGCGTATCGAGGGCGGCGGGGCCACGCTCATCGTCGATCTGGCCGAAAGCCTGGAGTCGGAGCTGGGGCGGTTCGGCGTCGCGGCGCGGTGGTTGTTTCTGGTCGGCGCGTGGGGGGCGGTGTTCAGCAGTCTGCTGGGCGTGTGGCAGGGCGTGCCGTATTTGTTTGCGGATTTCTGGCAGATCGTCCGGCGGGGCGGCGGTGCGTCGGCCGAATCGCGCGTGGATGTGCGTTCGGCGGCGTATCAACTTTACCTTGTGGCATTGGCCACCGTGCCGGCGATCGGGCTATGGTGGACGTTCGAGCGGATGCAGAAGCTCTACGCCGTTGTCGGGGCGATGTTCGTGCCGATGCTGGCGCTGGCGCTGCTGATTCTGAATGGTCGGTCGGCGTATGTGGGCAAGGGGCTGAAGAACTCGTGGGTCACGTCCGTGCTGTTGGCAGGTTGTTGCGTGTTCTTTGCGATTGCGGGCTGGCAGAAGGTGTCGGGAGTGTTTTCGAACTGATCGCGCGTCGAAGAGGGGGGTGTCCCATGTCCCGCGCCCTTGGTTTGAGATTCGGTATCGGGAGATCGAAGCATCTGCAGGCTATCGTGCGTCGCCCGCTTCGCGGGCTTGGGCGCACATCGCCACGCTTATCCCGGGTTCCGCTTCGCTCCACCCGGGGCTATGGTTGCGTCGCCCCCTTCGCGGGCTTTGTTTCGAGGGGGCGTGGGTGTCCCTGGGTTGCGCTTCGCTTCACCCGGGGCTGTTGGTGCGTCGCCCCCTTTCGGGGGCTTTTTGCGGAGCTTGCGGCGGGTGGAACCCGCGGTAGCACAGGGGCCGTGTGCGCCGGATGGGTGGTGGGTGGAATTCTCCCTACCGTGGGCAAAGTGGCGCGTGGAACCTGTCCTACCTCTTGCCCGCCGGATGGGCGGCGAGTGAAACCCGCCCTACCGGGTGCGCGCATCTCGTGACATAATGGGCGGGTTCTTTTGGGGAGTGTTTGGCGTGCATTCAGATCGAATCAAGCCGCCGGCGGACTGCCCGGCCATCCGCGTGGTGATGATGCCGCGGGACACCAACGCGGCCAATACGATCTTCGGCGGGGTGCTGATGAGCTATATCGATCAGGCCGGGTTCGTCGAGGCCCGGCGGCAGGCGCATCACCGGTACGTCACGGTGGCGATGCGCGAGGTCGAGTTTCATGAGCCGGTCTACGTCGGGGACGTGGTCAACTTCAACTGCGAGACTACGCGAATCGGCCGGACCTCCATCGAGGTTCGCGTGACCGTCTCGGCCGATCGATTCGAAGAGCCGGGGCGGACCATCAAGGTGACCCAGGCGGAGGTGGTGTTCGTTGCGGTGGACGAGGCCGGGAAACCGAAGCCAATCTTCGATGATTGAGTGCGGCGCGCATTGGATGGGCGCGAGCGCTTTCACGGCGACGGCTTGGGTGGGAGGTAGACATCGTACCGCACGATGCCTCCTTTGTGGGACAGCGCGGGTTCGCCGCCGAGGGCGGGGGCGTGCCGCATCCGCTTGACCACGACGCGGCGCTGCGCCGTGGCCAACGCCGCCTCGAGCAGTTCGCCGGCGTCCGGATCATCCCCCACGAGGCGGCGCAGTATGCGCATCTCCTTTTTGACCGCGGCCGAGGCTTTCGGATCGATCGGGTACATGGGGTCAAGGTAGACCACGTGCGGACGGTCGTTTTGATTCAGGCCGGTCAGGAAGCGGCGCGTGTCTTCCACGACGACGGACAGTCTCTCGGCGATTACATCTTCGTACAGCGGCACCTGCCGGGCGCGCCGGAGGCCGTCTTCGAGTAACGCCGCGATGACCGCGGATCGCTCGACCGCCGTGACATGACAGCCCAGCAGGGCGAGAAAGAAGGCATCTTTGCCGAGGCCCGCTGTGGCGTCGACGACCGTCGTGGCGCCGGGCTTCACGTCCACGGCTCGGGCCAGTGGTTGGCGGCGGTCGGCCGGGTCCGGTCGCCCGTACCGGCGCCGGCCGCTGACGAAATCGGCGTAGACCGGCCCTGGACCGCCCCCTCGCGGGTCGCGCAGCTCCAAACGATCCGGCAAGACGTAGAGGACGAGGTCGAACGCTTCGGTCTCAGAAGTTGCAAGCGGCAGTCCGAGCGTCTCTGCCAGCGCCGCGGCGCGCTGCTCGGCAGGACTGCTCGAGGCCACGACCGCGAGCGAGACGTTCGGCTCGCCGTTTGCTGAATCCGAGCTGCTCACGTGAAATCGCGCATTGCGGGCCACACTGGTTTCCCGGCACGATTATAATTCGGCTGCGGGGTTCGTGTGACTGCGTGAGCGTGATGGTGCTGAAGTCGGAAAATGCGGCGTCGCGTCCGGTCGTCGAACCCCCGGAGGGCACGGGTGGAGCGTGTTGAGGGGCGTGCCATGAGCAACGCGGATCTTGCCCGCCGGCAAGCGCCGCGTTGCCCGTGCTGCCGCCCAACGAAAGGAACGCACGGGCAAGCTCCGCCGCTGGTGTCAGCTTGCCCATGGCACCCTCGCTAATCGACACGCACCACTCCTGAGGAGAAGCTTTTGACGGGCCTGGCCATTCAAACCGGCGTTGGTGTCGCCGGCGTGCTGCTGGTGATCTTCGGACTTCGCGGGAAGCGCGTCGGCCGGGAGCCTCGGTGCGCCCGATGCGCTTACGATCTGACCGGGTTGACCAGCGATCGGTGCCCCGAATGCGGATCGACCATCGGCCCGAAGACGACGCAGAAGGGGCTGTGGCGGCGGCGGCGTGGTTGTCTGGTGGCGGGTGCATGTCTGCTGATACTCGAGTTCGCCTCCGTGGCGGTTCTGTTTCGAAGCATGGCCCTCCTCGCCCGGGCGCCCTTTTCGGTGGTGATGCTCGTGGCGAAGCTCGGCGAATCCGAAGCCCTTCTCGAATTATCTTATCGTTACAACCGTCACCGGCTTGATGAGGAGGAGTTGAGCGATCTGGCGGAGGCCGCCCTGGCAGGGCAGTTCGAATCGCAGCCCTCCGTCGCGCAGCGCCTCTGGAGCGATCTCCTGCAACAAATGCACGATGCGGGCCAGCTCAACCGGCAGCAGCGCGACCGGTATTACGAGAGCGTCGTCGACGGATACGCCGTCGAGACCCGACAGCGCGTCGCGCCGGATACCACATTTCCGATTGCCTTATCGAGGTCTCTGCGGAATCCTTATCACAACCTGCAGACGGTGGTGACCGGATGGCGCGTGATGTATCAGGGGCAAGTGCTGACCCGCTCGGCCGACTGGGGGGCACCTCCTGTTCCAACGCGCATCGAGTGGAACGATCCGCTTCTTATGCCGGCATCGGTGCGCCTCGAACCGGATCATTACCGGCTCGATCTCGTCGTTATCTCGGCGCTCTATCCCGGTCAGTCCGAACCGGACGACCCGCTCTGGACGGGCGAGACCGTGCTGCCGCTCGAGATCGAGGTGGTCGGCACCGAACAGGGAGGTGACGTGGTTGTGATCGATCGACCGGGGCTCGAGGGGGAATTTCGCCGTGCCCTTTTTCGGGCGGGCTCCTATTTCAATCCGGCCGGGTACGCCTCGACGGTACGCTGGAGTTCCGCCGGGCGGGGCGGGGCCGGTTTACGCCTGATGCGCGTCGGCCTGAATGCTGCGGTCCCTGTGGACGCGACGTTTCGCGTGGCACTCGGGAGGCGGACCGCGGAATCAACCGGTCGTGGGCCGGCCGCAACGAAGGTCGGCTACCTGATCTGTAACGCGGGCTCGGCGACGGCTTACGCGCTCCTCTCGCTCGAACCATCCGAGATACACGAGCGCGTCAACGAAGGCGACGTTGCGTTTTCGTTCATTGGGGATGCGGGTGTCGCGCGCCGCACTCTGGAGATCTATGAAACGTGGAACGGGTCGGTGAGCCTTGCCGCCGGCGATGCGCCGGTGCCATTCAGGCCCCCTGCCCGCCGATGAGCCTCTCCCGTGCGTTCGGCGGCCGAGCGTCGCGATGCTTCGCTGCTCCGGGCAACAAAGACGCACGCCTACATACATGGACGCATGCGTGCTGATTCGTCGGCTGGTCCAGCGAACAGGGACGCCCTGCTTTACCCTACTTCAACGACCGAGCTGGTCTCGCCGTATTCGTTCTTCACGACGGCCGGGTTGGCCCGATCGTGATCCCAGCGCCCGTCCACCACGAGCCGATAGCGGTATCGGCCGGGCGGGAGGTTCAGGGTGGTCTCAAACAGGCCGGCGTCGTCGAGGCGTCGCATCGGCGTCGTGTGCGGCATCCAGTCATTGAAGTCGCCGGCGAGCTGGACCACGCGGGCGTCGGCGAAGCGGCCTCGGAAGACGACACCCTCTTGGGTCTGCCGAACGCCGTAGATTTCCGCGAGCTTCTCGTCGATTCGGGCGTGGACCGCGGCGCTGTCCGATTGCGCGTGTTCCGAGGAGGGCGAGCTTTCCTGAGGTCTCTCGCGTTTGGCGAGCTGCCTTGACGGAACGGCTTGGCGGGCTGTTGGGCCGGTTTTGCCGGCGACGAGCCGATCGGCATCCTGCCCGATCCTTTCGGCGTAGCGGGTGACCGCCTCGGCTTCGGCGTCGGTTCGGCTCATGATCTCGCGGGCGAGCGACTGAAAGTCGCGTGCGCCCATACTTTCAGGGGCGAACTCCGTGATCGGTTGACCGTAGCTGGCACCTTCCTTGAGTTTAGTGTTGAAGTTGATCACCGATTTGAGAATGACGTTGGCGAACTGGCGTCGCATCTCCGCGAGGATTTCGCGTGCCAGTTTGGTTCGGACGTCGTACTGGTTGGCCAGGACGCGGGCCTCGATTGACCGGCCGAATTTCCGGGAGAATGTGTCGAGCGTCGAGAGCTGCAGGGTCAGCCCGTGCAGGGAAAAGTAGCCCGTTTCGACCGGGATGATGACCTCGCCGGCCGCGTAGAGCGCGTTGTACATCAATCCGCCCAGATGCGGCGGGCAGTCGATCAGGGCAAAGTCGTAGGCAGCGGCCGCGGCGTGGAGGGCGTCCGATAACAACGTGACGCCGGGTGCTTCCAGCCCGAGCCGGTGCTCGAGCTCGGCCAGATGTCGCGTTGCCGGGACCAGTTCGAGATTGGGCGTGATGCGCCAGGCGACACGGTTAAGGTCGACTCGCTCGCCGTTCCGCTGCCCGAGCAGGCAGTCCACCGTTCCCAGCTCGATCTGGTCTTCGGGGACGGCCAGCCCGACGGCGCAGTGCCCCTGGGGGTCCATATCCACCAGCAGCACACGCCGGCCCTCTCGTGCCAGTGCGGCGGCCAGGTTGATCGCGACGGTGGTTTTCCCGACGCCCCCTTTTTGATTCACAACGGCAATCGTCCGCATATCGTCCGGTCCTCGTGGCTGGGAGAGAACGGCCGTAGGGCACACCCCACCCATCTCCGGGAAGGAGCGCGTTCCCTGGCCCCCCGAGTATCTCCAGCTTTCCCGCTTTGCTGAAATTATCGGCTCTCAGTGCTGATATCTTGAACCTATGGGACGTTGTGTGCACTCCGGGCGGGCTTGGGGGTGGGAACAGGGCCGAACGGCCGGAGCGTCGGAGGGGCTTGCGGTCGTTTCATGCGGCAGAGCCGAAGCGGCATGCGCGTCACGGTGTTCGCCGGGCCTTTCGGGCACCCATCAGCAGCCAACCCTTGTAGGACGTGCTTGTTCGTTACTTATCGAGGATCTGAGCGGGATCGAGGCCTTCGGCTTTGATGAGAGCGATGAACTCCTCGCGGCACTCCGGGCAGACTTTCATGTGCTGGGCGACCTGCTGAAGGTAGTCGGTCATCTCGGCGCGTTCGCTGCGTGCTTTGAGGTAGGCGCCCACGCGGTCGAGGACCCGATCGCAGTCGAGCTCCTCGTCTTCGGTCGCGCCGACGAGTCGCGCCAACTTCTCGTATTGTTCATCTGAAGGCTGCGTCATCGATCCATTCTATGCATCGTTCGCGAGCGTTTCCTTAACGGTTTGTGCGTCGAAGCCCACACGTGTTAACACCGATTTCAGCTTCTTTCGGGCGTCGTGCGATGTCTTGTAGATCGCGCCGGGCGTCGACGACAGCCGTTCTGCGAGCACGACTTGCGGCACGCCGTCGAGTTCGGCCAGCAATACCTGCCGCTGCCGCGGCGTCAACTCCTCCGCAATCGCGCTGCGAAGGAGTGCAAACAGCTCCCCGCGCGCCCCAGGTACACTACCGGCCTTGCTGAACGATCGTAGCGTCGCCGGATCGGCGAGCAGTTCGTCGAGCGGCGTGGCCGTCCAGCGCCGGCGGCGCAGCGCGGTCAGGCTGACGCGCACGGCCACTGCCATCGCCCAGGTCGTGAAGCTGCTGTCGCCGCGAAACGAGTCCAAGCGCTCCAGCACGCGCAGCACGGCGTCCTGTGTAAAGTCGTCAAGGTCGGCCTCGCCGACATCCGGGTGATCGGACAGCGCAGCGCCGAGACCTTGCCGGATACGGGCGCGCAAGGCGGCCGTCACCTCACTCCGCCCCGCCTTGAGGCCGGCGATCCAGTCGGCATTGTCGCGTAATCCGGCCGTACCCGATTCCATCAGTCGCCATCTTATCCCGTCCGGGCAAATCGGACGACCCCGATCGGGCATCACGAAAAAAGTTTCGCATCAAGGTAAGGATTCAGTCGTCCGGCGCGTCAAGGGGACAGCCGAGGCCATTTGAGGCGAAGGCGAAAGATCGATGAGTGACACACGGTATCGAGAGAAAGGAGATTTAAGATGCCACGGTTGAAAACTCTGACCAACACGGAAGCACATGCCAGAGCGCGAACGATCCTGGAGGGCGTCGAGAAGAAGCTGGGGACGGCCCCGAACATCATGCGGACGATGGCCAACTCCCCGGCCGTCCTCGAAGCCTATACAGGCTTCAGCAACGCGCTGAGCAAGGGGTCGCTCCCAGGCATGCTGCGGGAGCAGATCGCCCTCGCTGTCGGCGAGGCAAACGAGTGCGGTTATTGTGTCGCGGCACACGCCGCGCTCGGTCAAGCGGTCGGACTGAGCGACCAGGAGATCGCCGGCAGCCGCCGGGGATCGGCCACCGACGACAAGTCGGCCGCGGCGCTCACCTTCGCGCGGAAGGTCGTGAGCGAGCGAGGGGACGTCAACGACGGGGACATCGAGAAACTACGTTCTGCGGGGTTTGACGACGGCGCGATCGCGGAGATCGTCGCGCACGTCGGCCTGAACATTTTCACCAACTACTTCAACCACGTTGCAGACACGGAGGTGGACTTTCCGGAGGTTCCGGCGCTCGACGCCGCACCGTCCTGAGCGTGCTAGGCCGCATGCACGCGTTCGGAAAATGAAACGTATAGAGGGCGGGCGCGCCGGTTGGTGTCAAGCGGCCGGCCACCCGTTCCTCTCGGGAGCCTATTTCGGACAAAGGCCGGTGAGTGGCTCAGTCACAAAGCTCCAAAGGCGCCGGAGAGGCCGGCGTCGGCACATGACAAGGCCCGTTACCGGCATACACAGAGGAGAAATCGTGATGAAGCGTACATTTGCAGCCGTGAGTATTCTGACTATGGGTGTGGTTCTGGTCGTGGCATCCGCCTATGCCGGAGGATCGTACCATCAAGCGACGACCGAATCGCGCGCTTATTTGCACAGCTACAACCTTCCGAGCAGCGGAGTGGCGATCGAGGGCTATTGTCCGGTGGCGTACTTCGCCGCAGGCAAGGCCGTTCGCGGCAAGCCCGAGCACGCCACGACGCACAACGGCGTGACCTATTGGTTCGTGTCGGCCGACGCCAGGAAGGCGTTTGACGCGAACCCGGAGAAGTACGTGCCGGCCTACGGAGGATGGTGCGCGTTCGGAATGGCCGTCCAGGACAAGTTCCCGGTGGACCCGACCTCGTTCAAGATCGTCGACGGCCGCGTGTTGCTTTTTCTCAAGAACAAGGACGTCGATGCCCTGAACCTTTGGAACAAGGGCAACGAGCAGGAGCTCGTGGCCAAGGCCGACGCTCACTGGAAGAAGGTGAGCGGATAACAACGCGGGGAGCGCGTAGCCGCCGGGCGTCGAGCACGGGCTCGACCCCGGCGGCTTGGTCGTGCTTGAACGTCGGCCGGCGAAGTCCTGTCCCGTGCGGTTAAATCTCGTGTGGACGGCGTCGCGGAGTCTCTGCACCGGGCCACGTGGCCCACATTCCGTCGGAGCTTACCTCGTCCACGCGCCGTTCAGACGCTTCGTGACTGTTTCACGTGCCCTGCTCTTGCGAAACGACCCTGAGCGTGCCTGGACGCCGTTCGTCTCCGCGTATTCCGGCGCCTGGATGTTGATGTCGAACGAGACGTTCAGCGACAGGCCCGATCGATCCCGGGTCGCGTCCAGGACGGCCGGGTCGAGCAGCGTCGGAAAACCCCCGAAGGCCTCGCCCGGGTCGCCGACGAACGAATCGTCGTTCAGATCCGTTCCGGCGAACAGCAGGTAGTCGCCCGGCGGCACGTTCGGCAGGGTGAATACGTACGCGTCGTCCGCGGTGATGTTGTCCTGCCCTGCCGCCTGCAGCGTGTCTCGATTTACCAGAAGCACGTAGACCGTTCCGATGTCGCCGCCCAGCGCGTACGGCACGCCGACCACCATCCGCACTGACACCGGCAGCGTCCCGCCGTTGGACACGAACTCGACGCCGCCCGAGTAGACGCCGTCGGCCAGCCCGCCCCGATCCACGGTCACCGCATACGTGCCGGCCCCGCCCTGCGACGGCGATACACTCAGCCACGGTTGGTCCACGGTCACCGCCGTGACCTCCAGCGTCCCGACACCCCCGTTGCTGACGGTCACCGTCCCCGATGACAGATCCGATGCGAAGTCGAGGTTGCCGGGCACGAGTTGCAGAATCGGTCTCTCCACCGAAGCCGCGCCGATCATCTCCTCCGCCGCGCGCACCGCAGACAGGGCGTTGATCAGTCCGTAGCCGAAGGAGTTGTCCCGGCCCGGTGTTCCCAGGTCGTCCACGATCGCGAGGCTCGTAGCGGGGTGGGTACTGGCCAGCAGGAGATCCACGTCCAGCGGTGAGAGGCTCGGATTGACCGCTTTCATAAGAGCTAGCACGCCGGAAACGTGCGGTGCGGCCATCGACGTGCCCTGAGCAAGACTGTAGAGGCCGCCGCCGTCGTCGCCCACAGCGCTCAGCACGCCGTCGGGAAGCGTATCGGCATTCACGTCGGCCGAGAGATCACCGCCCGGCGCGGCCACCTCCACCGCTTCACCGAAGTTCGAGTAGGGTGCCAGCTCCCGCGCCAGACCGATCGCGCTGACCGTCACGACGCCCTCCGCACCCGCCGGGCTGAAGAACGACGCATTCGACTGTTCGTTGCCCGCCGCAACGACCACGATCGCACCCGCATCCCGCGCCGCGGTAATCGCCGCCTGCTCCATCGGCGACGATCCCGGCCCGCCCAGGCTCATGTTGATCACAGCCGCCGGCTGCGCGGGTACCGTTCCGGAATCGTTCGAAAGCCCCGCCGCATACCGGATGCCCTGTACGATATCCGAGTCCAGCCCACCCAAACGGCCCAGAACGCGCACCGGCATGATCCTGGAATTCCATGCCACACCGGCCACGCCGCTGCCGTTGTTCGTCCGCGCCGCGACCGTTCCGGCCACGTGCGTACCGTGAAACGTGCTCCGGCCCTGCAGCGCCAGGTCCCCCGGATCGTCCGGGTCCGGGTCGATCCCGTCTCCGTCCCGCGCGTTGTCCGGATCGGAAATGAAGTCATACCCCGCCACCAGTTGCCCTTGCAGGTCGGGATGATCCAGCACGACGCCCGTGTCGATCACGGCGACGACCACGCCCGCCGCGCCGGTGGTGATATCCCACGCCGCCGGCAGGTTGATCTGCGGGTAATGCCATTGAAACGGATAGAACTCGTCGTTCGGCGTGGCCGTGGGGCGACGAATGTAGTTGGGATCGGCATTCACGACGTCCGCGCGGCGGCGGAGCTGCTTGATGGCCGCGATCGTCGCGGAACTCGGCCGCCGCAGGTCTCCGGCGCTTGGTTCGCTCGATGTTGCGACTTTGGCAACCGGTGTCACATCGCTCAAACGCACGCGCTGGAATCCGCCCGTATGGGCACCGTCCGCAATCGGTTCCAGGCCGAGTTCCGAGTCCACCTTGGCCTTGGGGTTGCGGTCGAGGCCGTCACGCCACTTTACGATAAGTTCGCCTTCCGCGAATTCGTACAGGCTCGAAAGGTGGCGGCGTGCGTGAGCGCCGAATGCCGCCCCGCCCAGCGCATTCTCACCGACCGCCAGCGTGTACAGTCCGCCCGGGTCGCCGAAGTTGGCGACGCTGTACCCGAATACCTCAATCAAGAACGTGCCGTTGTTCGGCGCCGTCACCAGTTCGGCGCGATCCACGCCCTCGGAAGACGCCAGCGCGGTGCCGGTTTCATCGTATAGAAACAGATCGAAATCGTTGGCCTGCGGGGTGGCCACGAAGAGCGTCGCCGCCTGACCTTCGGCCATCTGGACGCGATAGACGTCGCTGTCGTCAACGCCGTGGCGGGTATTGCCCAGGTACCCCCCCAGCGTGCACGGGTTCGGGATGGACTGCTCCGTCGCGACCCCTTCATTGACCATCACCGGGTTGGTCGGGTCGTTGTTGTCTCCGTCGATGACGGAGTTGACCCCGACCAGGACGGTTCCGCTGATGGTCACCAGGTCCCCGGGGGGGATCACGGCGTCCGGCGGCGTGTTCGGATTCCCGTCGCAAAACCCCAGAAAGTTCGTCTCGTCGAAATCCGAGCAGCCGTCCCCGTCGCTGTCCCGGACATTGTCCGGATTGTCCGTCGGATCCAGCGGGTCGGTGCCCGGGATGCCGTTGATCTCCTCGTGGTCGCTGAACCCGTCCCCGTCGCTGTCCCGCGGCCCGTCGTCAACCGGCGGATCAGGGTCGTCAACGATGTCGTCGGGCGGGGGGTCGATCGGATCGTCGATCGTGCCATTATCGTTGTCCACGGTGCCGTTTTCGTTAGGCGGCGGAGTGGGGCCGGGGCATCCCGGGTTCAGAATCACGCCGAGCAGCAGCACCAAAGGCAGCCCGCCCTTCACGGGCATCAACCGCTGTATCCTTCTCATGACTTCTCCCGAGCCACTGAAATCTGTGAGCACCCACCGGCGGAGCAATTCTGTCAGCGCGGCTCCCAACGCGCACCGCGCCCCATACGCACACAGAACTTTAACGTCGCAACTCCAGAGCGAGGTCTGGCATGCCGCCCGAGGCGATCCGTCCCGAATACCGAGCCTGCAATACCCTGGGACTCGCGCACTTCCATTTCAAGATCGACCGTCCCGGCGCATCCGTTGAGCACCCGTTGGCCCTGATGCCGACCAGTCCCGGTTTTATCAGCACCGTAGCCACCCTTGCCGCGCTTCGACCGCACGTATCGGGCAGATGCCCGCCGGCCTGTCCCCCGGCGCCGGACCTTGGAAAGACCCCACTACTCCATCTACCATCAGCCGAGCGGGGTCACCGCCTTCCGCAAGGGCCAAGGGCGGGACCGAACGTTGATTCCCTGGGCCGGCTCTGTCCATCCGTACAACAATGGAGATCGATCATGAATGCCAGCAAAGGGCCAACTGAAATCACGATCGTCGGGGCCGGCCTCGTCGGCTCGACCGTCGCCTTCTCCGTCATGCTCGGCGGCGACGCGGCACGGATCAACCTCGTCGACGTTGACCGCGAGCGGGCCGAGGGTGAAGCGGCCGATCTGGCGCACTCAGCTCCCATGATCGGCCCGACCGTGGTGCGAGCCGTGGACATCGAGGCCTGTGGCCGATCTCAGGTGGTCATCATCGCCGCCGGGGCCAACCAGCAGCCCGGCGAGAGCCGCATGGACCTGGCCGGACGGAACGCTGATCGCATTTCGAGCATCATGGAGCAGCTCGATCGCGTCTGCCCCGAAGGCGTTGTCATCGTCGTCAGCAATCCGGTGGACGTGCTGACCTACGTGGCCGTGCAGCGGTCCTCCCGCCCGGCGGGCCGCATATTCGGCTCCGGAACCGTCCTGGACAGCGCTCGCCTGCGGCAGAAGCTCGGTGCCCGCCTCGGGATCGACCCGCGAAACATGCACGGCTACGTGCTGGGCGAGCACGGTGACAGCGAGTTCGTGGCCTGGTCGCAGGTCTTCGCCGGGGCCGTGCCCGCCCGCCGCTGGTCCGAGGTGTTCGACCGGTCGCTCGACCACGAGTTCTTCAGTCGGATCGAGGATGAGGTTCGCGGCGCCGCGTACGAGATCATCAAGCGGAAGAAGGCCACCTATTACGGCGTCGCCGCCTGCATGTCGCGAATCGTGCGATCCATCGTCCGCGATCAGAGTTCGATTCTGCCCGTGTCGACCTTGCTCCAGGGCGTCCTCGGACTCGACGACGTCTGCCTGTCCCTGCCGAGCGTCGTCAACCGCGGCGGCGTCTCGAAGGTGCTTCAACTCGAACTGACCGACGAAGAGCACGGCAAAGCACATCATTCGGCGGACTGCGTGCGAAAGGTGATCGACTCCGTCCGAATCCAGCCGGCCTGAGTGCTGCGGTCGTCGGAGCAATTCCTCAAAAAAGTCTGCCGCGGTATTCCATTTGCCCCGCGTCGGCCGATAAAGTTAACTGTTTCGAGGCGGGTCGCGCAGCGAACGTCGGTGTTCCGCCCTCACCAGAACATCGGGCTTTATCTCACCATCCCCGATGGACCGATGGGTGGTTAAGTGTGCGACGACCGCGAGTGGAGGGCGCAGCAATGAATGTGGCAGCCGTGAACAGTGAACGACCGGTCAGCCTGAGTTTGAACATCCGGGGCCTGGGACAATCCCCGACCCTCGCCATCAAAGACAAGTGCCGCGAGCTGCGCGCCGAGGGCCGAAGCGTCTTTGACTTCGGACTCGGTCAGTCCCCGTTCCCGGTCCCCGGGCCCATCGTGGAAGCCCTCCGGCAGGCCGCCACCGAGCGCGACTATCTGCCGGTCAAGGGTCTGCCCGCCTTACGCGAGGCCATCGCCGGCTTTCACCGGAGCAAAGACGGCGTCGAGAGCCATCCCGATCGCGTGATCGTCGGGCCGGGTTCGAAGGAGCTTATGTTCCTGCTGCAGATCGCCTACTACGGTGAGATCCTGGTGCCCACGCCCTGCTGGGTCTCGTACCTGCCGCAGGCCCAGATCATCGGCCGCCGAGTCAGTCTGATCCCCACGGACTTCGAAAGCGGCTGGAAAGTCACACCCGAACAGCTCACCGAAACGATCGCCGCCGTGCACGACGACTATCGGCCACGGCTTCTCGTGCTGAACTACC
Organism: uncultured Phycisphaeraceae bacterium; assembly: GCA_964574815.1. Classification (GTDB taxonomy): domain Bacteria; phylum Planctomycetota; class Phycisphaerae; order UBA1845; family UBA1845; genus CAZNPL01. Next base: position 37,789 of record CAZNPL010000051.1, read on the forward strand.
CGGCCAATCCCACCGGCGCCAGCTACACGATAGATGAACTCGAGGAGATCGCCGAGGTGGCGCGCCGCTACGGACTCGTCATCCTGTCCGATGAGATCTACGGGCAGTTGCACTATGCCGGCCAACATGCGTCGATCGCACGGTTCTACCCGGAAGGGACGATTCTGAGCTCCGGACTGTCCAAATGGTGTGGCGCCGGCGGCTGGCGACTGGGCACGTTCGTCTTCCCGCCGGATCTCGAATGGCTGCTCGATTCCATCGCGGCCATCGCCAGCGAGACGTACACGTCGGTCAGCGCCCCGATCCAGCACGCGGCCGTGACTGCCTTCCAGGGCGGACTCGAGATCGAGCGGTACCTGTGGCACGCCCGCCGCATCCTCGACGGGATCGGACGGCGCTGCGTCGACATCCTCCATGCCGCCGGGGTGCGGGTGCATCCGCCGGTCGGCGCTTACTACCTGTTTCTCGATTTTTCGCCCGTCCGTCGCCAATTGGCCGGCCACGGCATCCACACCGGGTTCGCCCTGTGCGACCGCCTGTTGGAGGAGGCCGGCGTGGCGGTTTTGCCCGGCAGCGCCTTCGCCTGCCCGAGAACGGACCTGACCGCCCGGCTCGCCTACGTCAATTTCGACGGCGCGTGCGCCCTGGCCGCCAGTGAACGCATTCCATTCGATCAGGAACTCCCCGACGATTTCCTCGACAACTGCAGCCGATGGACCATCGACGGCGTGCAGGCCATCGCCGACTGGATCGAGCGTCTCTAAACCCCGCCGTTTCTCGAATGTCGGGCGAGAATTCCCAGCCGCCCTCGCCGTCGGACTGGAAACTCCACGGGCGGAGCATGTGGCGCCGGCGGCCGTTGCCGCGCACCTCGTGGATCGAGACGAGCTGGTCGTTGCTGACGGTGCCGCTGCTTTCGTGTCAGGTCCGCTGGATGATCATCCGCACCTCACCGTTTCGATGATACTCGAAATCGGTGGCCTCGACCGACCAGTTCACCGGGTCCGGTCCCGGCACGTCGGCGAACTTCCGGGCCACCCGGCGGACGTTGCCGGCCTTGTCGTCCGTGTCGGAGATCGCAGCCGTCGGCGTGCCGAGCCGTTCGACCGTGGTGCCTAATTCAATTACGAAACCCGCCCACTCTTATTTCAGGCAGTTTGTTGTCCTTGACGAAGGTGACTGTCAATGGAACGTCCTTGGAGCCAGCCGGAAAACGGATTTCGCCTGGTTCTTGCCCTGCTCTCGCAAGCTTTATCAAATCCCGCAGCATGTCAACCATGAGAGCGGTCGGCGGGGTGACCAACTCCGTCGTTTCAGGCCCGGTTCGCAGGAATGCCGCATTGTTGCAGTGTTTGAATATGAGCTCGTCGGCCTGCTCCTGATAAGCGAACACCAGGAAGAGGGCGGCGGTCCTGGCCCGGATAGAGACGCGCGTTCCCCATAGCGGGTCGCCGTCGAACTCCATGTGCAGATGCCGCCCCGTGAAGGGTGCTTTCTGACTTTCCCGAAGGGCTCTGCACACGTGGTGACGAAAGTTCCACTTGAAGCCGAGTAGATCGTGTATTCGGGTCATGGCGGCATTTGCATTCTTGAGACCGGTCAGGTCTTCGGGTTCACGACTCTTCTGCAACCGCAGGCGACGGCGTCTGCCCTTCGGTTCCGGGCTGGATCAGCAGGGCGTTGGAGTTGACGAAAAAATAGACGATCTTCCAGGCGTCGTCGCGTTTGACGATTTCGACCTGCACCCTGGCCACGTCCTTCTCGAAGTCGACGACGGCGGTATAGAATCCGCGTGCGGATTCGCCGTCGGGCCGGCGGGGGAACCAGACCTTGGCATTGCCTTGTGCGCCGCGGTAGCGTTTCATTGTCCCAAGCCGGTCGGCACAGATTTCGAACAGAGAGTCGAGGTTCTCAGGACTCGTGACCTGCTGGAATTCCGGAGCAGTCTCCTCGAAGAATCGGTCGCTGTCCCAGTCGGCCAGGGCTACCGGCAGGACGCGGTCGACGTAGGCCTGGCCGTCGGTCTGCTCGACGAACATCCGCCGCATACCCAGGACCACAAGGATGACGACGATAACGACGACTGACAGAACGATGCCGAGAATGATCCCAACTCTCTTCACAGCGATTCGGACCTCTCAAATGCGCCAACCGCGACTTCGTGCCGAAACCGACATTCGCGTTGCCGCCCGCCGCGACCCGAAGCTATTTGGACCCACGTTCGCGCATGTCGGCTGCTTGGCAAACATTGCTGTTATCGTGCGGCCGCCAATTCAGGGGAATTCCGCAGTTCATGCATTTGCGCGCGAATGCGTTGCCAACAGGCCTCTCGGCGTGCGAGAAAAAGCTGTTACCGCAACGGGGGCATTTCGAACAATCGTACCATCGTTCGAGCGAAACACAGACCACCGCCCATGCCACAAGTGCGATGAATCCGAGCCCCCGGGGAAGGAACGCGCCGATAACCGCAAAAAGAGGCATCGTACCGAACGTGCCTGCAAACGCCCAGCGGCGACGCGAGCGAATTCGCCGCAGGCTCCGCACAATCTCATTAGCGTCATGGTCATCCGCTGCGGTCATGTAATTGCTAGTTCCGACTGTGGCCACCTACCCTCTCCGCGGAGCTGTAACATGCAGTCTCGAAACGGGGCAGGCCGTAATCGGACAGTACTGGCATTAATCGGTCGACCTCCGGCAGGGCCAGTCAAATCACCACCAGTCGCCGCTCCAAAGGCGGCCCCAGGTCCATTTGAGCATGTCCCCAATGTCGCCCCATGTCAGGAAGATATCGCCTCCCGTCGTTCCATTGACTGTGGCGCGACCGCCCACGCCCATACCTCGGCCGCGGCCGTACTGGAACCCTCCGTAGCGACTTGTCCCAAATGCAGATATTGAACAACGTGGGAGGTCCACTCCTAGCCCCAAATTAAGCGAGGATGATTGGCTCGGCGCGTTGGAAAAGGCCTTCA
>CAZNPL010000052.1:0-36483 GCA_964574815.1 uncultured Phycisphaeraceae bacterium
ATTTCGAGTACTTTTTTGAAATCAAGCGAACCAATCACGCTTGATCAGGGTCTAGTGCGTGGTCACACCTGAGTTTGCGGGTGTGCCACTGCTCTTGGGCATTGGGCAAGGGGCACAAAAATCGGCACAGCCACTGCTTGAAAGCAGTGGCACACCGCGCGCCGCCCGTAGTTTCAGGTGTGACGGAGCACTAGGTCAGTGGCACGTCTGCCGCCTCTGCTTAACCGCCACTGCTCAAGAGCAGTGGCACACGCGTCTCGCCCGTGCGAAGAGGAGTGTCACGCCCGACTTGCTTGTGCGCGCATAGGGACATATCCTGAGTCGTTGCGGGTCGCGGAACTTTGGGTGGCGGCCGCTCGCACGAAATACTCAACCACGAGGGGTTTATGATGATGCGCGCCAGGTCCGGCGGGGGATTGGGGTTTTTTGTCTTCGCATTGGTTGCCGCGATCGGCGTCGGCGCGCGCGCGGGCGACGAACGTCTCGAAGTGGCCAACTGGTTCGACATGGAGTCCGTGGGCGATCCGCGGATCTCTCCGGCGGACGGACAGATCGTCTACGTTCGGCGATTCGCGGACATCATGACGGATCGGTCGCACAGCAACCTCTGGCTGGTGGCGACCGACGGCCAGCGACATCGCCCGCTGACGATCGGAAAGTACTCCGACTCGTCGCCGCGGTGGTCGCATGACGGGACGCGGATCGCGTTCGTATCCGATCGCGACGGCGGATCGGACATCTTCGTGGTTTACCTCGACGACGGCCGGTTACTGCAGGTGACGCGGACGCCGAAGTCCGTATCGAACCTGGCCTGGTCGCCCGACGACGAGTCGATCGCGTTCACGATGCCGGTCGACGCCGAGCCGCCTGGGGGCGTGTCGATGCCGAAGAAGCCGAAGGGGGCCGAGTGGGCCGATCCGCCCGTGGTGATCGACAAGCTGGTCTACCGTTTCAATCGCCGAGGTTATCTGCCGGCCGCGTACCGGCACATTTTCGTGGTTCCATCGCTGGGCGGGACTCCGCGGCAGTTGACCGACGGCGAGTGGGATCACGGGGCGCCTTCCTGGGCGGCAGACGGCTCGCGGCTTTACTTCAGTGGCACGCGCAAGCCGGAGGCCGAGTGGATCGTTCAGGATTCGGAGATCTACTCCGTGACGCTGGACGGGACCATCGAGGCCTTGACCGATCGTCGCGGCCCGGACGAGGGACCGGTGGTCTCGCCCGACGGCGATTGGATTGCGTACACCGGCTTCGACGAGAAGGACTACAGTTACACGATCACGCGGTTGTACGTGATGACGCCGGAGGGCGAGAAAGTTCGGTGCCTTACGCCGGAGCTCGACCGCGACGTGTCGGACGTTGTCTGGAGCCGCGACAGCAGCGAGCTCTATATCGCCGTCCGCGACCGGGGGCGGCAGGACGTGCATTCGGTCAAGCCGGACGGGACGCTGTCGCAGTTGACCGAGGGCATGCATCAGGTTCGCGACATCAGCGTCGACCGGCACGGGCGCTTTGCGGCCACGTTTTCGGACCCTGAGACGCCTCGGGATGTGGTCACGTTCAGCCGCGACGACGGTGCGCTCACGCGTTTGACGCGCGTGAACGACGACGTGCTGGGTTATCGAACGTTGGGCGAGGTCGAGGAGGTGTGGTACGAGTCCTCGCACGGCGGCCACCGCATCCAGGGCTGGATCGTCAAGCCGCCCGACTTCGATCCGTCGCGGAAATACCCGCTCATTCTCTACATCCACGGCGGGCCGCACGCGATGTACGGCGTGGGGTTCAGCTTCGAGTTTCAGGTGCACGCGGCCGGCGACTACGTCGTGCTGTACACCAATCCGCGCGGCTCGACGGGGTATGGGGAGGAGTTTGGCAATATCATACAGTATAACTATCCCGGCGACGACTACTTTGATCTGATGTCCGGCGTCGACAAGGTGGTTTCGCGCGGCTACATCGACACCGATAACCTGTTCGTCACCGGGGGCAGCGGCGGGGGCGTTCTGACCTGCTGGGTAATCGGGCGGACCGACCGGTTCGCGGCGGCGGTCTCGCAATATCCGGTGATCAACTGGTACAGCTTCGTGCTGACCTGCGACATCATGGCGTACGTCCACAAGCGGTGGTTCCAGGACTTCCCGTGGGACGCCGTCGGCGAATACATGCGGCGGTCGCCGATCTCGCTGGTGGGCAACGTGACGACTCCGACGCTGCTGATTACGGGTGAGGAGGATTGGCGCACGCCGATCAGCGAGACGGAGCAGTACTACCAGGCGCTGCGGCTTCAGAAGAAAAAAGCGCGGCTGGTCCGCGTGCCCGGCGAGGCGCACGGCGTGCGGGGTCGGCCGTCCAATTACATCGCCAAGATTCTGCACATCAGCGAGTGGTTCGAGGAGCATAAGCGCGGGGCGCTGAAGACCGAGGAAGACGAGCGGGAGGGCGCAGAAGATGAGCGCGATTAGAACCGTCGGCGTCATCGGCACGGGATTGATGGGCGGGCCGATGGCTTTGAACCTGCTCAAGGCCGATTTCAAGGTGATCGTCCATTCGCGCACGAAGAGCCGGGCTGAGCCCCTCGTGGAGGCCGGGGCGACCTGGGCCGATTCGCCCCGGGACGCGGCGGCCGACTGTCAGGCCGTGATCACCTGCGTGCCGGACTCGCCCGACGTCGAGGCGGTTTACCTTGGTGACGACGGGATATGCGGCGGGCTTCGCGCGGAGGCGATCGCGATCGATATGTCGACCGTGTCGCCGGAGACGGCCCGGAAGGTGGGCGCGGCCGTTCGCGAGCGGGGCGCCGCGTTTCTGGATGCACCGATTTCGGGCGGAAAGACGGGGGCGGAGGCCGCGACACTGGCGGTAATGGTCGGCGGCGAGGAGGACGCCTTCGAGCGGGCGATGCCGGTGTTCAAAGCCGTCGGCAAGACGATCGTCCACTGCGGCCCGTGCGGCGCCGGGCAGCTCACCAAGCTGTGCAACCAGATCATCTGCGGGTTGAATCTGCTGGCGATCAGCGAGGCCATGGTGTTCGCGAAGAAGGTGGGGCTGGATCAGGAGACGATGCTGAAGGTCGTGTCGTCCGGGGCGGCCGGTTCGTGGGCGGTGGAGAATCTGGGGACGCGGATGGAGCGGCGGGACTTTGCGCCGATGTTCAAGATCGATCACCAGCAGAAGGATCTCAAGATCGCGCTGGACACGGCCCGCACGCCGGGACAGGTTCGACTTGATGAAAGCGGCGAGTCGGCCGGCGCGCCGGTCCCGCTTCCGGGGACGGCGCTGGTTCATCAACTGCTGGCCGCGAACCAGGCCGCGGGCGAGGGCAGCGACGGAACGCAGGCGCTGTTGAAGACGCTGGAGCGCATGGCGAACGTGTTTCAGCGGTGATAGCGACGAGCGCGGGTGAGAAGCACCAGTTGCAGATCGCCGTCAGATGGAAAAACGCGCATGCGGAGTCGATCAATGTATTTTAAAACAGTAGTGCCGATAGTAGCGTGCGCGGCAGGGCTGCTCACCGGCTGCGCTTCAACTCCGAAACACGATCATGCGCGCGATCGGAACGGGATCGTGTACTATCTTGACGGCGCCGGCGGCGGGAGCGTCCTGACCAACTGGGGCCGCGGGGTGGAATCGGGCCTGGAGGCGGCCGGCTTCAAGGGGGCTTTTCAGAACTTCATGTGGCAGACCGGGTTCGGGGTGGCCGCCGATCAGAATGCCAGCGTGCGGTACAAGCGCTCGAAGGCGAGGAAGCTGGCCATGCGGATCGTCGAGTACGTCGAGGATCATCCAAAGGCCCCGGTGGATGTGATCGCTTTGTCGGCCGGGACGGCGGTGGCCGTGTTCACGCTCGAAGCCCTTCCAAAGAAGGTTCGGGTGGATAATCTGATTCTGCTCGGCTCCTCGCTGAGCCAGCATTACGATCTATCAAGAGCGCTGAAGCGCGTCGGCCATAAGGCGTACGTGTTCACTTCGGAAAAGGACGCGGTTTTGAAGTTCCTCGTTCCGGCGGCGGGCACGGCCGATCGCCAGTTCTGCGGCGCCTGCGCCGCCGGCCTGCACGGTTTCCACCTCCCGCGCAACGCAAGCGAAACCACAAAGGACCTCTACTCCAAGCTCGAAAACATCGAATGGCAGCGCGAGTTTGCGCGAGCGGGCCACACCGGCGGCCATACCGGAGCCGTTAACGCCCGCTTTGTTGCCCAGTACGTCGCCCCGCTGCTGACGACGGACGGACCGCGGTTTCTGTTCGCTCGGCCCGTGCAGGAAGAATTGGCTGAAAAAAACGCTGAGACGTCCGAACCTTCCCGCTAGGCAATCGTAATAGGAATCAGTCACATACTCGTCGCGCCCACGCCGCTGCAGAGCGTCTGCGCGCCAGACTGTATTCATGTGCGGAGGTTCCCGGCATGTCCCGCCAAACTGCTCAGATGTCGATCTTGGTCAAATTGATGATCCTGCTTGATGTTCTGCCGGCCATGGCCCAATGCGAGCCGAAGACCTTGACCGCGATAGATCCGCTCGAGGGCGAGTCTTACGGAGCCTCAGTGGCCATCAGCGGGGATGTTGCTGCTGTTGGGGCGCCGCACCCGGGCGCTCTGTTCATTTATCGTCGACTCGGCGGGGAGTGGGTGGTCAAGCACGGTGTGGTTCGGGAAGGCCCATGTGACCCGTGTGACACGACGCTTTACGGTATTTCCGTGGCCGCCGAGGGTAATGACGTGCTGGCGGGGATCCCGCAAAGCCGTTTGCACGGTGAGGGTGGCGGATCAGTGAGAGTGCTGCACTTTCGCGACGGACTATGGCGGGGCTATCGAATCAGCCCGCCTTCCCCGCAGACGGGATCCAGTTTCGGGTACAGCGTCGCGATAAGCGGAGGTGTTGCCCTGATCGGCGCACCGTTTTACGCCCTTGACGATGAGCCGCGGGGTGCCGCATTTCTCTTCGAGCTTGGGGACGGGCCGTGTGGGTCGGTGCCGACAACGTTCGTCGGCGCGATTGGTGGCGACCGCAATGATTCCGGTGGCTCGCTGGATCGTTTCGGCTGGTCCGTTGCGATCGACGGCGACTTGGCCGTTGTGGGTGCCCCGTTTGAGAACGTCGGGTTGGAGCCGGCCGAGACGAGGCAAGGTGCGGTGTATGTGTTTCGGCGCGATGGTGTCGCATGGATTCGTGAAGCGAAGCTCACACACCGCGCTCCTGGGTCAGTTGGCTTCGGAACTTCGGTAGCGGTGCAAGGCGACGTCGTGGTCGTCGGCGTGCCGGGTATGGACGAGCCGCTGCCCGATACCGGCGCGGTGATTGTCTATCGCCGGGCCGGCGGGACCTGGCTGCTCGAAGCTCAATTGGAAAGCCCGGAACCCAAGGCGGGTGCTCAATTTGGCCACTCAGTGTCCGTCGATGGCGAGATAATCGCTGTAGGCGCACCCGCCCCGGGTCCACTGAGCAGCAACCCCGGGTCCGGCTCCGTGACGGTATTCCGCCGTATTGGGGACGAATGGCTGGGAATTGAGCAATTGAGCGACGTCCAGCCTGAACCGGGGGATTCCTTTGGTGCGGCGGTGGACGTTGATGGCGAGCGGGTCATGGTCGGCGCGCCCGGAGACAATGTAGGGGAGGAAAATGCCGGCAGCGTACGCATTTTCGACTTCGATCCGAATTGCGACAACGACGACGACTTTGACGGCGTGCTCAACGAGACCGACAACTGCCCGAGGCTTCCCAACGTGGACCAGTCTGATTCCGACCGGGACGGAGTCGGTGACGCCTGCGAGATCGACGACTGCGTACCGGGGACGCTGATGGCCATCGATGCAGAGCCTTTTGGCACCTTCGGACGCACGGTGGCAGCCAGTGGGGATACGATTGTCGTCAGCGACTTGGGCCTAAGGGTGGTGAACCCGATCCAGCCGGTGCCGTTTCGGGCCTGCGCCGTTTACGTTTTTCGCGTGATCAACGGCGTTATCGAACATGAACAAGTCTTACGCTCGCCGAATCCGTTGTCGAATGACGGATTCGGGAAGAGGATTGCCGTAGGGGCGGATTTGCTGGCCATCGCCGATGACCAGGACACTGTTCACGTTTACCGGCGCACTCCGATCGGCTGGCAAAAGCACGATGAGATTGCGGACGAGAACATCACGAGCTCTTATTTGGGATTGTCGCTCGCGGTTCGAGGGGACCTTGTGCTCATAGGCGCGGGCGAGTCAGATGGTGTATTGCGGGGAACCGGGGCGGCGTTTCTCTACCGATACGGTCCGTCCGGCGAGCGGGAACTGGAGGCCCATCTGTACGCTGCCGACGGGGAGCGCGGGGATCGATTCGGTTCGAGCGTTGCAATGGAGGACACTACTCTGGTGATTGGGGCAAGTGACGTGCGCGCCCCGTGTCCGATTTCGTGGGACGGCTGCGAATCCGGAGCTGCTTATGTTTTTGGGGAAGACGGAGGAGGCTGGTCCCAGCAGACCAAGCTCGTGCCCCCATTCCCGATCCCCTTCGAACTGTTCGGCTTCTCCGTTGCAATCCACGATGACGTGATTGCCGTGGGCGGGCCCTGGGAGGCACAGGGGTCCGGTGACCTGCCTGATCAGGCGGGCCGCGTCCATGTATTTCGTCGGGAAGGCTCGTATTGGTCACACGAAAGCACGTTACTTCCGGAGGAGTCCTGGCCGCGCGATTATTTTGGTGCCCTGGTTCGCATTGAGGACGAGTTGCTACTGGCCACGGCGTGGAGTTCCACGCGAGAAAACGGGAAGCCGAACTCATACTTGTTCCAGTACATCGACGGGATCTGGCGGGAAAGCCGCACGCTCACTTCCGACTTGGGCAGCCCCTTGCCGGCAACGGGTTTCAGTGCGGCGCTCGGCCCGGAGATCGCCCTGGTCGGGACGACGCCGCTTGAGGGGTCCTATGAGCATCTTGGCATCAACGGCGTACGGGTTTTCCCGCTCGCGCCCGACAATGATTCCGATACCGTCACCGACGGGTGTGACAACTGCCCGAACGTGTGGAACGGCGATCAGGTTGATGTCGACGACGACGGATTCGGAGATGTCTGTGACAACTGCCCATACGAGGCCAATGTGAAACAGATCGACGTCGATGGGGACGGGCGCGGGGATACGTGTGACAACTGCCCGGAATCCTCCAATCCCGATCAATTCGATGCAGATCGCGATTCGGTCGGTGACGCGTGCGATAACTGCGTACAGACGGCCAACGCGGCCCAGGGCGACGCGGACCGTGACACCTGGGGAGATGCGTGTGACAACTGCCCAGATCGTTCCAACGCGGACCAGTCAGACTTTGACGGAGACGGCGTTGGGGATGCATGTGACCCGGACAGTGACGATGACGGAGTGCCCGAGACGAGCGATGCGTGTCCGTTTACGCCGCTTCATGCCCACGTCGATTCTGACGGCCGGCCCCTGGGAGATATTGACGACAACTGTCGCACCGACCTGAAGGACCTAGCCTTGTTTCAACAGGGCTTCACCGGACCATAGAGGAGGCATCAGCGGAGGATGTCCGCTTTTCGAGCGAAGGGCGGCGTCTGATCTGAATCGTGGCAAGCGTCCGTGCTTCCGCTTTGACTACTGCTCCGTCAGGGAGGGTGGGCCGGCGAGTGGTTTCTGTGGTGGGAGGTCGGGCTCGGGGCGGTTGCGGAACTTCTCGTAACTTTCCGTGTGCAGGCTGGCCAGGTCGACGGGCCGGCCTTTGATGAACATGTGGGTGACCCGGCAGACGGCCTGGGTGGGCGGGTGCGTGGTCACGATGAGGTCGGCCGCTTTACCAGGTTCTAGTGAGCCAAGGCGGTCGGCGACGCCCAGTATGTCCGCGGCGCCGAGGGTCAGGCCGTAGAGCGCTCGGCTTGGGCGCAGGCCATGGGCGACGGCGGTGCCGGCCATTGCGTTGAGGTTGAAGGCGTGGGCGGCGCTTTGCGAGGCGAAGCACCATCGGACGCCCGCCTGGTCGAGTTCCGCGGCGCAGCGGTAGACGCTGTCCCACTGTTCGAATTCGCTCGAGGGGTAGTCGAAGACCGTGCCCAGGATGACGGGGATGTCCTTTTCCTTGAGCGTTTCGGTCAGTTTCCACGCTTCCGTTCCGCCGACCAGAATTGGGCGCAGTTCATGTTCTTCGGCGAACTCGATCGCATCGAGGATCGCCTTGTACTGCGACGCCGTGAGGAACACCGGCTTTTCGCCGCGGACGTACGGAATCATCGCTTCGAGGCGCAGATCGCGCTCGGGTGCGAGTTCCGGGTCGTGTTTCGCGGCGGCGACGGCTTTGGCGTAGAGCTTCGCCTGCTTCATGAAGGCCTTGAGCTCGCGCATCGACTCTTCGTGGGCTTCGCGGCGCTTTTTATTGCGTTTTTCGTCACCGCGCAGTCGATCCGGCAGCGACGGCACGCGCATGACCAGGCCGACGTGGTCTGTGACGAGCATCTCGTCGGCCGTCCAGCCGTCAAGATGGATCAAGGCGGGCTGTCCGGAGATCGTTCCGCCGGACGGGATCACGAGTTGCGAGGTGATGCCGGCCGTTCGGGCGACGCGAACGTGTTCGCTGTGCGGGTGGACGGCGCTGGCGGCCGTCAGCTCGGGGCCGAACTGGGCAATGTCGCGGGCGTCGCGGGTCGCGCGCTCGCTGCCGATCTCGGTCAACCCGATGTCGCCGCTGCCGTCGATCAGGCCCGGATAGACGTGGAGTCCGTCGGCGTTGACCACGGCCGCGCCGACGGGGATGGCCACTTCGGCGCCGACGGCGTCGATGCGTCCGTCGCGGATCAGGACCGTTCCGCCGTTGACGGGAGGTCCGCTGACCGGATGGACGGTACCGCCGACGATGGCGTACAGGTCCTGCGGCGACTCGGGCCGCCTCGTGTCGGCCGCTTTATTCCAATCCAGCGGCGACGTCGGGGCCACCGCGTCCGGGCGCTCGTCTTCGAAAAAAACCTCGCCATCGATCAGCGTCATGATGCACTTGCTGTAAGTGTTGAGCGGGTGGCCGTTGAAGATGGCCAGGTCACCGTCCTTACCGGGTTCGATGCTTCCGACGCGGTCGTCGATTCCCAGTTGCCGGGCGGCGTTGAGCGTGATCAGCCGCAGTGCCTGTTGTTCGTCGAGGTCTCCCCACCGGATGCAGTTGGCGGCCTCGATCGGCATGCGGCGGATGCGGTTGGACGAGTCCGAGTTGACGGTCACGTTGACGCCGCTTTCGGTCATCAGCGCGGCGTTGTGCGGGATGGCCCCGAAGGCTTCGATCTTGTAGGCCCAGAGGTTGGAGAAGGTCGAGGCGCCGGCGCCGTGCCGGGCGATCTCGGGTGCGACGCGGTAGCCTTCGAGGACGTGGTGGAGGACCGCCACGCGGATGCCGAAGTCCTCGGCCGCGTGCATCAGGCGCAGTATTTCGTCGCTGCGGTAGCAGTGGGCGTGGATCCAGAGGTCGCCCCGAACCACCTCGGCGAGGGCTTCGAGGCGCAGGTCGCGGCGCGGGCGGAGGACGTCCCGGCCCGAGGCGAGGCGAGTTCGATAGTCGTCCCACTGGGCGTCGTACTGCCGACCGGCCACGAGTGCGTCGCGGATGACGGCCTCGACGCCCATGCGGGTGTTGGGGAATCGCCTGCCGCGGGCGCGGGCGAAGTTGGACTGCTTGACGTTTTCGCCGAGGGCAAACTTGATGGTGCGGGGGGCGTCGTGCAGGATCATTTGTTCGACCGGGCGTTTGTATTTCAGCTTGAGGATGACGTTCTGGCCGCCGATCGGGTTGGCCGAGCCGTGCATCGTGTGGATCGTCGTGACGCCGCCGGCGAGGGCGCGGTAGATCGCCACGGTATCATTGTAAACCACGTCGGCGACGCGGACTTCGGCGGTGACCGACATGCTTCCCTCGTTGCCTGAGGAAATGGCCATGTGCGAGTGAGGGTCGATGATGCCGGGCATGACGTAGCGGCCCGTGGCGTCGATGATGGTCGTGTCGGCCGTTACGGGCAGGTTGCCGCCGACGCCGGTGATCTTGCCGTCTTCGACGAGGACGGACGCGTTCTGCATCGGCGGGCCGGAGACGGGTAAGACCGTGGCGTTGCTGATGAGGACGTTGCCGCCGGTGACCGTGGGCGGCACGCGATCGGCTTCGATCTCGCAGGGCCAGAGGGGGTAGTGGTCGGGCTCTTCCGATACCCGCACGCCTTCGGGTTCGCTCTCCGCTTGCTCGGCCGGTGTCGAGTTGGACTCCGGCTCACCATTCTCTTCTTGAAGCTCCGCTTCCTCGTCCGGTTCGGCGGCGGGTTTCTTCTGCTTCTGTTCGAAGTCGAACTTATGGCCGTCGATGAACACCCAGCGGACTTTGGAATCTTTGTTCTCCAACGGCTCGCTGAGCAGCACGATGTTTGCAAGGTATCCCGGCTCCAGGAAGCCGACCTGGTCCGAGACTCCGAGGATCTCGGCCGGTGTGGACGTCAGGGCCGCGACGGCGTCTTCGGCGGGCAGGCCGCGTTCGATGACGAGGCGCACGTTGCCGAGCAGGTCCGACGGCTTCTTGAAATCGCGTGTGCTCAGGGCGAATGGGACGCCGGCCTCGTGCAATCGGATGACGTTGGCGACCTGCTCTTCCCAGAGGCGCCGCCGTTCTTTACGAAGCTTCAGCGGCTCGTAGATTTGCTGGTCGCCGCCGCGCTTGCGGACCTTCTTTCCGTATTCCGGCTCCTCGTCGAAATCCAGGCTGGCAATAACGGGGACGCGCCGTTCGGTGAGGCGATCGACGACCTTGTAGGCCTCCCTCGCTCCGCTGAGGATCACGCGGACATCCAGTTCTTCCGCGAGGTTCAGTGCGCGGTTGATCTCGTGCTCCGAATCGGCCTCGAAGATCAGCGGGACTTCGCCGCTGAGCACCGATCGGAGGCTGACCAGCGCCGGGTCGGCCGGGGGACGCGTCGCTTTCCTCGGGTGCCGCGCGAAGTATCGCTCCTGTTCGATGGACCACGCGGTATCGAGCATGACCTGGCGGAATTGGGCGAAGGCCCCAAGCAGAGAGCGCGGGTAGCGGCCCGGCTCGTCCGGATCGAACGAAGCGTGCTGTCCGACGTCGGTTGCGAGCACGACGCGTCGCAGGGGAGCGTCGGAAAGGTTCACCACGATGCCGGTGCCACCGAGGATGCCGCCGCGCGGGGCGGCAAGCATCGTCGTGAAGCCTACTTTACGATAATGCTCCAGGGCGCCGTCTTTGGGATCGTAGTGTTCCTCGGCGCGGAAGTGCGGCCGGATGCCGCGGCGGTTTGCCCAGCGCGTCTGTGGGAGAGATCGTTCACCCGGGTCGGGGTTCTCGCCTTCCAGCCGCTGGCGCTGCTCTTCGGTTCGCTCGCGGTCGGGGATTCCCAGGTGGTCGTGTGCCGAGATGAAGCCGGGGTAGGCCGCTGTGCCCGTTGCGTCGATCACCTCGGCGTTGGCGGGGATGGCGGCGTCCGCTCCGAGGTCGCGGATGCGGCCTTCGACGATCACGATGACGCCGTCCTCGATGAACTGGCCGTCGATAGTGAAGATGTCGGTGTGGGTGATGGCGATCGGCGGCTCGAACTCGCCGACGACGGGAGTGGCCGCCAGGAACCATGCAACGAGAAGGCAAACCGGGACCCGGCCTCGCGGGCAGGCGGACGTGCGCATAAAGAGACTCCTATTTACGATTGAAACCCTGCCGATGCGTCGGAGCGGGTGCCATGGGCAACGCGGGTCCGGCCCGCAGGGCCGGACCCGCGTTGCCCGTGCGTTCTGCCAAGCCGCCGTCGGCACGGATTGATCGCCCCTGTCGAACGGCTCGCCGCGATCCGGGGGCCTGTTGGCCAACATAGGTACTCAGGACTATGATAGCAATGTCATGCCCATCCTGGTTCGGAACATCCGGCTGAACCTCGACGAGCCCGAGGAGCGCCTTCTTCATCGCATCTCGCGGCGGCTGAGGGTGTCGACGTCGGCGATTCGGGCGTATGCACCCGTGCGGCGCTCGCTCGATGCCCGCAAGCGCGAGGACGCTCACTTCGTCTATCACGTGGAGGTTGCGTTGAACGAGTCGCCCGCGAGGGAGCGGGATCGCGTCAAGCGGCTGCATTCTCCGCATGTCGTGGTGCTCGAGGATCGGCCCGTCGCCGAGCCGAGGCCGGGGCGGGAGTCGTCGCCGGAGCGGCCAATCGTGGTCGGCTTCGGGCCGGCGGGGATGTTCGCGGCGCTTCGGCTGATCCGGTACGGGCACCGGCCGATCATCATCGAGCGCGGGCAGAAGGTACGGCGGCGGCATCGGGACATTTTGCAGACGTTTTATCGCGAGCGGGTGTTCAATCCGGAGTCGAACCTGCTGTTCGGCGAGGGCGGAGCCGGCACCTACAGCGACGGGAAGCTTTACACGCGCGTCAGCGACCCGCTGGTGCGGACGGTGCTGGAGTGGTTTTATCAGCACGGGGCCGATCCGAACGTGCTGACCGACTCCCGGCCTCACATCGGCAGCGACCGTTTGCCGACGATCTGTGTGCACATGCGAAGGCGGATTGAGGAAGCCGGTGGCGAGGTTCGCTTCGGTTCGCGGTTGGACGACGTTGAATTCGAAGGCGGACGCCTGACGCACATCAGCGTGAACGGCGCGCGGATGAAGGTCGGGCCAGTGATCCTGGCGACGGGTCATTCCGCACGGGACACGGTGGCTTTGCTGCATCAACGCGGCATCCGAATCGAAGCGCGGCGGTTTCAGATGGGCGTTCGGATCGAGCATCCGCAGACGGTGGTGGACAGTTGGCAATACGGACAGGCCGCCGGGCACGACAAGCTGCCGCCGGCGGAGTATCACGTGGTGGCCAAGCGGGCCGCCGGCGACGATCGCGACTGCTACAGTTTCTGCATGTGTCCCGGCGGGATCATCCTGCCGACCAACGAGAGCGCCGGCTTGGTGGCCACCAACGGGGCGAGCAAGTCGAGCCGGGGTGGGCCGTTCGCCAATTCGGGCCTGGTGATCAGCATCGACCCGCCAGGCGGGGACGGCGACCCGCTGGCCGGCGTGAAGCACCAGCAGCTATGGGAAAGCAAGGCCTTTGCGGCGACGGGTGAGACGTACCGGGTCCCCTGCCAGCGAGCGATCGATTTTCTGGAGAACCGCCCGTCGGATGGGGCGTTGGAAACGAGCTACCCGCTGGGCGGCCAATGGCACCCCATCCGGGACCTGGTCCCGACCGACGTAACCCGAGCGCTCGAGAAAGGCTTACGCTACTTGGAGCGCCGAATGAAGGGCTTCGCCGGCCCCGAGGCGATCATCACGGCCCCTGAAACCCGAGCCAGCTCTCCGTTCCGCATCTTGCGCGACCAGACGACTCGTCTGGCCATGGACACGGACAACTTCTACCCCACCGGCGAGGGCGCCGGCTACGCCGGCGGCATCATCAGCAGCGCCATAGACGGCATCAAAACCGCCGACGCCATCATCAACCGCTACGCGCAGATTTGATTGGGCGGGTCAAAGCCCCGGTCTGGAAGCCTTCTCACGAAAGCGTAGAAGCTGATCGCATGCCGTATATATACTGCATGCGACGACATTGATGCGATGTGCACCTGCCGAGCAGCTAACGTGCGGACGGGCGCACGACCCTCGCTGCGTAGCGCATCGGTGCGGCGCCAGGGTGTATCTATACATCCTGGCAGAGGCTCTACGGCGGGGCGGTGAATTGGTGCTGGAATGGGGCGAAGTCGTGGAGGCCGATGTCGCCGTCGTTGTCGTTCCAGTCGGTGCTCTGGGCGCAAAGAGGATGGTTCGTACAAGTGCCGAGGCCGCGCAGGGACGATCGGGCGTTGATTTTGATGCCGCGCTGTTGGAAGCTATTCCAGTACCGAGTTCAAGGCCGTGAGACACTGGCGGATCCGCCTGAGGCGGACCCGCGTGACCCGTGGGCCGCGCCAACGGTTCTGCGTCTTGCGCTAGTCGCCGGTGGAGATTGCTGCGGCGTTCGTCAGTTCCGCTTCGGATTTGCCGGCCTCTTTGAGGACGTCGGCTTTCGGTGCGTTTCCGCTCGGGGTTGTTGGGGACGGCTGGACTGTGAGGGGGGATGGTGGGCGGACCATTTTGACTCCCTCGAGTGATCCGACTTGTATGGTCAGGCGGAGGCGGGTTCCGATGCCCGGCAGCGTGTCGATGAGCACGAGGTCCCCGCCCAGCGCTTCGGCGTAACGTTTGCTGATGGTCAGGCCCAGGCCCGAGCTACGCGGGTGGTGGCCCTCCTTGAACGTCGCGCTCGCAAAGCCGCCGAACAGCCGGCCGGCCTGGTTCTTGTGCATCCCGATTCCGGAATCGATCACCTCGAAGCAGAGCCGCGGGTTCGTGGCGTCGTCCTGCAACAGACTGATCCTCATCCGAACGTCCCCGGACAGCGTGAACTTGACGGCATTTCCGAGCAGGTTGATCAGGATCTGGCTCAGGCGTTCCGGGTCGGTGTTGATCGACTCGGGCACCTGACTTTCGTAGTCCACCAAGAGCTTGAGACCGCGCGCATGCGCCCAGCCCACCATCAGGCGGTAGACTTCGTCGACGATCTCCACCAGCGAGCACGAGCACGGATTGACCTGATGTCCCCGCAGCTCGATCTCGCAGAGCTCCAGCGTGTCGTCGATGGTGTCCAGGAGCTGCTCACCCTTCTGCTTGATCGTGTAGAGCGCTTCGACACGTTCGGGCGGCGCCTTGGACAGATCGCCTTCGTCCAGAAGGGTCGTGGTGAATCCCAGCATGGTGGTCAGGGGCGTGCGAATCTCGCCGCTCATGCGGGCGAGGTATTCGCTTTTTGCGCGGTCGCGAGCGCGGGCCTCGCGCTCCGCGGCCACGGCTTGTTCCGTGGTGTCTCTGAGCTCTCGTATGGTCTGCTCATGAGATTTGAGTAAACGGTCCGTCTCGAGCCGCGCCAGCTTGTGCCGTTCGATTTCGGTGCCCAGGTCTTCGCAGTGCCCGGCCATCCGGCCGTAGGCCTCGAGGACGGTTGACCGCCAGCGACGGAGTGAAAGCAGAGTCTGGAGCCAGAGGAGAACCACGGCGCCCACGAGATAGACCGGGCCGCAGGCCAACGCGGCGACCGACCAGTCGCCGCCGGCCTCGAATGCTGACCACCCGATTGTTGCAACGGTCAACGTCGAGGCGGCCAGTATCAGCCGGGTGGGCCACTGGGACGCCAGCTTCGACGTGCTACTCGCCGTGGAGGCCCGCCGTGGTGCATCGTGGTCCTCAACGAGGTGAGAACCGTTTTTAACGTCGGGCATCCCTTGCACCTCCCTATCAACCGGCGGCTGGTACCGCCGTTACACATCATGCCCCCTTCAGCGTAACATTCGCATCGATCCCGCCGGAACCGAGACCCTTCCCGGCAGAGTCGAGGCCCTCTTACGTATCGGCAGGCCGTAATCCGGAACACACGAACGGTTGCGGTCTATCGAGTAACAGGTCGTACCCCTTCGTTTGCGTCCGGTAAGAACCTCGCGGTGCGCCGCCGTTCCGCAAGGCAGCGAATGAGTTGCACAACGACGAAAGGCTGGCATACGCCTACAGGGGGCCGGTGAATTGATGCTGAAATCCAACGAAGTCTTGGAGGTCGATGTCGCCGTCGTTGTCGTTGTCGAAGGCGTCCAAATAGGCGGCAGTGCACTCCAGGGCGGGTGCCTGCGGGGGCACGTTGGGGCCGGCCGCGGCCTCGGCGAGATTGCGGAAGTCGTCCAGGTCGATGTCTCCGTCGGCGTCGAAGTCGCCGAACTCGATGACGTCGCAAATATCAGGAATGTCGTTGTCGTTGCAGTCATTGTTAATTCGGCAGTCGAAGCAGTTTCGACCTGTTACGAGCAATACGCAGATGCGGTCCCATTGGGTCTGGCAGCAGAACGGATCGAACGCGCAGACGCAGTCGCGAATGGCCGTGTTGCTGCAGCCGGGGCGGCTGCCGATTTCACAGCAGTCGTGGCCACCAAGCACGTCGCAGGCGTCGGGGACGTCGTTGTCGTTGCAGTCGGCGATGAGGCCACAAAGCGGATGGTCCGCGCAGGCACCGAGGCCGCAGTCGCGATCGCAGGCGTCGGCGAGGCCATTGCCGTCGCAGTCGGTGCATTCGTCGGGCACGCCGTCGCCGTCCAGGTCATCGGTGCCGCCGCCGGCCAGGTCGCATTCGTCGGGGAAGTCGTTGGCGTTGCAGTCGTTGCTGGTTCCGTCGGCGATGTCCTGTGCGTCCGGGGCACCGTTGCCGTTGCAGTCGGTGTTGCCGTATTCCTGCGCCCCCATGTCCACAATCGGGGCGTGGCCGATGCCCGTGTCCGGCGTGGCCGGATCGTCGAAGAAGCGCGGCAGGTGTCGCAGATCGTAGGGGATCGGTTCGGTCGTGTCGCCGTCGGCGTCGAGGTCGGGCGTGTCGGGCGGGACGAGCGTGTTGCTGCCGGCGTCGATGCAGGGCGATCCGGCGGTGAGCTGGTCGAATCGCCCGAGGAACGGATTCGTGGTGATATTGCCCTCGCCCGGCCAGCCGCCCTCGATGCAGGTGTAGGATGCGGTGGCGTCTCCGAATATCTGCTGGGCGTTGGTCGCCGTCCTGTTGCCGAAGACGACGCTGTTCAACATGGTCGCACCGCCGGTGCTGGTGTTGTACATCGCGGCGCCGAATGAGCCGGCGGTGCCGCCGCTGTCGATCTGCACGGCCACCGCGTCGGTCGTGTTATCGATGATGGTGCAGTTAGCGAGTGTCGGGATGCCGCCGAAGTTGTACAGCGCGCCGCCGTAGGCGAACGCGGTCGCGGTGGGAGCCTCGGCGCGTGTGGAGGCCGTGTTACCGCTGAAGATGGTGTTGATCACCGTCGGATTGCTTTCGCCGTTGTACATTGCGCCGCCGTAGGATTCGGCGACGGCCCCGGCTTCGGACGCGGTGTCGACTCTCACGAAATTCCCGTCGAACCTGCAGTTAACCACGGTGGGGTTGCTTCCGTCGCTGTTGAACATGCCGCCGCCGAAGGCGCGAAGCGTGAAGTCCCCGCCCGCGAGCGTGTTCTCGGCCGAGTTCTCGCTGAAGGTACAGTAGGCTACAGTCGGGTTTCCGGCGGCAGTGTTGAACATCCCGCCGCCTCCGGCGCCGTCGCCGGATGCCGTGTTCCGTGTGAACGTGCAGCGCGTGACGGTGGGGCTGCCGGCGGCGGTGTACATGCCGGCGCCTCTGCGATTGACGCCGCCTCCGTTGGCATATCCACGGGTGACGGTGACGCCGTCCAGGATGGCCGTGGCATCCGTTCCGTTCCCGATGACAACGTGGTAGCTGTTGTCCTCGACGCTTTCGCCCCCGATCTCACCGCTGAAGATGGTCTCAAACAGTGCGATATCGCGATCGTCGGGGTCTCCCTCTTCGG
The DNA here is from genome assembly GCA_964574815.1 of uncultured Phycisphaeraceae bacterium. Taxonomy (GTDB): domain Bacteria; phylum Planctomycetota; class Phycisphaerae; order UBA1845; family UBA1845; genus CAZNPL01. The sequence goes on from CAZNPL010000052.1 coordinate 17,379, forward strand.
CAAGCCCGCGATAGCCGCCGCGGATCGCGATGCAGTTTTGCAGAATGAACGCGTCGAGTCGAGAATCGCCGGGCTTATAGGCCCCCTGGGCCACGAGGATCTCGCCGACGGCCGAGTCGGCCGCGGCGAGGGCGTCCTGCAGGTCGGCGTAGGCGTCCATCCAGCTCGAGCCGTCACCGAGTCCGACGGCGTCGTCGTCCACGTAGATGATGACGGCCTCGGTTGCATCGGGGATGCCGTTGCCGTTGCAGTCGTTGTCGAGGCCGCGTGCTTCGGACGCGCCGTTTTGTGTTTTGTGGGCCGGGTTCACGTTTGAAGCCTGCGCCGAGTTTCCGGTACGGATGGCCGGAATCAGCATCATGAAGACGAGTGTCATGGCGAGACGAACCGAACCCAATGACAGCAGGTACGCGCAGCCTTGTCGGGGGATCATCTTTCCTCTCCTCACGAACGAGCTTCGAACGGGGTGCAGTATAGACTTGACGAGTGAAGGGTACAACGAGCCCGGGCCGCGTCTGCAAGGGCACTGCCCCACGCGGCCTGGCCACAGACGCGGGTCAGGTTCCGGCCGGCCGTTCTGCGAGGCCTCACTTGGAACTCGGGGCGTGGGCCGGTTCCACTTCGACGAGCACTTCGTTGCGGCGGAGGAACCAGATGGTCCACGGCGGATCGTACGCGGCGAGCATCGCGTCCGACTTGACCCGGTAGCCCTGCTCGCGTGCCCACTCGGTCAGCCGCGGTTCGTATTCGGCAAGGTCGGAGGCGTGCTGGATTCCGGAGTAGCGATACGCGGCGCGCAGCACGCCGGGCCGCTTCTCGATATCGACGGACTCGTTGTCGGGCCGGGGCAGGGAGTCCATACTGTACTTTGATGGCATCACGAAGGACATCGACCAGCCGCCGTCGGTCGGGCTGCGGGTGACCGGCATGGTCATCGCGATCTTCTCGCTGCGCGGCTCCGCCTCCTCGCGAATCACCGGCATCGTCATGGCGATTTCGTCTTCGGCGGTGTTGTCGCCGAAGATATAGCCGCCGAGACGTTTGAACATGGCGCCGGACACTTCGCTCATATCGCCGGGCATCCGCGTCGTGGCCACGATGCACGGCTCGTACGCCCGAATCTCAAACCGTCCGTCCTTGACGACGACCTCGTGCGGGTATTCCTCCCAGTTGCGGATGCCGAACACGGAGCAGGCCAGGTTGTTGGTGAGCAGCACGCCCGCCGCGATGAGCAACGCCCCTGCGAATATCCACCTGCGACGAAACATGTGCTTCCTTTATACCTACGTCGATTTTCAGCCGTCTTAGCTTCCCTGATTCGTTTCGATGTTTACCGCCGGCTGGATTCACCCTCAAGCCGGCTTTGTTTCAAACCTCGCGGATTCTCAGGCGGAGCGGCCTGCACGCCAGCCGTCCCTTCACTACAATCGGGCGGTTCAGGAGCATCGCAGCGTTCGTGGAAGTGATCACGGGGGCAAACACATGGCAAATAATCGAGTCGAGTTTGAAGGATCGCAGGGTCACACGCTTCAGGCACGTCTGGATCTGCCCGAGGGGCCGCCGCGCGCCTTTGCCCTTTTTGCACACTGCTTCACCTGTTCGAAGGATATACCTGCCGCGACGTACGTTTCGCGCAATCTTGCGGCGCGTGACATCGCGGTTTTACGATTCGATTTTACGGGCCTCGGCCACAGCGAGGGCGAATTCGCAAACACGAATTTTTCCTCCAATATCCAGGATCTTCTGAACGCCGCAGACTGGCTGCGCTCGGAGCATGCGGCCCCTTCGCTCCTCGTCGGCCACAGCCTCGGGGGAGCCGCGGTGCTGGCCGCCGCCCACGACGTACCGGAGTCCGTTGCCGTGGCCACAATAGGTGCCCCGGCCGACCCCATGCACGTGCAGAAGCTGTTGGGCAGCTCGCGCGAGCAGATAGAGCGGGATGGTGAGGCCAAAGTGGAGCTTGCCGGACGTAGCTTCACAATACGCAAGCAATTTCTCGACGACCTGGCGCGCCAGGATCTGTCTGAGCGGCTCGGAAAACTCCGCAGGTCGCTTCTCATTCTGCACGCACCGGGAGACACGATCGTCGGGATCGACAATGCCGCGAGAATCTTTGAGGCGGCCAAGCACCCCAAAAGTTTCGTTTCGCTCGACAACGCGGACCATCTGCTCTCGAATCGGCAGGACGCCGCCTACGTCGCCGAAGTGCTCGCCGCCTGGGCCGGACGCTACCTGCCCGGCGGCGGAGAGTAGTTGCCGATACGACCGCTCAGGAGCTTCGGAACCCGGCCCGGCCACATCTGCACGCAGCGACGCGTCCGCGGGCGGCGCCGGGTGGCGAACCTCAGAGCAGGCCGACGCGTTGGTTGAACTGCTCGATGAGGCGGTCCCATTCGTCTACAGAGGCGAATGTCTCGGTCCAGAAGTCGGGATCCCACAGTCGGCGTAATTCTCCCACGTCGCGCTGCTGCTGCTCGACCCAGGTGAAGTACTTGAAGTTGTGGAGCGTCTTGCGATCGTAGTAGCCCAGCTCGCGCATGTGGTCGATGCCGATGCCTTGCAGGTGGCGCGCGAAGTCGACGGCGGCCTTGTCCGTGCCATAAGGGCCGCCGGCTTCGCGCTGCTCCATGACGCGTGAACGATAGAGGTCCATGGCGTCGGTCAGGCACGTGAAGATGACATCGCGGCCGGTCATTTCGTAGTACCTGGCCGTCTTGATGGCCGCGACGAGGTTGCAGATGCTCGAGATGCCCAGCAGCGGCAGTTGTTCGACCAGATCGCCGTCGAGGCCTTTGGCGTCAAGGAGATCGTGACCGGCCTGTTCGTTGAACAGTCGCAGCAAAGCCATGCACTGTTCGTCGTCCACGGCGCAGACCATGTCAGTGTTGCGGACGTTGTGGATCCAGGGCACGTGTTTGTCGCCGATGCCTTCGATTCGGTGGCCACCGAAACCGCACTGGAGCAGGGTCGGGCATTGCAGGGCCTCGGTGGCCACCACGCGCAGCAGCGGGAAGCGGGTGCGAAGGTAGTCGCCGGCCGCGATGGTCCCGGCGCTGCCGGTGGCCGAGACGTAGGCGCCGAAGCGGTCGCCGGGTCGGGCCAGGTTATTGAACAGCTCCTCGACGATGCCGCCGGTGAGGTGGTAGTGCCAAATGGCGTTTCCAAACTCTTCGAACTGGTTGAAGATGATGCAGTCGGGGCGGGTGCGGCGGATCTCCCAGCATTTGTCGTAGACTTCCTTCACGTTCGACTCGCAGCCGGGTGTGGCGATGACCTCGGCGCCGATGGACCTGAGCCAGTCGAACCGTTCGCGGGACATTTCCTCCGGCAGGATGGCCACGGCCGAGCAGGCCAGCAGAGCGCAGTCGAAGGCCCCGCCGCGGCAGTAGTTGCCGGTGCTGGGCCAGACGGCTTTCTGGGTGGTGGGGTCGAACTCGCCGCGGACAAGCCGAGGGACGAGGCATCCGAACGCGGCCCCGACTTTATGGGCGCCGGTGGGGAAGTGGTGTCCGACCAGCCCGATGATGCGGGTTTCGACGCCGGTGAGCTCGGGCGGGAATTCGATCCAGTTGCCGTCGTTGAAGCCGCCGCCATGCTCGACCGGCTCGTTCTTCCAGGTGATGCGGAAGAGGTTGGCGGGATCGACGTCCCAGAGGCCGACATTTTTCAGGCGGTCTTTGATGCTTTGTGGGATGAGGGACGGGTCCTTCTGCTGTGCGAACGTGGGGATGATGATATTTCGTTCGCGGCAGCGTTGCGCCGTCTTCTCCAATACGCTTTGGTTGATGGTCGGCTGTGCGGTCATGAGTTCCTGTCTCGGGCAGTTCGACCGACGATAGCGGATGTCGTAACATGCGACAATGGCGGGTGAGGGCGAGGGCCTCGGGGAGCCGACGAGCGAGCTGACGGATGCGGCGCGATCGACACGAACCGAGCCGCGACCGTCAGGGAGCGGTTGCGTTGTCGCGGCTCGGATTGGGTGCGTCCGCTCCCTGACGGTCGCGGCTCGGAAAGGACTCCCGTTGTATGAGAAGCGTCACGGACGCACCGGAGGAATCGCTTGTCGCTGGTGACCGAACTCGATTGTGTGCAATGCGGGAAGAGCCACGCGGAAGGCGGGCCCTGGACCTGCCCGGTTTGCGGGCCGGACGAGGGCATTCTCGACGTGCGGTACGATCTGGCCCGGGCGGCCCGGACGCTGACGCGGGCGGCTTTGGCAGACCGATCGCTTTCGCATTGGCGCTATTGCGAATTGCTGCCGCTCGATGAGGAGTTCTGCCCCCGGGAGGGGACGATCGGGTGGACGCCAATGGTCGAGGCTCCGCGGCTGGCCAAGGCGCTGGGGATCGGGCGGCTGCGTCTGAAGGACGAGGGGCGGAGCGATTCGGGTTCGTTCAAGGATCGGGCCAGTTCGGTCGGCGTCGCTCGGGCACTGCAGGAGGGGGCGGAGTGCGTCGCATGCGCCTCGACGGGCAATGCGGCCAGCAGCCTGGCTTGCTGTGCGGCCGCGTCGGGGTTGACGTGCAACATTTTCGTCTCGCGAATCGTACCCGAGGGGAAGCTGGCCCAGTTGCTGGCGTACGGCGCCCGGGTGTTCAAGGTTCAGGCCACGTACGCGCAGGCGTACGATCTGTGCACGGCCGCTTGCGAGCGGTTCGGCTGGTACAACCGGAACGCGGCAATCAATCCGTACCTTGTCGAGGGGAAGAAAACCGGCGGGCTGGAAGTGGCCGAGCAGTGCGCCGGCGACCCACCCGAGTGGGTCGTGTGCAGCGTCGGGGACGGCTGCTCGATCGCCGGCGTGCACAAGGGGTTGTATCAAATGAAATCGATCGGCGTGGTGGAGTGGCGGGCCCGCATGCTGGGCGTGCAGGCGGCCGGTGTCGCGCCGATCGCCGAGGCGTTTCACGCGGGCCGGTTGGACCGGTCGGGCGGCGGCGATACGTATGCGGACAGCATCAACGTCCCGGTGCCGCGGAACTGGCGAAAGGCCGTCAACGCCGTTCGTGACAGCGACGGGGTGTTCGTCACGGTGAGCGACGAGCAGATCATGTCAGCGGTTCGCGATACGGCACGGCTGACGGGGATCTTCGCCGAGCCGGCGGCAGCGGCCGCGGTGGCAGGAATCGCCGAGGCCCGGGCAAAGGGGCTGTTGAACGAACGCTCGTCGGTCGTTGCAATGATCACCGGAAACGGATTGAAGGACATACAGGGTGCGATGCGTGCCGTCGGAAGCCCGCACGAGATAAGACCCGATCTCGACGAAGTCGAACGAGTTGTTGCGAGCGAGGCGGGCTAGTGTAACGTTTCGCGCGGCCGGCGGTACTTCCGAGCCGCGCCCGTGAGGAAGCGAGGGCGTTGTTTCGCATGACCGCTCCCTGACGGTCGCGGCTCGGTGCGGAATCAATCCCGGCCATGATGAGATGTTATAACGGGCACGGCGATTCGGCACGGACAAACGTACGCCCCGTGCTGTACATGAGGAATGCACCAGACAATGTCTATCGTGCTGGAAAACGCCATTCTCCTTGATGTGGATCCGTTGGGCGTTGAAGTCGGCGGCCTTCGCATCGAGGGTACGTCGATCGCGGCGCGCGGGCGGACGGTTCCACGCGAGGCAAACGATGACGTGCTTGATTGCGGCGGGGCGGTCGTGCTGGCGGGTTTTGTCAACGGCCACACGCACTTGTATTCGGCGCTGGCCGTGGGCATGCCGCCGCCCGCCAGACCGCCGAGCAACTTCGTCGAGAACCTGCAGCGCATCTGGTGGCGGCTGGATCAGGCGCTGGATGCCGAGCCGATCGAGATGTCGGCCCGGATCGGCGCGCTGGAGGCGTTGCGGTGCGGGACGACGACGCTGATCGATCATCATGCCTCGCCGAACTGCATCGACGGCTCATTGGAACGAGTACGACGCGGCATCGCAGACGCGGGGTTGCGCGGCGTGCTGTGCTATGAGACGACAGACCGTCATGGTAAAGCAGGGCGCGAAGCGGGACTGGCCGAGAACAGTCGGTTCCTAGAATCGCTACGGGCCGAAGAGACGGGACGATTCGCCGGGCTGGTCGGAGCGCACGCGGCGTTCACGCTCGAGGACGAAACGCTGGGGCAGCTCGGGAAACTGGCCGAGACGCACGATCGAGGCGTTCACATTCACGTGGCCGAGGACCCGTGCGACGAGGCCGATGCGGTGCGGCGCGGTTCCAGATTGATCGACCGGCTGGACCGGCACGGACTGCTGCGATGGGACTCGATTTTCGCGCACGGGACACACCTGTCGCCGGAGGCGATTGCCCGCGTCCGCGAGGCCGGCGTGATGGTGGCGCACAACGCCCGGTCCAACATGAACAACGGCGTCGGGCATACGCCGATCGCTTCGTACGGGGACTCGGCCATGCTGGGGACCGACGGGATCGGCAGCGATATGTTCGCCGAGATGAAGGCGGCCTGGTTGATCAACCGGCATCAGCACGCGGGGCTGGGGCCGGTTGATTACGTTCGGATGCTGGCCGCGTCTGCGCGACGGGCGTCGTCGGCGCTGGGCGTGACGCTCGGATCGCTTCGGCCGGGGGCTGAGGCCGATGTCGTGATTACGGATTACGTGCCGGCAACGCCGCTGACGGGTGAGAACGCGGTTGGACATTTGTTCTTCGGGATGGACAGCCGGTACGTTCGGGACGTCTTGATCGGCGGGCGGTGGGCGATGCGCGGTCGGGTCGTGCGTACGTGCGATGAGCGCGGTGTGAGAACTGAGTCGGCGAAGACAGCGGAGGGGCTTTGGCGGCGCATGTCGTCTATTCCGTAACTTCTTTCACCAGCACCTTGATCAGAGAAACGATGCCACGATGATCCAGCGTCGTCCGTCCCCCACCCCTTCGCTTCGCGAAGGGATGGGGCACCCTTTGCGCAACGGTATCTATCAAGCAGCGACACCTCTCAAGGGGCAGCGTAGAGAGGCACGTTGACCTGGTTGATTCTTTTTTTGTCGAGGACGCCATCGAGCAGGTGGCGGAGGGTGTGATAGATGCCCATGTCGAACGCGTGCTCGTGCGCTGATTCTACGAGCCACTGTATCTTGAGAATGCGATGATCGACGGCTGAGATGCTGGCGAGAACTTTGTCGTCGTCGAATTCAGTCACCGTGCGTTCAGGGTCAATCGTCAGGCCGTAGACGGCGCCTTTGATCCGGCCTCGGATGGTGCGGGCGCCGTTTTTCCGTTCGATGTAGAATCCGTCGCGCGGGGCGGCTCGTTCCCACGAATCGCGGCTCGAGAAGAAGCTCGGTTTTTCGATATAGGGGCCGCCGTACTCGGGACAGAAGGTGTCGCAGTTTCCGCATTCGTTGCAGAAGTCGGCGTAACAGGCGATCTGCAGCTCCTTGGTGATTTCGAAACGGTGTGACGGCCCGTCGCGCCATGAGCCGTCAGGTGCGACGACGATGTCACTGTACTCGAAGTCGGCAAGCGGCGTGGGGTACTCGAAGTTGGCCGCGTTCGGGCACACGGGCAGGCACTTGTCGCACGTGATGCAGTCGAAGATCACGAGATGGGAGTCGATGCGGCGGGGGACTTTCCCGGTCTTGTCCGCGCGGTATCGCTCATCCTCGCGGGCGAGCCGGGCTGCGATGGGCGTATTCAGCCATCCGGCCCAGGCGACGGTTGCGGCATGGAGCTCATCCGGCTCCACCTGCTCGCCTCGTTCCTTGTTCGCGCGGCGGCGTGCCTCGCCGCCCCGGTCGAATCGCGCGAGAATGTAATCGTCGATCGACGCGGCACGCCGCTTTTCCATATCGTTCGAAAGGCGTTGCAGGTATGCGGGCAGGCGGCCGAAACCGCCCGGCCGCAGCAGGTCGGTGCTGATCGTGACCGGCACGAAGCCGCAAGCTACCGCCAGGGCGAAGTTGTGCCGGTCGATCCCGGCGCTGAACGAGATGGGCACGTGCGGGCCGACGCGCTGCCGGAACTCGTCGGTGAGCGTCATGGTGATGACGTGGAGGGGCTGGCCCGAGAGATACATGATCTCGTTGTCGGGCGTGAAGAAATCACGGTGGTTGAGCACCTCGAGCGTATTGCTGAACTTGAAGCCGAGCCGCCGGCCGCGTTCGGCGGCGAACCGGGTGAGGTGATCGCACACTTGGACGGACTGCTCCATGGTGGCCGCGGCGCCGTAGGCGTTCGGGTTGACGCGCAGCTCGCGATAGCCCATCACATCGTAAAGTAGGTGTTCGACTCGATCGCGTCCAAGGGTCGGCGGATTCATCTTGACGATAACGTGAAAGCCGTACTCGGCGATGAGGAACTCGCAGATAGCGGCGATCTCCTCCACGGGGCAGCCGTGAAAGGTCGAGAGGGTGACGCTGTCGGACAAGTGCGTGGGGTATTCGGCGTTGCGCGCGCCTCGGAATTCGCGAGGGATTTCCGAACGCAGTCGCTCCACCCAGGTTGAAGCGTCGCGCATTGCGCCGAGGAATCCGCGGACGGAGTCGCTTTGAATGCCGGCCAGATCATACCCGACGCTGATGTCGTAGATGACGTCGCCGGCGGTTCCATCGAGTGCGCCGCCGGCCAGCTCTTCGCTGTGACGGAACATCTCGATCAACATCGCCCCGGCAATGTACTCGCGGATGGAATCCTCAATCCGCAGCTCTTGCGACCACTCGACGTTGTAACCGATGTTGGTCATGTCGATGCAGGGGCGCGGGATTTCCAGCCGGTCCTTCACCTGAACCGTCTTGAGTTCGAGAATCCGCCCCCCGGCGACGTAGCTGAGCAGGAGGTTCTGAGCCATCTGCGTATGTGGGCCGGCCGCAGGTCCGCCCGGGTTGCCGGCCCGGTGATCATGAAATTGGACGCTCAGATCGGGCGTGCCCCCGGGCAGATACCAGGACCGGCGAGGCAACTCGAACACGGCGTCCTGAGTCCGCGGCTCGATGAATAGACGCCGCACGAGGTCTTCGAATGGGGCTGGAATGAGCTCGGCCATACGCGACTGGATCTCCGCGGGGGACTGTAACAACCGAAGTTAAGGCCGACAAGACGGGTGTCGTCCAGTGGGCGAGTCCCGCAGGAAGCCGGATCGGTGCGATTGTGACTCCGATGACAAAATCGTAGAATTGATCGGGTGGCACGTCGCGCGGACGGAGTCGCCGCGCGTGTCGAATCGGGCCGAATAACCGCAAAGGAGCACCTGTGGGGGTCACTCCGACGCAGCATGATGCAGTGGAGCGCTCGCTGGTGGAGGTATCATTCGAGCTGAACGGCCGGCCGGTCAAGGTTGCGGGCGATCCGGAGCTCTCGCTGCTGAGCGTGCTGCGCGAGAAGCTGGGCATCATCTCGCCCAAGAACGGCTGTGAGCCGCAGGCGGCGTGCGGATGCTGCACGGTGCTGATCGACGGCAAGACGCGGCTTTCGTGCACGATCAAGGCGTCCAAAGCGGCCGGACGTTCGATCACGACGGCCGAGGGCCTTTCCGAGGAGCTGCGCCGTGACGTGGCCGATGCGTTCGTTCGCTCGGGCGGGGTTCAGTGCGGTTTCTGCATTCCGGGGATCGCGATGCGGGCGGTGTCGCTGCTCGAGCGCAATCCCGATCCGTCGCGTGATGAAATCGCGCACGACCTGCGCGGCCATCTTTGCCGCTGCACCGGCTATACCAAGATCATCGACGCGGTGCAGTTGCTGGCGCGGCGCCAACGCGGCGAGCCGTTGCCGCCGGCCGATACTTCCGGCCAAGTGGGGTCTCGTCTCGACCGTTTTCGCGGAGGCGAGTTCGTGCTGGGTGATTTCCGGTACGTGGACGACCTCAGCGTTGACGGGATGCAGTTTGCCGCGATGCGTTTCAGCGATCATCCGCGGGCGCTGGTGAAGAAGATTGATGCGTCGCCCGCCCTGGCGCTCAAGGGTGTGCGGCGCGTGATCACGGCCCGGGACGTTCCGGGCGATCGTTTCGTCGGGCTGATCGAGCGGGACTGGCCCGTGCTGGTGGCGATCGGCGAGGAGACGCGCTGCATGGGCGACATCCTGGCCGTGGTGGTGGCGGAGGATCAGCACTTGGCGCGTCGTGCGGCCGAGCTGGTCGATATCGACTACGAAGTCCGCGAGCCGTTGTGTACGCCCGAGGCGGCGTTGAAGCCGGGGGCGCCGAAGATCCATCCCAAGGGCAATCTGCTGTCGCGGTCGGCGTTCAAGCACGGCGCCGTGGACGAGGCCTTTTCACAGTCGGCGCACGTCGTCGAGGAGACCTACACCACTCAACGTATCGAGCACATGTATCTGGAACCCGAAGCGTGCCTGGTCGTGCCGGAGGCGACCTCGAACGGGTGCGCCGACCGGATCAAGGTCTTTACTCAGGGACAGGGTGTTTTCGACGATCGGCGCCAGATCGCGACCGTTCTCGACTGGGACGAGGGGCGGGTAAACGTCGAGTTGGTCTCCAACGGGGGTGCGTTCGGCGGCAAGGAGGACTTGAGCGTTCAGGCTCAGACGTCGCTGGCGGCGATGCTGTGCGGCGTGCCGGTCAAGTGCACGCTGACGCGGGAGGAGAGCTTCCGGCTGCACCCGAAGCGCCATCCCATCAAGATCGATTTGAAGGTCGGATGCGATAAGGACGGGCATCTGACGGCCGTTCGGGCGCGGATGATCGGTGACAAGGGCGCGTACGCGTCGGTCGGAGCCAAAGTGCTCGAGCGGGCGGCCGGCCACGCGGTCGGTCCGTACCGGGTGCCGAGCGTCGATATCGAGTCGCTGGCGGTATACACGAACAACCCGCCGTGCGGAGCGATGCGGGGCTTCGGCGCGAATCAGGCGGCGTTCGCCATCGAGCGAAGCCTGGATCGTTTGGCGCAGCGGGCCGGGATCGACGGGTGGGAGATTCGCTGGCGGAACGTGCTCGAGCAGGGCGACAGCTTCTGCACGGGGCAGAAGCTCGACAAGCCTTTCGGACTGAAGCGGACACTGCTGGCCGTCAAGGACGCATATCGGGGCGCGAAGTACGCGGGGATTGCCTGCGGCATCAAGAACGTGGGCATCGGCAACGGGCTGGCCGACGAGGGCAAGGCCGTGCTCGAGGTGGCCGCGCCGGACCGCGTGTCGATCCGGACCGGCTTCACCGAGATGGGGCAGGGTTACTTTACGATATGCGTGCAGACGGCCTGCCAGGAGACCGGTCTGCCGCCGGAGGTGTTCCAGCCGGCTACCGACACGTCGGTGGATGTCAACTGCGGTCAGACGACCGCGAGCCGGGCGACGGTGCTGGGCGGGCTGGCGGTGATGCAGGCGGCTCGCAGGCTGAAGGCCGAACTGGACTCAGGGAAAGCGCTCGGCGATCTGGTCGGCCGGACGTACCGCGGCGAATACGCGTGCACCTACACGACCAAGCCCGGAGCGGACGTTCCCGAGCCGAAGACGCATTTGACCTACGGCTTTGCGACGCAGGTGGTCACGCTGAATGACGACGGGACTTTGAAGAAGGTCGTCGCCGCGCACGACGTGGGCCGCGTGATGAATCCGACGCTGCTGGAGGGGCAGATCGAGGGTTCGATTCACATGGGGCTGGGCTACGCATTGACCGAGGACTTTGTGGTCGAGGGCGGACGGATTACGAGCAAGGACATCAAGTCGCTGCATGTGCTGCGTGCCCATCACATGCCCGAGATCGAGACGATTTTCATCGAGGAGCCCGATCCGGAAACGGCGTACGGGGCGCGCGGGGTGGGCGAGATCGGGCTCGTGCCGACCGCGCCGGCGGTGGCCGGTGCGCTGGAGGCGTACGACGGGGTCCACCGCACGCGGCTGCCGATGAAGGATTCGCCGGCGGCGGAGGCGATATTGAGTGCGAAGGGGCGGAAACGAGCGAAGTAGAGCGCTTTCCGATGAATGCCGAGTTTTGTAACGATTGCCTGGTTTTGGAAGGAGAAAGCATGCCCACGCAAGCGTGGGCGTGGCACCCGCTAGGCGCGCCTGGTCATGAGTGAGCTGCTGCCGATTCTGGAGGCGCTTTTGGACGACGCCCGCGCGGGGCGGGCGGCGGCGCTGTGTACCGTTGTGCGTACTAAGGGTTCAACCCCACAGAGGCCGGGGGCGGCCATGCTCGTTCGGGAGGACTTCGGCACGGTCGGCACGCTGGGCGGCGGCTGCGTCGAGGCCGAGGTGCACAAGCGGGCGTTCGAACATTTGCGGACGGCATCGGGCGGCGTGCTGCAGGATTTCCTGCTGGACCATGATTACAGTTGGGACGACGGGCTGATCTGCGGCGGGCGTATGTACATCGCCATCACACCGATCAAGCCCGCGACGGATGTCACACCCTTTGAGCAAGCACTGGAACGGAGCAAAAAAAGAGGGGCCTCGTCGTTGCCGCTGGAGGTGGAGCACGAAGGCAAGCGGCTGCGGTACGTTCTGCACCTGGAGGCTTCGCCGGTATTGCTGATCGCGGGTGCCGGGCATGTCGGAAAGGCGGTGGCGAAGCTCGCGGCCGAGTTGGACTTTCACATTGTCGCGATTGACGACCGCCCCGACTTCGCGTCGGCGGATCGCTTCCCGTCCGGAACGAAGCTGATCGCCGCGCCAATTGCCGAATCGTTGAAGTCCTACCCCATCGACGCGTCTTGTTACGTTGTCATCGTCACGCGCGGGCATCGGCACGATCATCAGGCGCTCGAGGCCGTGATCGAAAGCGACGCGGGATACATCGGGTTGATCGGGAGCCGGCGAAAGTCAAAGCTGATTCTGAAGGATCTGGCGGTGGCGGGCGTGGCGCAGGAACGTCTGGATGCGGTCCACACGCCGATCGGACTGGCGATCGGTGCGGTGACGGTTCCCGAGATCGCGGTGAGCATCGCGGCCGAGCTGGTCAAGGTGCGGCGGGAACGGACCCCGGTGCTGATCGAGGGGCCGATCGAGGTGGCGGAGGCGTCCGGCGAAGAGCAGGCGCCAGGCTGAGGCTTGGCGGGCAAAGTAAAGTTCGGATCACCATCATGAAGCTGGCGCTGGTGCAGCAGCATGCGGAGCGGGACAAGCACGATAACGTCGCGCGCGGGCTCGAGGCGCTTCGGCGGGCGGCGGGCGAGGGGGCGCAGTGCATCTGTTTTGCCGAACTCGCATTCGAATGGTTCTATCCACAGCAGATGCCGGCGCGTGAACCGGCCGAACTGGCCGAGAGCGTACCCGGACCAACCACCGACGCCTTCTGCATCGCGGCTCGCGAGCTCGGCGTGGTGGTCGTCATGAACCTGTACGAGCGCGACGGCGATTGCCTTTACGACACGTCGCCGGTGATCGACGCCGACGGGCGGCTGCTGGGCCGGACGCGGATGGTGCACATCACCGACTATCCCTGTTTTCACGAGCAGGCCTATTATGCGCCCGGCGATACGGGGGCACCGGTTTACGATACTGCCGTGGGGCGGATCGGCGTGGCCATTTGCTACGACCGGCATTATCCGGAGTACATGCGGGCGCTGGCGGTGAAAGGCGCCCGGCTGGTGAGCGTCCCGCAGGCCGGGGCGATCGACGAGTGGCCCGAGGGCCTGTACGAGGGCGAGATGCGGGTGGCCGCCTTCCAGAACGGTTATTACGCTGCGTTGTGCAACCGGGTCGGCCGGGAGGATCAGCTGACATTCGCCGGGGAGTCGTTCGTCAGCGCGCCCGACGGCACGGTGATCGCCCGTGCCCCGAAGCTGGAGAATCACATCCTGCACGCCGACGTGGATATCGAGGCCGCAGCCCAAAGCCACGCCCGCAAGCTGTTCCTGCGCGACCGCCGCCCGGAGCTTTACGCCGAGTGGCTGGCACGTCCCCACGAGTGATGCCGCTCTGGCTCTTTAACGCGGCCGCGAGCCTTCAACCGATTGCACGATACAGTATACTGGACCACATCCGGGCCGGATGGAGCGAGGACGATGCGTGCTCAATGGTCGGCTCGGATGATGTTGGCGGCGGTTCTGATTGGTGTCGCGGCTGCCGGTCAGGCAGTCGCGGGCGACGACGCGAAGTTCAGGAAGCCGGCGGTTGCCGGAAGCTGGTATCCCGGCGACGCGGAGGCGCTGGCCAGGACCGTCGATCAATACCTGGACAACACCGGACCGCCGACTACCGCCGGGAGGCCTCTGGCGATCATCTCGCCGCATGCGGGGTACCGGTACAGTGGCCAGGTCGCGGCCGGCGGTTACCGCTACCTTCGCGGACAATCCTACAAACGGGTGATCATCCTGGCGTTCAGCCATCGCAACGCTTCGAGTTACTCCGGCGTCGATGTACCGAAAGAGCTGACCGCCTTCGAGACGCCGCTGGGGGCAGTTCCGATTGATCGCGAGGCGTGCGACGAGCTGATGAAGCATCCACTGTTCGTATCGCAGCCGGATATCGATCGGGGCGAGCACTCGCTCGAGCTGCAACTGCCCTTCCTGCAACGCACGTTGGACGGCTTCAAGCTGGTGCCCCTGCACGTGGGGCGGCTCTCGGAGTCGGAGTATGCGCCGGCCGCTCAGGCCATCCTGCCGTGGGTCGATGACGACACGCTCCTGGTGGCGAGCACGGACTTCACCCATTACGGGCCGCGCTTCGCCTATGTCCCGTTCAAAGAGAACGTCCCGCGGCGGCTCCAGGAGCTGGCGGACAATGCGGCCGAACAAATCACCGAATGCGACTTTGACGGTTTTCAGAAGCATCTCGCTGATACGGGGGACACGATCTGCGGCCGCGGACCGGTCGCGTTGCTCCTTCGCATCCTTTCGATGCGCGGCGGGGCGCAGGCGACCCGCGTGGGATTCGACACGTCGGGAAACCTCACCGGCGACTGGTCGAACAGCGTCACGTACCAGTCGTTCGTGTTCACGCGTCGCAGGAGCGTGCTGCGTGAGAAAGTTCAAAGCGAGATGCTCAAACTGGCCCGGGCAACGGTCGCGGGGTACCTGACAGACAGCGCACTGCCGGAGGTCGATGAGGATGCTCTGCCGGCGCTTTTGAAGGAGCGCGGGGCGTGTTTCGTGACGCTCGAGAACCGTGGCCGGCTGCGCGGGTGCATCGGGAACCTCTCGGCGGACCGGCCGCTTTACCGGGCGATCATCGGCAACGCGGTTTCAGCGTGCCGGGACCAACGGTTCGTCAACAACCCGGTGACGGCAGCGGAACTGCCTGAACTGCATATCGAGATCAGCTACCTGACGCCGTTGCAGCGCGTGGCCGATCCGAAAGACATCGTCGTCGGGCGTCACGGGCTGATGATGGTGATGGGGCGTTACCGCGGTGTGTTGCTGCCGCAGGTGGCGGCGCGACGGGGGTGGTCGCGCGACGAGTTCCTGGCACAGACGTGCCGCAAGGCGGGCCTCCCGGCCGACATTTGGAAACACCCTCAGGCGGAGATATACTCGTTCGAGGCCGAGGTCTTCGGTGAACCGGAGCACGCGGCAACCATCCAGCGCCGGTGAATCATGGGGGACGGGGAAGATCGGAACATGTCCGGCGAGACGACACGACGCCAGTTTCTCGCTCAGGCCGGCGCTTGCGCCGCGGGCTGGACTCTGTCGACCGAGTTACTCGTCAGCGCGGCTTTGGGCCAGGACGCGCGGCCGCGCAGTCGAGTCGTGATTGCCCGCGATGACGCGTTGACCGGCGACGACGTTGACGAGCGGGGCGACCTGTTGATCAAGCTGCTCGGGGCGGCTGTCCAGCGTTTGACGGACGCGCCCGAGGCGTCCGGGGCCTGGCGGCGGGTGTTCCATTCGAGCGGCCGGATCGGCATCAAGGTCAACACGCTGGGGCTGTCCACGCGTCCGGTGGTGGTGGACGCGGTTGTTGCGGGGCTGCTGAGTGCGGGCGTGCCGGCCGAAAAGATCATCATCTGGGACCGGTTTGATGTGGAGCTGGAGCGGGCGGGGTTCAAGCTGAACAAGTCGGGGCGAGGGGTGCAGTGCCGCGGCACGGACGGGGAGCGCATCGGAAGCGGCTATCAGCGTCAGGTGGAGTCCAGCGGCCGGATCGGATCGTGCTTTTCGAAGATCGTGGCCGAGGAGGTCGATACGCTGATCTCGGTGCCGGTGCTCAAGGATCACAACCTGGCCGGTGTGTCGTTGGGGCTGAAGAACTTCTACGGGGCGATTCACAACCCCAACAAGTATCACGACCACAACTGCGATCCGTACATCGTGGATGTCGTGTCGCACCGGTTCATCCGGCCAAAGTGGAAGCTGACCGTGGTGGACGGAACGCGGGCCCAGTACCACGCCGGCCCAGGCAGACATCCGGGTTTCGCCTGGCCGTTCGGAGGGCTGATCGTGAGCACGGACATCGTAGCGGCTGACGCGGTCGCGGCCGACTTGATCGATACTCAGCGCAGAGAGAAAGGCCTGGCGCCATTGGCTGAAGAGGACCGCCCCGCGAAACATATCGCCACCGCCGCGCAGCGCGGCTTGGGAGCGGGGAACCTGGACAGGATCGAACGCGTCCAAGTGTAAAGAGCGGCGATGAACGGTGACCCTCATGAGCCGCAGCCGGCTGGCGACGAGAACGAGGATCTCCCGTGCCTCAACTGCGATTACAATCTGAGGGGCTTGTCCGGCGACCCGGGACGGTGTCCGGAATGCGGCGCGCAAAACTCGCGTGCGGACCTGTTGCTCCCGCCCGCTTTGGTCGAGGAAGAGCTGAAGAAACTGGAGACGCTCCCGACGGTCGGCGTTGCGATGATGTACGTGGTAGTCTTCGGCGTCTTTTTCATCATCACCGGATTCACGGTGTGCGCCGGGATCTTGTTGCTTCCAGGGCTTCTGGTGTGGATCGCGGTCGTCGCGGCCTTCGGGAACCTCTGCCGACACAAGCCCGGGTGGGTCGGCGTGCTCCTTTGGTATCACCTGGCCGGGTTGTGGGTTGCGGCGGCGATTGCTGCGATGACGGCCCTTGGAATGGGTTTCCTCGATCTGTTGCCGCATCGTACGGGAAGCATAGTCATGCTGGTGCTGACAGCGGTATTCTTGATCGGCCTGCCATTGGCCAAACTCTCGCTGAAGCGATTGGATTTGCAGGTGAGAATCTGGAATCCCTATGAATTCGCCAAGGAAAAGATCCGCGGTCTGTCGCGCGACTTGGCTGTCGAGCGGGCACAGCGGCGTCGCCGATTGGTCCTGGAGGCTGACCGGAAGCGTATAAGGACGTGAGAAACGGTAAGCGCTGAGTCGCTATTTGAACGGGGTGAAGGAGCACGACTGGGGGTGCGAGGTCAGCATGGCGGATAACCTCGACAATCTTTTCTTTGAACCGACGCGGCGGGAGATGTTTCGTTGGGGGGCGGCCTGTGGCGCGGTGTGCGCGGCCTGCCAGTTGGGGGTCGGGCGGGTGCTGGCGCAGGATGTGGCCGGGACCGGGGCGCTGGAGGGGCCGGCGCTGGAGGGCGTGGTCCGGCGTGAGGCCATGTTCTGGGAGGCGACGGCTGACAAGCGGGTCAAGTGCCTGCTGTGCCCGCGCGAGTGCGAAGTGGCCGACGTCGAGCGCGGCTATTGCGGCGTGCGCGAGAACCAGGGCGGGCGGTACCAGACGCTGGTGTACGGGTCGCTTTGCTCGGCGAACGTGGACCCGATCGAAAAGAAGCCGCTGTTTCACTATCTGCCGGGCACGCCGGCGTTTTCGATCGCGACGGCCGGCTGCAACATCGAGTGCAAGTTCTGCCAGAACTGGCAGATCAGCCAGTTTCGCCCGGAGCAGGTCCGCAGCGTGCACGTGACACCGGACCGGCTGATCGCGGCGTGCCGCACGCGGAACTGCCCGACGATCGCGTACACGTATTCCGAGCCGGTGATCTTCTACGAATACATGCACGACGCGGCGGAGTTGGGGCGGCAGAACGGCGTCGGCAGCGTCATGATCTCCAACGGCTACATCCAGGAGAAGCCGCTACGGCAACTGTGCCGCCATCTCACCGGCGTGAAGATCGATTTCAAGGCGTTCAGCGAGGCCTTCTACCGGGATCAGTGCGCCGGTGAGCTCAAGCCGGTGCTGCACACGCTCGAGGTGCTCAAGGAGATCGGCATCTGGTTTGAGCTGGTGGTGCTGATCATCCCGACGCTGAACGATTCGCCCGCCGAGACGAAGGCGATGGCCGAGTGGGTTGTCGAGCATCTCGGCCCGGACGTGCCGATGCACTTTACTCGGTTTCATCCGACCTATCGGATCACGAATCTGCCGCGGACGCCGATATCGACGCTGGAACAGTGCCGGAAGATCGCGATGGATGCGGGCGTGCACTACGTCTACGCCGGCAACGTGCCGATGCATCCGGGCGAGAACACCTACTGCCACAACTGCGGGCAGGAGCTGATCAGCCGGATGGGCTTCAGAATCCAGGCCAATCGCATTACCGAAGGACAGTGCCCCAAATGCGCCGCGGTTATCCCGGGCGTGTGGTCGCAGGAACAGGCGCTGGCGTTCAAACCAAGCGAGCCCGCCACCAACGCCACGCCGCCGGCAACGAAGCAGCCGAGCTGAGCATGGAGGCTTCCGGCAGCTACGTGGTGGGGGCCGATCGTCGGAATGGCGTCACGCGGATCGCGCTTTCCGGCGCACGGGGACGAAGCGAATCTCCACACGCTTGTCAAGCGCGGCTGCGATGCGGCGGAGCATCGAGAGCGAGTGGCCGTCGTAGTCTGCATCTTCCAGACGACAGATGACCGATGCGGAAGTGCCGACGAGCTTAGCCAGTTCGCGTTGGCTCAGCCCCGCTTTATCGCGCAGGTCGTAGAGTTTTCGGGCAATCTCGGCGTTGGCAAGGTGTTCGTCGTAGGCAGCTTCCTGCTCCGAGTCGCCTTCGATGAATTCGTCGTAAAGACGTTTGAGTGCGGGGGACTGCGGTTTTCTTCTAGTGGCCTTTCGCGCAGGCATTGTCGTCAATAAGCCGGGTCAACGCAGCGACGCACTTGGCCCGCGGTTTCTTCGGAAGTCGCTTCAGCCAGTCGACGACCGGCACGCTCTCGTCGTCCTCCTTGAAGAGGATGACTTCGGTTCGCGGCATCGCCGCCTTCTCTATGTTCGCAATATTGAGAACAAGAGTCAAGCTCTTTTTCGGGTGATTCGGGTCCGTGACAGTTTCCGCGGTATTTCTTGGTGTTATGATGGGTCTGGTGTTG
>CAZNPL010000053.1:0-35221 GCA_964574815.1 uncultured Phycisphaeraceae bacterium
CGCCCGCACCCCCGGGCACCGCTCAACAAGGCATTATGGTACGCTTGTTTTGGGAATAGTCCACCGTGAGGTTCGCGCTGCCGTCGTCGTTGATCTGAGAGATCGCCTGTTCAGCGACCCCGTCCAGCACGTTGTTCCAGAGAATCGAGGTGAGAATCGTCACCGGATTGGAGCCTGCGACAAGGACTCCGCCCGATGACGCGCCCAACGCCGTCGTCCCCGAGTTCGCCGTCACCGTGCAGTTCACCATGGACAGGTCGTTGGCAGTGTTCTGAACCGCGCCGCCCCGCACGGCGTCGTTCGCAACGAAGATGCTGTTATCGATCGACGTCGTCCCCAGCGTGTTCGACATCCCGCCTCCCGCAACACCCGCCGAGTTGCCCAGAAAACGGCAGCGCGAAATCGAAACATTGGCCGACTCGGCCCAGATCCCGCCGCCTGATTCGGTGGCCACGTTTCCGACAAGCGTGCAGCCTTCGATATGAGGCGATGGCGCACCCGGGCCATGATTTGCGATTCCGCCGCCCGACACCGCATGGTTACCTTCGATACGGCAGTTCCGGATCGTCGGACTGCCGCCGGAATTGCGGATTCCTCCGCCAAGCTGATCCTCCCCGCCAGGGCCGTCGGCATAGCCACCCGTAATGACGAATCCATCGAGAATGACTTCGTTCGTTGCGTTATCTGTGGTGACGACATGATGGGCGTTGTTCACAAGGTTGTCCGGGTTGGGCAGCCGGCAGACGCCGTCCTCGCACCGTCCGCCATACAAGTCGCAATCCGGGGAATCATGCGTGCATTCAACAGCGTCGTCACCGGTCACATCACCGCTCAGTATCGTTGGATGGCGCTCCGGATCACGGAGGCCGCGCGAGCGTTCTCCGCCCGAGAATCCACCGTAGATCCCCAAAGATTGGATCTCGTGGCCGTAAGGATCCAGAGCCGGCGGAATCAAGAACGTGTCCGTTTCGGCATCGCCTGGCGTATAGACCCCTTCGGCCACCCAGATCTCCGTTCCGGACTCGGCCACCGCGAGGGCGTCCTGTAGGTCGGCGAAGGCGGTGTCCCAGCTCAGCCCGTTGAATGGCCCGGTGGCCCGCGAGTCAACATGAATCACCACTCCGCTTTCGTAGGCGCCAATATCAACGACGCCGCGCAGGACGCGAGGCGCCCCGGCCAGGTCTGTCGCGATGCCCTCAACCGCGAGATTGTCGCCCTCGTCACGGCATGGGCTGTCGTACTCGAGCGTCAGCGACCCGAGATCGTCATCCACCCCGTCCCAGCCGTTCGCCCATGGCCTGGGATCGCGCGTAAAGAGCGGGTCGTCGTCGATGTTGCCGGCCCCCGCGATGACGGAGCCGTCGTCCGGATCAGCGTCCTGCACGCACGAGTACGTCACGACGACGCCCGTTCCGTTGATCTGCGCTTCCGTCGCCGCGCTCGCACCATCGCGCTCGTTTTTCCATAAGATGGAGTTCCTCACGGCCGCGCTGCCGGAGCCGACCACGTACACGCCTCCGGCGTTCTCGGCTGTGTCATTGACCTCGGAGTTGGCCACGATCGTCGAGTTCGTGACCTCCAGATTGGTGGATTCGCTGTATACCGCCCCGCCCGCTCCCGTCACCGCGTTACCAACAAACAGCGAATTCACCAGCTCGACGTTCGCCCCGGCGGCGTAAACACCGCCGCCGGTGACGGCCCGGTTGCCCAGAAAGCGGCACCGCTTGAAAACAACGGCATCACCGCTCTGGCCGTAGGAAATCCCTGAACCTCCCAAAACAATCGCCGTCGCCAGAACCTTTAACACAAGATGCTTTCGATGATGCATGATTGAGCCTCCCCGAACGGGCACCAAACGCACCGCTTCGCCCGCCTGTTCTCTTTTCGATGGAATGGACTTGCCGATGAACATAGTGCCGCTGCGCGCGTCAACGTGCCACGCCTTACGGAGCTGTGACCGTGATCGTCGTGCCGTTGTCGAGAATCGGTTGGATCGGGCGCCGGTTCGAATGACCGGCCATGGTTCCCCGCGTCCCATCTCCCGGGACGACCGTTACCTGAAAAGTTCCACTCGCGTCTCGTGATGACTGGTAGACAAACGTGGCCAGATACGCCGGCGTCGCCGAATCGACCGAGCCCTCATGCAGGAGGCTCACGATTCGGGGCGCAGACACATCAACGGCCGTCAACGGCTTGAGGCCTGCAAACACATAGTCCCGTCTGCGTTCGTCTACCCGCACGTCGTCAATCTCGAGCGTCCCGCTCGATCCGCCGGTCAGGGCAAGGGCGAGCTCGTAGCCCCGCAGGCCGGAAACTCGGTCGGCAAATACGTCAACCTCGAACCGCGCCCCCGCCGGGCCAGATGCCGATCTGGTCGACAGGCTGATCTCAAAAGTCTCGGTGGCCGAACCCGACCCGCCGGTCGCCCCCGTCTCCGTAGCCGCGGGTGCAGGTGAGGGCGACGGCTGTGGGCACGGATTCGGATCGCACGAGTCAAGACTCGAGTAATACTCGCCTCCGGCATCCACGCATGCCGCGGCAGTTCGAAGGTCGCACATGCCGTTCAAGCAGCAGACGGCCGGACCGCACGGATTCGGAGTCCCATCGCAAGACCTCTCCCCCGAAAGGAAAGTGCCCTCGCTCGCTTCGCAGTCGGCTTTCGGGGCTGTGGTGCACGAATCCGGATTGTAGAAGCAGCAGACGTTCGTTCCGCAGCACGGGTCAATGCCGCCGACAGCATCGCTCACGGCCAAGACGTCATTGACGTTGAGGACACCGTTCGGTTCGCACGGTTCGACGTCGTTATCCTCGAAGGTGCATGTGTCGAAGTTGCCCTCAATCCCGTCAAGAATGCAGAAGATATCAAAGAGATTGAGAACGCCGTCACGAGTGGTGTCACCATAGCGCCCCATATCGCTCTCGCTGCACTGGTACTCCTCGCAGATCATGTGTGTGCAGACGCCCGTCGTATCCAGACAATCTCGCCAGCTAAGGCACGGGACCAGATACACCCCGCCCCCGTCGCCCGCCTGGCCTTCCTGGTCGAGGGCGACGTTGTTGGCAAAGGTGCAATCTTCAAACACCGGAAAACTGACCGAGTCGCGTATCGCCACGCCACCGCCGTGGAACGCGTAGTTGTCTTCAAACGTGCAATTCAAAAACGTCGGATTACCGACCCATATGATAGCGCCGCCGCCGAATTGCTCTCGGTAGTCCCCGTTTGCCATGCCGCCGGCGATTGTGAAACCATCCAACGTCGCCGGCGCCTGCCCCGGCTCCGAGACGACCCCCATGGCCGTCACCACGTGGTAGCTGTTTTCGCCCCGACAGTGCCCCTCGATACATAGTGTGGTTTGCGCCTCCAAATCGCAGTCGAAGTCGAATTCACACTTTAGGTCGTCGTCCGCCGCCAGGTCGCCGCTCAGGACGGTCAGGAAGCGCCCCGGATCGCGTCCGGCCGCCGGCTCCCGAGCGCCGGCAAACCCTCCCAGAATTTGGACGCCCGGAATCAGTGCAAACGACGCGGCCCGGTCCTCAGCCCCTGCCAAGCAAGGTCGGTACACACCCTGAGCGACCCAGATTTCCTGCACTTCGCTTCCGACACCAGAGGCCTCCGTCAATGCCTCCTGCAGCGTCTGGTACGCCGTCTCCCAACTCGTACCGTCGCCCGACGTTGCCACACTTCCATCGACACACCGGGCGTATGACGGAACTTCTGCACCCCACAGTTCCAGGTCGTGCGCAAGGCACGTGATACATACCACGACCACACTTTTGAGCGCCGCTGCTCTTGTCGACATGAATGGTCTCCCGTGACGCCTGACCTCGGCCTGACAATAGGATGCCCGGGCGCCCGCCACCGAGGCGACGCGATCGCTCGTCGGGCTGCTGCTGAGCACGTGCTGCCGCGCGCACCACGTGCGCACTTACCACTTATACGGGTTCCTTCACGAAAGGAATCCGCTGTGAACCTCCATTTGGCGCACTTACGACTAGAACATCGAGTACTGCAGTTTGCTCATTTCAAGAGGCCGCGTGCCCGCGCCTCTCCGCGCTTTTAATGACGAGGATGCGGAATCCGGAAGTGCCTCTTCGCTGTCCGCCATCCCCGACCAATCCCCTGAAAGATCAGTCCCTGGAATCCCGGTCTTGGCGTCACCCCAGACCACCTTTTTTATGAGGCTTCGAAGCTTACCGATTGTCTAGCTTAACGCAAGCCTTTTTTTAATCAAAACGAAAAAAAATTTCTGTCGGTGACCGGCCGCCGTCGCAGAGCTTCGCGCATTGCCAAAGATATGATTCTCCATGAAAGGGACGGCACCAGCGGTTGACGCTGGGGAAGCAGGCGACGAGCCCACATCACAGCACTTTGGTCGTATATCACTTGTGACTTCCAAAGCCCGCGTTCTCCGGCAGTGTGCGCGTCTCGAAAGTAGACACGCCGGGCGCGTCGAAGATGTGGACCAACCATTGTAGGCCGAACGCTCGGCACGGGCCGAGGCGCTTGCCGACGAGTTCGACGGCGACGATGTGGCGCCGGCATTCGCCGCTGGCCGCACTCCCAGCCGGCGGGCCGCAGAGCCGCTGGCAGATGGACAGGCGCTGCCCGCCCAGAGGAAGTCGTACTGGAGGCTGGCGGTATCATGGCCTCGGCCAACAACTCGTCTACGGAGGTTCAACGGTGGCACGGTTGCAGACGTGCGGTGGGGGTCGGCAACAAAGGGCCGGTCGTCGCGAACATCCGAGGCGGCATCCCCAGGAAATCTGGGCCAGGCTGAATGGCGATGGGGCGCGGCCGTCTCCTGCTCCAGCCGCAGCATCGTCGTGCTACAAACGTCGCCTTTTCTATGCCCGTGATGGTTCTCAGCATGGTGGACACATAACTTCCGCGAGGTCAGCCACTTGCATTCCGGCCCGAGCCCCCGCCTTCGTCGCGCCGTCGGTCTATCCCTTGCTTTGCTTGCGGTTAACGGCCTTGCCGTGGCACAAGGCGATAGCTCACCAACGTTCATCAAACGCAGCTATCGCGCTACCGGCAAGCCCGTTCAAGATTCGCGCCCCTCGTCAGAAAGCGATTCCGATTGACCCGTCGGACGAGAGGCGGTAGTATCCGTAAGTTCTTGCAGGACAACGCCTCGGGGCGTAGCTCAGCCTGGTTAGAGTGCTTGACTGGGGGTCAAGAGGTCGCTGGTTCAAATCCAGTCGCCCCGAATCGTTGCCCTCTTTCCTGCGCCTTTTTATGCATGGTGTTCCTATGACGACGTGTGCGCTGCGAGGATCAACGCATGGTCGTGTAGTCGCCGCATCGTGAGCCCAGCGATACAACTTCATTTGGGCAAGTCGTTGCCGATCGACAATCAAGAGGGCTGTGCGCGATTGCGAACATGCAAGCGGACTCTTTAGGGAGGCTCACGCATGAAGAAGACAGCGCGAACCACATTGTTTATCGTGGCCGGAGCACGACTCGGCTGGGCTCATGACGAGCGTCTTCATGTCGATCCCGTCGATGTGGTGGTTGACGAACCCGTGCACGTTCGAATCACGGGTGTTCCAGATCGGCGAACAGTCACCGTCCGTGCACGATGGTCGAGACAGGCGACCTTCAGTGGGATTCCCTGAACGAGTCCCAACCTCGCGACGGGGTCGTCGATCTCGCCGAGGATGCCCCAACAAGTGAGTCTTATGGCGTCGTTAGCCAGATGGGCTTCGTATGGTCGATGACCGCTTCGGAAACGAAAACCGACCATCCTCGCATGTTCGCGTGGTTCGGCGCGGAATGCTTGACACTCGATCTCACGGTGCGCGTCAGTGACGGGACTCTGCGCCAGCGACTCATCCGAAGAACGATGCTCCCGGGAGTTCGCCGGGGCGAGGTGTGCAACGAAGGCCTTGTCGGAGTCTGCTTCCTACCGAAAAACGCGACGAACCTGCCGAGCATTATCTTTCTGAGCGGCTCCAGAGGGGGGAGGGACGAGACGACTGCCGTGCTGCTGTCGTCGGAAGGACACACGCCATTCCTCCGCGTCACTGGCCATCGCTCCGCAATCGCTTATTGCACTTCCAAGGTGCGAGTGCTTTCACTTACTTCGTGAAGATGAGGCACAGATCGACTCTTGTCCCCTCGCAGCCGCACGTCAGCGCACGCCCGCTGCCGGATTACAGGGAATTCAGCCCACCTTGATGTCGTTTTCATCCCCCGCGTGCATCCTCTACAAAGACAAGATAGCCGACCGTAGGACTCTTTTGGGGCAGCGGCCTCTGGCGGGTTTCGGGGCTGGTGTGGTTCCAGGCAGCACTTCCCCGGAACGATTCGACGGTGTCGACAGCGAAGGCACGCGTCGTAACGAGCGCACCCACCCCACTTACCGGCGTCGCAGAAAGAAGAACGGAAGTCTCGATCTGGCTTGGCTACGTGAGGAGTTCTTACGGTCATACAGGCATTTGGCAAACGACATGGTCAAGGGTAGGCATTCTATGGCATTCCAGTCCAGAGTCGCGCGTACGGTAAAGCGCTCTCGCCCGGTTCAGGTTTCGATCCACCGACACATTCGGACGCCGGCTCATTCACGCCGGGCGTTGACAACCTTTTTGAACAGGCCGCTTCGTGCGGGCGTGACGCTCGCAACATCACTCACGGTGTTGCTCGGTTATACAAGTTTCCTTGGCTGCGCCACGACGGACAGGTATCAATCATCAGTACAATCTCGGGCAGGCACTCCACGCACCATCGAGCACAGCACCAGCGTGCCGGGGCCCAAGAACGCCGACCCGACCAACCCCTACGAGGCGGCCGAGTACTTTCGTCGAGAGCGAATGAACGAAGACGGCACGGTTCCGGTCGGCGCCCTGTTGCGCGCCCAGCGCCAACGGCGACGGATGTTGGCGCATGGTCCGGCGGTGGCCGATGCGGGTATCGACTCGGGGAGCTGGAACTGGCTGGGACCCGGAAACGTCGGCGGACGCATTCGCTCCATCATCGTGCACCCCACACGCACGAACGAAATGCTCGTCGGATCGGTGAGCGGTGGTATCTGGAAGACGACCAACGGAGGGTCATCGTGGCGGCCGATCAACGATTTTCTGCCGTCACTGGCCGTCGGGTCGATGGCCATCGATCCGAATGACGCCGAGACAGTGTACGCCGGCACCGGCGAAAGCTTCGCGAACATCCAGGGGAACGGCATCTTCAAGTCCACCGACTTCGGTGAGACGTGGAACCCGATTTCGAGCACACTCGACTCGGCCGCCGGCGATGATTTTGCCTTCGTCAACCGGATCGATGTGCATCCGAGCGACAGCGACACGATTCTCGCGGCCACCGAGGACGGCATTTTTCGAACGACGGACGGCGGCGGCATCTGGGACACCGAACGCTTCGGACAAGTGGCGGACATCGACTTCCACCCCACGGACGGCACGCAGGCGATCGCCGGAGGATGCTTCAACGGCCAGGCGTGGTATTACGACACCAGCGGCCCATCGCCGGTATGGAGTGCGGCGACGTTCAACGGGACGCCGGCCACCACCACGCTCAACTCGACCGGAAGCTGCCCCGGCTCGCCGAGCCAGACGCTGCTGAATGTTGGATCCACCAGCGAGTTCACACAAGGGGAGCCCATCACCGTGGGCACCGAGCCGACTACCGTTCGCCAGGTGATCGACGGTAATCAGATGTGCACGAACAATCTTTTCGGCACACACTCTTCCGGCGAAGCGGTGACGATCAATCTGACCGGGCGGGTGGAGGTGGCCTACGCGGCTGCGAGCCCGAACATCGTTTACGCCTCAATAGACGTAAGTAACGGAGCCCTGTTCCGCTCGACCGACGGCGGGCAGACATACAACTTCGTCAGCAACCTCAACCACATGTGGGGGCAGGGCAATTACAACAACGCGCTGTGGATCGATCCGGTGGACGACGACGGGCAGAGGATGCTGCTCGGCGGCGGTGCGTTGCTGCGCAGTCTCGACGGCGGCAATACGTTGCGCGGCGTCGGGCGCGGTTCGCACGCCGACCGGCACGTGTTGGTCGCCCACCCGGATTACGACGGCAACGACAATAAGATCGTATTTCAGGGCAACGACGGGGGCATCTATAAGGCCACCGACGTGCTTCGCATGCTCCCCACCTTCCCCTGCACCGGGGATGGCGACTGTGGCTCGGGCCAGGTCTGCGACAACGACGCCAATTTGTGCACTTTTCAGAACTTCGGCTGGCAGGAGCTCAACAACGAGTTGGGCGTGACTCAGTTCTATCATGCCAGCGTCAATCCCGACACCGGCGTTGTCGTCGGTGGTACTCAGGATAACGGATCGCCCGTCTTCGAACCTGCGGAGGGGACCGAGATGTGGGGTTCGATGAGCGGCGGAGACGGCGGATACACGGCCTCCGATCCGACAAACTCCAGCATCTTCTACGGCGAGTATATAAATGCCCGCGTGCTGCGCAGCACCGACGGGGGGGACGACTCCAGCTACATCCACGCCGACAGCATCGCGAACGCCAACGGCGGATGCTCGTCCGTGCAGTCGGGCGACATCGCCGACGCGTGCAGCGGCAACGCGAACTTCATCTCCCCCTTCGTGATGGATCCGAACAACAGCAGCCGCCTGCTGGTCGGGGCGGCCCGCCTTTGGCGAAGCAACAATGCCGACGGCTCGAACCCGAGCTGGTCGGTCATCAAGGGTTTTGTGAATTCTTCCACGCCGAACGCCTGGGGCGGGCGGATCTCGGCGATCGCCGTGGCCGAGGGCGACGCCGATCTGATCTGGGTGGGACACAACAACGGCGACGTTTTCATGACCGAAAACGGGACGGACTCCAGTCCTACGTGGGAGAAGATGGACGACGGAACGCCGTTGCTTCCCAATCGCATGTGCCTCAGCATCGCCATCGATCGCAACGACCATGATCGCGTGTATGCGGCATTCGGCGGGTTCAACGCAGACAACGTCTGGCGGACCAACACGAGCGATGCGGGCACCGACTGGGACCGCATCACCGGTGCGATGCCGATGGCGCTGCCCGCGCTGCCGGTGCACGCCGTGACGGTGCACCCCAACCAGCCCGGATGGCTCTACGTCGGGACGGATCTGGGGATCTTCACCTCGGAGAACGACGGCGAAACCTGGTCGGCGATGAACGACGGGCCGGCGAACGTCATCGTGAAGCATCTCTTCTGGCGCAACAACGAGCAGCTTTATGCCGCGACATTCGGGCGCGGCGTTTACAGGACCGATCCGATCGTAGTCGACTGCAATGGTAACGAGACGATCGATCTGGTCGACATCACCGAGGGCGACAGTGACGACTGCAACCTCAACTTCGTGCCCGACGAGTGCGAGGCTGACTGCAATGACAACGGCACACCCGACGACTGCGACCTGGCCCGTCCCGTGAATTACAAAGCGTTCACAAATCTGACCGCCGGATCGATGCCCAACGACGTGACGTCCGCCGACTTCAACGAGGACGGCTTTCCCGACATCGCCGGCGCCAACTGGGACGGTACCACCGGGCAGAACCTCCCGGTCATCATCAACAGAGGAGAGGACACCGGCGGAGCTTGGCTCGGTTTCGAAGATGTGGTCAACTACGCCTCCCGCGACAGGCCGGCCATCGCCTGGGCCGTCGCGTCCACCGACTTGGATCGCGACGGTCACCTCGATATCGCCTACGTTGCCGAAAGCGGCGAGGTCACGCGACTGGCCAGCGATGTGGGCGTTCTCTTCGGCGAAGGCGACGGAACCTTCGACTGGCCCGGGTTTACCCCCATTCTCGTCAACAACGTCGCCGGATTCCGAGCGGAGGACATCGCCGCCGCGGACGTGAACAACGATGGGTTCGATGAGCTCATTGTCGCGAACACGGAGGGCAACGACATAGCTGTCGTGTCCAACCGCGGAGAGAACGATGACGGAACCTGGGGCGGCCTGGCTGGCTTCGACGCCTATACCGTCGGGCTGCGACCCGTGGCCGTCGGAGCGGGGCGGTTCGACCTGGATAATTACTACGATCTCGTGGCCGTGAACGAAAACGGCGACGAGGTGGCCGTTCTGATCAACGACGGCTCCGGGAGTTTTGCGGATGCAGTCACCTATCCCGTCGAAACAGAGCCTACCGACGTTGCCGTGGCCGACCTCGATGGTGACGAGTTGCCCGATCTGGCGGTTGTCAACCGCGCAAGCGATACGGTCTCGATCCTGATCAATGACGGTGACGGGACCTTCGCCCCGGCCACGAACATCCCGACCGGCGGCGACGCGCCGTTGGCCGTCACGGTCGAGGACTATAATCGCGACGGCGCGCCTGACCTGGCCATCTCTCACGAGCTCTTTACCGGTGGCAACCTCGGCGTGCTACTCAACAGAGGTGACGGCACCTTTCGCGACGCGATCTCGACCGGCGGGGCCTTTGCGGCCGTCGAGCTGACCGTGGCCGACTTCGACCAGGACAACGATTTCGACGTCGCGGCCGCCAAGGGCTCCAAGTCGAGCTTCATCGCCCACCTGCCCAACGACACTGTACTGGACTGCAACGACAACGACACGATCGACTCGTGCGAGATTGCCGAAGGCGCCGCGGACGTGGACGAGAACGGCGTACTGGACGTGTGCGAGTTTCCGTTCCTCGGGGACATCGACAACGACTTCGACATCGATCTGGTCGACTTCAATACCGGCATCGGGTGTATGAGCGGTCCGGGCGGCGGCTTGACCATCGAGTGCCTCTCGGCCGACACCGACGGCGACCGAGACGTGGACCTTCACGATTTCAGCTTCACGTGGACCGGCTTCACCTCCGATCGCGGCGGGCCACCGCACGGATGCTGCACTACCGGCCGGGCCGGCTGCACCGATTTCCTGGTCGAAGGCTGCGTCTGCAACGCGCTGCCCGAGTGCTGCGAGGAGCGTTGGGATCAGGACTGCGTCGACGCCGTGGTCAATCTGAACTGCGGGCTGTGCGTCCCGCTTCGGCTCTGCGGCGACGACACCTGCGCCCAGGACGAGGACTGCGTGACCTGCCCGGAGGATTGCGGCCGCTGTGCGGGTCTGTGCTGCGCGGCCCATCAGACGCCGGGCTGCGAGGATTCGGGCGTACAGTCGTGTGTTTGCGCGGTTGAATCTGACTGCTGCACGCAGACGTGGTCGGAAAGCTGCGCCCAGATTGCATCCGAGCAGTGCGACGGCTGCTGCGGCAACGACACGTGCGAGACTGGCGAAACGTGCCTGACGTGTCCGGCCGACTGCGGCGATTGTGATTTCCCCTTGTGCGGTGATACGTTCTGTCTCGGCGACGAAGACTGCATCACTTGCCCGCAGGACTGCGGCGTGTGTCCGGGTTCCTGCTGCACCGCTCACGGCACGCCGGGCTGCAACGACCCCGCCGTTCAGGCGTGCGTGTGCTCGTTTGAACCGGCCTGCTGCGAGGAGGCGTGGGGGCAGCTTTGTGCCGTTTCGGCACAGCAGTGCGGAGCTTGTCTCGCCCCGCCGTGTCCGGACCTCTCGGCCGAGTCGTTCGTTGGGCCGACTGAGGTGCAACCTGGCCAGGATGTGACGCAGACCGTGGGTGCACTGATCGCCAACCTTGGCGACGCCGATGCCGGCTCGTTCTTCGTGGGGTTCTATCTTTCGGCCGATCCGACGATCGAGACGTCCGACACGCTTCTCATCGGGGGGCGCGAAAGCTTCAATGGCCTCGCAGCCGGGAATCAGGCCAACGTGCCCACCGGCATGACGATCCCCAGCGATGCGCCGACGGGTCCGATGTACATGGGCATGCTGGTGGACGAGTTCGACGATGTAGAAGAATGCACGGAGGACAACAACGCCGCGTCGCAACCCGTAACGGTTGTCGCCGGCAATTAATGTGTCCATGCCAAGGCTAATCTCTGACTCGCGAGGCAAGCGCGCGCCCGGCCGTGTTACGTGACAGTGGCGCCGTCAAGGGCGGGGCGAAAGGCAATTATCACCAAGCCGCCGAAAAGCTTTGCAGGCCGGCGGACAAACTGCGCAAGAAAGAGCTGTGCCTCGATGCTGAAGACTTCGAAGCTATTGACGCCGATTTCGATCGACAGGCGAAACGGCTCGCCGGACACGAGCAGTTGAATCAGGCGTGTCGTCAGTCTGCCAATGCCGCGGATTCGATGAACCGCGCGTCGTTGGCCGACCCTCTGCAGCCGTTATCCGTCCAGTACCGTCGAAAGCCGCTGCAGCCAGGCAACTGCGGCTGTCCGGACAGTGGTTGGGCACGGTCCCGTGGTTGACGCTTGTTCTGGCGGCGACGGCGCTCGTGGTGCTGGACAAAAAGCCGCCGGCCGAGGTCGCAGTAACTGACGCTGAAGGACATCGCCGCGCGGGCCGGTGCCGGCTCATGCACGTTGGCTCTTCCGACTTGGTGACCGCGAAGGTGAGGGGCTCGACGCCACGGCAACTCTGGCCGCTCCTGCTCGTCGCGTCTCTTCTGCTCCTGCCGATCGACATCATCTGCCGGCGAGTGGGGTAAACTCATACAACACGCTCGCACCACGCCGCGCTATGCCGGCGCTGTGCCATCGCTGTGTTCGGAGGCCCTTGACGCCCGTTGCCGCGCCGAAACCGCCTCAGACACGCCGACCCCGGACGTACGTGGCAACCGGGTGAATGCTGCCGCGTAACAGCCGCTCGGCGGCCGAGCCTCCTTTACTGGGTTCCAGCGGTACAACTGTCAGGTCCGCCGACTTCCCGCTCACCAATGACCCGATCTCGTCCGACAAGCCCAACGCTCGCGCCCCGTTGATCGTGGCCATTCGCACAAGCAGATCGCCATCCAATCCGGCGTTCTCCTTCCATAGATGGCGGATCTCCTCAAGAACCGAGAGCGACGGATTCGAGGCCAGGCTATCGGTGCCGATGCAGACGTTGACCTGCGAGTCCAGCATTTGCCGGTATGGATGCGGATCGTGACGGAACGCGGCGTGCGTCCGCGGGCAATACGCCACGTGGGCGCCGGATTGGGCGATCACTGCAACGTCGTCGTCGGATACGTAGTTGCAATGTGCGAGGATCGTTCGCGGCGTCAGCAGACCGCATTCGCTTGCGAGAGCAACCGGCGGCAGCGCGGGACGCGGTAACAGATCATCCCACACGCCCATCTGTTCGAGCAGGCGCCGAAAGGGGCCTGCTAGCTCTAAAGTAAAGGCCTTCTCCGCCTCGGTTTCCGCCAAGTGCATGCAGAGCGGAAGGTCCCCGTCGACCGCGGCCTCGACACAGGCACGAACCGCCTCCGGCTCCACCGAGTAGAAAGCGTGCGGAGAGACGCCGATGCGCAGATGCTCGGATGCGTGCCCGTCATTGATCGCGGCCTCGAGCCGATCGTCAAGCCGGTCGCGCCGCCGGCCGATGGCTATCACCTCCCCGTACGAGACGACCCGCAACGGGCCGTGTTTCAAATTGCCACGCACAACGTCCGGTCGTGTCGTGATGTCGCCCGCGGCTGTGACGCCGGCGGCCAGCATGGCGTCCGCGCCCCCACGGGCCGAGTCCGCAAGCACCCGCTCCAGGTCGGCAATCTCACTTCGGACGGCCATAAGCCGCTCGAGCCATCGGGTAAAATCGGCGCAGGGAGGAACCCGACCCGCACAAAAGCTCAGTTCGACGTGGGTATGTGCATTCACAAACCCCGGCAGAATAACCGCCTCGCCGAAATCAACGGCGGGTGAGCCGGAAAGCGAGTCGACCTTGCCGACCTTCGCGATTCTCCCCCGCTCGATCAGAACCGCCCCGTTTTTGATTGCTGGCGCCTCGATCGGAAGCACGTGGTTCGCACGCAGCAGCATGGCATTAAGGCTGAAACAACCGCGCGCCCTGAGCGGCGTATTCTCGAGTCATGCCGTCCCGCTCAAAGCCGCAGCGTTGCAGCAGGCCCAGCGCCGCCTCGTTATCCGATAAGACAGGCACACATACAAGCCGCAGTTGCAGCCTCCGGGCCAGCTTCAGACTTTGGCTCAACAACGCCTGTCCGACACCGCATCGACGATGCGCCGGCAAGACGAACAACCCGCAGACCCTGCCCACGTCTCCGATTTGGAACAGGGCGCACCGGCCGGCCGGCTCGCCGGTCCTGAGGGCCACGAACTCGTCCAGACGATGATCGTTCAGCCGCTCCAGCGCGGCTTCGATGAACATTTCCCGCTCAGAGGCTTCGAGGCCCTTGTACTCCGCCTCATGAATCAGGCGCAGCGCCTTCCGCATCGCACGCGCGGGCAGCACGCGAATCGCCTCTCCGATCAGCGTGGCGGTATGCGACCGCAGCGCCATCGCAGTAATGTTACGGCGGGAGAAGCCGCGATCCAACAGAAAGGGTTCCAACCCCTCGGTTGACCCGTCTGCCGAGGGCGCCCAGAGTTGGCAGGAAAGCCCCAATTTGCCGAAATTCGTGTCGACCGCTGCGAAGACAGCCGACAGGTCGTCCGCTGGGTCAACCCAGACTTCCCGAAATTGATTGGCCTCCGCGACAACCGGAAACGCATCGCTGGTGAACGCGATGCCCTTGTCCAGGCTTCGCGTTCGGCTGATCTGAGCGTAGTAAGCCTGGTCAGCCCGAAGAAGCGACGCTAGGGTGGGAGTTGCCATGCACCTGCGTAGCGAGTGACGCCTAATCCGCCGGGGCGATGATCCCGGAGCGGACGCGATTCTACGCGGTATCCGTTGCAGCCGGGGCCGTGCTCTTTTCCGGTTTCCAGTCGCGCTTCTCGGGCTTGGTGACCAGACCCATGCGAATCGCCTTGGCCGAAACCTTCACACGGCAGACCTTCCCGTCCACAACGGCTCGAACGCGCTGAATATTCGGGCGAAACTTGCGTTTCGTGATCCCGGTGATCTTGCGCCCAACGCCGCCCAGGTACTTCGCCTTACCACGCCGGGAGATACTCCGTCCCGCACGCGTTTTCTTTCCGGTATAGTAACAGACTCGAGGCATCTCGCTGTTTCCTGCTGTGCTGTCGCCGCTCCGTCCGACGACGGAACCAAACGCTCCATGCTATCCGAAGGGGAACCGCCATCAACCCCCGCCCCGAAACTGATTTCGCCAAGGGCAAGCCGGGCTGTCTCTCCCATTCCCTAACCCTGGGCAAAACAACATGGGCGACCGGAGAATCAGCCGCCCATTGGATAACCTCAGCCCGATCCCGTCGGCACCCGACGCGGGCACCGCCGCTCCGGGCGTTATGAACCGTTAAAACGCCGCTTGCGCTCCGTCTCGAAGATCGACTGCGTCTTGACGATCGTCAACTCCGAGGGGAACACATGAAACGCATGCACGTGAAACTCAGCGTCACGTGCCTCGTAATCGATCAGCGTGAACGGGACCAATTCGTTGTCCGTCCAGTCTTCAAAGCTCTGGAATAGCCCCCGACGCTCGCCGTCCGCCATCAGGTCGCGATGCGTGGCCGGGAAGAGGTTCGGAGTCATCCGCTCCACCTGCGTCGACAGAATATACTGCAGACCGCCTGGGAAATTCTGCGAATAATCGCGCTCTCCGCGAAAACGGAAGGTGGTCGCCAATCCCGCCCGGGGCAGGAGGTCGCTAGGCTCGGCTACGACTTCCGTCAAGTTTCCATCACGGAATTGAACCGTCACTACATGCGCCAAGCCGACTACCCACAACTCGGCGTTGTACAGGCGATGCTCGACTCGCTTGGCCAAGTAAATGTGGAACAACTCCGGGTGAAGCGCCCGCTGATAAAGTGAAAAATGAAGTTCGTCGACACACTGTTGCGTTTGACCCAGCTCCACGGCCATCTCCATGCTCCAAGGAGAGCAGAATCAACTGTTGCTACAATCTCCGACCAAATTCCAACGTCCGAGCATTATACGGCACAGAGGCATCCTTGGCTACGAAATTACCGCCTTCTCGCAGTCCAGCCGTTTGTAGGCGGTTTCGGACGAACGCATAAAGCCTTACGGTATAAGCCTTTACGCAAGCAGGAGTTTTGGTCAATAGTTGTATTATTCATGTCACAAGCCGTCACGGGCCGCGCCAAGTCACGCGCCGCACGCAGGAAGTCACAGGTCTGGCGGCTCGGCGAGGCACCTTCCCGAGGTAGGGATCGGTTGTTGCGGGGCTGCGGATCGCCCCTATAATCCGCGCCGTATGATGGACACTAGGGCCAGATACGGGCGTTCCTCGCGTACCGTCCATGCGGTGGGCCGACTTGCCTTTCATGCTTTTATTTTCGCGTCCCTTGCGGGCCCGTGGATCAGCAACGTAGCGGCTCGGGCCATTGGCGTGTTTAGCCCCGAAATCCCAGCCGATGGATTCATCACCCCCACCAGAGAGGACTCCAGCCGGGACGCGAATCAGAGCCAGGTCCCCGGAGAGGGTGGGAGCCGAGATGATTCACACGACGCGAATGATACGCTGTCGCCAAACTTGTTGATTCTGCCCGAGCGAGCCGGGCGTGCGCCGTCGTGCAAGCAGGGGGGAGGCCAACCCGCCGGCCATGTTGCATCTGCAGCTCGACCCTTCCTGCGATCGGCGCGGGTGCGCCAGCCTGATACGAATAGCGCCGCCGTGAAATCCACCGTATTCCTCGACCCCAACCACCGCTGCCACGGCCCGCCACACAGCGCTATCTTCCCCGCGGTTTAGACGCCACTCGCAAAGATCACCGGCATAAGTGCAAGAATCGACGACGGCTCCTCGGCGAACCGTCGAGATGGCGAAGTGGAAACAGACTTGGCAGGTTCCGAGTGAATTCAAACCACCTGGACCGGCGGCCCGCAACGGGTCGCGGAGATAATTGCTATGGAAACGGACAGAAAAGCACTGAAGTGGGCGCTCGTTATTGTGCCGCTGGTCGCGGCAGCCTTGGCCATTTATCCCCCCGAGCGGAAGCTGAAGGCGGGGATCGACCTCGCGGGCGGCACCAGCCTTTTGTTTGAAATCGATACCTCAGGCCTGGATCGGCAGGAACAAGCGGGGCTTGCCGAGCGGGTGATGGAAGTCTTGAAGCGCCGGGTTGATCCGGGCGGCCAGATGAATTTGGTCTGGCGTCCGGTCGGAAACAACCGCCTGGAAATCCAGATGCCGCGACCGCCCAAAGGCGCGGAGGCCCGTCGCCAGAAGTACGAAGCGGCTCGCGCCGCACTGGCAGCCCACAACATTGAGCGCAACGAGATCGAAACCATGCTGCACCTTGCCCCGGAGGAGCGTGCAGAGGCCAAAAAGGAGCTCATTCGCGGCGTACCATCGCGGGGGCCGCTGCTGGATGAGCTTATCGAGAAATACGAGGCGTACGAGAACGCCACCGACGACGTCGCCGCAGCCCGAGAGGCTTATGAGCAGGCCATAGAGACGGTGCTCAGGACGAGCATCAATTTGAACCGTCTGGAAAACGTCCTCGCGTTGCCCGAAGAGCAAGCCCGCGAGGAGGAACTCCAGAAGCTGCACGCCGCGCACCCATCCAATGCCTACTCCAAAGCGCTGGACAAAGTGGTCGCGGCGTACGACGAGTGGGCGGCGGACAAGGGGATGTTGGAAGACCCGTCGGACCTCAAGCGTCGTATCAGCGGCGCCGGGGTCCTGGAGTTTCGTGTGCTTGCGGAACGTGACCCTGAGAATCCGACCAGGACGACGCATCCGCGACCGGAGCTTCAAGACAGCATCACGAAGTACGTTCAACAGCTACATGAGCGCGGTCCTCGCCGCCGAGCCGCCGACGCTTATCAGTGGTTTGAGGTCGCCAATGTCCTCGAGCTGACAGGCGTTAAGACGATGAGCGCCCTGGAGGAGAACAAGGATAACCTCCCGGCCGGCATCATCGTCGAAAAGTACGCCGGTAGATGGTACGTCCTTGCTCATGCCACCAGAGAATTCGGCCTGACGCGGGAGAGCCAACAGAAATGGAAGCTCGTGAATGCGACCGGCACACTGGACATGCGGACCGGCCGTCCGGCCGTCAGTTTCCAACTCGACGCCCGGGGCGGCCGCCAGTTTGCGGAGATGACGCATGCCAACATCGGCCGCCAGCTTTGCATTTTCCTTGATAACGTGGCGCAGTCATCCGCAAACATCGAGAGCATGATCCGCCAGCACGGGCAGATTACCGGTCGGACCTTCACCCAGGACAAAGTCTCGGAACTGGTCGCCACCCTGCGGGCCGGCTCTCTCCCCGCCCGGGTCATCCCGACGCCGCTCATGGAGCACACGGTCGGCCCGAGCCTGGGCGAGTACAACCGCACCCGCGGAACCCAGGCCGCGATCTACGGCGGTATCGCCGTGGCGATCTTCATCATCATCTACTACCTCTTCGCGGGCGTAGTCGCGAACATCGCGCTGATCCTGAACCTGCTGATCGTTCTGGCGATCATGGCCTACACGCAGGCCACGTTCACACTACCGGGCATTGCGGGATTGATTCTCACGGTCGGCATGGCCGTCGACGCCAACGTGCTCATATTCGAGCGCATCCGCGAGGAGCGCGACCGCGGCATGGGACTGCGTAAAGCGATCCGAACCGGCTACGAACGGGCATTCTCGACGATCATCGACGCGAACGTCACAACCCTGATCACCTGCGTGGTCCTTGGCTACGTCGGCACCGAAGAGGTGAAGGGCTTCGCGATGGTGCTGGGATTCGGCGTCGTGACCAGCATGTACACCGCGCTCTTCGTGACGCGGCTGATCTTCACGACACTCCTGGACCTTCGTTGGCTGAAGTCGCTGCCCATGCTCCGAGTGCTCCGACGGCCCCAGGTGGATTGGCTGGCGCTGCGACGAGTCTTTTGGCCGGTTTCGGTTGTGGCCGTGTCGCTCGCCTTGGTCTTCACGGTTGGTGTCGCGACGACCAACAAGGAGGCCCTCTTCGACATCGAGTTTCTCGGCGGCACGAGCGTGCAGATCGAGCTGAGAAAAGGCGAGACCATCACGGACGAGCAGATCCGTCGGTTGATCTCCTCCCGCGAGGGGGATCTGCTCTCGGCGGTGCAGTGGTTGGAGAGCGCCGCCGAGCAGATCACGGATGTCCAGGTGACCAGGGGCGACAGCCCGACGTCAGTTCAGCTCTCTTCCGGCTTCTTCACCGCTGACCAGCTCGAGGCTCTTGTGAGACCGGTGCTCGAACGCATGGTTGAGCGCAATGGATTCGAGCGGATCGGCCGACGGCTGGTCCTGGAGTCCAAGCTCAATGACGAGGGCGCGGCGATGCTCGACGTCGAGACTGTGCGCGACAGTCTCAGCGGAGCGGCCGCAGTCGCGCAGCGGGCGGCCTCCAACCTGGCTGGTTCCCGGATTCAAACGATTCAGGCGCTGGACGCGTCCGAAGAGGCTCCCATGGCCTTTGAGGTCATCACCGTCGAGACAAACAAACAGCTCGTCCGGACCGCCATTCTAGCTGCCATGGATCCCGAGATCGCCGCCGAGGACCGGCGCGTTCCGCGCCTCAACGTGGAGCGGGCCGTCCAGTTCGAGCTGGTCACGCATCCGCAGTTGGCGCCGGCAGGCTACTGGCCCATCCAGGCGGAGGATCGCTACCTCTCGGACGTCGTGGGCGAGTGGGGCGGCAACTTCGACATACGTGATTTCAAGGGTGGCGTCGTCATTGTGCTCGACGATCTGAATCCGCCGTTGACCATTGGCGAGAACGGCGAGTTCAACAAGCGGGTGCGCGAGATCCGTTTGCTGCCGGAGTACTCTCAGTACGAGGCACGCCCTTCGCGGGCGATCGGGCTCGAAGCCTCGAGCGAGGAAGACGGGCAGTTGACGTACTCGAAGATCGCGTATGTCGCCCGTGATCCGAACCTGCTCTATTACGACGATCCCACTGGTATGTGGGAGGAGCGCGTCGCCCAGCTCGAGCTCGAGCAGGTGCGCCAGGCCCTGGCCACGGAGAAGTCATTGCGAAGGGTGAACCAGTTCGCCGGCCAAGTGGCCGCGCAGACGGCCCAGCAGGCCATCGTGGCCATTGCGTTGTCGCTGCTCGCCATCGTCGCCTACATCTGGATCCGGTTCGGGCAGATGCACTTCGGGCTGGCCGCGATCGTGGCCTTGGTGCACGACGTCTCGATCACGCTGGGGCTGGTGGCCGTCTCGCACTATCTGTACAACACCTTCCTGGGGCGGGCGCTCGATCTGGCGGACTTCAAGATCGATCTACCCATGATCGCGGCGTTCCTGACGATCATCGGTTACAGCCTCAATGACACAATCGTGGTCTTCGACCGGATCCGGGAGAACCGCGGCAAGCTCAAGGCGCTGAATCCGGCGATCATCAACAACAGCATCAATCAATGTCTGTCCAGGACGGTGCTGACGAGCGTGACCACGTTTCTCGCCGTCGCAGTCATGTACATTTTCGGAGGCCCGGGCATCCACGGCTTCAGT
This sequence comes from uncultured Phycisphaeraceae bacterium, assembly GCA_964574815.1. Classification (GTDB taxonomy): domain Bacteria; phylum Planctomycetota; class Phycisphaerae; order UBA1845; family UBA1845; genus CAZNPL01. The sequence continues at coordinate 20,363 of CAZNPL010000053.1, forward strand.
TTTGCGCTGCTGGTGGGCATCATCGTCGGAACGTACAGCTCGGTCGGTGTGGCATCACCGCTGATCTACCGTATCAAGGTGCTGCACATCGTGGTGTACGTGCTGCTCGCCCTGGGGGTGTTCGGTGCCCTGGCAGTCATTGTCAGCGGAGTGTCGGCCAGAGCAACGATTCTGACGATAGCCGGCGCGGTCCTGGCCTGTGTGCTGGCCATCGCCATCGTCATGGAGCTGCGGTCGGAAATGGGCGAGAGGCATTTCGGCCCGGCGCCCGCCTGACGACGCTGTAGAGCAAGGAACGATCGAAAACAATTCACAGCTTCAGGCCGAGAAGCGCCCGAGCGGAAAACCATATCCGCGGGGCGTTCCGCGGCCTGTTTCGTTGCGCAAAGCGGACGCCGGGCTCCGGTGAAGTCCGTAGTCGCGCGCAAAGAGCTTGAGGAGTTCACACAAAGCAGCAACTTTTCTTGACCCGGCGGCGGGGGGCGTTAATATAGCCGTCAAAGAAGCGGTCTGCCCGGCGGGTCCGGCGCGAATCCGACGTGCGGACATAAAGATGATCGGCATCTCTGAAGGAATGGAATCATGCGCACGGACGTGAAGCTGGGCGTGATCGGATCGCTGGTGGTGGTCGTATTGGCGGGGTGGTACTTCACCGCCCGCGACACATCCGAGAGCACCATCCCGATTGAGCAGGGCAAAGAAGTCCCCGAGAAGGCGCCGTTACTGACCGGTACTCCCGAACGCAAGCCCGAGGCCTCAGAGACCCCGCCTGAAGACGAGACGGAGCCACCGGAACTCGTGATGGAGGGCGACCTTCCTGCTGAGTTTGAAGACGAAGGCGACGAACCGGTTGCGCCACCCGTACTATTCCCGCCGACGGAGGAACTGGCAGAGCAGGAGCCGACCCGTTCGGAGGGACGTGACCAAGGCGAATCGGCTAAGCAGGATCTCCTGAGGTCGGCGCAAGAGGAAGCTGCGCGGCGCCTGGCAGACGCACGCAAGGAAGGGCAACGACCGGAAACGCTACGACCGACGGCTCGGCGAGGAGCCGCTACTCGACGGCAGTCTGCCACCCAGCAACGACCTGCTGCGCGCGGTGCCCGCCCGACGCCCACCGCGAGGATGGAAACCCATACGGTCAGACCCGGTGACACCTTCGCCCGGCTGGCCCGCATCTATTACGGCGACGTGCGCCACGCCGACACCCTCCAGGAAGCCAACCCCCACGTGGACGATCCGAGTGCCATCGCCGTCGGAACGACCGTCTACCTCCCGGAGATCGCTGATTCGATCGCGCGAACCCCTCCGCCCCGCCGGACGTCGCCCGCCGGCTCGACGCGCTCCGATGGCCGGAGGTACACCGTCCAGGAGGGCGACTCCCTCTACGAAATCGCGCGCGAGAAGCTCGGCGCCGGCTCCCGCTGGGAGGAGATCTACAAACTCAACAAGGCGGTCATCGGAGAGGACCCCGCAAGGTTGAAGGTAGGCCAGGTACTCACCCTCCCGGCCAACTGACCGCCAGCGCAACAGACGCCCTCTGAGCCAGAGTGGACCGTGCCACTGCTCTCGATCAGTGCACTCATGCATGCGGCGCGCTGCAGTCAACACGGGTTGAAACGGGTGGCATAGCCCCAGGCGGAAGTGTCAAGTCGCCCTCCTCAGACAAAGCGCCGCGAGCGCTGTATCATATCCAGGTGAACCTTGGACAAACGCGTGGATTCCCCTGACACGGGCAAACCGAAGGTCGCGCGTTACTACGTCGGTCCGTCCGGATGGAGTTACGAGGATTGGAAGGGCGTGGTCTATCCGCCGGCCGCGTCGTCACGCTTCGACGCACTCGCGTACATCGCGAGGTACTTCACTGCCGTGGAGGTCAACGTCAGCTTCTATCGCAATGTCACCGCCCGCATGGCCCAGAGCTGGGTGCGCCGCGTCGCCGACCGCGGGGCATTTCGATTCACGTTCAAGCTGCATCAGTCGTTCACGCATGAACGAAGCGCCTACAGCAGCGAAGCGGTTCAGGCCTTCAGCGAAGGCCTCTGCCCGGTCCTCGAGGCCGGGCGATTCGGCTGCCTCCTGATGCAGTTCCCCTGGTCATTTCGCCGCTGCGAGGAATCGATCGACCGGCTCCGCCGCCTGACCGGTGATTTCGCCGGGTTCCGCCCCGTTATCGAGCTTCGCCACGGCTCGTGGGACACACCCGAAACGGCCGAACTGCTGCGCCGGATTGGTGCCGGGTACTGCAACATCGACCAGCCCCAGTTGCCCCAGTGCCTGGGGCCGGCGGACCACGTTACGAGCAGGACAGGCTACGTCCGCCTGCATGGGCGGCGTCGCGACACCTGGTTCGCCGACAACGTGCCGTCATTCGAGCGCTACAATTACCTCTACTCCGATTCCGAACTGCAAGAGTGGGTCCCCCGCATCCGGCGAATCGCCGCCGAAACCGACCAGGTCTATGTCTTCGCCAACAACCACTACCGGGGCCAGGGCCCCGCCAATGCGCTCCAGCTCCGCGCTTTCCTGGAAGACAGCAAGGTGGATGTGCCGCCGACGCTGTCCAGCACGATCCCGGTGCTTCAAACGATCCAACGCGGCGCGGAGAATCGATTTCCCGAGGCCTTGTTCTAGCTCCGCCTCCTGGCGTGTGTCCCCTACTTTGGCTCTTCTTTGGACTTTTCGGCGTCTTTGTCCACCAGGGCCTTGATTTCCGGGGGCAGATCGAAGCGCTCCTCGGGGATTTCAACGCCGTGCTCGACGCTGTCGAGGACTGTGACCATCTCCTGCATCCCGGCGATCACCGTCCTGACCTTGTGCGCGATGAGGACCCCATCCGCCTTCTTGTAATCGGTGAAGTAGCTGACGAGCGGGATCTCGCCCATGGTCGACTCGACGGTCATCTCGGTCTTGACGAGCAAATGACTCTCTTTATCATAGTACCTCGTCTCCTCCGGCCCTTCCTCGGGGGTCGCGATCACCTTGTAGCACGGCTGTTCGTCGACGGCCTCGGTACCGACGCATTCGACCTTCGGATAGAGCTTTCGCCAGTGGACGGCCGCGTCGAAGATCGATTCACGGAGAAGCAGGGCCCGCTCGCCGCCTGTCTTCACCGTCGGGCCCTGCATGGCGCTCATCTCCCAGGCGACGTCGCCGTTCGTTCCCGACTTGATCGTGCCGAAGGCATCGGATTCGAGGATGGTGAGATGTTTGTTCGGGCGTGCATAGTACGAGATAATCGGCGCCTTAATCCCCATGCCCGCGAACTCCAACGTCCCCTTGCTGACGCGGTTCTGGAGCTTTGCGTGGGCGGCCTTGCCGCCGATCGCCTCGACGTATGCGTCCAGCACCTTCTCGCCGCTCGGCAACGCTTTATCCGATGCCTCCAGGGCGCCCGGTGCAGCGGCGAGCGCGAGTGCGGCCGCCAGAAGTATTCCGACCGAGTGATTCGGTGCGTGGCGGCAGGTACGGCTAGTCAGGTTCGGCAGATCGTCGTTCATTATTGTTGCCCTCCGTTGCGGGGGTTGGCAGTCGCGCCGCCGCCACACCGGCGGCGGGCGCCGACTATTGCTGTATTCTGATCCAGTTCACGGCGGCGTCGAGCACGGGATCTTCACCGCGGAGCAACGCCTCACGGTTCAAATGCACCTCGGTATCGGGAATCACGCCGGTATCTTCCAGTACGTCGCCCCCCTCCGAGACGTAGCTGGCGACAGCGTACTGAAAACCGTCGCCGTTGGGGAGCTTTTCGATCCGGGACGGCAGCGCCGCACCGGCGGTGGGCGAACCGAACACCCGCGCCCGGTCGAGGCCTTGCAGCCCGCCGGCCAGGATTTCCGACGTCGATGCCGACAGCCCGTCCACAAGGACGGCCAGCGGCCCTTCATAGGTGCGGGCGCGCGGGCTGACGACGAACTTCAATTCGCCGGTTCGCGTGTGCATGACGCCGAGGCGCCGGTTCCGTTCGGCGATGAACCACCCGGCCATCCCCATGGCCATCGCCCCGATGCCGCCTTCGTTGCCGCGCAGGTCGATAATGACTCCGTCGGCATCCATGAAGGACTCCATGCCTCGGGCAACGGCCCCCATGACGTTGCCCGGGTCGAGGAAGTAGTTAAACGCGATGTATCCGATGGAATCGTCGACGAACCGGACGTCGTGCCAGACATACAAAGCCGGCAGATGCCCGAGCTTGGCCTTTCGCCCTCTTCTCTCGACGAGTTCAAAATCGAGCTTCACCTGGTCACCGTGGCCATCCTCAAATATTGTGGTGACCGCGTCCCCGACCGGGCCGGTCAGTCGAGCTTGCACGGTGCGCGTCAGGAGCAGGGGTCTGGTCCTGTCGTCCTCGAGTTCGTCGGTCAGCGTTTCGAGGCGACGGGGAATGTCCTCGCTTCCGATGCGAACGATCTCCCAGCCGGAACGAACACCCGCGTCGTCGGCCGGCGAGCCGTCGGCGACTGCCGTGACCAGGGCTTGCCCGTCGATCACACGAAGGTCGATGCCCGTGCCGCCGTCGCGCGATCCTTCGCCGGCTGGCTGCTCGAGGTCGTCGTAGGCATCGGCGGGTATGATTCCGAAGTGGGACTGTTCGAGGCGAGCGAGCATGTCTCTCATTGCCTCGCGGGCTTCGGACATCACCGTGGCCTGTTCGACTTTGGGGCGCAGCTCATCGCGAACGGCCTGCCAGTCGAGGCCGCCCAGCTCCGGATCAAAGTGTTTGTCGCGGATGGTGGTCCAGACGTAGTCGAATGATTCGACGTTTAGTTGCCGCTGTTGGTCGGTGAGTCGGGGCTCCTCGGGCGTCGTGGCGCATCCGGCGGCGATGAGCATCAGACACGCCGGAGCGGCCGTGGCCAAGACAGCGCGAGTGCTTTTCGGCAGACTCCTTTGAATGACGCCGGTTTTCGATCGATCCGCTGTGCGCCTCGCGTTCATGTTGCTTGCTCCTGGTGTTCATCGCGGTGTAGCAGGCACCCGCGGAGCACCTATTCCTGGACTCTGTAGGATTGCAGTGACGCAATCCCGCCTGGGAGGACGAACCAGCTCGAGCGGCACGTTAGCTTGGCTGCCGGGGCGGTTCAAGGAGGCGCCTGTCTGGTTTTGTTGCCCCCTGTAACATTTGCCGGATGAAGGTTTTGAGTGGGGGCGCGCAACGCCGCCTGTCGCGGTGGCTTCGTTTGGAAGGAAGGTAGGCACGAAGGCGAGGGGACGAAGGAACGGAGGGACATAGGGACGAAGGCCTGCCGCCGGGAGTGCGGTTGTGGGCGGGGTTCCCGGTGGCTTCGTTTTTGTTTTCTTGATTGTCCGGGGCCGACGCTGACAGAGCCCGTGTTGGAGTCGTCGGCACTTTCGGGGGCTTTGGTCTGACAACCGACAACTGAGAACTGGTGACTGGCATTGCGTTGGCTTCGTTTGGCGCGAGCGTTTGTTGCGCCGCGGGCGTTTTCGGGCCCGTTCGCTGGCGCTCCCGGCTCTGATGGCCCGCGGTAGCCCGATAACTATGAACTGAAAACTGACGACTCGCTCGGCGTTGGCTTCGTTTGGTAAGAACAGGCACGAAGGTGCCGGGCTGAGGAGCGCAGGCTCCGGGACGAAGGCTCGCCAGAGATGGGCGACCTTTTGACGAGGATGGCGGTGGCTTCGTTCGGTTTTTCGGGTGATCCGGCCCTGTCCGCCGGTTGGCGGCCGCGGTCGGCGACCTGCGTCGGGATGGGGATCGCTGACAACCGAGAACGGACAAGTGAGAACTCTCGCAGCGTTGGCTTCGTTCGGCGCCAGGGGGCGTTTGGGGGAGGGGACCGCCGACTTCGCGGATTGAGGCGGCTCGAGTGGGCGATGGTGCCATTGCTCGGACCGTTGGATCGGTTTGGTTGGGCATCGTACTTTCATTCCCCGTTGTCACGGTTGGCGCGCGGTGCGGGTGCGCTTCTCTTATCCACCCTATAGAACACGGGGGCTGTTCCAGTTTTTTGGGGAAAAAATGGAACAGGCGATATCAGCGGCGTCTGGAGCCTGAGTGCCTGGAGGCGGAAGTTTTCAGTTGTCAGAAGAGAGCCGTGAGCCTTCAGCGATCAGCCGTCAGCGGGATGCGGTCGCGCACGGGTTGGGGATCGTCGGCGTTCGTTTGCCGGCGGGGCCGCGGCAACCAGCGATTCGGGGGGATCGTCAGAGCGGAAAGCGATCTGCGTCTTTGCGGCGGGAACGGCGTGGTCAGTCTGTTCGACGTGTTTGCGGCATTGAATACGGCGGTGAGCGGGGCGGACCCGTGTCGCGGGGCTGATCTTCCGGGTATGGCCGGGGATGGCCCGGCGATGGCGAGGAGGGTTGACATTGGCGGCTCTGGCGTGCAGAGATTTGACGGAAACGGGGTTTTTGGTTTCAATGTATCGCGGCGTGTGGACGTGTGGGCAAACGGGGCGTGGCGCAGTCTGGTAGCGCGCCTGCTTTGGGAGCAGGAAGTCGCAGGTTCAAATCCTGTCGCCCCGATTGGGTTAAACCGCGACCGTCCTTCGGGGCGGTTGTTTTGTTTCCGGAGCGCGGTCCCGGCGGGCTCGCGGTCGTCATGTACGCAGCCGTCCGCGTTGCGTTTCCACAGCGGCGCGGCGGCCGGGTTCAGGCGCAGTTCGCCGCGGCGTTGCGACGGCCAGACGGTGATGCGGTCCACGTAGGTGGCGATCACGTCGCGCGTCCGATCGTCCCGCGTGCCGGCCATCGCGTCCTGGAGACCGGCCAGTTGCGCCCGGGCCCAGGTTCGCAGTGCGCCGACGTCAGGATTGGCCTTCGATCGTCGTACCGTTTGTAGCTCGTGCTCCAAGCACTCCTTGCGCAGGCGCAGTTGTGTCAGGCGGTCGTTGAGCAGGGACAGGTTGGCTGGGTCGATGTGCACGGTCAGGGCGGTCACTGTTTCGCTGACCTGCTTGATCTCGCGGGCGATGCGGTTGCCGTTCGCGTCGCCGGGGTCATGTCTGGCGACTGTCCTGACGAATCGTTCGATCGCCTCGTCAACAGCGGCTTCGTCGATCAAGATGATGTCGCGCAGCTTGCCGAGTACCCAGGCCTCCAACTGCTCGGAACGGAGCGTCGATGGCGTTGCGCAGATCGTCTTGCCATGTGAGCGCCTGCCGGCGCACTTGTAATAGTTGGTGACGACCGGTGCGCGACCTGCGACGCGTCCCTTGTGGCAGGGCGCGCCCCAGAATTTGTGGCCGCAGTCGCCGCAAACCAGTACGCCGGTCAGAAGCCAGCGGCGGTTGCGATGGCCGGCCCCGCCGATGGCCCGACGCCGCTTGGCCACGAGCACCTGGACCTTCTCCCAGTCTTCTTTTGAGATGATCGCGGGCACGGCGTCGGGGATGATGATCCAATCATTTTTGGGCGTCTTGACTACCTTGGCTTCGCTGGACTGCCGCCGGCGTTCTTCGGTGCGGCCATTCTGGAACCGGTAGAACTTCGCTTCGGTCCGGCGGTTCCATACCAGATTTCCGCAGTACGTCGGGTTTTCGAGGATTGCCTTGACCGTCGTGAAGTTCCAATGGTCCTGGCACGGAGCGGGAATGCCGCGCGCGTTCAAATCGGCAGCGATGGAGGCGAAGCCCACGCCGTCCAGGCACATGAGGAAGATGTCCTTGACGATCTTCACGCGCTGAGAGTCCGACAGCACGAGCCGAGCGCGGCACTGTTTGCCAGGTTTCTTCAGTGATTGTCCCTTGGCGTAGCGGGCCTGGAGCTTGCCGTCCTTGTCGTACACCTCGCGCACGCGGCCGGGGCAGAAGCGGATACGGAACATGACGGAGCCGTCGGGGGCGAGGACCTGACGGTCATATCCGTACGGCGCCGCCCGGCCGGGATCAGACTCGGCCATAACCGAACTGATCTGGCCGCGAAGCGTGTTCTGCGAAAGGCTGATCGAATATTGCCTGTTTTGAAACTGCTTGACCGTCCGCAGAACGTCGCCATCGATGCCGTCACGGGCCAGGTAGTCCTCTGTGACCGACAGCACCTTCACGTTGGCCTGCCGCAACAGGTAGCGGTAGTGCTCGGTCTCGGTCACGTCGCCCCGGCTGAACCGATCGGAGTTCCAGACGATCACGGCCTTGAATTGGCCGCGCTCGGCCTCGGCGATCATCCTCTGAAAGCCCGGTCGCTCGTCGGCGCTGGTTCCCGAAATCGCGTCATCGATGAATTCGCGGACGACGTCGTACCCGTGCTCGCCGGACCAGCGCACGATCTCGGCGCGCTGGTCAGCGATGGACTGCTCCTGGCGGTCCGTCGAGCGCCGCAGGTACGCGACGGCCGGGATGGTTTTCGTCGTAGCGATCATTGCGTTTCCTTTCGTGGTGGCCGTTCTCGCCCGCCTTCACCATGAGGGCTCAACCGGGCCGGAAGGTCAAGGCAACTTCCGGCGGAATCGCAACCGCCTGCGGTAGGCCCGCTGTCGACAAGCGCGCCGGCAGAACCGGGCTTCGGGCCGGCTGGCGTAGAACTCGGTACCGCACATATCGCACTTTCGCCGATAGCAGCCGCGACAATCGCCGCACCGTCGCCACGTGGCCTCCAGGAGCATCCGGCGGGTCAGGAATCCGTCCACGGTAGCCTCAGCGCGTTACGGCAGAATGAACACCGCGACAAACAAACTCTTTGTATCCTTGCAGCCGTTCCGACCGCACCTCCGGAAAAACATCGCCGGGAAGGAACCGTGCCCTACGAGCAGATCAATCCCGCCAGATCGTGTTCGGAACATCGCACAGGTTGGAATACGTCTGGCCGATGCAGCGTTCGATGAATGTGGTGCCCTTATGGAAGTGCAGCATGTACTCGAACTCGTGGCCCTGCTCGCAGACGAACGAAAGCGTGATCGCCACGCCACGACCGATCGGCGTGATCGTAGGGTCGAGGCGCAGCCCGTCTGCCGTGACGGTCAGTGCGCCAGGCGATCGCCCGGCGGGCACGATTCGGACCCCAACGGGATGCACGTACTCGTCGTGGCAAGCGGGACACAACAGGGCGGGCTTGTCAGCGCAGATGGACCTTGCCACAGGGATATAGCTGTCGGCCAGCGCGCACAGCATCTTTTCATGCGTTTCGTGGAACATCGCAACCTCCTTGCTTTTCGTGGGTCATCGCGGCCGCGGCCATCCGTAGCTCGGCGGCTCGTTCAGGATTGAGGTCCGCACAGCGATCAGCGAGTTGAAGCAGCCGGTCACGCCAGGCGCTCGGCGTCCAGCCGTCGCGGTACTGGGCGAGCTCGACGATACCGGGCGCAAGATGATCGCTGTCGCCGGCGCACCACTGCACGGCTGCGGGGGTTGGGGGGGTCGCTGGTGGAGGGGTAAATGCCGACCTTTCGGTGCTCGAACCAAAGGTCGGCGGTAGGTCGGCACCAAGGTCGGCAGCCGTAACATCCGATTCTGGAACGACTTGCGCCGCGATGCCGACCTTTGCCGACCTTTTTCCGTTACTACGCGTTTGGTCGGGGCAAAAAGATGCGCTCACGTCCTGCGCGTGCGTTTTATTTGCGCCCGGGAATAGGAGAGGGTGGCCGAAAGGTCGGCAAAGGTCGGCGTTCGCTTCTAAGTTGTTGCCTGCACGCGGTTTACGATTGCCGACCTCTGTGCCGACCTCATGCCGACCTTGCGGTGGCTCGGAAGAGGTCGGCACCAGGCGGTAGACCAACCGATCTTTGTGGTCGGTCTTGTCTCCGACGAGCACGCGCAGGCCGGCGAGGATGCAATCCCGCTTGCGCGCCAGCCGCATGCCCAGTTGAGTCACAATGCCGCGCTGCTTCTCGCTCTTGACTACGCTTGGGAGCAGGTCGGTGCGCTTACCGTCGGCTTCCCAGAGCAGATCGGCCAGATCGCTCACCCCGACCCAGGCGTCGTGCCACCGCTCCCACCAGCCGTGGACAAACGCGCGCCACTCACCGGTTTCGGTGTCGACTTGACGCCGTAGCTCGGCGGCGTTGACCATGAAGCCTTCGACGCCGGCGACATCGAGGATGCCGCCGAGGGTTTGAGCGTAGCACTCGAAGCTGCCCATGATTTGTTTGCCCGCCGGGCAGCCTGAGGCCAGCCACGCGCGGCACAGCGTCAGGGCGGCGGCGACCAGCGCAGTGCGATGCTCGCGCACGTGAGCGGTCAGGTTCGGATACCGGAAGCCCGTACGCTGTTCGGGGACTTCCACCTTGGCATCCAGCCGAACCCAGACGACGCGACGGGCCAGTTCCCTGCTGAAGGCCAGGTTGTTCCCGGTGCAGACCCAGACCGATCGGTTGGGAATGGTCACGACCCGTGTCTGGCCGAGCACTCGGTCGGTCCACATCGTTGCGGTGAGCGCCGCGGCCAGGTGCTCGGAATCCAGTCGCGTCGTGGCGTTGTCGAAGCCGATAACCGGCTTGCCGGCGACCAGCTCGGAGGTGATCCGCTTTCGCCACTCGTCCGGGTCGCGCGCTCCGCTGCGGATGTCGAGGCTGTAGCCCAGCGCTGGCCACATGCAGGCCTGCACGAGCAGCCCTTTACCCGTGCCCGGCGTCGGCGCGTCAACCGCATGCAGCGGCGTCGGGCCATCAATAAGCGGGCGGACGAACGGCAGGAGCATAAGTGCCAGTGCGTTCGCACGGCTCGCCTCGTCGATGAATGGGAACTCGGCGATGATATCAGCGAGCACATCACGCGCCGCGACGATTTCGTCGTCCGAGGGCCGTTTGGGGATCGCCGGCAGGTCGATCAGCGTGGGATGGTGCCACAACGCGCTCGCTTGATCGTACCCGCCGTTTACGATCAGGCCACCGTCGGAGCCGAAGGTTGGGCAAGTGATGATCGCCACCAATGGCGGAAGGTCGATTGCTGGCAATGCGAGAAGGTCGCGGGCCACAGCCAGCGGCGGCAGGTCGGGCAGGAGATAATCGCCGCGATCCTTGCTGTGGTGCAAGGTGAACCAATCGGCCGCGTTCGTCAGCTCGCCGCGCAGGGCGTCGGCATCGAGTTGCTGAATCTGCGGCGCGGCCTGATTCTGATCGTCCTGAACGATCGTGACTCGCGCGATCCCGCCCGATCGGGTAAACAGCCGCGGCGGGTCGTTCGAGCCCAGCAGCGCCGCAAGGGCATCGGTGCGGATGTCACGCAGTTGCCGCTCGCTGCCCTGGACCTGCGGACGCGCCGTTTCCGCCCGGTCCGTGACGATGTTCGCGGCAACTGGCAACTGCGCGTGGGCAACTGCGGCTTCGCGTCTGCGTGGCGGCGGATCGGGTGCATTGAGCCGGAGCAACTGCTTCTGCACCGCCTCGACGTCGACCAATGGCTCAGCTTCGGCGACGGTGGCTGCAAACTTCGCACGGGCCTTGGCACTGTCGAGGTCGAGCTTGTCCGTGAAGAATGGGCCGGCCTCGACCGGGTCGGTCCACCGAAAGGCGCGCACCGCGACCCTGCCGCCGCGGCGGGTGCGTGGCGCCGAGTGCAGAAGGATGTTGGGAGGTAGAACGGTCTCGAGGAACTGTTCGGCCAGGGCGGTGCGTTCTGCGGCATCCATCTGGCCGACAGGCGTGGTACGCTGTGCGACGACCCACTCGCGCAGGTCTTTCAAGTCGTCAGGTGGGAACGCGACGGGGACAGGCCAACTCCATGTAGCAGCGAGTTTCTCGGCGACGGCTTCCGCGCCTTCCTTGCCGGGCCAGCGGCCGTCGGGTTTGCGATCGTTCTCGCCGACAACGATGACCCGCCGGTTGCGGCATACGTGTGCGAGCAGTTCGGCGCCGCCGCTGTTGTTCGGGCGCCCGATGACGTTGAGGCCCAGCCACCTGCCGGCCAGCACGTCGGACGGGCCTTCAACGATCAGCACCGGGTCCGGCGCCTCTCGCCATCCGACGGGGAGCGAAAGACCGCGGCGTCCGCGGGTGAGCTGGCCCTTTTGCCCCATTGGCCAGCGCAGCCCGAGGCCGATGATGCGTTCCTGGGCGTCGTATTCCGGGAACGTCCAGCAGCCCGGCTCCCCTTCGTACTGCTGCGTCTCTGGTTTCCACCACCGCCGATCCGGCCACCAGCCGATCGCCAACATCTCCAGCGCCTCCGACGGCAGGCCGAGTGCCTCAGCCAGCGCATCGCGGCGTTCCTCGCTGAGGTTCGCCACCAGGCGCGGGTAGTTTACGGTGAGCCACTTGGGATCGACTCTGTCGATCGGGTTGACCTTGTCGGGCCTCGTTGACGGCTCCGCTCCTGAAAATTCTCCGTGGCGGGAATGTTCACCTCGGTTGTTGGTGCGTGGTTGCACATATTCCTTTCCGACCTCGACGTACATGCTCGTTGTTCCGTCATTGGCCATCCCTTTGTATGTGAACCCCGGTAAATCGTGTGGCCCCGACGCGCGCTTGCAGAGGACGAGACCGTCGTGACGCTTCCCACACCACCCTTTGTGGCCGCAGATCGGGCAGGGTTCGCAGGTGTACTCGACGATCTTGCTCATCACTGCTTCCGCTGAGCCAAATCCCATCGCGTCACTCGACTATCGCCGCGAACACCTCGCGCTGCCGGGTCGTGACGGCTCGAAAGTCGGCGGCGACGTTGCGCCGCGCCTCCGCGGCGTCCTCGAACGTGCGGCGCGACGAAGCGTGGCGCTCAGCGGCGGCCTCTACCACTGGGTCATCCTCGACGAGTTCGGCGAAGTGGCTGCCAGCCGTGCTCGGATTGGCCCGTTCAAACCGGCGCCGTTCCCTGGCCAGACGCCGCTCCGCCGCTGCAACCGTTTCGTGATGTTCCTGATGCGCGGCGTCGTAGCGCTCCCGCAGGCGCTGCGCGATTTGCGCCAGGACGTCCTCGCGCTCTTCGAGGACGTGCCGCAGTTCGAGCAATGCGTCCCAGGTCGCCCCGCGCAGTCGCGCCTGCTCGGCCAGCAGCGTCGCACTGTGCGTGTTCCGCCAGACATCGAACTCGCCCAGGCGCCGGCGATCCTCGGCCAGCTGCCGCAGGCGGGCCGCAGCCCGAGCACATCGATCGTTGTGCTTTGAGATCATGGCCGCGAAATCCATTTCTGCCCCGGCCATGTCGACGCTCAGCGGCGTCAGCCCGCGCAGATCGAGAAGCCGAAGGTCTTGGTGGCAGTCCGTGAATAGTTGCATGGGTTTCACCTTCCTTGCTGGCCGATGCCGTTGATCTTCCCGCTACCCGGTCGGCCAGCAGGCCGAGCGGCGGATTCCGTGAACATCCGAAATCAGTTCAAGTCGCATCCGCAGATGGCGCCGTCCTCGTCGGATCGTTGTTGTCCGTCGATAATCAGCTCGCCGCCTTGGGCATGCTCGCGGCGCCACGCGGCGACAAGCCAGCCGGTCAACACTTCGGCGCGCCGTGCCCAACGCTGCTCGGCATCGGGCGACGGCTCTGACGAAGCGACAGTCAGCGTGAACAGCCCGACGCGCTCCGTGGTGTCCGCGCCGGAATCATCCCGCGTGACGGTTTGCGTCGTGTCAGCCACGTGCTTCCCTCTCGGTCGCGCGGACGGGTCGGCCAGCCCGCTTCAGGGCCATTTCGATCACGCTGAGACAGTGCTCAGGAATCAGACGGCGCCCGGCTACGATGGGGCACAGGTCATCGCGCAGCGCGCGCCGGTAGAGCAGGTCGGAGATATCCTTCGGGCTCGCCCCCAGGCGTCGGGCCGCTTCAGATACGCAGAGGTACGTCATCGTAGAGTCCCCTCATGACGTTGGCGGCCACCACCGCGGTGGCCCTCCATTGGCATAGGTGGGGAAACCCGTGACCTATCCGAGGGAACTCTGTGACCTTTTCGCGGGAATCAGGGAAAAGCGCTTGCGGACGTGAAAGGCGAGCCACGTGAATCGGTGGGGATTCCCTTGCCGTGGGCCGTCGGCGCAGGTGTTGAGGGTTACCATGAGGTCGTTGTAGAAGCGGTCGACACGGCGGGTGTCGAGAATCAGTGGGTATACCGCCAGACCATTGTGTACTCCGGCACTTCCCTTGGTCCGCCGGGCACGATGATGACATGGCGGTCCAATTCGGCTTCGCGCAGGGCGGCGCGAAGCTTGCTGATTGCTTTACGGACGCGCTGGCCGGCCTTCTTCACTTCCTCCGGACGGCAATCGCGGTCGGTTTCCATCCCGTCCACGGCGCGCTGGACTTCACCGAGCGTCCGAGCCACACCCACCGGCCGAGCCAGCAGCCAGAATAACCGGCTTACTTGGGTGTCGTCGCCGAGGTAGATGCGTTTGCCGACCCAGATCGCCTTGCGCGTGTCATGCGGGTCGGGCTCCGGCCCTCCCGAAAAGTCAAGGGTTTCGGACGAAGACTCTCCCAGTTCTTCACCTTGGGACGCCACCGCGTGCTTCTCGACCAACTTGTTCAGGGTCTCGGCGATCGCGGCCAGTGGGCCGGCGACCTCAGGAAGATTCGTCACCTGCACGTCAAGGGATGATGGTGGGCTCACCGCCGTGGTGCGTATCCGTTCCGCACGGCCCTTCCCCGGCACGGCGCGCCCGGCGAACACCGGCCCGCGGTGGTTGACGAAATCCAGCACCATCGCCCCCTTGCCAGCCTGGACATCCTTCAACGCGATCTGACCCTGGTCCGTGAGCCGGATCATCTCCGGCTCCATGTTCTCGCAGTGGAATCGAGGCCGGCCCTCGGTGTCTTCATTCTTCTGCTTCAGGTACGCCTCCGCCCACGCCTGCCAGGCGGCACTGGCGACCGGCTCCCCGGCCTCAACCACGCCGAACTCGCCGGTGACGGTGATGACGGCCTCGATGCACACGGGGTGCCCAAGCAGGCTTAAACGTAGGGCGAACCGCCGTTCGACGAGCCCGGTGGCCAGGGCAATCGCATATTAAATCCCTTGGCCAATGATGCGGAGCAGGTAATCCTG
>CAZNPL010000054.1:0-34918 GCA_964574815.1 uncultured Phycisphaeraceae bacterium
CCAACACCAGACCCATCATAACACCAAGAAATACCGCGGAAACTGTCACGGACCCATGGCCGTTCACGCAGGAAAAATCCATGTACCGGCGTTATGCCGGCTCCTCGGACGGCCTATTACCGGAATGAAGGGGCGGTCAAGTCCGACATCGGGTCGGATGGCTAGGCCCGTGACACAAGGTTTGGTCGACCGCGCCGAGTGGGCTGATCAAAAAGACCAAAATCGAAGGAGGAACGTGGATGAACGCTTCAAGAACCGATCTCCGGGTCGTTGTCTTAGCCCTGGCGACCGTGTTGGGAGTTGCCCCGGCAGCGCTGGCTGCCACTTGGCACGTGGATGACGACAACTGCCCGGGACCGGGCGACGGTTCGCTATGCAATCCGTTCTGCAGGATTCAGGACGCCGTGACTGCCGCTGCGCCCAGCGGCGACACGATCCTCGTGCGCGACGGCGACTACTTCGGCCCCATCAACCTGTCTACCAAAAACCTTCAACTGCGTTCGGTCAACGGAGCCGGCACGACGTTTCTGCGCGGCGATCAGGTCAGCGTCGAGCAATCGACAATCGAAATCGACGGAGGCCAGGATGCATCGACGGTGATCCAGGGCTTCACGCTGACGGGCGCTATTGACCGCCGGAACAAGGCGATCACGGTCGAGAACAGCGCACCCACGTTCCTCAATTGCATCGTGGCCAATAACGAGTCCCCGAGCGACCTCAAAGGCGAGGGTGCCGGCGGCGCCGTCAGCATTCACAACGCCAGCCCCGCTTTCACCGATTGCATCTTCGAGAACAACAGGGCCGGGCATAACGCCGGCGCCGTGCACGTTTTCGCGGACAGTGAGGCACCGCCGGCCCTGACCACATTTACATGCTGCACGTTTCGAAACAACTACGCCGATCATCAAGGCGGGGCAGTCTGGATCGTAAACAGCAACGGAGAAACGGAAGCATTCTTCGACGGTTGCCTGTTTTACGGGAACAGAGCCGTTGGTGAGCAAGGCTGGGACAGCGGCGGCCACGCCGTATCGATCGGTGGTGGGGGTAGCACGTTTAACGACTGCACGTTTCGAAATCATTCCAACGGCTGGTACGGCAGTGCCGCTGTGAACATCGTGAATGGTCCTGCTGCGACGACGTTTGAAGGGTGCCTGTTCCAGGACAATACCGACAGCAATTCACGTGGTCCGACGGCCATTCAGGTACACGGATCTAATGATCCCGACGGCGCCCCCTTGTACCTGCGACGATGCCGATTCGAAAACAATTACGGTAGTACCACTGTCGCGGTACTGGGGGGCAAGTCCCCCCGGGTCATCAGCGATTGCCAGTTCCTGAACAATGGAAGTGGAGGGAACGGCCCCGGAGCGCTGGAAATGACCCTGATTGCCGGGAAATACCACGGTCACGTCTACAATACGCTGTTCCAGGGCAACTATTCCAACGGATACAATCATGGCGGGGCGGCTTCCAGCACCGGCGTGTACTGGGCAAACTGCCTGTTTGTCGATAATCATTCGACGTACGAGAATGGCACCGGCGCACTCATGCAAATCGCCAGTGCGATCCGAAACTGCACGTTTTACGGAAACACATCTCCCAATCCCCCGTATACGATCAACCGAGGTACATACCTGGACAACACCAGTAGTGTCCGCAACAGCATCATCTGGGGCAACGGTGGTGATGAAGTAGACGCAGCTAGTGTGAGCTTCTGCACGATCAACGGCGGCTACGCGGACGGCTCGTACATCCAAACGGCGGACCCGATGTTCGTCGATCCCGACGGGCCCGACGACGATCTTTCCACGTGGCAGGACAACGACTTTTCCCTACTCCCCGGTTCGCCGGCCATTGACTCCGCCACGCCTTATGCACTGTTCGCCGACACGTACGACATCGATGGGGACGGAGACGTGAACGAATGGACGCCGATCGACTACGCAGGCAATCCGCGGATTGCGGACGATCCCGACAAGCCTGATTGCGAAGCTTTCGGCGGTACAGCGTGCGGCACCGGTCCGCTTCCCGATATCGGCGCGTTCGAGGGACCGCCCGCCACGCCGATCATCATCGATCCGGTCAACGGCGACGGCTGCTCACCATTCGTGCCCACAGACGTAGACGGCGACGGTACTCCTGACGACGCGGACGTTTGCGACGGATACGACGACTGCCTCGATGGCGACGCTGATGGCACACCGGATGGCTGTGACGGCTGCCCCAACGACCCAAATAAGTCCGCACCGGGTATATGCGGCTGCGGACTTTCCGATGCGGATTCCGATAGCGACGGCACGCCCGATTGCGCTGATGGCTGCCCGAACGATCCCGCCAAAACCCATCTCGGCGCGTGTGGCTGCGGCGTTGCGGATGCTGACAGCGACAATGACGGCACCGCCGACTGCAACGACGGCTGCCCGCACGATCCAAACAAGACCGCTGCGGGTACCTGTGGTTGCGGAGTGGCGGATACGGATTCCGACGGCGACGCCATTGCCGACTGCAACGACGGGTGTCCGCTTGACCCCGATAAGCTCGCGCCAGGGCAGTGTGATTGCGGCTCGCCCGATACGGACACGGATGGCGACGGCACGGCCGACTGCAACGACGACTGCCCGAACGATCCGAACAAGACCGATCCGGGCCAATGTGATTGCGGTGCGAGCGAAAGTGATACTGACGGCGACGGCACGCCGGACTGTATCGACAACTGTCCCACCGACGCGAACAAGACCGAACCGGGGCAGTGTAACTGCGGCGCTCTGGACACCGATTCGGACGGCGACGGCACGGCCGATTGCAACGACGCGTGCCCGAGTGATCCAAACAAAACCTCTGTCGGGTTGTGCGGCTGCGGCGCGCTCGATACGGATTCCGACAATGACGGGACAGCCGATTGCAACGACGGATGTCCGTCGGATCCGAACAAAACTGCACCGGGGCAGTGTGACTGCGGCACTCCCGACGCGGATTCCGATGGCGACGGCACGGCCGACTGCAATGACGGGTGCCCTGACGATGCCGGCAAGACGTCGGGCGGAGTATGCGGTTGCGGCGTAGCCGACGTGGACTCGGACCTAGATGGTGTCCTGGATTGTGTGGACCCCTGCCCGAACGATCCGGACAGCGACGGAGACGGCTTCGATGACTGCGAGGATGTATGTCCGACCGATCCGTTGAAGATCGACGCAGGTCAATGCGGCTGCGATAACCTCGATACCGATACCGACGGTGACGGCACGGCTGACTGCAACGACGGATGCCCAAATGACGCAAACAAGATCGCACCGGACCAGTGCGGCTGCGGTGTCGCGGATACCGACGACGACGGCGACGGCACGGCCAATTGTGTTGACAGTTGTCCAAACGATGCGGACAAGGCAGATGCCGGCGTGTGCGGCTGCGGCATTCCGGATGTCGACAGCGATGGCGACGGTGCCGCTGATTGTATCGACCAATGCCCGACTGATCCGGAAAAGTCGGAACCGGGCCAATGTGGTTGCGGTCAGTCCGAAGAGGATGCGGACGGCGATGGTACTGCCGATTGCAACGATGGCTGTCCCGGCGACCCAGGTAAGACCGCGGAAGGAGCCTGCGGCTGTGGCGTGGCGGACACGGATTCCGATGGCGATGCTACTCCAGACTGTAATGACGACTGCCCGCTTGATTCGGCCAAGACTACGCCTGGATCGTGCGGTTGCGGCAACGCCGACACCGACAGCGACGGTGATGGTACGGCGGACTGCATTGATGAATGTCCCGACGACGCTGGTAAGGTTGAGGCAGGCGCCTGCGGTTGTGGTTTGCCGGACAGCGATGACGATGGCGACGGTGTCGCGAATTGCATTGACAACTGTCTGACTGCGCCGAATGCCGACCAGTTGGACTCCGACGGCGACGGACTCGGCGATGTTTGCGACAATCAGCCGCCCGTTGCCGATACCGGGCCGGACCAGTCCGTAGATGAAGGCGCACTGGTTACGCTGGACGGCAGTTCCAGCAGTGACCCGGACGGTGATGCGCTCTCCTACACGTGGACGCAGATCGCGGGCCCGGGTGTTACGCTGGATACGTCGGACCCTGTTCACCCCACGTTTGTGGCGCCGCCAGTGCCGATGGGTGGTGCGACGGTGACAATCCAGCTCATCGTCGACGACGGGGAGTATTTCAGTGATCCGGCGGCCGTGAACATTGTTATCAAAAATGTCAATCATGCGCCGGTGGCACTGGCCGGCGACGACCAGACGGTTGTTGAAGGTGCGCTGGTATCTATGTCGGGCATAGACAGTTACGACTCGGATGGCGATACGCTGACGTACGCATGGACCCAGGTCATGGGGCCGGCCGTGGCACTGTCGGGAGCAAACAGTGTCGACGCCACGTTCGTCGCACCACAAGTCGACAGTGCCGGTGAAACGCTGGTCTTCGCGTTAACGGTAAGTGACGGTGCGGCAGAGAGCACGGACTCCTTAATCGTGTTCGTGGAGAATTTCAATCATGCGCCGGTCGCCGACGCCGGGGAAGACCAGACACGCGTCGAAGGTACGCAAGTCACGCTGGACGGAAGCGGCAGCAGCGATCCGGACGGCGACCCGTTGAGTTTCCAATGGATTCAGACCGCCGGGCCGTCCGTAGTCCTTTCCGGTGCATCGACGTCGGCGCCTGCGTTTACGGCTCCCGCTGTTGACGTCAGTGGGAGCGAGACGCTGGTCTTCGTGCTCACGGTAGACGACGGGCAGGGCGGTACCGCGACTGACGAAGTCACGATCACGGTTCTGGATACCAACGCTCCACCGGCTTGCGAACTGGCCCAGCCGAGCAAGCCGATGCTGTGGCCTCCGAACCATAAGCTGGTTGCTATCGCAATCGAGGAGGTTCGCGATCCTGAAAACAGCGACGTGAACATCACCGTGATCGGCGTGACACAGGATGAGCCCATCAACGGACTTGGAGACGGCGACACGTCGCCGGACGCCGTGGTCCAGGAAGGCGCTGTCCTGATTCGGTCGGAACGTTCCGGCCTCGGCAACGGACGCGTCTATCACCTACACTTCCAGGCCGATGACGGCGCCGGCGGCACGTGCACCGGCGTGGTCAGCGTCTGCGTCCCGCATGACAAGGGCAAGGGTGCACAGTGTACGGATGATGGACAAATCTATGACTCGTTAGCACCGTAGCGAGCCACAGTGAACAAAGGGGGCACGTTGCGGCCTGGTGCGTCTGACGCGCCGGGCCGCGTGCGTTTGGCATCACACTCCGCGCGACGGCGCAACAGAGAACGCGGTCTGGCGGCGATGTCAGTCGTCACCGCGTTCGTGGGGCTCGACGTGGACGAGCACGTCGTAGACGCGACGGACCCTGGTGCGGATCCGATCCTTGACGGCGTGAGCGAGCGTGTGGGCGTCGTCCAGGCGCATGTTGCCGTCGACCTCGATGTGCATGTCGACGAGGTAGACGGTTCCCATTTTGCGGGCGAGAACCTTTTCGACGCGATGCACGCCCGGAACGGCCGCCGCCGCGTCGGTCACGTCGGCGAGAAACTCGGGGCCGGGCTGGGTGTCCATCAGTTCGAGGAGGGCCTTTCTGGTAAAGCGGGTTCCGTTGAACGCAATGACCAGCGACGCGGCGATCGCGGCCCAGTCGTCGGCGACCTCGTAGCCCGGCCCGAACAGGATGCTGATCGAAATGCCGATCGCAGCGATCAATGACGTGATGGCGTCGCTTCGATGGTGCCAAGCGTCGGCCGTGACGGCCGTGCTGTGGATTCGGCGCCCCACGCGGGCGGAGATGCGGAACATGGTCTCCTTGACGATGATGACGCCGGCGATCACGAAAAGCGTGAACGGGGCCGGAGCGTGGCGTGGCGCCAGGATCTCATGGATGGCGCCGGCGACGATGCCGACGGCGGCCCCGATCAGCAACAGCCCGACCGCCAGGGTGGCCAGCGGTTCGGCCTTGCCGTGACCGTAGGGATGATTGTCGTCCGGCGGGCGCGCCGAGACGGTGAGGCCGCCCCACACGATGGCCGAACTGGCGACGTCGGAGAACGACTCGACGGCGTCGGCGACCAGGGCAGCGGAGTGGCCGACGATGCCCGACACGAGTTTGACCGTGGCCAGTGCGGCGCTGGCGGCCATGCCGAACAGGGAGATGCGCAATCCGGGGCGAAGGTCGGGCATCGTGTCGTGTTTATCGGGACATCGGTCGGGTACCTGAACCGGGGCTTCTCGTGTCGGACGGCACGTGGCGGGGGAGGGCGTTTGGGTTTCGGTCGGCGGGGCCTCGTTGGCTTGGGTCGCCGTCACCTGCTCCCCCTCTGCACGGCATGCCTCGGTCTCACCCTCTGGCGGATCGACCACAGGCGGTCGGGCATTACACGTAGCTTGCCGTCTCGCCCAACGCAGGCGAGCGTGGTATTCGCCTCGCTGGTAGTACGGCCATCGACGAGGAACTCGTACGCGTGATCGATGCGCGTCCGCGTGAACCGCTCGATCGTGGTGCGGACGGTGACGACATCATCGTAACGAATCGGAAGACGATACCGGCAGGAGAGCTTGGCCACGACGAAGAAGACGCCTTCCCGCTCGAGGTCGCGATAGCGATAGCCCTGGGCACGAAGGGCTTCCGTGCGGGCCTCCTCGAGGTATTCGAGGTACCTGGCGTGGTGCAGGTATCCCATGGAGTCGCACTCGGCGTAGCGAACGCGAATCTGATGTTCGAATGCTTCCGGGCCGTCGGACATGAATGGGCTCGCCGCGTGCTCCGCCGGTGCTCTATCGCTCCGCAAGTTCCAAGTCCAGCTCGACCTCGTCCTCACCCCTGACGACGATCACCGTGACTCTATCGCCGGCCTTCCTGTCTCGCAATGCGCTCATGTAATCGTGGATGTTGTTGACTTTCGTGTCGTCGATTCGAACGATCCGGTCGCCTTCGTGCATACCGGCTGCAACGGCCGGCCCGTCCTCCAGCACGCCCTCCACTTTCATGCCGGGGCCGTCGTCGGACATGTAGCCGGGCATGATGCCCATCACGACGCGGGGCGCCTGCCCGAACATGGTGGCCCGCTCCTGCACCCGGAAGTAGGTCGGGCGTTCGTCAGTGTTGATGATCTCCTCGGCGATCGCGACCACCACGTCCGTCACGCGCGCCCCGCCCTCGGCGTTCACCCTATCCGCGTCATCGGAGGGCCGATGATAGTCCTCATGCAAGCCGGTAAAGAAGTGCAGTGAAGGGATCTTCTTGCGGTAGAAGTGGGTGTGGTCGCTGGGGCCGAGGGCACTCTTGTCGCCGCGGAGTTGCAGGCCTGCGCTCTGGACGATCCGCGGAATCATCTCCTCGAATTCGACAGCCGCTTTGGTCCCGAAGACCTGAAGCGTCTCGTCGTCGAGGCGGCCGATCATGTCCATATTGAGCATGGCGACGATCTGGTCGAGCGCGACGGGCGGGTTGTTGACAAAATGGCGGCTGCCGTGCAGCCCGGTCTCCTCTCCGGTGAACGCGACCAGTAGAACGCTGCGCCGCAACGGGCGGCGATCGTGCAGCATGCGGGCGGCCTCGATCACGCCGGCCGTGCCCGAGGCGTTGTCATCGGCACCGTTGTGAATCTCGGGTTGACGGGAGAAGAGTGCGCCGAACATGCGTCGTGGCGCGATGCGGCCGATGTGATCGTAGTGGGCGCCGATCACGACGTACTCGTCCGCGAGCGGACCGTCCCCGCGGATCAGGCCGACAACGTTTCGGACTTCGGCCATTTGTGAGACGACGCCCGCCTTGGCCGACAAGCGCACGCCGGAAAGCGGGGTCGAGACGAACTCGCCTTCGTCGACCCTGGCCTGAAGCTGATCCAGCGTCTCGGCGCCGCCGGCGGCGAGCATGGCCTCGGCCAGTTCGCGGGTGATATGGAACGCGGGCAGGCCGTAAGCGTCGGGCGATGATGAGAAGGGCACGAGGCCCTCGTTTTCGCCCTCGTCGCGATTCACGATGAGGACGGCGGCGGCCCCGCGCTCATCCGCCTCGTAGACTTTGCTCCTGAACATGGCGTGACGAATGTTCGTGCGGTCGTCGTCCCAGTCGGCGGGCATCCGACGGAGCACGAGGACGGCCTTACCCTCGACGTCGAAGTCTTTGTAGTCGTCGTGGTTGTCGTTCTCGTTGACGATGCCGTAGCCCGCGAACACCACGTCGGCCTCGAATTCACCGTCGCTGGAGAACGAGAAGGGGATGTAGTCGGTCCCGCGCACCGGGTCGGCATCGACCCCGGACAGCTCGAAGTACCCGTCGTCAACCAGCTCGCGCTCGGTGGCCACTTCGAAGGTCTGAAAGTAGGAACCGCCCTCGATTCCGGGCTCGACGCCGAGGGTGGCGAACTGCCCGGCGATGTAGCCGGCGGCGATGTCGATCCCCGGAGTGCCGATCCCGCGCCCGGCCAGCGTGTCATGGGCCAGGAACTCGACGTGGGCTCGGAAATCATCCGGGTTGACGCCCGTGGACACGATCGGGGGCGCCGTTGTTAGTCGGGATTGCGTATGGGCGGTATCCTCATGCGACTTGGCCGCACAGCCGGTGATAAATGCCAACATGACGGCGGCGAGCCCAAGCCCGCGCAGGCGGCGTGGCTGATTTCCGTTCATGCGTCTGTCTCCAATCGGGAAGAGCCTGATGATGGTTCGTACGCTGCAATCATAGCGCCGACTGGAACATCGGCCCAATCAAGGTGACCACGCCCGATGGTATGCGTGCGCGTGCGGGCCACTGACAAGCGTAACCGGCGAGCATAGACTCTGGTGTAAATAGTTGTCCAGGTGATGCACCCGACGGCCGCAGCGGAGACGCCGCCGTTCGGGCGACGCATCGAAGTGCGAACGCATGCCAACCCTTGACGAGACACTTCAATCAGACGGACGACGTCAGGCGACGATCGTGGCCGTGTCGCTTGTGGTGCTGGGGCTGGTGGCCGGGTTGCCCGCGCTGCAGGGCGGGTTTCTGACGGGCGACGATTATCATCTGGTCCGCAACCACGTCCTGGTCAACCATCCCTCGCTCGAGCACGCCGCGAAACTGTTCACCATCGTGCATCGGGATCTCTATCAGCCGGTGCCTCTGCTGAGCTTCTCGATCGACTTCGCGATCATCAAGACCTTAGGGCTGCAGCCGGTTGCGGAGGGGCCGCAGGCGGGCGCCTGGGTCTTCCACCTGACGAACGTCTGCCTTCACGCGCTGAACACGCTTCTGGTCTTCTGGGCGGTCCGCCGGCTGTCGGGTCGGCTGGCCGTGGCCGGGATCGCCGCCGGCGTTTTCGCGGTGCACCCGCTCGCCTCGGAGACGATCGCGTGGATCAACGGGCGCATGATGCTGCTGAGCACTTGCTTTACGTTGGCGACGCTGATCACGCTGGACCGTTGGCGGGAGCGGCCAGGCTGGCCTCGAGGCGTGCTGACTATTCTGTTCGGGCTGCTGGCGCACATGAGCAAGGTCAGCATCGCATTGCCGATTCTGGCACTGGTGTATCCGCTGGCTCAATGCCGGTGGCCGAAGCGCGGCTGGTGGGCGGTGTGGGCGGCCCTGGCCGTGATGACCGCCGGATTCACGCTGTTCGCCATCAGCTCGAGCGGGCAGATGTTTCAGGAGGCCGAAGAGGAGATGCCGGGGCCGCCGCCGTTCTACGTGGTCCTGGCGCTGGGCCAATACTTCCGCCAATACCTCATGCCGATCGGCCTGTCCCCGTGGTATCCGCCGCCGTCGGACGTCAACTGGAGCGGTCCGTTGTTTGTCACATCGGTCGCAACGGTGCTGCTCGTCGTCGCCTTGGTCGTCTTGTCGCTGCGGCGAAGCCGGGTCGGCGTGCTGGGGCTGCTGTGGTTTATGGCGGCCGTGGCGCCGACACTCCCAATCGTGCCGGCCCGACGGTCACTCGCCGCGGATCGATACGTTTACCTGCCGAACATCGGCTTGCACTGGATCGTTGCGACCCTGGTGGTGGCCGCGTTTGTGTATCTCTTGCGCCGGTCGCCCGCCGGCAGGCGATGGTCCGCGCCGGCAGTGGTGCTGGGCATCGCGTGTGCCGGGGTGGGCGCCGCGTTTCTGGGAACGCTCTGGAAGGCGCACGGCTATTACCGCGACAACCTTGCGGTGGCCAACCGGATCATTCAGTGTTTCCCCAACTATCCCACGGTGTACGAGTCGGCGGCGTGGGCCTACTACCGGAATGGCCATTACGAAGAAGCGATCGCAATCGCGCTCGAGGACCTCGAACGTCATCCGGAAAAAATGGCGTGCGAGGTCTACCAGGTCGTGGGGATGAGCCAGTTCCGCCTGGGGCGGTACGAGGAGGCGCTGGCCTCTTTGAGGAAAGCGATCCAGGCCGATCCGGACTACGGCAAGTGCTACACCCGCATCGCACAGATCTTTGCCGATCTGGGACGCTACGACGAGGCGATCGAGAACTACAAGCACGGCATCGAGATCATGCCGTACTACAACCCGGGCCTGCTGAACCTGGCCGCGGTCTACCGAAGGGTGGGCCGGATTGAGGAGGCGGTGTCCACGTACGAGCAGGTGTTGGAGGGCAACGCTTACGACGTAACAGCGCATCTGGCGCTGGCGGAGATCGATCTTGCTCGGGGTAACTATGCCGAGGCGGCCGCTCGGCTCGATAAGCTGCTGGGCTGGATGCCGGAGAACACGGTGGCGCGCACGAATCTGGGCTTGAGTTACGAAGGGCTCAATCGCCCGGAGGAGGCCATCGAGGCCTACCGGGAGGCGATCAAACGGGATGCAAATGCGGTGGTGGCGATATCGAATCTGGCGAGCCTCTATGTTCGCGTGGAGCGAGCGACCGAGGCGCGGCGCCTCCTCGAGAACCATCTGCCGCGGCACCCGACGGACCTGACCCTGCTGATCGCGTATCACGACGTGGCGGTTCACATGGCGCAGCCTGCTGACGCGGTTCTACCATTTCTGCGAGCTTCCGAACTCAAGCCTGGCGACGGCCTGCTCAACGCCTGGACGGCCTACACGCTGACGCAAGCCGGGCGAATGGATGAAGCGGCGGAATACCTGCGGCGTAACGCCGGCGAGGCGTCGTCCTCCGCCGTGGTATTACTCGCCAAGACCCTGCTCGCTCTGGATCGGGACGTGCCCGAAGCGGCGATTGCGAACATCCGGGCTTTGCTGGCACGCGATAAAGCCATTCTCAAGGACGCCGGCAACCGCCTGATCGACGATCTCGCGCGGTATTCGTCGTGGCATCCCGAAGATGCGTGGCCGTTCTATCTGTCGGCGATGGTTCTCGATGCGCAAGGGCGAACCGACGTGGCCCGGATCGCGATGGAGCAGTTCAAGCGGCTGTGCCCCACGCCCGAATGCAAGTCGCGCGCGGCCGACCTGATTCCGAAGCCTGACACTCCTTGATACCGTTCCGAACGTGGATGGCCCCTTTTTTTGGAGCCGCGCCGCCTTTCCGAGCCGCGCCCGGAAGGAAGCGGCCCCTTTGTCTTTCCGGGAGCGCCTCCATACCGTCACGGCTCGGTTTCGATTAACACTCGATCATCTGAGACGCTACACTGGCATCCGCCCCAGAACGTTCGATGGATGAAAGGAAGCAGCATGCACGAACCATCCGGCCTGAATCGGCGGCACGTTCTCAAGGCGCTCACCGCCATGGGCGTGGGATCCACGGTCTTTGCCCGGGCGGTGGCGGCTCAGGCCGAGGGTGAGCGGCAGGTGACGGCCGACATGATCCGGCATGCCGAATGGATCGCCGGGGTCGAGTATACCGACGCCGAGCGGGAGCTGATGCTGGAGGGGCTCAACGAGTCGCTCGCCGAACTGGCGGAGCTTCGCAAGGTTCCGCTGGACAACGACATCCCGCCTGCGCTGTCGTTTTATCCGGCCGGTCGGCCGGCCGTGGACGAGGCGCCGCGGCGCGACGCCCGCCCGATCGAGTCGTCCGCCCGCCGGCCCGAGTCACGCGAAGACCTAGCCTTCGCCCCGGTGACTGAGCTGTCGGCACTGCTGCGACAGCGCAAGGTGTCCTCGACGGAACTGACGCAGCTTTACCTCGAGCGCCTGCACCGCATCGACGAGACGCTCAAGTGCGTGATCACGTTTACCGACGAGCTGGCGCTCGAGCAGGCGGAGCGGGCCGATCGGGAGATTGCGGCCGGCCGCTATCGCGGCCCGCTGCACGGCGTGCCGTGGGGCGTGAAGGACCTGTTCTCGCATCCGCGCTATCCGACGACCTGGGGCGCCAAGCCCTACGAGCAACAGGTTCGCGAGGAGAAGGCGACGGTCATCTCGCGACTCGAGGAGGCCGGGGCGGTCCTGCTGGCCAAGCTGTCGCTGGGGGCGCTGGCGTGGGGCGACGTGTGGTTCGGCGGCAAGACGAAAAGCCCGTGGAACCCGGAGAAGGGCTCGAGCGGCTCGTCAGCGGGATCGGCCGCGGCGACGGCCGCCGGCTCCGTCGGTTTCGCGATCGGGACCGAGACCTGGGGCAGCATCGTGTCGCCGTGTACGCGATGCGGTGCGACGGGCTTGCGGCCGACGTTTGGCCGCGTCAGCCGCTACGGTGCGATGGCACTCTCCTGGACAATGGACAAGGTCGGCCCGATCGCGCGCTCGGTCGAAGACTGCGCCTTGGTGTTCGACACGATCCACGGGGCGGACGGGCTGGATCATGACGCAGTCAACCGACCCTTTCACTGGCCCCCGCGGCGCGATGTGCGAACGCTGCGCGTCGGGTACGTGGCCGACTTGTTCGAGCAGGACGCGACCGAGGGCATTGAGAACGAGCAGCAGAAGGCGCGCGTGGCCGAGCAGCAGAAGCACGATCGGCGAACGATTCAGACGCTGCGCGATCTCGGCTTGAGGCTTGTGCCGATGAAGCTGCCGGAGTCGTATCCGATCGGACCGATGTCGCTGATTCTGACGGCCGAGGCCAGTGCCGCATTCGATCAACTCACGCGAAGCGGCCGTGACGACCGGCTGACGCGGCAGGTCGCCAACGCATGGCCCAACGTCTTCCGGCAGGGCCAGTTGATCCCGGCGGTCGAGTACATCCGGGCGAACCGCATCCGTACGCTGCTGCTCCGCGAGATGGAGCGGGCCATGTCGGACATCGACGTCTACGCATGTCCATCCTACGGGGGCGACAATCTGCTCCTGACCAACCTGACCGGCCACCCCTCGGTCGTACTGCCGAACGGCTCCTACACCGACGACGGCATGCCGACGAGCATCACCTTCGTCGGAAAGCTCTTCGGCGAAACCGACCTGCTATCAGCAGCCCACGCCTATCAGGAAGCAACCGAATTCCACACCCACCGCCCGCCGCTGGGTGAGCAGAATGTGCGAACGCCATAGGAAGTCTGCGGGGGAATCAAACCGCGCTTGCACGGCGGACGCATGGGGACTAGTATCCCGTTAGGTATTTGTGTGGGCAGCGTTATGAGCAATCATTCGAAGATCGAATGGACCGACGCTACGTGGAACCCTGTCCGTGGCTGCACGAAGGTCAGCCCGGGTTGCGCTCACTGCTATGCCGAGACGTTTGCCGAGCGTTTTCGCGGCGTACCGGGCCATCCCTATGAGCAGGGATTCGATCTTCGCCTCGTGCCGGAAAAACTCGCCGAGCCCCTTCGTTGGACGAAACCACGGATGGTCTTCGTCAACTCGATGAGCGATCTGTTCCATGAGCGTGTGCCCGACGATTACATCGATGCCTGCGTTTCGGTGATGGAAGCGGCCAACTGGCACACTTACCAAGTTCTTACGAAACGGTCGGAGCGTCTCCGCAATTTCCTGAATACGAAGTTGCGCCGCGTTGCCAAGCACGCCCATATCTGGTGGGGCGTGAGCGTGGAAAACCGAAAACAGGGCCTGCCGCGAATCGAGCACTTGCGGTCGACGCGCGCGGCCGTTCGGTTCCTTTCGATCGAACCCCTGCTGGAGGACCTGGGTCGCCTCGACTTGCGCTCAATCGATTGGGTGATCGTCGGGGGCGAGAGCGGCGCCGGCGCGCGCCCCTTGAAGCGCGACTGGGTGGCCGGCATTCGCGACCAGTGCCAAGCGGCCGAAGTGCCGTTTTTTTTCAAGCAGTGGGGCGGTGTCCGAAAGTGCCAGGCCGGGCGCGAACTCGACGGCCGCACGCACGACGACATGCCGACGCTCGCACATCGTATGGTGGTACCGAAGGCAGCACGCGACAAGGCGATTGCGTCGCTGCCGGTCCAGTCGGTCGGGGGAGCTGCGCGGTGAACAATGAGGACCTCTACGCAGGCCGTGAGCAAACACTCGTCAAGCACTACATCCTGGAGCATTACCTCGAACGATTTGCGCACATCGTCGGTAGCGCGTGGCAGGCCATTACGTACGTCGACTGTTTCTCCGGCCCTTGGAACGCGCGTTCCGAGAAGCTCGAGGATAGTTCGTTTGCACTCGCACTTCAACAGCTAAGGACAGCAAGGGCGAATCTGACCGACTTCAAAGTCAGGCATGGACAAGAGCCTTTGGAGATAAGGTGTTTCTTTCTTGAAAGGGATGCCGCGGCGTTCACGAAGTTGCGGCAGTTCGCCCGTTCAGTTAGCGACGCCGAGGTAGCCACAAGGAATGCTACGCTGGAGGAATCAATCGACAGCATCCTGAAATTCGTCTACGCGCGGCGAGCCGATGCATTTCCCTTCGTCTTCGTGGACCCGACTGGCTGGACCGGATTCGCACTCGATGTGATCACTCCGTTGCTTCGGCTCCGCCCCGGCGAGGTTCTAATCAATTTCATGACCGAATACGTTGTGCGTTTTGCGGAGCACCCCGACGCACACGTACGGCAGAGCTTCGACCGGTTGTTCGGCTCTGTCGACTATCGCAGTCGAATCGCCGGATTAACAGGGGACGCCCGTGAGGAAGAACTCGTACGTTGCTACTGCGATGCGATCGCACAGATCGGCGAATTCAATTACGTCTGCCCTGCGATCGTTCTGAATCCCGCAAGGGACCGCACCCATTTTCATCTGCTCTATGCTACGCGCAACGCGAAGGGAGTTGAGGTGTTCAAGAAAGTCGAAGAAAAGGCCATGGCGGTGATGGAAAAGGCCCGGGGGAAAGCTCAGCAGCGCCTGCGCGAGAAGAAGAGCGGACAAGCTGAGCTGTTCGGGCCGGAGGAAATGCATGACACCCGTTACTACGCCAACCTTCGCGAGCGCCACTTCAGTGCCTCGAAGCAGCATGTGAGCAAACTCATCGCGGGCTGCCGGGTTATCTCCTACGACGAAGCCTGGAAGGCGGCGTTATCGCATCCGCTGGTTTGGGAGAGGGACCTTAGGGATTGGATCGCCGAATGGGCGAAATCAGGACGACTGGTGGTCGAGGGCCTCAAGGGGCGCGAACGCGCGCCGAAGCGCGGCGCGCACCACCGCATCGTGCGGAAAGCATGAACCCTCCGAGTTGAGAGAACCGATCCAACAACGCCGGTGCTAGCGCGCAACAACCCATCCCTGCCGAACGGTACTTGTCGTCCAGCGCTGATCGCGACCAAATGAGGCGTTTGCCAAGTGGCGTGCGAGGGTCCTTCTGTCGGGGGCCTTAGGGCAAGCCTATAGCGAGCAAATTGAGTTTCTCCTGCCGGTTCGAGATGAACTCGCAGCCGTTGGTGGTGACGACGATCATTTCTTCCAGACCGATGTAGCCGGCTCCTTCGACATTCTCTATGCCGAGCTCGAGCGTGAAGACGTTTGATTCCTCCACCCGGCGGTATGGGGTTTGGCCGTAACGCTCCCATTTGGGGGCGAGGGTGCCGCCTCCGTCGTGAGCGGCTCGGCCGATCTGGTGGCCGGTGGCGTGCTTGTATTCGGGATAGCCGGCATCCGTGATGACCTTTCTTGCGGCGGCGTCCACTTCCCAGCACTCGATTCCGGGATTGAGCGCTGCGGCCGCGGCGTCGATGGCCTTTACGATGGTGTCGAATGCGGTCTGGATCGCCTCGGGCGGGCGGTTTTCGCCGGGCCTCGGGACGTACCAGTCGCGCTGTAAGTCGGAACAGTAGTCGGCCTGCTTCACACCGAAATCAATATGCAGGACGTGGCCCGGTTCGATGCGAATATCCGGCGAGGGGATGCCGTGGCCGATCATCGAATTCGGGCCGCTGTTGACGATCGGGCATTGGGCCCGATCCCACGCTACGTCGAGTCCGCGGCGATCGATTTCATCGTGCATGAAGTCGGCGACTTGTCGTTCGGTCTGGCCCGGTTGCGCAAATGCGGCCGTGGCTTCGAAGATCTCATCGGTCGTGGCGATCGCCTCGCGGAGGCGGTGAATTTCGCCGGGGGTCTTACGACCGCGCAGCGTGCCGACGATGTGGGCGGCGCTGACGATGCGGTCGGCGTACGGTGTTCCGGCCAGGTATTCCTGAAGAAGCTGGAACATGCCGTGGGAGAGGCCGTCGGCCTTCACGTCATCGCGAGAGAAGTTCAGCGCGAGCGATTCGGGCTTGAGCCGGTCGAGCGTCTCGAGCAGCGGCGTCCGGATTCCCTCGACGTACGGAATCACCTCTTTCCACGCCCCCGTGGAGGAGACGGCGTCGGCGTCGTAATTGCCGACGATGGCGATCCGGTCGCCGCGGCGCGTCACAATCAGGGCGCTTTGCCAAGTGAGACTCTGGCCCAGGATCAAGGGTAGTACCGGGTCGCCGGCCTCTGTGGTCTCCCGGACAAACGTCATCCAGGCGTCCACGCCATGTGCGGCAAGAATGTCGACGGCCTGGGCCAGCTTCTCATCAATGATGGAAGTCATCGGTAGTCACCTCATCGGACCGCAAAGGAATCAAAGCCTGTTGAGGTGGGCAGTATACGGGATGGGCGAGGTCTGCCCAACCGGGTGTCCAACGCTATCGCAAGGGAGCCTGGTGCTTCAACGCCTGACTTCAGTGAGCTTCTCGGCTTCGCGAATGATGCGATTGATGTTTCGGCCGCCGGAGCGTTTCTCGGGTTCTTGCGCCGGGCCGGATTCCCGTTCGCGTTTGTCCGGTGGTCGCGGCGGCTCGGCGTCGCCGGGCTTCAACGTTCCGGGCAGAGACTCCATCGCGATCTTGCCGAGCGTTTCGAGGGTCGTCGGTGGATGGGTGTGCTCGATGGGCGGTACTTGCCCTAACGTGTGGGCCAGGCGCGAACGCACGTGGGTGGCCTCCTCGACCCACTCCTGCAGAGTCTGTGAGGCCCGCTTCGTTTCGGCGCTGATCCGTACGAGCTTATCGTTGGCCTCGCGACTGATTTCGGCGAACCGCTCGATGTCGCGGTTGGCCTGCAGGCTGCTCTGGCTGAGGCCGGAGAAGACCTTTCGGACGATCTTGCAGATCTGTTCGAGTTTGTCGGTGTGGGACTTGGCGTCCTCGACGATGCGCGCGGGGTCCGCGAGCATTCCGCTGAGCTGATGGGCGAGCGAATCGGCCCGGGTCTCGAGTCGTCGCCATTTGATGCCCAGCGCTTCGGTTCGCTCGGCAAAGTCGCCCACGATGCGGTCGGCGGCTTCGAGCACATCGCGATGTTCCGCGATGCCGGCAAGCAGGTCGCCCAGCTCCCGGCTCGCGTCCTCCGCCTCGCGGGCCTTTGATTCGAGTTCGTCCGTCAAGGCGGAACTTCGTTCATTGCCCTTTTCAAGACGATCGGCCAGGGTGCTGGCCATGCTGACTCGTTCGCTGAGCTGGGCGCCTTGCGCGGTTAGATCATTCAGTTGTTGAGACACTTCGCCGGCGGAATCAGTTCGTGCGATGAGTTCGTCGCGCAGCCGACGCGTGGATTCGTAGAGGTGCGTGGTTTCCGGAACAAGCCGGGACAGTTCAGCGGTCAGGTTTTGGCCCTTACCGGTAAGGTCCGCCAACTCCTCGGCCAGACTACGTTGTGAATCGCCAAATCGTTGCGCCTCGCCGGTTGCCGCGGCGACCGATGCGCAGACCTCGTTTGCTCGCTCATGTTCGGTCTTGATGCGCTCGATCGTGTCCTCGGCGGACTCGATCATATCGGCAATGCGATCGGCCGCGGCGCCGATCTGCTGGTTGCAGGTTTCGGCATTGCCAGCCGTTTCGGCGAGTTGTTGACGGGCCTTGTCACCTTGGGCGGTGGCCTCGGCTAATTGTCTGACACGTTGCTGCGTTGCCTCCGCAGCCGACTTCGCCTCATCCACCAGGGCTTCGATCCCGGCGGCTTGTGACAGGGAAGACTCAACAGATTTCTCAAGACGCGCCGCCGCAGGCTCCGTCTGGGACGTCAATTCCACGAGCCGGGCGGCGCCGGCCTTCGCGAGGTCAGTTTGTTCGATGAGTGTCTCGCTGAGCCCCTGGGCCTCCTCGTGACGCTCGTGAAGCGTGTCCAGAACCTTGTGCGCATCAGCCGTGGCTTCGGCCACCATGGTGACTGCGGCTCGGGACGCCTGCGTTTGCGATGCAAGTTGCTTCAAAGTGTTTTCCGCAACGACCTTGTACTTCGAGGCTTCCTCAGTGGTGAGGGCGGACAGATGCTTGAGGCTCTCTTCTTTGGCTTTGGCAATCGAGTCCAAAGACCCCTCGGCCGCCTTCGCGATCGCGCGTGTTTGCTCACCGTCGGTTCCGTAGAGGGCGTCGAATTGGTCCATCCGCTCGGCCACTTCCGCATCGGCGGCCTGGCGGGCCTGAGTGATCGACGCCATGCAGCGACGAGCGGACTCGTTGAGGCGTCCCTCGCACTCCTTGTCCATGGCCACTATTCGGCCCAGCTCGCGCTCGACCATCTCGTGGGTTTGGCTTGCGGCGCGCTGGGCCGCGGCGGCAACGCTCGCAACACCCTCCTTGACGGCCTTTTCAAGGCGAACGGCGTGCTCGCCGCCTTCCTCGAACGGCGCCAACCGGCGTTCCACTGCTTTCACAAGTGTTTGCAGGCGCTGTGCTTCGTTAGCGGCGATTGTGGCCACACGCTCTCGGCTTTCCTGCTTCCCATGTTCGATCAGGTCCAATGCTCTCTGTGCCGACTCCTCAAGGCGCCGGCCCTGTTCGCCCTCGGGCCCATACAGCTCCACGAGGTGACCGGCCTGCTGAGCCATCTGCGCCTCGGCCGCGCGCTGCGTGTTGGCTAACGAAGTGAGGCACTCCCGTGACCGCGTGCTCACGCGGCCGAGACATTCATTACTCAAAGCGCTCAGCCGGCCAAGCGCCTGCTCGACGGCGTCGTTGCAGTCGGCCAGCTTCTGCTCCGCCGCGGAGGTGATCGCTGCGACGGCTTGCTCGGCTATCCGGTCGAGGCGGGCGGCGTACTCACCCTTCTCATCGAACTTCGACAACTGTTTCGCGGCGCGGCGGCCGGCCTCCTCGAGCGATTGCCGCAGCCCCTGTCCGGATTCCAGCGCTTCGACCAGCAGCGAGAGCTTGTCCTGGGACGCCTGACCAACCTCACCAAGCCGATCTACGAATTCGATCAGACCACGCTGCACCTCGTCCGCACGGGCACACGTCTGCTCCAGACCGGCGAGCTGGCGGTTCAATTGTGCCTGTTGCGCTTCGATTCGGGCGGAGCCGGCCTCGATCGCGGAAAGGGTACCTGGCGCCCCGTTTAAAGCACGCTCGAGCCGCTCGACAAGCCCGCGGAGTTCCTCGTGTTCGATGCTTGACTGAGCATGGGGGCCGGACGTTGCCGGCGCGATCTGCTGCGCGGGCCGCCGCTCATTCCCGGGTGTCTTGGCCATGGCGAATACTCCCTTGCGATGGACACCTCTGCGCGGAGCCGATGACCCGGCGTGTTTGCCCTTCACCACACCGTGAATGGGCGCAGTACCGCTATAGATCCGCGCTGCAATATCGGCAGCGCCCGTTGGCGACTGGAGTTATCGGGCAAAAGGCCTGGAAGTAGGCAGTTGATATAAGTCGCGTCGAAAACGGGTCGCCACGGGTCCGCGCCCCATCAACGCGCTGACAGCGTAAACCCTTCGAGGCCCAGAAGTTCGCGCAATGATTGCGCCACGGCGGGTGATCGGCGGTCCGAGATTGACGTGATCGGCAGCCGCGACTCGCCGGTAGCGGCTTCCAGTCGTGTGCGCAGGGCGAGCAGCAAGGCGCGCAGGCCGAACCACTGAGCGGGAGGCAGCGACTCAGCCTTATTCGTACCGGACAGCGCGATAATGATCGAGAGGTTATCGGGGCTTCCACGGCCACTTTGACCCCAAGGTGACGCAGCGTGAATATCGCCGGATTCGAACACGATGAAATGCGGCGAGGAGCCGGCAGAATGGGTGGTCGCAGTCAGCGGCGTTGGACCGTCACTCAATGAAGGCGCTGTCACGATTCGGACCTCGCGCGGTGGCCGAGGCGCGCGGACAAGGGCTCGATCAACGGCGTCCGACGCACGCTTATCAATCTGTTGGGGGTCGGTCAGGGCGGAGGAAACGAAGGCCTTCGGCTCGATCCATGCCAGCAGAAGCGCGCATGCCGTCATGGCAACGGCCAGTGCACTCAACGTCATGAACATCCGTGTTCTTGGCTGCATGTATGCTTCGTGTGCCCACCGTAACTCGCTAACGACCAGCGCGTCACATTTGCATCCCTGCATGCTACCAGCCCTCTTTGTACACGTTCGGGCCCTCGATGCCAAATGATTCTCGCAGACAATTCTCGAAGTAAGGCGGCCGCGGGTCTTGCGGGGCGCGCCAACGCGCCGACGGATCACGAGGGCGGGTGTACCCTCGCCCTCCGGCATGGAGTGGCGGGGCGGCTGGATTCGGGGACACGCGCACGGAAGTCGAGACGGATTCCAAGAGCACCTTGCCTGCCGGTGCGTACGGCCTGAACCGGTGGTAACGGAGCTGCTCGAGCGGACCAGCCGCCCGTGGCACCCAAAAAGGGAGACCAGCCTGACCAGGACTATCATGGCCCCGGTCCGGGGAGATTGTGAGATTCCTGTTGACACGGCCGATGGAGCACCGCTAGAATGCGGACGCACGCATCGGGATTCGGGCTGGATTGTGATGTCGAACGCTGATACCCCAGGAATTTCTGTAGCATCGCTCGGCGGCACCTCTCGTCAGGTGGCCCGGATGTTGGCGTGCGCGTGTTGTTGCTGCTGTTGTTGTCCGGCGAACGAGCCGGGAGCGACTTAGCGGCCAGCGCGAAACTGAAGCAAACTCGACAGTACCAGCAAAAGGCCCGCAGGATCGCTCCTGCAGGCCTTTTTTCATGAACCAGGAGACGGTCAAAGCTCCAGGAGAGGACGACGTGAACGCACCGGTCGCCGCAGAATCGCGAACGCGCATTCGGGAGGACAGCCCCACGCACGAACTGATCACGTGGTCGCTGGAACGATTCTCCCACCTGAACATGGTGATGACCACGTCTTTCGGGATGGAGGGCTGCGCCCTGATCGACATGTACGCTCGTCACGGGCGGCCTCTGACGGTGGTTTACCTCGACACGATGTTCTTCTTCCCGGAGACCTACGAGCTTTGTGCTCAAATGGCGGAACGGTACCCGCATCTGACCTTCGAAAACCGGGGCACCGTCCTGACGCCGGAGCAGCAGGCCCAGCGGTACGGCCCCGAGCTCTGGAAGACCAACCCGGACCTCTGCTGTAGGCTGCGGAAGGTGGAACCCATGTGGGAGGCGATGGCGGGCGTGGACGTCTGGATCACAGGTCTGCGCCGCAGCCAGTCCGTCGCCCGGGCCAAGCTGAGGGTGATCGAGTGGGACTGGAAGTTCCAGGTGCTCAAGATCAATCCGCTGGCACATTGGGAGCGGCCTCAGGTCTGGGAGTACATCCAAGCCAACAACGTGCCCTACAACGCATTGCACGAGCGGGGATACCCGACCGTGGGATGTACGCATTGCACGTCTCCGGTGCCGGGGTCGTCGGTCACGGATTACACGCGCGTCGGCCGGTGGAACGGCGCGAGCAAAACGGAGTGCGGTCTGCACGGAGACGGCATCTGACGGGGCGAGCGGCCTGGCAGGTTTCAATCAACAGGGTCGGAGAAAACAGAACCATGACTACCAAGCACAAACAAGGAGAGTCCAAGGTCGAGATCGCCAAGAAGAGGAGCGGGAAGCTTCGCGGCACCATCGCAGAAGTGCTCCATTCGGAGAAGACGCATTTCGAACACGACGATATCCAGTGCCTCAAATTTCACGGCGTCTATCAGTACGATAACCGGGACGTGCGGAAGGAACGGCGAGCTGAGGGCCTTGAACGCGACTACCGCTTCATGATCCGGGCCGCCATACCGGGGGGCGTCCTGACGGGCGCACAGTACCTGCGCCTGGATGCGTTGGCCGACCACTACGGCTTTGAATCCCTGCGCATCACCAACCGTCAGGGCCTGCAGTTCCATTACGTCGGAAAGAACGACCTGTCGCCGCTGATGGCGCAGATCAACGACGATCTGATCACGACGCTGTCCGCCTGCGGCGACGTGGAGCGGAACGTGATGGCCTGCCCGGCCCCGTTGAACGATGAGGCCCATGCCACGCTGCGACGGACGGCGCGAGAAATCGCGGTGCAGCTCCGACCCCAGACGCGAGCCTACCATGAGATCTGGCTGGACGGGGAACAGCAGGTGACCACGCAGGAGGAGGAGCCCTTCTACGGCGATCACTATCTTCCGCGCAAGTTCAAGACTGGGATTGCGCTGGACTCCGACAACTGTGTCGATGCCTACAGCTACGACGTCGGCCTGATCGCTCTGGTCGAAGACGGGAAGCTGCTCGGTTTCAACGTGGTTGTCGGAGGTGGTCTGGGCATGACGCACAGCCGGGCCGACACCTTTGCAGCCCTCGCCGAGCCGCTTGGCTTCGTCGCACCCGAGCATGCCGTTGACACGACCCGGACCGTGGCGGCCATCTTTCGCGATCACGGAAACCGGGCCGACCGCAAGCATGCCCGCCTGAAATACCTGCTGGCCGAGCAAGGGATGGACTGGTTCCGGGACGAATTCCGCCGCCGGGTCGACTTCGAGTTAGCAGAATTCCGCCCGTTGCGACCGATCCCTGCTCACGATCATCTCGGCTGGCATGCGCAGGGCGACGGGAGATTCTTTTACGGTGTCTTCGTGGAGAACGGCCGGGTCATCGACCAGGAAGGGCGGCGCACCAAGACGGCGCTGCGCACGTTGATCGAGCGATACCAGCCCGGCGTCGTGCTCACGCCCCATCAGAACATCCTGCTGACCGATCTCAATGAGGACGCCCGCAACGGCGTCGAACGGCTTCTCGCCGGTCACGGAGTCCTGCCGAGCGATCAGCTCTCCGCGGCCAAGCGCTACTCAATGGCATGCCCCGCCCTGCCGACGTGCGGGCTGGCGCTTTCGGAGGCCGAACGCGTGATGCCTTCGGTCACGGATCAGCTCGAAGCAGAGCTCGAGGCGCTGGGGCTGAGGGATGAGCCGTTGACGGTTCGCATGACCGGCTGCCCGAACGGCTGCGCTCGACCCTATACGGCCGATATTGCGTTCGTCGGCAAGGGACCCGACAACTACAATGTGTACGTCGGCGGACGCATCGAAGGCGATCGAATGGCCGACCTCTACGCGGCCGACGTCAAATCCGACGAGTTCGTGGCCGTGTTACGCCCGTTGCTTGAAAGCTGGGCGGCAAAGCGGCGAACGTCGGAGGGCTTGGGCGACTATTATCAGCGGCTGATGAAACGTGAGGAGCCGCGACGCCGCGTTACCGGCGCGGAGAAGGCGACACGGGAAGACATCGGACTCGAAGTGCTCAAACCACAGCGCATGGAGACCCGGTCACCCGATGCCTGGCGGGAGAACGTGGCATGACGCGTACAGGACTCGTGATCGCAGCACACGGCTCGTACGACGACTCCGCTGCGAATGAGCTGGTGCGAGCGTGCGCGGACGCCGTCGCCCGGCTCGGCCGTTTTGACGAGGTGACCGCAGCGTTCCATCTCGGCAAGCCGAGATTGTCCGACGTTCTGGACGAGATGCGTGCCGACGACGTGACCGTGGTCCCGCTGATGACGAGTGAAGGGTTTTACTATCACAACGTTCTTTTGAGGGATCTGGCGGCGAACCGACGTTTTCAGAAAGTCCGCGTTCGCCGCAGCCGCCCGGTCGGGTCGCATCCCGCACTTCCAGAGACGGCCATACGACGTGTGGCAGAGTTGCTTGATCGGCATGACCTCCACCCGGCGGATACGTCATTGGTCATCGTCGGGCACGGGACCCAGCGGCAACGAAGCAGCCGGCTGGCCACTTTCGAGTTCGCTGCAGCCTGTGGGCGCAGATTCGATGGAGCGGGTGTTCTGGTCGCGTTTCTCGACGAACAACCATACGTCGACGATGCGCGCGACCGCCTTCGCACCGACAACGCGATCGTGGTTCCCTTCCTGATTGGTGGAGGGCAGCACTCCGCCGTCGATGTGCCGGCTCGCATGGGTGTGCCGCCCGCCGGAAACGGTCTGGACGCGCACATCGGCCGGGTGGGTTCACACTTTGTGATCTGCGACGTCCCGGTCGGCACGTATCCGGAGATCACCGACATCATCGTAGAGCTGGCCGAATCCGCCACAGCCGAGCCGGCGGGCCCGGAGGTGTGCGAAGCGGGTCGCTGACCTTTGTCAGAGTTCTTGTTCCAGGTGTGGGGCCGCGTCGCATGCGCCTGGGACAACTGGTACATCGTCCTCGAACGGTTTTCCCAGTAGCCCTTCGAGCCGCGCTCGACGGTCTTCGGCCCAACCCGGGGGCTGTTCTTCGGCGAGTCGATCGATCATGCGCAGCAACGCCGTTACGTCGTAACCTGAATCGAGCAGACGCATGACCGCTCGGCGATCAGCCTCCGCCTCGACTTCGAGTCGATCCGTCATCGTCAAGCCGGCGACCTCAAATCCCGCCGGATCCTCCAGGTGGCCCAACTCGTGCGCCAGCACCGCAGCTAAATCGTCTTCGGTGCAGGTGAGGTCCAGCAGCCCCTGGGTGACGTAAACGTCGCCACCGGCCAGGACGAAGGCGTTGGGCACCACGGATTTCAGGACGTGCGTGTGAACAACCGGCCCGTCCCAGTTCTCATCAGTCAGCCTGTCGACGAGGCGCTCGAGCATCCCGGCCGTCTCGTCGGAGGTGCAACCCCCGTGCAACTGCTCGAACGCGTGGCGGCGGTCCGGATCAGGCTCCTGGGCCATGGCGTGTACGACCCGGATTGCCGGTGGGGCCGCACTGGGTCCCGACATGCACCCGGCGAACACCGGGAACCAGAAAAAGGCGCATAGGAATACTGCCCGCATGCTCGAAAGGTCGGACGTGCGCGGCGCATACTTTCACATCGATCCGAAGTGGCGGCACGAGTTCCGATAAGGCGCAGCGCCATCAGGTTGGCAGAGGCGATTCCTATAGGAAACGCCGGTTCGTCGATGTGAAACGCCCACAGCGCTGCCGGACCTCAAGGCGTCTCGACTGAGAGGCCGGAGGGGGCCCGCGCGGGTCGCGGCGCCCAGATGCGCAGCAAAGCCGGCAGCAGGATCAACGTCGCGACGACGCAGTGGAACAGGCTCAGCACGACCAGAACGCCAAGGCGAGCGTTGGCCGGGACGCGGGATATGACCATCACCCCGAAGCCCAGCGCAACGGCGAGGGCGTCGATCAGGATCGCGGGGCCGACCTGAATGCCGGCGTCGATCAACGCAGCATCGCCGGCCAGCCCGCGCGAACACATCAGCCGGAACCGCTCGATAAAGTGAATCGCGAAATCGACACCGATGCCCAGCGTCATCCCGGCGAACATCGAGGTGGCCACGCCCAAGGGCGTACCGCTCCACCCCATTACCGCGAAGTTGACCAGAACCGCGAAGGCGCTCGGCAGCACGCAGAAAAGCCCCCAGGCTAGAGAACGTGCCAGGACGGCGGTGACGGCCACGATCCCCACCAGCGACAGCAACAATGAGCGAACCTGCGTCGAAACGATCGCCTCGATGAGCGTCTGGCTTACGGCCACGTC
This sequence comes from uncultured Phycisphaeraceae bacterium, assembly GCA_964574815.1. Taxonomy (GTDB): domain Bacteria; phylum Planctomycetota; class Phycisphaerae; order UBA1845; family UBA1845; genus CAZNPL01. The sequence goes on from CAZNPL010000054.1 coordinate 25,946, forward strand.
ACCGGCGAAACCGACCGTGATGCCCTTCGGTGCGAGATGCGCCCGCTCATACTCGCGAACGTCGCTCAAAAACGAACCGACGTCCACGAAGTTGGCGTCCTTCATGAACACGGTCACCAGCGCCCGTTCGTAGTCCTCATCCACGACCTGCCGGAATCGCTCCTGGCCGCGGATTCGCTTGTATTGACTCCAGAGCCAGCGGACCCTTTTCGGCGTGTCCGGTATGCGCCGCGAGCCCTCGGTGTTCGGGTAGGCCATAAAGTGGGATGTGGCGACGTACTCGGCCGGCCCGTGTGCGCCGCCGATCATGGCGGACGGGTAGCCCCGGATCCACTCCTCGAAACGGCCTACGGTCTCGAGCGTTTGGGGGTCGAGGAACGGTGCGGCGTCGATTGAGAACTCGATACGGTCGGTCGGCAGGGGGCGAAGGGTGAAGCCCGGCGTCCCTGCACGTCGAGGGAGGTGGATCACGACCTGGTCGCCGTCGCGCTCTGCTCGCTCGATCCACGATGACCACTCATTGATGGGGCGCCTGCGGCCCGGCTGGTTTGTGCGATCAGGCATCGTCAGGGTGATCCAACTGCGGGTGAGCCGCGCCGCGTCCTCCACACGATCGCCGGGGATCGTGATCGTGTGGGCGCCGAACTGCTCGGACGTCAGTTCGCCGGTGATTGATTCGTGGCCTGCGTCGAGGCAGACCAGGAGGACGTGCGTACCGAAGTACTGCTCGTTGAACTCGCGGGTTGCTCGGCGGAAGTCACTTTGCGGATCGAAGCCCTCGATCCAACTGTCCTGAACCACGACGCGACGGACGCCGTCGACGGCCAGCACCACCACCCCGAGCCCGGCCGCGGCCAGTACGAACCGGGATCGCATGACGCCTTGCATCGCGAAGCGCCCGACACTGAGGCGGGGCGTGGGGCCTGCACCTGTCTTTACTGTGCGCAGGCGCATGATCCTTCCCGGCGGGATCAGTGTCAGAAGGGCCGGGATGACGGTCAGCGACCAGAGCATGCAGAAGAGAATCCCGACCGCGGTGAAGACGCCGAAGGCCTTCACCGGCCCGAGCGGCGACAGCCCGAACGACAGAAACCCGACCGCCGTGGTGACGGAGGTCTTCACGATCGGCGGGGCCATCTCGTCCATGGTCCGCGTCAGCACGCCCACGTGGTCGTCCGCCACGTATTCCCGCAGGAGCTTCTTGTATCGATGAAAGATGTGGATCTCGTCCGCCACGCCCATGGCCGTCAGAATCACCGGCAGCACGGCAATCGTCAGATAGATCGGGACGCCGCACCAGCCCATCAGGCCGAAGACGAAGGCGAGACACGCCCCCACTTCCATGAGCGGCAGCAGGGTGGCCACTACACTGCGGAAGACGATGAGAAAGACGCCGGCCATGATGGCGATGGCCACCGGCACGAGACCGACGTGTTCGGCGACGAAGCGACGCAACGCATAAAGCGATCCGGACGTGCTGTCTGCGTCGGCGGATTCGCCGCGTTCGACGCGGGCTCCAAGCAGGACGTCGGGCACGCCGAGATCTTCGAGGATGTGGGTGCCCAGCAGGGCCTCGGCCACGGGCGGGCCGATCACGTGGATGCGGTGTTGCAAGTCGTTGTGGGGCTGGACGAGCGTCTTAATCTCGCGGTAAAGCGCGACGCGGTCGGCCTCGGGCGGTGCGCCGACCAGGATGACTGTGCCTTGCTTGTCCTCAGAGATCAGGGTGCCGTCGTAGAGCTCAATCCGCCGGAGGTCGTTGCGGAGCTCGTACATCTTCTGCGGCGTGTCAGGCATCCATTCGAGGAAGGTTCGGTAGTCGAGCGAGTTCGGCTTGACGCGGAAGGTGTGCTCGGTGGCCAGGCTGAAGAGGCTCGCCTCGGTGATGCCGTCGAGTCGGCGAAAGGCCTCGGTCAGATTGCGAACGAGTTCGAGGGTTTTGATGTTGAAGATGCCGTGAGGGTGATCCGTGCGGATCATGATCACGTACGGATCTTCGATGCCGAACTCCTCGCGGACGGCGCGGTCGAACCGCACCTCCGGCGCATCAGGCGGCACCAGGGCGTGGCCATCGGTGCGCAGCTCGAGGCGCAAGGCCCCCGGCGCGACGATCAGAGTGACCAGCACACCGAGCACCGTCGCCGTAACGGGCTTCCGGATCGAGTATCGATATAGAAAACGCAACGGTCCCGAACCAGTCAGTCACACCGGCGCTTCGTTCGACGCCGGGCGGACCGTTATCGTGACCCGTTGCGATCGGTATGGCAAGGCGCGGCGCTCGGCCGGCCGGCAGTATGCTACTCCCGCGGCGACGGATCCTCGATGACCCGCACGACGTCGGATCCCTGGAAGTAATCGCCGTCGGTGGTGGTCCCAGTCAACACCAGCGTGGCCTGGGGTGGCGCGACAAGTGCTTCTATCGCCTCCTGATCGAACTTTGCCACCAGGTTACCGCGGCTGTCCGACTTGACCGTGATCGGCGCGACGCCGTTGAGAGCCAGACTCTCGCGATCGACCTCCGAAAGCGGTATGTCCGTATGCACCGTCACCCGATCTCCCTTGTCACAACCGAGGACGATCGTACTCGGGGAAACGGTGATCGAAACGCCGGTCAGGCTCTTGGCGGTTCCCTGACAGGCCGTTTCCGGCACGAAGAGTCCCAGCGCCAGAATCGGCAGACACGCAAGCATACTCGTTCGCTTCACGGCAGCACCTCCAACATTCATCGGGTCTTTGCACAAGGACAGCCGCACGATGCAATCGAAGAACGGCGGAGGAGTCCGCGCGCCTTGACCTCGAGCCGCGCCACGTCGCGAAGCAGTTCACTCGCGACGCCGACTCCAGACTCCGCGCCGTCACTATACCGAGACAGCCTAGGCGCGGACGAATCGGCGCCCAAGAATGATTAGAGAACGCTTATGTTTGCCGCGCGAACGGGCCGTCAGTTTCGTGATCGTGCTCCGACGCCGTTCTCCGCGCAGATCAGCCGGCCGTCAGGGTGAACTCGGCCTGCGCGTTGACGTTCTGGCCCGTTTCCTGCGCGGCGTCCTCCTCGACGCCGTTGACCGACACGCTGGCCTGCACCTGCTCGGACGTGTCCGAGGTGCACACGGCGCCGATCTGCGTATTGAACGGCCGCATCGCGGTGACGGTGACGTCGAACGTATGCGACCACGGAAGGGCGACGTCTTCCTGAACGACCTCTCCGCCCTCGTTGACGTCGTCGGGGCCGACGCCGTCCCGGCGGGTGATGTAGAAGACGGTGCAGTCATCGAATGTCCCGGAGACTTCGTACAGCACGGCGAACTTCTGCCCGGTGGGCGCGGGCGCGGCGGCGCAGCTTGTGAGCTGCCCGACGAACAGGAGGAGCGCCACACCTAAGATAAAGCGCACGCCGGCCCAGGTCCGCAAGGCATATAACGCCGCACCGAAGAAGGTTGCGTGTCGATCAACGTTCGCTGTATCTTGTGCGCAATAATCACCTTCCGCGTTGGTCATCAATTCGATCTCCGTGTGTGACAGGCATTCTCGATTGCCGCCTCCGGCCGGTCCGAAGCTGGCAGCGGAGGCATCCTACCCGATGAAATCGGAGCAGACAAACGCACGGAGGCAGCGAAGTCGGGCCGAGGCACGCAGGCCCGCAAGCGAATCGTTCCGCGAGGTTGAGCGCCAGACCGGCCCCGTTCGGTTTTCGGAGAATCGAGAAACCGGCCGGCACGCGGCGGCAGATTCCCAGTTGTCAGGTAGGTTTTAAGAACGTCGGCGATTGTCTTGGTTGGGTTGAGGCCGCGGAGGCGGAGCGTGCGATAGACACTCATCAGGACGGCCTGCGTGACCGCGCCGCGATCCGAGCGGTTCGATTGACTGTTCTTCCTCAGTATCACGGCCGGCCGGATCTGCCTTTCTCCAAAGTTGTTGTCATACGGAACGTTCTGATAGTCCAGGAAGGTCAGGATGTAGTCGTTGTGACGCAGCAGTCGCTGGCCCAAACGCTGGGCATCCGGGTCGCGGTATTCGGCCAGCGCCAACGCGTCGAGACGACGCCCCAGCCGCAACGCCTCCTTCTTGTACCGATCGGGTGTGAAGTCGGGGCGCTTGCGCAGACGGATCGCATCCCGCAAGAGTCGGCGCAGCTTCCTGGCGAACACCCGCCACTCGACGCTCTGGTTGTGCTGATCCACCTTCTCCAGTTCGCGCAACAGGGACAGCGCTTGAGTCGGTGCGTCTGATGATCATCAATCCGCTCGGGCTTCTTGCGCCGGTGGCCGGGATGACCTCGCTTGGCCCCGGGCTTTTTGTTGCGCCGCTTGGCGGTGTTCGGCTTGGTGTGAATGGGCACCATGCCGGACGGCGTTGCGGGAGAGGGAGGCTGTGCGCGGGATAGCCCCTGCAATTCGGCGATGCGTTTGCTGGCGGCCAGCAGTGCGAGTGCCACAGCGTCGGGGCCGAGTTGGTACAGTCGCCGTGCCTGCTGTTCGGTGAGCTCGCCATGGAGGGTGGCTTCGACCAATCCTTGAGCCGCAGTAGATCTCGACTTCCTTGGCCGCATGCCTCATGGCATACCAGACCATGAGCCCCAGCGCAATTACATTCTTACTTTAACCCGCTCCTCCGATTGCAGCTGGCTGACCTCTTACGTCTAATTTAAGTAGCCCGCAGAGGGGGACTCCGAGCACGAGGGAAAAACTACCTAATTCTCACCAATTCGGCAAGCAATCGCGCACCGACGCACTATAATTAGGTCAAATTAGGAGGGCGGCCGTGGTCGAGTACGCCACAACCGCCCCGATCGAAGCTTTCGGATGACGTGACGAAGGGCAGCCCGGCTGGGCCGGGAGGCTCGTTGACGGGTAAGCCGACGTGGACGGACACCTGCAGGTGATCGATTACGTCGGCTTTTTTGCTTTCGGGTCGGCCCGACGGGGCGTCTCCAAAACCCCCAGGACGAGTGCGGTGGATGAGTCCGATCCGAGCAAGGCGCGGCAGATCGGCAGTCGGTACACCGCAATCAACGGAGTCATCTTTCAGTGGAATACCAGTGGAATACCACACGAATGACGGGAGACGTACATGGACGTGACACCAGTGAAGACCGTTTCAGTAATCGGCAGCAGCGAAGCCTCGGACCGGGTCGCTTTGAGCACGAATAAGGCGAACACGGTACCGCCGCCGACCGGCCCGCCCCTCCAGGATGAAGTAGGGCTACCCTTGGCGGGAACTGCGCTTTCGCGGCTTGACATTCAATCTCGGCTGCGGATCGCCCCGACATCTGAGATCCGCGACCAGGTATCTGCGATCCAGGCCGAGATCAAGGCCCGGGCATTTCTGACGCCCGAACGCATGGACGGAACCGTCGAGAGAATACTCGATATTCTCGGCTGAGCGAGCAGCATGAAGACTCAGTCCGCCAGCCAACGGATGGAGACCACAATGACGCGGACGAGCAAAACGGTAAACGTATGATCATGAGGCAGTCACGAGGCAGACGCGCGAGCTTTCGCATATGGCTATTAGGGCCAAAGGGCGCAGGATCGCCCACGACAAACGGGTGAGCGCTGTTCGCCGGACGGTTTCGAATTGGTACGAACGGATGGTGAAACATACTTACGGTAACAGTCGGCGCGCTGGATCGCTTGTCGAGTTAGCTGAGTCGCAAGAAGCGTGAGCAAGGCGTGGCCCTGAGGCTTACGCGACGGCAAGGAGGCTGGCGGCTGCGCCCGGACCAATCGCGCACGAGGGATACGGAATTCGCGCACGATGGTCGAAGCGTTCTGCTCTTGGACGAAGCGGTCTCGAAAGCGATGACGAACAGGAGCCTGGAAATTAAGAGTACAGATTCAGGGCCGCGGCTGAAGCTGCGGCGAACCATGACTGGGAGCGAGTAGCCTATGGAACTTCCTCGTCGAACAAGGGGTGACGAACTTCTGAGGCCGGGCGAGATGCTCGATTTACGCCGCCGCGTGCGAGGGATGGCCCCGCGGCACGACCTGACAAGCGTCATCGCGTGCGCGTTCGATCACCGAACCCGCATGCTGCCGTTCATCTACGCCGACATGCGCATGGCGCCGGCCGGAGTCCGCGCGATCGGCTCTGCCATGGCGGACGCGGGATTCGAGAAGACGCGCATCGTGCTGCAACAATGGAATCGAAACTTCCGTCCGTCGCAGATGCGTGTGGACGGACGCATTCCGGACATCTTCATGGTTTCGAGCATGCAGCTTCATACCGCCGCGTGCAACGAGCTCATCCGCGACGCCTGCCGAATCGAACCGTCCCGCCGCCCGCTCATCATCGCAGGCGGCCCGAAGGTGATCTACGAGCCATGGGCCGTGTTCGGCACGGATCCGCAGGACCCATGGGGCGCCGACGTGGCGGTGACCGGCGAAGAATACGTGCTGCTGAGTCTGGTCGAGGCCCTGCTGAACGTCCGGGGACGGCACGAATCACTTCGGTCAGCCTTCGTCCGGGCGCGCAACAGCGGCGTGCTCGAGGATATCCCCGGCTTGGTCTACGCGCGATCGGAAATCGAAGGTGCCGCCGGGGAGTTGGTCGACACGGGCATGCAGCGGCTTCTGGGCAACCTCGATGAATTGCCCCACCCGGTGCTCGGTTATCGGTTGCTGGAGAAGCCGAGCCGCGGAGCAACGCTGGCCACTCACGCCCTGCCTGCGAGTCAGGTGGGGCGCTACAGTCCGATCGGATCGCTTGTGATGACCTTCGGCTGCAAGTTCGCATGTCCGTACTGCCCGATTCCGGCGTACAATCAGCGACAGCACCGCCTCAAGAGCGGCGAGCGCATCGCGGACGAAATGACCCGCATCCAAAGCGAGTTCGGTGTCCGGTTCTTCTTCGGGGCCGATGACAACTTCTTCAACCACGAGAAACGAACGCTCGAAATCGTCGAGACGCTGGCGCAGGTACGCTCCCGCGAGAGAAGGCCCCGTCATCGATTTCACTGGGCGACCGAGGTTACGGTACACGACACGTTGAAACTGCGGGATCATCTTCCGCTGATTCGAAAGGCCGGCGCCCGTTATCTGTGGCTGGGCGTCGAGGACATGACCGCAACGCTCGTCAAGAAGGGACAAAGCGTTGACAAGACGAGCGAGGCGTTCCGACTGCTTCAAAAGAGCGGAATCTCGCCGATGCCGATGATGATGCACTATGATGAGCAGCCGCTGGTCAGCTTCGGACCCAAGCCGTTCGGACTGCTGAACCAGTTGCGCCTCTTGCGGAAAGCCGGCGCCATCAGCATGCAGATCCTGATGCTGGTTCCCGCCACCGGATCGAAGCTTTTCTCGGGAACCTATGTGTCGGGCATGGCGTATGACAGCGTCGGGGGCCGGCAGGTCGAAGAGCACATGCTCGGTGGAAACTACGTCATCGCTTCGCACCACCCCAAGCCGTGGCGCAAGCAGATCAACATCCTGATCGGTTACGCCTATTTCTACAACCCGCTTCGCCTGGGGCTCGCGCTGTTGCGACCGAGGACCAAGCCGTACCTGCTCGATGCGGTCTGGCAGTCAGCCGGCATGTGGGGTCTGTCGCAGACTGTCAGAAAGACGTTCGGATGGACTCTGCGTCTGCGCTTCGGAAAGATCCGGCGCAAGACCGCGCCGCCGATGCACACAATCCCGCTTCGGGCCGTCGACGGGACGACCGCCGCTCACGCGCTGCCCGCTGCGAGCCGGTCCGGCCGCCATGCGACGGAGCCCGCTCTTCCAGCGGCAGACGACACGCAAACGACCGCCCTGCCGGTCCTCGCTTCAACGTGATCTGGAGATGACAATGGCAGATACCAGTCGAGATGCAGTGCAGCCGACGCCGATTTCGGCGGGGCAAAAGATCGGTACGCTTGTTGCCCTGATAGCGCCCTTCGTCGGACTCCTCGTGGCCGTTTACGGCTTCTGGGGATGGGGGGTCACCTGGGTCGAATTGGCGCTGTTGTTGACCATGTACATGGCCACGGGCCTCGGCGTCACAGTCGGCTATCACCGTCTGTTCGCGCATCGATCTTTTGAAACAGTTCGGCCGCTCAAGTTTCTGTTGGCCGTCTTCGGCTCCATGGCCGTCCAGGGGCCGGTGCTCAAATGGGTCGCCGTCCACCGCCGACATCATCAGCACAGCGACAAAGCGGAAGACCCGCACTCCCCGCATCACTTCGGTGGCGGCTTCCGCGGCACCATCGCCGGATTCTGGCACGCCCACATTGGGTGGATCTTCAAAGCCGACTACCCGAATCTCAAGCGATACATTCGAGATTTGCAGTCCGACACGCTGGTACGCATCACGAGTCGCCTGTTCGGGCTCTGGGTGTTTCTTGGCCTGCTGATTCCGACGGTCCTTGGTTGGTTCCTCACGGGCACTTGGACGGGCGCACTACTGGGCCTCCTCTGGGGCGGTCTTGTTCGAATCTTTCTTGGGCACCACGTGACCTGGAGTATCAACTCGATCTGTCATCTGTGGGGTAGCCGCCCGTTTGACCGCGGCGACCTGAGCAGGAACAACTTCATTTTCGGCGTGCTCGGCCTGGGCGAAGGCTGGCACAACAACCACCATGCGTTTCCGTACTCCGCTCGACACGGTCTCAGATGGTGGGAGCTCGACCTCAGCTACCTCGTGATACGCGCGCTGGAGCAACTTGGCTTGGCGAGATGCGTACGGGTGCCCGCGCGAAGAAGCCCCCCTTGTCGACAGTGATCGCCGGAGCACAACGCGCGATCGATTTGACTTGAGACAATCACCGGACCGTGGATGCCGACCACCGAAAACGGTGAATTCCGGACGTGTGAATTCCCTGAATTCCGGGGACGCTGAATTCCGCTGAATTCCGGGGACGCCATATCTATTTCTGTTGCCACGCCGGCGGGAAGTTTGTAGAGTGATGGCATGCCCCGGATCGCTCGTGTCGTCGCCCCTGGTTTGCCGCATCACCTGACGCAGCGCGGCAACCGCAGGCAGCGGACGTTCTTT